>NZ_JBITEZ010000030.1:0-114091 GCF_044455665.1 Nonomuraea sp. NPDC051191 | reverse complement strand
CCCACCCCCCACACCCCGACGGCACCATCCTCATCACCGGCGGAACCGGCGGCCTGGGCAGCATCCTGGCCCGCCACCTGGCCACCCACCACCACACCCGACACCTCCTGCTGGCCTCCCGGCGCGGCCCCCACGCCCCCGGCGCCGACCAACTACGCCAAGACCTCCACACCACAGGCGCCCACGTCGACATCATCGCCTGCGACCTGTCCGACCCTGCCCAAATCGCCGCGCTCCTCCAACGCATCCCCGCCCAGCACCCGCTGACCGCGATCTACCACACCGCCGGCATCCTCAACGACGCCACCCTCACCACCCTCAACCCCGCCCAGACCGACCAAGTCCTGCAACCCAAAGCCGACGCGGCCTGGCACCTGCACCAAGCCACCACCAGCCTGGGGTTGGATCTGGCCCGTTTCGTCCTGTATTCCTCCTCCGCCGCCACCCTCGACAGCGCAGGCCAAGGCAACTACTCAGCCGCCAACGCCTTCCTCGACGCCCTGGCCATCCACCGCACCCACCTGGGCCTACCCGCCCAATCCCTGGCCTGGGGCATGTGGGACCCCCGAACCGGCGGCATGACCCACCAACTGGCCACCCACGACCTGCAACGCCTGACCCGCTCAGGCTTCACCGCCATGGACGCCCACCACGGCATGAACCTGCTGGACACCGCACAAGCCACCCCAGAACCCTTCCTGATCCCCCTACCGATCGACCGACGAGCCCTCGCCACACGACCCGACGGCGTCCCCGCGATCCTGCGAGCCCTGACACCCGCCCCCAAGCGCCGTACCGCCGAGGCTGCGCCCGCCCCTGAGACCCGCACACCACTGGAACAGCGGCTGGCGGGGTTGCCGGTGGCCGAACAGGAACAGATCGTGCTCTCCGTGGTGCGCTCGGAGGTCGCCGCCGTGGTCGGGCACGCCTCCGGAGACCAGGTGGACCCGGACAAGTCCCTCAGCGAACTCGGCTTCGACTCGCTGACCTCGGTCGAGCTCCGCAACCGCCTCAGCCAGGTCACCGGACTACGACTGTCGGCGACGCTGGTCTTCGACCATCCCACCGCGGCCGCCATCGCCGAGCACGTCGGCGACCAGGTGCTTCCCAAGAAGGAATCGGTCGAGTCGCGGGCCATGCACAACCTGGACGAGCTGGGCCGGCTGCTGAAGGAGATCTCCGCCGACGGAGAGGCGGCGACCGCTCTCACGGTGCGCCTCCAGAAGCTCATGGACGACTGGCGCGGAGGCCGTCCCCAGGCGAACAAGGACGGCGATGTGCGTACGGCCGATGCGGACGAGCTCTTTACGATGATCGACGAGGGCCTGTGAGGTCTCACGACTCCGTCGGCACTCAGAGGCCGCACCCCGGCACCATCCATCCGGCAGAAGCGGGAGTCGTAGTGAGCGGCTTGAATCCAACGGTGGCCCCTCCGGCGCCGCGGCTCGTGCACCATCTGCTGGACGACGCCGAGGCCGCGAACCCCGACGGCATCGCGGTGCGCGACGCGAAGGGCCGCTGGAGCTACCGGCAGGTGGCCGAGCTCAGTCACGCCGTCGCCGCCTGGCTGGCGGACGCGGGTGTGGAACCGGGTGACCGGATCATCGTGCGACTGCCCAACGTGCGCGAGGTGGTCCCGCTGCTCTATGGCGCCTCCCGCCGTGGCGCCGTCTTCGTGCCGCTGAATCCCGGGATGAAGGCGTATCACCTGCGCTCGGTCCTGGAGGACTCCGCGCCCAAGCTGGTCATCGGGGACGGGGAGGCCATGCGCGCGATCACCGACCTGCCGGTGTACGAGATCGACGACCTCTGGCAGAAGGTGCGGACGCTCGCGGACCAGGGCAGGTCGGCCGAGTCCGCGCAGGTCCGGGCGCAGGACGTCGCCGTCCTGATGTACACCTCGGGCAGCACGGCCGCGCCCAAGGCGGTGGTGTGCCCGCACGCGCAGGTGACGTTCGCGGCCTCGGCCATCAACGCGATGCTCGGCTACGGGCCGGACGACGTGGTCTTCTGCCGGTCGCCGATGTCCTTCGACTACGGGCTCTACCAGATCTTCCTGTCCGCCCTCGGGAACGCCGAGCTGGTGCTGGCCGGCGACGGGCCCGACCTGACGGTGCTGAGGCGGATCCAGGAGTGCGGCGCGACCGTCGTGCCCGTCGTCCCTTCGCTGGGCTCCATGCTCGCCACCCTCGGCAGGCGCGCTCCCGGCGCCGCGTCGGCGGTGCGCATGGTCACCAGCACCGGCGCCGCGCTTCCCGCCGCCACGATCGACGGGCTGCGCGAGTGTTTCCCCGGCACACGCGTGGTGCGGATGTACGGCGTCACCGAATGCAAACGGGTCACGATCATGGAGCCCGAGCTGGACCGGGAACGCCCCGACTCGGTCGGCCGCGCCCTGCCCGGAACGCGCGTGCTGATCCTCGGCGAGGACGGCACGCCGTGCCCTCCCGGCACGACGGGGGAGATCGTGGTGATCGGGCCCAACGTGATGGCGGGTTACTGGCGCGCCCCCACGCTGACCGCCCGCACCTACCGGCCGGACGGGTCCGGCGGGACGCGCCTGCACACCGGCGACTACGGGCACCTCGACGAGGACGGTTACCTCTACTTCGAGGGCCGGCGCGACGACACGTTCAAGCGCAGGGGAACGCGGATGAGCACCACCGAGATCGAGGCCGCCGCGCTGGACATCCCGGGCGTCCGGGCCGCCGCGGCACTGCCTCCACACGGCCGGCACGATCTGGCGCTCCTCGTCGAAGGCGATCTGGAGCCGCACATCGTCCTGCGCGAGCTGGTGGAGCGGCTGGAGTCCGCGAAGGTGCCCGCGCTCTGCCGCGTCCTGCCCGCCCTACCGCTGACGCTCAACGGCAAGAACGAGCGCACGAAGCTCGCCCGGCTCCTGGAGGAGGGGCGGGAGTAGATCAAGAAAGCGGCGGCAGGGCCAGGCGAGCGCGTACGGGTTCCAGCGAAGCCAGGCTGACGGGTGCGGCCGACCAGGGGCGGTGCAGATGGTCGGCGTCTTCGCGGGGGACGAGATGAAGATGGAAGTGGAAGACGTCCTGCCAGCCGGCGGCGCGATTGGCCTGGAAGAGGGTCATGCCGTCGGGAGCGAGCACCTGCTTGATGCGCGCGGCCATCCGGTGGGCGGTCCGCATCACCGCCGCCGCGTCCTCCGGTGAGATGTCCCAGATGTCGGCTGCGTGGGCTTTGGGGATGACGAGGGTGTGGCCCTCCGTCACCGCGGTGATGTCGAGGAAGGCCATGGTCGACTCGTCCTCGTACAACAGGGCTGCCGGGAGGCGGCGGCCGGCGATGTCACAGAAGACGCATCCGGCACCGGAAAGGGTACTCGTCACCGGCCGGCCTTCCGCAGCAGCTGATCGGACAGCTCCCGCAACTCCCGCGCGGTCCTCGACAACGGGAACCGCGCCGCGTTACGGAACCCGGCCGCACGCAGCTCGTCCAAGGCCGAGCCGTCCTTCGCCAGCCGCATGACGGCCTCCGGCAGCGCGGAGCGGTCCGAGAAGGTGAGAGCCGAGTCGCCCAGCACCTCCGCCAGCCCCGGGACCGGCTGATGGAGCACCGGAAGACCGCACGCCTGAGCCTCCACGGCGACCAGCCCGAACGCCTCCAGCCTCGTGGAGGGGACGACCAGCAGGTCCTGCTGCGCGAAGGCCCGCCACAGCTCCGGGCGGGTCAGCCAGCCGAGGTATCGCACGCCGGACATGTCCGTGACGCGCTCCAACGCCCGGTACTCCGCCACAGGTGCGGCGACACTCAACCGAACGCCCTCGACGCCCGCGACCGCTTCCAGGAGCGCCCCGCCCTTCTCGTCCGTGAGACGTCCCGCGTAGAGCACGCGGAACTCCTCTCCTCCGTACGGCGTGCGCTCGGGAGGGGCCGTGAGCAGGTGATCGGGAATGCCCCACGGGATGTGCACGACGCGGGAGCCGTCGCAGGGGAGCAGCCCGGCCATGGCCGCCGTGGGCACCACGATCGCGTGAGCGGCGGCGACGGCCTCGCGGAGAACGGCCTCCTGACTCGGATGGTCCATGGCGAACAGCAGATCCGTCCCGTGCACCAGCGCGACCGACGGCAGATCGGGAAACGCGCGCAGTAGTGCGGGCGTCGCCCCGAACGCCAGATGTTGCAGGTGCAACAAGCCGTGCTCGCCCGCCGGGAACCGTTTCCTGATCGCGTCGGCCAGGTCGCCGACGTACGCCCAGAACCCCGGACCGTCCAGCTGCTTGCCGGGGACGTCGAGCAGGACGGGCGACCGCGCGCCTGGATCGTCGCCGAGCATGAACACGTCGGCCGCGATGAGCGGCTCCGGCCCCAGATAGAGGTCATGCAGCAGTTCGACGCTCCCGCCCGGGCTGCCGTGCGGCAGGTCCAGCCCGGTCAGGATCGCACCGCCGCCACGGGCGGCCGTGCCCTGGGTCACTGGAACTCCTGGTACAGGTGCGAGATGTCGATCCCCCGGGTCTGCCGGTACTTCGTTCCCATGTGCTGGTAGCTGGCCGTGGCCCCGTGCGCCACCAGAAAGATGATCTTACCGAACGTCATGTACGGGTAGACGCGCACCGGCCGGGCCACGCGGATCTCAAGGGTCCAGTTGATGGAGTGGCCGGCGTGCCCCAGCGGCGCGGAGACGTGCACCCAGACGCCCAGCCCGCCCACGGTGTGGTTCCCGTTGATCATCTGCGCGTAGCGTTCGGAGGAGGTCCGCTCGTAGGTGACCCCCAGGTAGAGCCGTTCCGGCCGCAGGACCATGCCTTCGGGCGGTATCGGCTCCTCCACGTACGTGGTGACGGCGGCGGCGTCGAACTCCCGGTCGCAGACCCGAATGCGGTCGCCCAGCCGCCAGTCGTAGGCGTTGGGGGACAGGCGCCCGGCGTCGAACGGCTCGATGACGATGTCACCGCAGCGCACGGCGGCGGCGATCGCCTGCCCGGTGAGGATCACAGCGGAGCCATCCGGTCGTGCCAGTAACGGGAGGCCTGGGGGCCCGAGGCCGCCTGGTACTTGCCCGCGTAGAGATCGATCTCACCGCAGGACACGAAGAACATGATCTGGCCGATCTTCATGCCGGGGTACACGCGCAGCGGGCGGACCGGGGACAGCATGAGCGTCCACTGACCGTGGAACCCGATGTCCCCGATGGGGGCGGTGATCTCCACGAAGAGGCCGAGCCGCCCGACGGAGGAGCGCCCGAACAGCAGCGGGACGTAGACGTCGGAGCCGACCCGCTCCACGGTGTGCCCGAGGTAGAGCTCGTCGGGCTGGAGGACGAACCCCGTCTCGTCGATCGAGACGGCCTGGGTGCGATTGGCCTCATGGGCGTCGACGACCACGTCCGGGTAGGTCAGCAACGTGTCGCCGAGCCGTACGTTGTAGCTGTTCGGATTGACCTGGTCGAGGCTGAAGGGCGAGATGTCGATGCGCCCGTCCCCGGTCGCCTGGATGATCTCCGGGCCGGTGAGGATCACGTCGTGATCCGGTTCGTCGCGAAGTCGAACTCGACGCGATCCTCGATCTCCAGCTCGCGCACCAGCCGATGCACGCCGGAGAAGTCGGTGACGAGCAGGTCGTTGCCGGGAAGGGACCGGCAGTCCTCGATGATGTCCCTGGCCTTCGGGATGTCGGCGAACTCCAGCAGCTGCGGCCACATGTCGTAGTCCTCGGCGCCGAAGGCGATGATCCCCTGCGGGAGGTTCCTGATGAAGAGGTCCTGCTGCTTCCTGTCGAGCTTGCGGAAGACATCGCGCATGATCTCCAGCATCACCGGCCCGTGCGCGGCCTCGTCCCTCGAATGCAGCCGGGCGACGAGCGCGTGCATCGGCTGGATCGTCTTGTCCGAGGCCATGAGGTCGAGGAACGCGTTGACGCTGATCTCGCCGACGGCCGTCCACAGCAGGTAGAGCAGGTCGCGCTCCCATCGCTCGCCGGCCTGCGCCTCCAGGGCGTACAGCGTCCGGTTGGTGATCGCGTGGGAGTACCGCTCGGGCTCGCCGGTGAGCTTTCTCGCCTGCCGGGTCCGGCGCATGGCGAGCATGTGCATGTAGGTGTGCCACACCTCGTCGACATGCGATTGCTGCACCGATTCCCTGGCCGCGTCGCTCTCCACTCCGGGAAAGACGCCATGGGCCAGCATCTCGAATGTCGGATTGGCCACGAACTCCTCGGCGGCGATGACGCGTTCGTTCCACATCAGCCATGCCAGCGTGTTCACCAGCCTTTGCCGGTGCTCGTCGGCCGCCAGGAAATCAGGATGCTCACCGAACGGCAACAGCGACACGGGATAGTCGAACAGTTCCGGATCATATGCCTCGGGGTGAGTCACGTTGTTCAGGTCCGTACGGATGGTCGCCCGCCTCGGCCAGGCGGCGGCCAGGCGGTGGAGCGTGGTGGGGTTTATCGCGCCGAGTTCATCGATTCGGGTCGTCACGTCGACCTCTCCCTGGGCTGCCCGCCCTCTTCGTGGACGATTAGCGCTGGTTCCGGGGTGCTGCTGGACATGGTGCCGGGCGCATTTATTCAGCCCCTGTTGCTATGTGAACAATCCGCGAGCCGAGCTCGCCGAAGGGCCGCACGGCGGAATATCGATGAATTGTCGCGGCGTTCGCGACGCGTGCTCCATGCTCTTCGCGCCCGCAATACCTGTCAAGTCGGGGTGTGCCTTCGAGAAGCGGCTGTGTATCGTTTCGCGAGTATTCGAGCGGGAGCGACATGCGGGAGTTGCGTTGACGCAATCAGGTGGCCAAAATGAAAACCGCGATTCGACGACCCGCTCGATTCCGGGTGCCCGCCGGCTCGTTCAGCGGGGGTTGTTCGCCGGCCCCTCGGACGTCGTCGCCGCCGACCTGTACGCCGCCGTCGTCCGCGGACCCGTCACCCGAACCCGCACGACGCTGAGTCTGGGACCGTCCGCGAAGGTCTCCGGCGACACCTACTTCGGCCGGTTCCCGGCGAGCTACTGGCAACGCTGGACGGACGTGACGGAGGTCCGCGTCGAAGCGCGGGTGTCCGGCGAGGGACGCCTGTCGATCGGCGCCTCCGACACGAAGGGGCCCGCCAGGGTCGTCGCCACCTGCACGGTGCGGCCGGGAATGCGGGACGTCGTGCTGGCCGCGCCGCTGGACAGGTTCGTCGACGGCGGCTCCCTATGGGCCGACCTGGAGACCGACCCCGGCCAGCGGCTGACCGTGGAACACCTGCGCTGGACGGTCGGGACGCCGCCCGCGCGACGCCCGGCGGCGCTGGTCATCTGCACGACCGATCGCCCCCTCGACTGCCTGGCCACCCTGAACGCGCTGACCTCCGACGAGACCGCGCTGGAGGCGCTCGGCAGGGTGTACGTCGTCGACCACGGCGCCGACCGGCTGGGGGAGTGCGCGGGCTTCGAGGAGGTCGCCCGTCGGCTCGGCGAACGTCTGCACTATCTCGTCCAGGCCAACCTGGGCGGGGCGGGCGGCTTCACCCGCGGTCTCGTGGAGCTGGCGGGCGACCCCGCGACCGAGACGATGAGCGCCCTGTTCATGGACGACGACGTGCTGCTGGAGCCGGACGTGATCATCCGGCTCACCGCGTTCGGCGACCACACGGCGCACCCGATGATCGTCGGCGGGCAGATGCTCAACCTCTTCCATCCCGGGATCCTGCTCGCCGACTCCCAGCAGTGCGACATCGACGGGCTCCAGCCCGGCCTGCCGATGCCGTACGGCATGCAGGACGTGGATCTTCTCCACGACGCCCTGCAGGAACGCCGGCTCGACGCCGGCGCCAACGGCTGGTGGGCGTGCCTGATCCCGCGCGAGGTGGTCGACGGCATCGGGTATCCGCTGCCGTTCTTCTTCCAGGCGGACGACGCCGAGTACTCCTACCGCGCCCGCGCGTACGGCTTCCCCACGATCACCCTGCCGGGCGCCGGCCTGTGGCACGCCGACTTCGCGGCCAAGGACCTGGACGAGCTGAACCGCTACTTCCTGCTGCGCAACTACCTGATCATCTCGGCGCTGCACGGCAGGTTCGGCCGACGCCGGCTGCTGACCAAGCTCGGCGGCGAGCTGGTCCAGCACCTGCTGTCCATGCGGTACGGCCTGGCCGCCACGCTCCTGAAGGCCGTCGAGGACTTCCTGACCGGACCCGAGGTCCTGGCCGACGGCGGCGTCACCGCCCTGTCCGAGGTCCGCGAGCTGCGGGCGGCCTTCCCCGAGACGAGGCCGCATCCGGCCACCCGCCTGCCCGGCGTCGCCTCCGACGAGCTCCGCATCGTCAACGCCGGCCCGAGGCCGCGCCTGGTGACGATCAGGCGCATGGTGGCCGGGCTGTGCGGGCGTCATCGACACGCGCTCGGCGCGATCCCGCACGACGAGGCGTACTGGTGGCATGTGGCGCTCTTCAGGGTCGCGGTCGTGACCGACGCCTCCCAGCGAGGCATGCGGGTCAGGCGGTACGACCGGCGGCGCATGCTCTCCCTCGCCGCGCACGGCGGCAAGGTGCTGTTCAGGCTCCTGACGCACGGCGCGGCCGTCCGGGAGCGGTACCGGCGGGCGTTGCCGGAGCTGTCCAGCCGCGAGAGCTGGGCGCGCATCTACGGTCTGCCCAGGTCGGAGCCGGCCCCGGCGGCCCGTTGACCTGCCGGGAGCCGCGCGGCCCAGGTCAGCGGTAGAGCCTGGCCTGCAGCCCGAACAGCTCCGCGTACAGGCCGCCCGCTTCCATGAGACCCGCGTGGTCACCCGTCTCCGCCGCCCTGCCCTGGTGCAGGACGACGATCATGTCGGCCAGCCGGACGGTCGAGAACCGGTGCGACATGAAGATCGTGATGGTGCCCGACTTCCGCGCGGTCTCGCGGGAGGACGCGGCGTACTGCTCGAACAGCGCGTGCTCGGCCGCCGCGTCGAGCGCCGACGCGGGTTCGTCGAGCAGCAGGAGCAGCGGATCCTCGCGCAGATGGCACCGGCTCAGGCCCAGACGCTGCCACTGGCCCTCGGAGAGCCCGACGCCGTCGCCGTAGCCGTGGCCGAGGAGACCGTCGAGCCCGCCGGGCACCGTGTCGAGGATGCCCTCGATGCCCACTCGGCGCAGCGCTCCGGTGAGCGCCTGGTCGTCCTGGATCAGGTCCGGGCGGCCGAGGCCGACGTTCTCCCGCAGGCGCAGCTCGAACCTGGCGAAGTCCTGGAAATGCGTGGCCAGACGGGCTCGCCACAGTTCGGGGGAGAACTCCCGCAGGTCCACGCCGTCGATGAGGATTCTGCCCGCGGTGGGCTCGTAGAGGCCGCACAACAGCTTGATCAAGGTGCTCTTGCCCGACCCGTTCTCGCCCACGACCCCCACGGTGCCGCCGTGCGGGATGTCGAGCGTCACGTCCCGCAGGACGAGGCGATCGGTGCCCGGGTAGGCGAAGCTCACGTTCTCCAGCCGGATGCCGCGCGTCAGGCGGCGGGGGAGCGGGCGCCGGGCCGGCCGGGTCTCCGTCCGGCCGGCCAGCCTCGCGCGCAGCGTGGCCAGCCGGTCCTGGGTGAGCCCGCTGGTCTGGAGCAGGACCAGCAACGCGAGCGCGCTGGAGACCTGCACGCTGACCTGCACGGCGAGTGTGATCACGAGCACCACCTGCCCGAGGTCGGCCTGGCCGGCGAGCGCGCTGGAGATCACGGTGACGATCGCCCCGCCGTAGGCCAGGGCGAACAGCAACTGGGCCAGGGCGCGCACCAGCGCGCTCTTGAGCTGTGCTCGGGCCAGCAGGGCGGACACCCGCGACCAGCTGCTGCCCTGCCGGTCGAGAAGTTCCCGCTCCGACCCGAAGATCCGCACTTCCTTGACGCTGGCCGGCGAGGTGGCGACGGCCAGGAGATGCGCGGCCAGCCGCGTGCTCTGGCTGCTCTGCTCCTTGGCCGCGTCGACCAGGCGTTGCGCGTGGCCGCCGAGCAGGACCGGCGGCAGCGCGGCGGGCAGCAGCAGGATCAGCCAGGGGTTCAGCCACCCGAGCACGACGGCGCTGACGGCGACCTGGAGCGCCAGGCCGCAGAACTGGAGGAGCGCCTCGATGCCCGCGCGGGTCTGCGCGATCCCCTCACGGATCAGCGCGACGGACCCCGTCACCTGCGGATCGTCGAAGTGGTCGAGCCCCCGCACGCCATGGACGAGCTCGCCGAGCTGCGCGCTGAGCTCGATCTCGACGAGCTCTCCGACCTCGAAGTACGCCAGATGCGCGAAGTGCACGGCCATCAGCTCGACGACCAGCAGGACGCTCACGGCCAGCGCGAACCAGGTGGCCGTCGCGACATCCCCGCCGATCACGGCGTTGGTGAAGGCCATGAGCGTCAGAGCGATCAGTGGCGTGGACAGGTAGCCGAGGAGCACCAGCACCGCCGCCCGCGTCAGCCGCCCACGATCGGCTCGCGCGGACAGGGCGAACAGCGCCCCGGCCGTGCGCACCAGGGATCTCATCGGGTCGCCTCCAGCGAGGGGTCGTGGTCACCGAAGCGCTGAGCCTGCAGGCGGAAGAGGCCGGCATACCGGCCGTCCAGCCGCATGAGGCCGTCATGAGAGCCGCACTCCACGACCTGGCCGCCCTCCAGGACGACGATCTGGTCGGCACGCCGGACCGTCGAGAACCGGTGCGAGATGACGACCGTCGTCAGGCCCTGGGTCAAGGTCAGGAACCGGTCGTAGAACTCGGCCTCGGCCCGGACGTCGAGCTGCGCGGTCGGTTCGTCGAGAATGAGCACGGACGCACCCCGGTCGACGGCCAGCAGCGCGCGGGCCAGCGAGATGCGCTGCCACTCCCCGCCGGACAGGTCACGGCCGCCGGAATAGGCCCTGGACAGAGGGGTGGACAGCCCGCCGGGAAGGGAGCGCAGCAGCTCGCCCGCGCCCGCGCGCTCGGCCGCCGCCAGCAACGCGGCCTCGTCGTGGATCAGGTCGGGGGCGCCGAGGCCGATGTTGTCGGCCGCGCCGAGCTCGTACCTGACGAAGTCCTGGAAGATCACCGAGAGCGATCGCTGCCATGCCCGAGGGTCGATGTCCCGCAGGTCGACGCCGTCGACGAGCACCCGGCCGGCATCCGGGTCGTAGAAGCGCGCCAGCAGTTTCACCAGCGTGGTCTTGCCCGCGCCGTTGAGGCCGACCACCGCCGTCGAGCGCCCCACGGGGATCTCCAGATCGAGCCCCCGCAGGACGGTCTTCTCGCCGTAGCCGAACACCACGTCGTCGAACCGGATGGCCTGCCGCGGCGGCTCCAGGACGGCCCGGGCCGTCGTCCGCACGCCGGCGGCCCGGGCGGCGGCCCGCTCGAACTCGACCATCGCGTGATACGCCTGCAGCCCGACCTGCGTCTTGACGTCGCTCTCCGGGAAGTAGACGCCGTACCGGATCGGCACGAGCGCGGCCTGGATCGCCAAAGAGAGCTCCAGCAGGCTCAACCCGCCGCCCGCCGCCTCCCGGGCCAGGATGACCATCGTGAGGGTGCCGCCGACCAGCGCGACCAGCGCATACCTGAGGAAGGGCGCGAAGCAGATCCGCCGGCGGCCCGACCACAGCAGCGCCAGGTAGCCGCCCGAGTCGCCGTCGTGCCGGTTCCGCAGCCAGGGCAGGATCCGCAGGACCCGGATGTCCTTGGCCCACTGCGGGGTGGTCAGCAGGCCCCGGAGGTAGACCGCCATGCGCCGCTCGCCGGCCAGGCCGTCCCACAGCTCGGAGAAACGCGCCAACGACCTGCGCTGGCCGGTCCTGATGACGATCGCGGTGGCCGTCGCGATGACGCCGGGGAGGATCCCGAGCACGACGCCGATGAGCACGGCGGCGGTCGCCAGATGCGTGTAGCGGGCGATCAGCGCGAGGGTTCCGGCGACGGCGTCCCCCGGGGTCGGCTGCACCCGGTCGAACCCGTCCCGCGCGTCCGCCAGCCTGTTGGCCGTCTTCTGCTCGTCGAGGGCGCTCATGGGCGCGTCCACCAGCGCGGACAGCATCACGCGCCGGATGCAGCGGCCGTCGACGCGCCGCGTCACCATCTCGGCCAGGGCCAGCTGGAAGGGGACGAGGAGCTGCTGGAGCACGAAGCTGCCGATCGCCAGCCCGATGGCCACGGCCAGGGCCTGGGTGTCGGCCTGCACCAGGCGCTGGAACATGACGCCGGTCCAGAGGATGAACGCGGCAGGCAGCGCCCCGATCAGCACGTTGAGCCCGATCGAGGCCCCGAGCAGGCCGGCACCGGCCTTGGGGGCGAGCTCCAGGATGGCGGCCGCGTCGGCGGTGGCTCTCCCGAACCTCACAGGAGGTCTCTCACCGCGGCCAGGCGCGCCCCCAGGTACCGGCGGTTGAGCTGGTCGACGAGCGGTCCGGAGACGTGAGCGGTGAGGAAGTGCAGGCTCTCGGCGAGGCCGGGGAGCCTGCTGGAGACGGGCAGTACTCGATCCATGCTTTCGTCCTCGTCGAGTGCGGTGAGTGCGCGTCGGATCTCGTCGTCGCCGAGCGGGCCGGCCGCGTTCGCGGTGTACTCGGCCCAGAAGGCCGCGCGGGTGCGCAGCCGCGTCCCCGGGGGCCTGCCGCGCAGCGCCAGCAGGTGCCTGGCGGAGATCTCCTCACAGCTGAGGAGCGCCAGCACGGGCAGCGGGGAGGAGTCGTCGCGGTACGGCATCACCGACCGCGTCGGCATCCTCGTGCGCGGCTCCGCCCGGCACCACGGGCACGGAAGCACGTCGAACAGGATCTCCGCCTTGAGGACGTCCATCCTGATCTCGCAGGGCGGCACCGCCGTGACGACCGCCGCCTCGCGCCTGGCCATCCTGCCGATCAGCTCACCGCTGCCCGCGGCGGCGCTGCTCGCCCGGAACCCCGCCAGGCACGTATCGATCAAGGCAGCTCTGCCTGGTTCGTCGACCTCGTCCTGAGGGGACACGCCGGACTCGACCCACGAGGCCACCGCCGCGCGCAACGCCGGACGGTCCCTTCCGTCCTTCGAGGGGAAGCGGGAGACGTCGGCTCCCAGGAGATAGCCGGCGGCCCAGAACTCCAGGCTCACCCGATCCCGGTCGCCGGCGTGCGCGCGCCAGCTCTCGACGACGTGTTCGGCCTCGACGTCCAGCAGGCGGCACCAGTCGCGCCAGTACCAGCCGTAGAGATGGTCGACGGGCTCGCCGGTGCCGGGCCTCGTGAAGCGGATCAGGCAGCGGGAGTCGTAGACGTCCACGGTGAACGGCGGGACGCCCGCGTCGGGCGGCGGCTCGTCCGTCCCGTCGTCCCAGTAGCCCTCGGGCAGCTCCAGGGCGTCCGCGAACACGGTCGCGTGCCGGGAACCGTGGTTGTCGTTGCCGGCGATGCTCGGCAGGTCCGCGTGGTCCAGCAGGTTCGGGACGGCGGCGGTCACCGGTATGCCCTGCTTCCGGCAGAAGACGGTGACGGCCTCGTCGTCGGCCCGGAACTCGTCGGGAAGCGTCCGGAGATACGTCGCGAGGGCCCGCGCGTGGTGCGCCGGGAGCACGAACCCGAGGGTGGGGGTGTACTCGTGCCGCGACACGGGCGCCCAGCACGAGCCGAGGGCCGCCGCCCGCCGTACGCGGTAGGAGTTGCGCAGGCTGACGTGGTTGACGTACAGGGCGATCCCGTGGTCCGGGCGCTGTGCGACCACGGAGCGCAGCTGTGCGGCGAAGTCCTGCGCGATCACCGCGTCGTCCTGGAGGACCAGGTGATGGGTCGCGTCGGGGGGAGCGGCGGCCCAGGCGAGCTTCGCGGTCCGCAGCGGGCTGGGGGTGGCGTCCGGGTCCGGATCGCGTACGAGGACCGGTGTGAGGGGCCCGCACCGCTCGGCCAGGGCTTCGGCCCGGCGCGTCCGGCTGGGGTGGTACATGACGGCGAGGCTGATCTTCAGCACATGGAGCTCCTCACGGGCTCAGCCGGAAGACCGAACGAACCCGGTCCCGGCGCCTGCCGGGCGAGCTCGAAGACGGGGTGGACGGCGCGGCGCTCGTTCCGGGCCGCTTCCGTCCTCGCGGCCTGCGCCTGCTCCGGACGGGGGGCGACCGAGAAGGCGGTGCTCGGCGTGGGGTTCGGCGACCGGTCAGAGGGCAATCTGCCACAGCGGTCACCAGGACGTCTACATCGCCGGGCTCAACCGCCGAAGAACACCTGCTCGCGTGCCTGCTCGACCGCGACGAGCAAGGCGCCACGCACGACGGGATTGTGCGGGATCCTGCTGGCCTCCACCCGAGGACGGGCCAGGCACATCCCGGCCACGGCCGTCTGCACGCGGCCGGCCAGCTCGTCGCCTCCGGCGGTGCCGACGTCGCTGCCCAGCACCACCAGCTCGGGATCGAGCACGGTGCAGATCGAGGTGACGCCGAGCGCGATCCGCTGCGCCAGCTCGTCGAGGAAGGCGGCCCCCGCGGCCGTGGCGGCCGCCGTGCCGGCCGCCACGGCGACGGCCCCCGCGGCGCTCTCGGCCACGATCCCGTGCTCGGCGGCCAGCTTCTGGACCGCCCGCCAGCCCACCAGTGACTGGAAGGCGGCGCCCACCTCGTGGCGGTTGCGGTCGAACTCGCCGTCGCTCAGGGGCGCGCCGGGGACGGGCATCCAGCCGAGCTCCCCGGCCGCGCCCACCGTCCCGCGCAACAACTGGTCGCCCACCATGGCGGCCGATCCGGGACCGCGCCCGATCCAGACCAGGATGAAGCTGCGGACGTCGCTCGCGGTTCCCAGTGCCCGTTCGGCGATGGCGGCGAGATTGACGTCGTTGTCGATGGTGATGGGCATCCGCAGCTTCTGGCGCAGGAGCTCGTTCACGTCACCCCGCCAGGCGGGCATGTCATAGCAGAAGCGGATGTGACTGGTCGTCGGGTCGATGACGGCCGGGAGGGAGATCACGCACACCTGGACCTGGGCGACGTCGATCCGGGCGGCCTTCGTAAGGTAGGTGACGATCGACTGGATCGTCCTGGTGGGATCGACGGTGGGGTCGGTCGCCACCGCCGTCTCCGCCAGCACGTCTCCCGAGATGTCGGCGAGAACGGCGGTCGTGGCGTCCAGGTAGACCACGATCCCGACGACGTAGCCGCAGGACGGGTTGAGCCCGTAGAGAGCCGCCGAGGGGCCTCGTCCGCCCTCCTGCACGCCGACCTTGATGAGGAAGCCCCGATCCTCCAGGCGCGACAGGACGTTGCTGGCCGTCACCTTCGACAGCCCGGTCATCTCGCTCACCTGCGCCCGGGTCATCGCTCCCGACGAGCCCAGCAGCTTCAGCGCGGCACGATCGTTGAGCTCACGTAATAGACGCGGACGCCCGGGCTGTGCCTTTATATGTTCCAACCTGCCCCGCAAAGCACTCCCTCGGTCGGCCGAAGCAAGGCGACCATCTCCAGGATGGAATCTTCCCCAAGGGGCCGGGGCGGGAAACGATCACCAGTCGTTCAGGAAAGCGATCTTCGAACTCTATCCCAATCACCTGGCCGTGCCCGGGGATTCGTGCACGGCGCAGCGCCGGTTCCGGCGCCGGTTCTGTCGGGCCCCGGACGGCCGGCGGCCGGAAGCCGTCGAGTGGCCACTTTTGCCACTTGAACGCCGGTCGGGCCGGTCCGGCGGGCGTTCACGGCTGATCCCCGGCCCCGGTGCATAACGGCGTGATCGGTAAGACCGGTAGGTGCCGCATTTTGCCGGCCGCCGTTATGCTGATCTCTGTCGGAGACCGCCGCGCACAAACGTCCATTCAACGGAATGTCCAAAGGCCGCGCGAGTTCTTGGCCGAATTTGCCGCCCAGGGGGCGTGGTAACGAATCCAGGGGTTGTTCGCGCGTGGCGGCCGTCGATATCCATGACGCAATGAGGTCGGTCAGATGTGGAGGTAGTTCATGACGCTCAACGTGAACGAGCAGCCGAACAGCACCTGGCTCGCGGCAATCGACGGCAAATGGGATGACCTGGTAGAGATCATGAAACAGGACGATCTGGAGGCGATGGAGGTCGCCGGCATCCACGCCTGCTGACGTCCGCCGACCGTGCGTCGTTCAGGCGGTGAACGCGGAACGCCCTCCTCGCGGCCCGGCGTGGTGTTCCTGACCCGAGGACACGGGTTCGGTCACGCGGCGCGGGATCTGCGCATCCTGGAATCCGTCCGCGGAATGCTGCCGGACGCCGACATCAGCCTGGCGTCGTCCGGTTCGGGCTGCGGGTATTACGGCTTGCACGGTGTCCCGTTCGTGGATCTCGGGATCCCGGACGACGCCGACATGACCCACGCGGCGGGCCGGCGGGTGTTCGAGTTCCTGACGAGCGCCGGCCGGCCCGACCTGGTGATCGCCGACGAGGTGGTCTGGGCGCTGCCGATCTGCAAGGACGCGCTCGACGTGCCCTGCGTGCTGATCACGGACTGGTTCTTCTCCCAGTGGGGACGCCCGCGGGCCAACGCCCTGCTGAACAAGGCCACGGCCATCGTCGTGCCGGACTTCCGGGACGCGCACGAGGAGCTTCCGCACATCACGGTGCCGGTGCACTTCACCGGGCCGCTGGTGAACAGGTTCGGGAACGACGGGAGTTCGGCACGCCACGACCTGGGGGTCCCGCCGGACGCGTTCATGGCCGTCGTCACCCTCGGCGGCATGACGGATCGGCCGGAGGCCCGTCAGATCGCGGCACTCGCGCTGGAGGCGTGGCGGAAGCACGCCGGCCCGCGGGATCGCCTCTTCGTCCTGGCCGGACCCGACGCCGGTGATCCCTCCCCACACGGCGGCGTCACCTGGGTGGGCGTCACACAGGATCCGGAACCGTACTTCTCCGCCGCGGACGTGGTGGTGGCGGACGCCGCCGGGTTCACCGTCTGCGAGCTGAGCCGGAGCGACATCGCGGTCGTGACGGTGGAGGCGGGCGTGTTGAACGACGCCACCCGCAGACGCCTGCGGCTGCTCGCCGACGCCGGTGCGACGACGGGCGTGACCGTCCGGGCGAGCCCGGACGACCTGTGGCGGCACATGAGGGCTGCCAGGGCGCCGCGTCCGGCCGGTGACGAACCGGTGTGGGCGACCGCCGACGACGTGGCGGCCCGCATCCTGGCCTACCTCGGCGGGACCTGAGGGTCGGCCTGTCGCCGGCCGAGTCGTTCCTCCAGGCAGCGGACGAGTGTGGGGAGCGGCACGGCGGCGCCGCCGTCCCGGTGGTCGGTGGTCAGGCTGATGCCGGGCCGGGGAGGCAGGACGACGACGTTCGGGCGTTCGGTGAGCGTTCGGACATGGGCGCGCAGCGCGGGACTCTCCCATCCGCCAGGAGGCAGGGAGAGCGCGAGACCGACGGGAACAGTGGTGCATTGCAGAGCCAGCAGCGACGGGGTGTCCGCCAGGCCCAGCGCCAGGCGCGCGAGAAACTGAAAGGTGGCCGGCCACACGATGACGGCGTCCGGCCATTGCGCCCATTCGACGTGCCGGGCGCCCGTCTCCGCGTCGTCGGACCCCTGGTCGGACCACTGGTCGGACAGCGCCTCGCGGCCGGAAAGGGCGGTGAGCGCGGCGCGCGTGACGAATTTCTCCGCACTTCTCGTCACTACGGTCCGGCAATCGAGACGCGGATAGGAGACGCGCAGCCAGCTGAGCCAGAATGGCAGGTTGGCCACGCCGATGGAGCCCGTGCCGATCAACAGCAGCCTGGCGCAGCTGAAAGCGGGAGGCCGGGTGGGCGCGGCCGTTTCCCGTGGATTCACGGCATCAGCCGTCACGGCTTCTCCCCGGATCGGCGGACTTTTCAGTGAGGGTACACGTCGTCGAAGGAGAATCGATGGGAGAGCGGTACGCGGGCCAGGCGGTACTCGTGACCGGAGGCGCGTCCGGCATCGGCCGCGCGGTCGCGGCGGCATTCGCCGACGAGGGCGCCGGCGTGATAATCGTGGATCGTGATGAATCGGCTCTCGCCACGACCCTGGCGCAGTTCCGGGAAAAGGGAAAACCGGTCGCCGGAGTGAGCGCCGACATCAGCGCCGAGGCGGATGTCGCCCGTGCCGTGAAAAGCGCGGCGGCCGAGTTCGGGCGTTTCCACGTCGCGGTGAACGCGGCGGGAATTCTGCACGGACGCGGCGAACTGGCGGACCTGCCGGAGAATGACTGGCAGACGGTGCTGAACAACAATCTGACCGGCACCTGGCTGTCGATGAAGCACGAGATCGCGCACCTGCGGTCGCACGACGGCGGGGTCGTCATCAACATCGGGTCGGTCGTGGGCACGCGGGTGACGATCCCCGGCCTGGGCGCCTACGCCGCGACGAAGGCGGGCATCGCCGCGCTGACCCGTACGGCGGCCCTCGAATGCATCGCCGACGGGATCCGCGTCGCGCTCATCGTGCCCGGCCCCATCGACACGGCCATGTCCCGGCTCCCGGGCGAGGGGGACGCGCAGCGGGATGCCCGGACGGCCGGGGAGCTGCCGATCGGCCGGATCGGCCGCACCGGCGAGGTGGCGGGCGCGGCCCTGTGGCTGGCGTCGCCGCAGGCCGAGCTCTTCGTCGGTCACGAACTCGTCCTGGACGGGGGCAGCACGGTCTGACGGCGGCGTGGATCGGGAAGGGGGCGGCCTTGGCCGCGGACGTGGTGCTGTCGGCAACCATCATGGCTCATCCGCGCAGAAGGGCGGACGCGCTGGCCCTGCGCGCCCGCCATCCGGAGATGGGCTTCACCCTCGCGCTCGATCCCGACCCCGGAGGGCCGTCGTCGGCGCTGCGGACCGCGCGGGTCGCGTGGGGCATGGCCCGCGCCGACGCGACCCACCACCTGGTGGTCCAGGACGACGCGCGGTTGTGCGCGGGATTCCTGCCGCTCGTGCGGCAGGCGATCGGGCTGCGCCCTCGGGACGCGATCTGCCTGTTCACCGAATGGGGGTCCGACAGCTCGTACAACGTCCGGCTGGCGGCCCTGGGCGGGAGCACCTTCGCGCAGGTCGTCGATCACTACATCCCCACCGTGGCGCTGGTGCTGCCCGCGGACGCGGCCCGCGAGTTCGCCGGCCGGTGCCTGCCGGACATCCCCGAGGACGACATCGCCCTCCGTCACTTCCTGGACGAGAAGGGCCTCTCGCAGGTGGTGCTCGTGCCCAACCTGGTGGACCACCTGGGCGGGGAGAGCCTGCGGGGCAACGCCGCGATGGGGGAGCGCCGGGCCGCCTGCTTCCTCCCGGCCCCCCGGGGCACGGGCTGGTCCCGGCACGTCGTCGCCCCGGCGGTGCTTCCCGTGCTGTCCACCATGGACGGGGGCATCCCCCGCTGCCTGGTGCGAGGTGACCACGGAGGTTGGGCGCGCCGGGACGCCTTCCACGTACTCAGGTCGCATGGAGTGGACGCGCAGGCGGTCATCTCCCAGGGCAAGGACGTCGTCGAAGGTCACGCCGGACTGGGGCAGAAGGAGCGGAACCTCTTCTTCGGGCTGTGGCTCACCGGCTACAGCCTGGGCCTGATCGCGCGAACCGCCGCGCACGCCCGGTCCGGTCCGCCCGCCGGGCCGGAGGTGACCCGATCCCTGGAGTCGGCCTCCTCCGGGATCCTTCGGACCGCCGGAGACCAGGCCGTTCCGCAGGCGCTGCGCACCGCCATGGCCGACGGTGTGCGCCGGGCCTGGGAGGCCGGCCATGCCTGACACGGACGCGGTCGAAGGGAACGGCGGCCATGCCTGACACGGACGCGGTCGAAGGGAACGGCGGCCATGCCTGACGCGGACGCCACTCCACCGAGGGTTGCCGTCGTCTCGCCGCACCTCGACGACGCGGTCCTGTCCATCGGCGCCTCCATCGCGGACTGGACGAGCCGGGGAGCCGAGGTGCGGGTCATCACGGCATTCGCCGGGGACGCGCCGAGCCTCCTGTCACCGGTGGCCCGCGCGTACCACGACTCCAGCGGCCTGGGCGCGGACGCGATGGCGACGCGACGGGCGGAGGACGAGGCGGCGGCCGCGGCGGTGGGCGCGTCCACCTGTCACCTGCCCTTCCCGGACGCCGTCTACCGGAGACGCGAGGACGGGTCGTGGCTGTGTGACGGCATGCGCTCGATGTTCGACTCCCGGCTGCCCGAGGACGGACGGCTGGGTCCGGACCTGGCGAACGCGATCATCGAGCACTGCCGAGGGGACGCCGCTCCGCACGTGCTGGTCACCTGCGCGGGCTTCGGCGGACACGTGGATCACCGGCTGACGCGGCGAGCGGTCCTGGCGGCGGCCCGCGCGACGGGGCTGCCCGCGATGTTGTGGGAGGACCTGCCGTACATGCTGGGGTCGAGGAGGCGGGGGATCGCGGGATCGGCCTGGCCGTACGCCGCCGCCCCGGCCGCCTGGGAGCACAAGTGGCGGGCCGTGGAGGCGTACGGTTCCCAGCTCAGGCTCCACTGGCACGACGACCGATGGCGGACCCAGCTGCACGAGCACGCGGTCGATCGCGGGGACGGGGTCGCCGTGGAGCTCTTCTGGCCGGAGGCGGCCGGAGCGGCCGAGGGGACGGACCGTCCGCCCCCGTGGCTGCGACAGCGCGACGACCGGCCCCGCTGAGCGGGCGGGAGCGGATCAGGGCGCGGGCGCGCTCGTCCCCTCCACCGCCGGGGCGGGCCAGCGGATCCAGGTGGCGCAGACGCACACCAGCAGGGCCGCGACGACGACCGCTCCCATGCCCCACACCAGGCTGCTCGCGCCGGCGATGAACCCGATGATCGGCGGCCCCGCCAGCAGCCCCGTCGTCCCCATGGACGCCACCAGGGCCAGGGCGTCGGTGCCCTGCCGCGCGGCGGCCACGTAGATGCACGGCGTCACGGCCGCGATGCCGATCCCGACGCAGGCGAAGCCGAGCAGGGTGGGGATCAGCCCGCCGGTCAGGAGGGCGAGCCCGAGCCCGACGCCGGCCAGGACGCTTCCGGCGCGGACGACGAGGCCGTCGCCCCACCGGCTGCGCCAGCCGTCGGCGAACACGCGCGCCGTCACCATCGTGACCGAGGCCACGGCCACGCCCATGGGCACCAGCTGCGGCGGCGCGCTGACCACGTCCTTGAGGTACAGGGCCGACCAGTCGGTGATGGAGGCCTCGGTCACGGTGCCGAACACCATCGCGCAGCCCATCCAGACGGTGAGGCGGGTCGGCACGGGCAACCCGCGGCGGGCCTTGGCCGGTGCCGGCTCCTCGGGCGGGGGCGCGTCGGCCAGGAGACCCCTTCGGGCGTACGTCGTGAGCAGGAGGATGAGCGCGGCGGCCAGCACGAAGTGAACGAGGACGGCCGGCGTCAGCGAGGTGGCGCCCGAGGCGAGGACCGCGCCGAGCAGGGCCCCGCCGCTGAAGGTGGCGTGCAGCCTGCTCATGGTGGTGCGCCGGAAGCGGGATTCGAGCGCGGCTCCCTGGGCGTTCATGGCGACGTTCAACGCGCCGGCGCCGATCCCGTCACCGCACATGATGACCAGCGCGGTCGGGTAGTTCGGCGCCACGGCCAGGGCGATCAGGAGGACGCCCATGTACAGGGCCGAGAACAGCGCCAGACGTCGTGACCCGAGACGCTTGGTCAGCACCGGGACGAGGGAGAAGGACAGGACGCCCCCGACCCCGCAGGCCATCAGCAGCAGGCCCACCTCGGCCTCGCTCAGCCCGAGCCGCGCCTTGATGTCGGGCAGCCGGGCCGCCCAGGTGGCGTACTGGAACCCCAGCGTGCAGAACAGGGCGGCGACGGCCAGTTGTGCCCGTCGAAAGTCATGGGGCGCACGCGACATGCGTTTCAGTCCCTCCCGTTGCGGTGACCGGCGTGGACATGTACCTCGAACGCCGGCCGTAGCAGCTCGGGACGGCGATCTCTCGATGGGCGTCGTATCCCTGCGCGGACCAGAAGGGCTCCGTGCCCTCGACGGCGACCAGGGAGATGTGTTCGAACCCCGCCCGCTCCGCGTGCGCGCTCAGGTGGCGCAGGAGCAGCCGGGCCAGCCCCCTGCCGCGGAAGTCCTCGGCGATGACGAGGTCGTGCAGGTGCAGGTTGGCCGAACGGAAACGTTCCCGCTCCGGCCTGGTCAGGTCCGGGAAGCGGAACATCGGGTACGGCAGGGCGATCACGTAGCCGGCCGGCCTCCGCCCGCACTCCAGGAGGAAGCAGGTGTCCGGCGAGACCTCGGCCCGGGATCGGAGCGCGGCCCGGCCCTCCGAGAGGCCCGCGTCGCCGTACACGACGGACTCAAGAGCCGCGATGTCGTCCCAGTCGCCGTCGGAGATGCCCCTGATGCGCACGTCCTGGCTCATCTGCCCTCGCCTTCCGGCGGGAGGTCGCGCTCGCGATCGACGCAGACATAGGGGAGTGGGCTGAAGCCGTTGAAGCCCTGCGTCGTGTAGCTGGTGGCGTAGGCGCCGCAGGACAGCAGCCAGACCGGATCTCCCGACGCGACGGCCCTGGGCACGGGGACCGTGACGCGGCCCTCGTTGAACGTGTCGTGGTTGTCGCAGGTGGGGCCCGCGACGATCGCCTGGACGTGGTCCCTGCCGGGATGGGTGGGAAAGATCATCGGGTACTGCACCGCGTCCATCTCGTACAAGCCGTTGAACTTGCCGCAGCTGAGGTACAGCCAGTACTGGCGCTCGCCGTCGGCCCGGCGTCGTGTGGACAGCCGGCACACGTGCGCTCGCAGGGCGCCGTGGTCGGCGACCAGATGCCGTCCCGGCTCCATGACGAAGTCCAGCGCGTGGTGCGAGATCTCCCGCAGCCGCTGCATCCCTTCCCGGATCACCGCGAACATCTTGTCCAGCGGCGGATTCAGCGGCCCGCCCCCGTGGTCCAGGTAGCCGAGCGCGGGCAGTCCACCGCCGAGGTTGACCCGGGTGAGGGGGATCCCGCGCCGGTTCAGGGCGGCGAGGACGTCCGCCAGACCGGCCAGGGCGCTGATCCACGCCTCGGCCGTCATCTGCTGGGAGCCGACGTGGAGGGAGAGGCCCGCGGGGGTCAGGCCCGCCGTCAGCGCGGCCTCCATGACGATGGGCACGTCGGCGGCCGAGCAGCCGAACTTGTCGCTCAGGCTCCACATCGCGCCCCGGCCGTCGGTGGCCAGCCTGCAGAACACCCGGGCGCCGGGAGCGTGGGCCGCGATCGCCCGCACGTCCTCCACGCTGTCGGTGGCGAAGTCCCGGACGCCGAGCCGGTACGCCTCGGCGATGTTCCGGTCGGACTTGACGGTGTTGCCGTAATGGATCCGGTCGAGGGGTGCGCCTGCCGCGATCGCCTGCGCCACCTCGTTGGGGCTCGCCGCGTCGAAGCCGGAGCCCTTGCGCGCCAGGCAGGACAGCACCTCGGCGACCGGGCACGCCTTGATCGCGAATCGCACCGAGACGCCGGGCAGCTCGCGCAGCAGCGCCGCGTACCGTTCCTCGATGCCCGGGAGATCGAAGACGAACCTGTCCTCGGTGGCGGCCTCCAGTGCGGCCAGCAGGCGGGCCGTGACGTGCATGACGGTTCCTCTTCCGGCTACCGGCTCAGCTGGTGGAAGCCGGCGGTCGAGGCGGCCCGCATCAGCCCGTCCCAGGAGTCGATCAGCAGCGCGAAGTCCTCCATGTCCCGGCGGGCCTCCTCCAGCAACCGCGGGCGGAGGCCGGTCAGCCGGTCGGCGATCGAGGCGTAGCGGCCCCCGAGCCGCTGGAAGGACCGTTCTAGGACGTCAAGGCGTGCCACGTTCTCCGACACGTCCAGCGCGGTGGACTCCCGGACGAGCTCGGCGACGAGGGAGGCGCGGACGGCGCCGTCCTGGTCGAGCAGCGTCGTGCCGGCCGCACCCATCCTCGTGTAGATCCAGTTCAGGTACAGCATCGACAGGAGGAACTTCACGAACGCCATCTGGTAGGACGTGAAGCCGGAATCCGTCCGCCGTTCCCCGGTGTGGAAGTTCACGATGTTGCGGTTGTGCAGGACGCCCGGCAATCCCGCGGCGTGGACCAGGTGGATCAGGAAGTAGTCGCTGCCGATGGTGTCGGTCGCGGGCAGCAGCGGGACACGTTCGTGCACCTGGAAGAAGCTGATGTTGCACATGTCGACCCGCATGGGATCGACGCGGCCGAGGACGGACCGGTCGTGGGTGAACGCCTCCGTCCCGGCGCCCTTGAACGACTCGTCGACCAGCTCGCGCTTCTTCTCCTCGGGCCAGGTCAGGGGAGCCCAGAGGGCGACGATGTCGTGGTAGAGGCCCTGGTGGAGCCGGTGCATCTCACCGAGGTCCACGGACATCTCCCCGATGAAGGAGCCGCCGACCAGCACCACCCGCCTGTCCTCGTGGCAGGGCTCCAGCGCCGTCCGCGACACGTGACGCGCGGCGTCGGACGTGCGTTTCCCGAGGGACAGGAGCTCCTGGTGGACGGGGAAGACGGGCCGGCCGTTCCGGAGCTGGTAGCGGCTGTCGGAGTCCCGGCGGTGGACCGACTCGCACCCGAGCGCGCGGGCGATCAGGAAGGCCCTGTTGGTGCAGGAGCCGTACGAAACCCCTTCGGGCAGCATGAGCGCGAGGACACGTTCGGCCTGCGCCTGCTCGGAGCGGCGGATGATCTCCCGTAGGAAACCGCGCTGCTCCGCCTCGTCCAGGTGATGCACGGTCACGTCGGGCGCCTGGCGGGTGTCGCGTACGGTTCGTGCGTGCTCCGCGAAGGCCTCCCGGCCGGAGGAGTCCAGGATCAGCACGTGGACGTCCACGTCGAAGTGCTCCGCCGCGTGGGCGGCCTCCTGGCTCAGCGCCGACACCATGGCGGTGCAGGCCCTGTTGGTGGGCAGGGTCAGGCAGATCCTCCTGCGCATGCGCTTCCTCCAGTCGAGCGTAGAGCCGGTCCCGCGGTCCAAGAGGTGAGCCCCAGCAGCCGTTCGCCGAGCTCGTTGAGCTTCGCCGGGCCGTACCTGAGCGACTCGTGCAACGTCGCGTCGCCGACCAGCGTCCTGTTCCATTCCGGCGTGCTGAGGGTCCGCCAGGACTTCACCCTGGAAGTCCTCAGGGCGTGGTGCGACTCCAGGGCGGGCATCATGGCCAGGTACTGGACCGCCCGGACGCCGCACTGGGAGCGGTTGGGCGCGACACCGTGTGCCAGCATGCCGTCCCAGATCAGCAGGTCGCCGGCCATGAGCTCGGGCCTGGCCAGGGGGAACCTGTTCCGGTCGGCGTTGGGCCGGTAGGGGTCGCGGTCGTCCGGCTGGTCGAGCTTCCACGCGTCGAACTGGCGGAACAGGTCCGGCATGCAGTGGAAGCCGCCGAGCAACTGCTCGGTGTCGGTGAGCGCGATGAGCCCCTGGACCCTCTGGGGCGGCACGCTGCGGGTGGAGTCCACGTCCCAGTGGAGCTCTATGTCGAACCCCCTGGTCGTGGGGGCGACCAGCCTGCGGTCACGGTTCTTGACGTTGGGCGGGTTGAGGTTGAGCCGGTCGAGGGTGACCCAGAGCTCCGGGCAGTCCCACACGTCGACGAACGCGTCGTACACCCGCTGGGTCTGGCGGCTGTCCCACATGAGCTGGTGATGGTAGGCCTCGACGAAACCGTAGACGTACAGGTCCCGTTCCAGGTCCGAGCGGAACTCCCGGTAGGCGTACCAGCTCTCCGGCTTGTCGGGGTCGAGGCCCTGGAAGTCCCAGGCGAACCCCAGCAGGCGGAGGGCGGCCTCGGTGGTGATCGCCCGATTGACCACCACATAGCCGTTCGCCTGCCAGAAGGCGAAGTCCTCGGCCGAGAGCACACGAAGCGGCAGGGATTTCTTGAGGTCCTTCAGCGGCGTGGGCGCGACATATGTCTCACCGTCCGTGCTGAGGTACGCGATTTCCGAAACGGCTCGGTACGGCTGTTCTTCTGGCGCGGGCATGTGGCGACTCCAAGGTGTGCGTCGTCTTATGAACCGAATCGTGTTGAACGACGTGCCCTCGACGCTTGTTCGAGAAATTCGGCGCTTCCGCCACCGGAGGAGCGGCCGGCCGGCTTTCGTTTCCGGCTGTCCGGTGTCGCTGCTGCGCATTTCGTGCGTGCGCAAAGTTAACTACGCATCCAGGTCCTGGACACCCCTACGTGCCGTGCTCACCCCTACACGGGACGGGTGTATCCGGCCAGGGACGGCCCCTCGGACTTTCGGCGCCGTCCGACGCCGTCGCCGGGCGGGGTGGGCCTGTCAATTCACCGGCTTCTTGGAAATCGGTGCACATAAGGAAAGAGCGGGAGAACGGAAGTTGCGCACACGGTACACGCTGGATCGCGGGGTGTGATCAGGGCGTCGGGGTTCGTCGGTGCTTCCCGGGCCGGCGTCCCTGATCTGTCCCGGTTGTCACCGCCCGCCGCGGCCCGCACGTCCACGCGACCGTCGCGTTCGCCCATATCAAGGACCCGGCCGTACCCGATGGGAGCGTCCACGATCGGCCGAAATCCGCAGGCGGAGCCGTTCAAGATCTTTAAAGATCGGTGTTGTGGATTGTGACCGGGTCCGTTGACAAGGCGAGCGATAGCTTGAAATATCAATCTGGTGTTTGAGTTGACGGGGTCGGCTTGGCTGCGGCTCGGCGGTGGAGCATGAAGGACTGCCATCAAGGGGGACAACCTTGCACGTGGGACGCTCAGCGCACTATGCACTCCGCTTGACGTACCTCATTCGCCCCCGTATTTCGCGGTGAGCGTGTGAAATCATGCATTTAATCGAACGCGAGTACGAGGTCGAACTGCTCAAATATGCCTTGGCCGAGAGCGACGAAAGACGGGGGCATTTCGCTCTCATCGTCGCTCCGACGGGCTTCGGGAAGACGCGCCTGTTGCACGCCCTGAACGACCTGGCGATGGAGTCGGACATCACCTGCATCAGCGCCACGTGCCTGCGGGACGAGCGCGCTGTGCCGTTCGGCCTGGTCAACCAGCTCTACCAGGAGCTGCGCCTGCTGGGCCTGACGGAGGGGTCGACCTCGCAGCGGGGCGGCGGCGAGGCCGAGGAGTCGGGCTCGCTGGACCTGGCCTACGAGTTGTGGAATGCGATGGCCGGTTATGCGCGGAACCGGACCTTGCTGATCGCGGTGGACGACGTGCAATACGCGGATTCGCCGTCGCTGCGAATCCTGCATCATTTCGTGGGGCGTATGCACAACGCCAGGATTTTCCTCGCGTTGACCGCGAACGAGGACGCGACCGGTGTGGCCAGCCGGGTGGAGACCAATTTCCTGTACCACCCGCTGTGTGTGCGCGTCCGGCTGAACCCGCTTTCTCCGGCCGGCGCTTCCCAGATGCTCGTCCAGGACGCCGAAGGGAAATCGGACGAACAATTCGTGGCCGACATGCATCAGCTCACCGGCGGAAATCCGCTGCTCATTCGCGCGCTGATCGAGCAACGGCAGCACGTCGACGGGGACATCTTCGCCGGATCGCTGAGGACGCTGCTGCACCGCAGCGGGCCCACGGCGTTGAGAACGGCTCAAGGAGTCGCCGTCCTGGGCAGCGCGTCCACGCCCCATCTGCTGGCCGAGATGCTGGAGATCGAGATCGCGACGGTCGAACGCATCCTGCAGTGGCTGGAGACCGTCGGCGTGCTGGAGTCGACCCGGTTCCGACATCCCGTCGCCAGGACGGCCGTCCTCGCCTCGCTCGAACGCGCGGCCTCCCAGGATCTGCACTGGCGGGCGGCGAAGGTGCTGTACTCGGCCGGCTGCCACGCCGGCCTGGTGGCCGAGTACCTGCTCGAAGGCGGCGGCCAGCGCGCCGGCTGGGCGCTGGACGTCCTGCGCGAGGCCGCCGACCAGGCCATGGCGAGCCACGAGTTCAACCTCGCGGTGAAGTACTTCCGGGTGGCCGCCGAGCTGTGCGGCGACGGCGACCAGCGCGTACCGATCACGATGTCGCTGGCCAAGGCCGAATGGCTGCTGAACCCCGCCAGGGCCATCAGCCACACTCCGCTGCTCCTCCAGGCCGCCGAGGACGAGCTGCTGCGGGAGAGCGAGATCCATTGGCTGCTCATGTGCATGCTCTGGCACGGCCGCACGGCCGAGGCGGCGCAGCTCTACGAGCGGCTGAGGGCGATGTTCCAGGAGTCGGAGGGGAGTCAGGCGCGCGTCGGCGTCTGGTACCGATCGGCGAGCGCATGGCTGGCCAGCACGTACCCGCCCCTGCTCCGGATGGTGCGAGGGGCTCACGACCCGGCGTACCCGACCGGCGTCCCCCAGGCGCAGCACGGCGAGGACCTGCACGAGCGCGCGGTCGTGGCGCTCAGGAGCAACCTGCGGCACGAAGAGGGCGAGACGGCGCTGAAGACGGCGGAACGCATCCTGCAATCCGTGCAGCTGGACGAATGCATGGTGGAGACCGTCGAGTCGGCCCTGTTCTCGCTCGTCTACACCAACCAGGCCGAGCAGGCCGACGCCTGGGCCGAGGCCCTGTACGGCCGCGCCGAGCGACATCGCGCGCCGACCTGGATCAGCGCGCTCGCCGCCTTCCGCGCCCACATCGCCATCACCATGGAGGACCTGCCGCTGGCGGTCGAGCACGCCCTGAACTCCCTCCAGATGTTGCCGGCCCACTGCCTGGGCGTCCGCGCGGCGCTGCCGCTGGCCAGCCTCATCGAGGCGAACCGGCAGATGGGCAGGCCCGACCAGGTCGAGCGCTACATCCACCGCCCCCTCGCCAAGTCCGTCTTCCAGACCAGGTACGGGCTGCACTACCTGACGGCGCGGGCGAGATACCTGGCCAGCATCGATCAGCCCGACGCGGCCCGCCGCGACATTCTGAAGTGCGGCAAGCTGATGTGCGACTGGGGGCTGGACAATCCGCTGCTGTCCCCGTGGCGTCTGGACGCGGCGGCGATCTCGGTCGAGCTGAAGGACAACGCCTACGCGCTCGCCCTGCTGGACGAGCACGGCTCCCGGTGGCATGCCGAGACGCCGTGGATCAAGGCGGCGTCGTTGACCGTCCTGGCCTCGACGGAGGAGGTCAGCAGGCGGCCGCGGCTGCTGCGCCAGGCCATCGACATCCTGCTGGACGCCGGCCGCGACGTGCAGCTGGTGAACGCGCTGATGCAGCTCGGCTACTCGCTCGCCGTGCTGGGCGAGGCGGACCAGGCCAGCCTGGTGATCCGGGAGGCCGACAGCCTCGCCAAGAAATGCAAGGCCGCGCCGGTCAGGAACGAGGTGTCAGTGATCGCCGAGAACAGCTTCAACGTCGTGAAGAACACCTTGACCCCGTCGGAACACCGGGTCGCCCTGATGGCGGCGCTGGGATACACCAATCGGGAGATCTCCAGCCGGATGCACATCACCGCCAGCACGGTCGAACAGCACCTCACGAGCACGTACCGGAAGCTCAACGTGAAGGGCCGCAAGGACCTGCCGCTCCTGCTCTCCAGCTCGTAGGGGGCATGCGCCCGGGGCCGGTCGAGAGGTCAGGCGGAGGTCCTGTGATCGGGGACGGGGTTCTCGCGCTTCTCGATCGCCTGGGCGAAGTGCAGCCAGGCTTCGGCGCTCGCCCGCGCGACCCGCGCCAGCCGGGTCGCGCAGTGCGGCGGCACGCTGTCGCTGAGCATGGTCCAGTCGCTCGTCCGTGAGGCCATCTGCGCGATGTCCAGCAGGCGGAGGATCGTGCGTCCCCTCTCGCTCATCCGCAGCGACGGGTCGCGTCTGAGCTGTTCGAGCACGGTGGCGATCTCCTCCGGCGGCGCGCTCTGGGGCGCCTTGCGCGGCTGGTCGGCCTGCTGGACGTCGTCGTCGCGCAGCTTGCCGGGGACCGGGTCCTCACCGCGGCGCACCCGTTCGCGGACGTCCCTCGCCGTGGCGAGCGCGATCCCCGCCGCCTCGGCGATCTCGCGGAGGGGGGCCGAGGGCCGCTCGGCCATCAGCCGTCCGGCCAGCTGACGCCCTTCCGACGTGCTCAGGGGACGGGTGCGCCCGTCGCGACCCGTGCGGGCGTTCAACTGCTGGGAATTGCCAGTTGAACGCCTGCGGATGGAGGCGACGGTCGTGTGCGACAGGCCGCTCAGCTTGGCCACCAGCCGATCCGACCAGTCCGAGTGGGAGACGAGGATGCGAGCGGCCGCGGCCGTGCGGTCGGCCCGCGACAGGGGCAGGCCGTGCGCCGAGTTCAGCTTCACCGCCAGCACGAAGGCGTCGTGGTCGCTGCCGTCGAAGAATCTGGCCCTGATCGTGGTGCCGCCACGCAGGCGCACCGCGTTCAGCCGATGCATGCCGTCGATGACCCGCATGGTGGGACGATGGACCACGATCGACGGCAACTCGATGTCGAGCTGGGCCAGCGCGCGCACGTGCAGCGGATCCTGGCCGGCGATCCTGGGCGAGTCTCCCGGCCGCAGGACGGTGACGGGGACGAGCTCGGACTCCTCCGACAGGCTGCCGAGGAACGGATCCGTCTGCTGCGTCACCTGAATTTCACGTTCCGTGTCCGCCGGCGAGCCTGGTTCTGCGCCTTCCTGCAACGTCGCGATGGTGTTCTCGCTCGACGCCGCCAGAGGGTCGAACGCTATCCGTTGCACACGTTCGGAGCAGAAATCGACCCTCTCGGCGAACGTATGCATTTGCCGAATCCTCCCCGTATGAAGACGCTGTGGAGTAGGCGCGTCACCGGCTGGAAGCCGGCCACAGGGGAGAGCGAGGCGGAGGTCGGCCGCTCCCCGGGCCGGTCCAACCATGTGAGGTGACTATTCGATCAGTATAGTTAAGACGCGCAATTTGCCCAGTCAATCGCCGAACTTTCTTCGGCGGCCTGCCGTGCCAAGGCGCGCGACATAACTGACACCCTACTTTGGGGTGTAAACAGTGGTCAGGACGATGTCCGCGGAATAAACACGCGACTTACACAATATGAAGGTCCGTGACCCGCCGGAGTTTTGGTTGAGCCGAAATGCGTCAGGCTTTTCCGCTGCTTCACCGGGCCCCGTAGTCGGCCTTCTTCCGGCGCAGCCCGATGATGACCAGAACGCCCGCCAGCACGGATATGGCCATGCTGGAGACGGCGGCAATGTGCATGCCGTCGACATACGCCGCACGCGCGGCGGCCCGTAAAATCTCGCCGGATTCTCCGGACAGCTTTTCCGCCGTCGCCAACGCGCCGCCGAGGGTTTCCCGCACCGCCGCCGGCGGCACTTCCGGCATTCCCGTCAGGTCGGACCCGAGCAGCGAGCTGCGATAGACCGCCAGCCCGATGCTGCCCAGCACGGCCGCGCCGAGCGCGGCTCCGAACTCGGTGCTGAACTGGAACGTCCCCGAGACGGCGCCGGCCTTGGAGCGCGGCGCCAGCGCGACGACCATGTCGGAGGTCACCGCCGAGGCCGAGCCGATGCCCCAGCCCAGCAGCGCCGTCGCCGCGACGAGCGTCACCGGGTCCGGTTGCGCGTCCAACCGCACGACCTGCAGGAACCCCACCGCCATCGAGAGCATGCCCTGGCCGATGATGAACCCCGGCCTGACCTGCCGGGCGATGCGGGCGGCGAGCGTGGCCCCCAGGATGGAGGTGACGGCCGCGGGCGAGGTCGCCAGGCCCGCCACGACCGGCCGCAGGTCCAGCACCAGCATCAGGTACTGGGTGAGGAACAGCGTCGTCCCGACGAGGGAGAACATCGCCACTGCCGCGGAGGTCAGGGAGAGGCTGAACCCGACGTTGCGGAACAGGCTCAGATCCACCATCGGCGCCGCCAGCCGCCGCTGCCGGCGCAGGAAGAGCGTCAGGAAGACCGACCCCACCGCGGCGCCGGCCACACAGGCGCGCAGGTCCCCGCCGGACGAGAGCTGCTTGATCGCGTAGACCAGCGGCAGGGCCGCCAGCAGGAAGAGTGTGCCGCTCGCGATGTCGAAGGACTTGCTCGCATCGAGATCGGGGCTCTCGGGAATCAGGAACGGCCCGACGACCAGCACCAGCGCGACCAGGGGAACGTTGATGAGGAAGATGGATCCCCACCAGAACCTCTCCAGCATCCAGCCGCCGACGATCGGGCCCACCACACTGCCGACGGAGAGCGTGGCCGCCCACAGCGCGATGGCCATCTGGCGTTTGCGGGTGTCGGTGAACATGACCCGGATCAGGGCGAGCGTGCCCGGCATCAGGCTGGCCGCGGCAAGGCCCTGCAACCCGCGCGCGACGATGAGGAACTCCGCGCTGGGGGCGAAGGCGGCGCCGGCCGAGGTGATGCCCAGCACCGCCGATCCGGCCAGCAGCAGGCGCCGCTGCCCGATCCGGTCACCCAGGTTCCCCATGGGGAGCAGCAGCCCGGCCAGCGCGAACGTGTAGATGTCCACGATCCACAGCTGCTCGACCCCGCTCAGTCGCAGGTCGGCCGCGATGGCCGGGAGCGCGAAGAACAGGACGGTGACGGTGGTGGAGGTGATCAGCAAAGGCAGCATGAGGACGGCCAGCCCGGCCCACTGCTTTCCTGCCTTCTTGCCTTCGCCAACGACGTTCACGTTTTGTCTCCGAGCACGGTGATGTCAGGGAAGCGCTGTCGTGAGGGGCGCCTGTGGCGGCGTCGCATGAATCAGATCACAAAGCCGCCCGAAAGTCGCTACCCGCCCAGCGACCTGAGCCAGTCGTCGATCGCCGCAGCCGTGGTCGGGGCCTCGCTTTCGAGAACCGTGAAATGGTCACCTCTGACTTCGCACAAGGTGTGTTCGCCCGGCCAGGTGGCCCGCCACTGCCCTGTCCGGCGTCGTTGTCCGTCGGGGCCCGACGGCAGCGGAGTGTCGGGGGCGAGGCAGAGAACCGGCGTCTTGACCGGTGCCGGGCCGGTGTGCTCGAAGAGCTCCTTGGTCAGGCGGTAATAACGGCCCATCGCGGCCATCCTGGCGTCGGTGAACGGACCGAAACGATCCTCGCGCTCGAACATGCCCTGCGTCATCGCGTCGCCTATCTCGTCGACGACGGTGAGATCGGGGAACGTGTCCAGCAGCACGAGCCCCTCCGGATGGAGGCCGATGCCCTCCAGGTGGGCCGCCGCCGCATAGGCGAAGTTCCCGCCGGCGCAGTAGCCCAGCAGCGCGAACGGTCGCCCGCCGGCCGCCTCGGCCGCGCACTGCGCCCAGAAGCGGACCACGGCGTCCACGCTGTCGGGCAGCGGCTCCTCCGGCGCGAATCCCGGCACGGGCAGCGCGTAGAGATCGCGGACGCCCTGGAACCCGGCCGCCAGCCGCGCGAACTGCGCCGCCCCTCCCAGCGCCACCGGGGTGCTGAAGCAGAACAGCCGGGGCGACTCGGGCCCGGACGCCAGCAGCAGCGGCGCCGGGGCCTTGGCGGGCGTTTCCCCGGCCCGGAAGGAGGGACGCAGCTTCGCCACGGCCTCCAGCATCGCGATCGCCTCGTGCAGCTTGCCGCCGGCGGTCGCCTCGTGCAGCAGCGTGCTGAGTGAGCCGTTGCCGTTAAGGGCGGAACCGGCACCGTCCTGCCCGTAGAGCTCCGCCAGGAGATAGCGCGCCAGGTTGGCGGGGGTGCGCTGGTCGAAGACCAGGGTGGCCGGCAGGCGCAGCCCGGTGATCCGGTTCAGGACGTTGCGCAGCTCCACCGCACCCAGCGAGTCGAAGCCGACTTCGAGGAAGTTCTTGTCCGGCCCCACCGCTTCGACACCGGCCAGCCCGCGGATCTTCACGGCCTCCGCCCGGATGTGGGCGACCAGGGCGTCCTGCCGTGCGGCGGGGGACAGCGGGTCGAGTCTCCTGCGGAGGTCGGTGTCCTGGGCGCCGGCGGCGGCGGTGGTGTCGGTCGCCAGGGCCTGCGCGTACTCAGGGACGGCCGACACCAGAGGGCGGGGGCGCGACAGGGAGTAGGCGGGGGCGAAACGGTCCCACTCGATGTCGGTGACGACGTGCTGCCGATCGGGCGCGGCCAGGGCATGGGAGAGGGCCTCGGCGGCCAGGTCGGGCGGCATGATCCGGACGCCGATCCTGGCCAGCCGATCGCCGACGGCGGCGTCGACCATGCCGCCGCCGCCCCAGGCGCCCCAGGCGATGGACGTGGCGGGCAGCCCGGCGGCGCGCCGGTGCGCCGCGAAGGCGTCCAGGAAGGCGTTGGCGGCGGCGTAGGGGGCCTGGCCGTGCTGGCCCCAGACGGCGGCGCCGGAGGAGAACAGGACGACGACCTCCGGGGAGTGGTCGCGCAGCACCTCGTGCAGGGCGAGCGTGCCCGAGACCTTCGGGTCCGCGATGCGGGCGACGTCAGCCAGGGTCTGCTCGGTGATGAGGCGGTCGGGCGCGGCGACCCCGGCGGTGTGGATCACGGCCGTCAGCGGATGAGGCAGGCGGTCCAGGGCGGCGCGCAGCGCGTCGGGATCGGTGATGTCGCAGGCGACGACGCTCACCGTGCTGCCTGTCGCGGCCAGTTCTGCCTGGAGGTCGCCGGCGCCTTCGGCGTCGGGGCCGCGCCGGCTGAGCAGGATCAGGTGGTCGGCGCCCTGAAGGGCCAGCCGGCGGGCCAGCTGCCGCCCGATGCCCCCGGTGCCGCCGGTGATCAGGACGGTGCCGTGCGGACGCCAGGGAGCGGAGTCCCGGTCGTCGGGCAGCGCGCGGATCATACGGCGGGCGTGGGCGGCATGGGCGCGGACGGCGATCTGGTCCTCGCCGCCGGCGCCGGCGATCGCCGCCCGCAGGCACGCCAGGTCCTCGGGGTCGGGCAGGGCGGGCACGTCGACGAGGCCGCCCCACGTGGCAGGCTGTTCCAGGGCGGCGACCGTGCCCAGGCCCCACAACCACGCCTGGCCCGGGTCTCGCACCTCGTCGGAGGCGTGGACGGCCACCGCCCCGGAGGTCACCACCCACAGGGGCGCGGTCGTGCCGGCGTCGGACAGGGCCTGCATCAGCGTGACGGTCGCGGCCGCTCCGCGGGTCAGGGGCGGGAACTCCGGATGTGCGTCCTGGTCGAGGCCGAGCAGGGAGAGCACGCCGGTCACGGGGGCGTCGGAGCAGGCGTGCCGGATCTGCTCGGCGAGCCGCGTGCGATCGGCGTCGGCCAGCTCGACGGTGACGAGCTGGGCGCCATGGGCGGTCAGGTCGTCGGCGATCCGGCCGGGCAGCGGGTCGCCCGCGGTTCCGGCGGTGACGGCGACGAGCCATCGGCCCAGGCCGGACGGGTCGCCGGCGGGAGAAGGGGGCACCGGGTGCCAGGCCATCTCGTAGCGCCAGCGTCGCAGCACGCTCTCGTCGCGCTGGCGCTGCCGCAGCCGGGTCAGCGCGGGAACGACCGCGTCCACGGCGGAGGCGTCCACGTCCAGGCGCCGGGCCAGGTCGCCGGGGGAGGCGTCCCGCAGCATGGACCAGAACCCGTCGTCGTCCGCGGCCCTGGCCGCGGCGGAAGGCCGCAGCCAGTAGCTCTGGTGGCGGAAGGCGTAGGTCGGCAGGTCGGCCACGCCGCCATCGGGCGGCAGGACGGCCGGCCAGTCGACGAACGTGCCATGGGCGTGCAGTTCACCCATCGACAGCAGGAACCGGCGCCCGCCGCCCTCGTGACGGCGCAGCGACGAGTGCGCGCGAGCGTCGGCGCCGCTCTGCTCGATGGTCTGCTGGACGCTCATGGTGAGCACGGGATGAGGGCTGACCTCCAGGAAGGTGTGGTGCCCGTCGGCCAGCAGACGCTGGATGACAGGGTGGAACCGCACCGGTTCACGCGCGTTGCGGTACCAGTACTCGGCGGTCAGCTCGGCGCCGTCGATCGGCGCGGCGGTGACGGTGGAGTAGAAGGGCACGCGGGCCGGGTGGGCGGCCAGGGGCCCGACGAGGTCCAGGAACTCCTGCCGCAGCGGCTCGACCTCGGCGGAGTGGGACGGGACCGTCGAGGTCAGCGAGCGGGCCTGGATGCGCGCGGCCCGGCAGCGGGAGACGAAGTCGGCCAGCGCCTGCGGGCTGCCGCACACGGCCGAGGCCGTGGGGCTGTTGGTCGCGCTGACGGTCACCGGGACGCCCCAGTCGGCGATGACCTGACGTACCCGGAGCTCGCCCAGCTCGACCGCCGCGATGGCGCCCCGGCCTGCCAGCCGGTCCGCGAACAGGCGGCTCCGCCCCACGATGAGGCGCACGGCGTCGGGCAGGGACAACGCCCCCGCCACGCACGCGGCGGCCAGCTCGCCCTGCGAGTGGCCGACCACCGCCACCGGGCGCACCCCCACCGACTCCCACAACGCCGCCAGCGACACCATCATGGCGAACGTCAGGGGCTGCAGAACCTCGATCCGCTCCAGATCCGGCGCGCCCGGGGCCTGGCGCAGCACGTCCAGCGGTTTCCAGTCGACCAGCTTCTCGATCTCGGCGAAGCAGTCGCGGAGGCGGGCGGCGAACACGGGGCTGTCCTCCAGCAGCTCCAGGCTCATTCCGGCCCACTGCGAACCCTGTCCGGGAAAGACGAACACCGCGTCGCGCCGCCCTCCGGCGGCGACCCCCTCGACGACCGACGCGTGCGAGCGGCCCTCGGCCAGCGCCGTCAGGCCCGCCAGCAGCTCCGTCCGGTCCCGGCCCACCACGACCGCCCGGTTCTCCCAGTGCGTACGCCGGGTCGCCAGGGCGTGCCCGATCGGCTCCGGCTCCAGCTCCGCGTGCTCGCGCACGTGGGCGGCCAGGCGTCCGGCCTGAGCCCGTAAGGCCCGTTCGCCCCGGCCCGACACCGTCCACGGCACTGTCCACGGCACCCGTCCTGGCACCATGACACCGGAGGCGTGGGAGTCTGCGGGCGGATCGGGGTCGGGGGCCTGTTCGAGAACCAGGTGGGCGTTGGTGCCGCTGACCCCGAAGGACGACACTCCCGCCCGCCGCGGCCTGCCCCGGTCCGGCCAGGGCCGGCCCTGCTCCAGCAGCCGTACGGGCCCGTCGCCCCACTCCACGTGGTGGGTGGGAGCCGACACGTGCAGGGTCCGCGGCAGGTGGCCTTCCCGCAGGGCCATGACCATCTTGATCACACCTGCGACGCCGGCGGCCGCCTGGGTGTGCCCGATGTTCGACTTGACCGATCCCAGCCACACCGGCTCCGCCGCGTCGCCGTCGTGCCCGTAGGTGGCCAGCAGCGCCTGCGCCTCGATCGGGTCGCCCAGCGCGGTGCCCGTGCCGTGCGCCTCCACCACGTCCACCTCGGACGCCGACAGCCGGGCGTCGGCCAGGGCCTGACGGATGACGCGTTCCTGCGACGGGCCGTTGGGCGCGGTCAGCCCGTTGCTGGCGCCGTCCTGGTTGACCGCCGATCCCCGCACCACCGCCAGCACCGGATGCCCGTTGGCGCGGGCGTCGGTCAGCCGTTCCAGCAGCACCATCCCGACGCCCTCGGAGAAGATCGTGCCGTCGGCGTCGTCGGAGAACGCCTTGCAGCGGCCGTCTCGGGCCAATCCTCCGAGCTGGCGTCCGATGTCCACGATCTGCGTGGTGGAGAGGATCGTCACGCCTCCGGCGAGCGCGAGCCTGCTCTCCCCGCGCCGCAGCGACGCGCACGCGAGGTGCATCGCCACCAGCGAGGACGAGCACGCGGTGTCCACCGTCAGAGCCGGCCCCTCCAGCCCCAGCGTGTACGCCACCCGCCCGGACATCACCGAGCTCGACGTCCCCGTGCCCAGGTAGCCTTCGGTGCCCTCGGGGAAGGGGCCGCCGCCGATCCCGTAATCGTTGCCGAACGCGCCGACGAACACGCCGGTCGCCGTGCGTCGCAGGGTGTGCGGGTCGATCCCGGCCCGCTCCAGGGCCTCCCAGCACACCTCCAGCAGCAGCCGCTGCTGGGGATCCATGGCCAGCGCCTCCCTCGGGGAGATCCCGAAGAACGCCGCGTCGAACCCTCCCGCGTCCCGCAGGAAGCCGCCTTCCAGGACGTAGGGGAGGCCGTCGGGGGAGTCGTCCATCGTGGTCCTGAGGCTCCAGCCCCGGTCCTGCGGGAAAGGCCCGACCCCCTGCCTGCCCTCGCTCACCAGGCGCCACAGGTCCTCGGGAGAGCCGACGTCGCCGGGGAGCCGGCAGGCCATGCCCACGATCGCGATCGGTTCGTGCTCCTTCGCGTCGAGCTCACGCAGGCGCTGGTTGGCGTGCTGGAGTTCCTCGGCCACCTGGCGCAGATACTTGAGGAGTTTTTCTTCGTCAGCCATTTGCCGCCTCCTCCGCGCTCATCGCATGGGGGTCGCCTGCCGATGACGGCTCACGAGATCATCAAGGTCCTTGACGATGTCATGCGGAGTGGGCATGGAGAGCATGTCCTGACGGATCTCCGCCGCGCTCCGGGCGAACGTCTGCTCCTCCAGGACCCGCTGCAGTTCCCGGCGAAGGCTCGCCGCACTCACCTGGTCGGGCGGAAGATGCACGCCCGCGCCGCGGGTGGCGACCCCCTCGGCCAATTGGTGGGCGTCGTAGACGGAATGCGGAATGATGATCTGCGGTACGCCGTTCAGTATCGCCGTCGCCGTGGTTCCCCAGCCGCCATGATGAATGATCGCGGCGCAGCTCTTCAGCAGGAAATTGTTCGGGACGAATCCGGCGAATTTAATATTGTCCGGGATCGCCGTCACGGAATCCCCGAAGGGCGGTTCGCTCAGCACGATGACTTCGACGTTCAGGTCCACGATCGCCTCGTAGAGGTCCTTGAGCGCGAAGGTGGCGCCGGCGCGCCACACTTCCTCCAGCGAGACTCCCATGGTGAGACAGACGCGGGGGCGATCCGGAATCGACTCGGACAGCCAGGAGGGGAATGCCCCGGGATTGTTGTGCGCGACATAGCGCATGGGCAGGTGAGCCGACTCCGTCGGATATCTCAGCCAGGACGGGACGGAATCGAGCGTGGCGTGCCCGAGAATGACGCTCTCGTCGTAATCGCAGCCGTACTTCGCCAGCTTGGCGGCCACCCAGTCGCGGACCGGGTCCTCGTCCTCGGCGCCGGGGCGATCCCTGCGCAGACGCAGGAACAGTTCGCGCATGCGCGCCCAGTGGTCCAGGCCGCAGGTCGTCCGGACGTGCGCCGCGCCGCACACGGTCGCCGCCACCGGCCCGGAGAAGGTGACCGAGTCCCAGACGACCAGGTCGGGCCTCCAGTGCCGGCAGAAGGCCACAAGGTCGTCGTACATCGTGTCGTCGACCATGAGGTCCAGCGACAGCGGGGAGGCGAGCGCCGCGAGGGTGTCGCGCGTGTATTCATAGGTGAGGACGTGGGGCCGGGTCTCGGTGATGTCATATTCGGTGCCGTGAATGGTCTCCTCCGGCTGCAGGTTCGCCATACGCTCGGCGAGCCTCGCCTCCTTGCCGACCGCCACGCCGGTCAACCCCATATTGTTCACCGCGTTGAGGAGATCCGGCTGTGTGGCCACCACCACGTCGTGCCCTGCCGCCTTGAGCGCCCATCCGATCGGTGCGGTCAGGCAAAGATGACTGGTCGCCGCGATTTGAGTGATCACCACACGCATATTCGGGGTCCTTTCGTGGAGCTGCCGGCGGAGTATCCAGACATGCTTCGCAAACCCTCACTGATTCACCCGACATGGTATGCACCAGACCTGGAGCGATATCCCCCTAAGGCCCCCCTACGGCTCCCCTAGGGGGTGCGGCATTGAAACGCCGCGCTGTAATGCGCTGCCGGCCATTTTAGTTCGATGATTGGCGGCCGGAAGGCACGGGATTTCCCTTCGATTTCATCGGCGCGGCGAGCGGCGGACCGTCAAGCCAGGAAGAACGCGGCCAGCGTGCGGGCGACCATCGCGGGATCGTTCTCCATGGGGATGTGACCGGCCTTCGCGACCCGCACCAGCGTGGTGTTCGGCACCTCGTCGGCGAACCGCTGCGCGTAGCCGACCTTCTGGAAGGTGTCGTCCTCGCCCCACACCAGCAGCTTCGGCGCGTCGCAGGCGAGCAGGGCGGGCATGAGGTCGAGGGTGTGGCGGCTGTCGGCGGCGCCGGCCAGCGCCATCCAGGACCGCGCCACGCGTGGTTCGCGCCACGGGTCGAGATAGTCGGCCAGCTCCCCTTCGGCGACAGACCGGGCCAGGGCGGTGGAAACGGCCACGCGCCGGGCGGCGAGCAACTCCTCCACGGTGGTGGCGGCGACCACGGCGGGGTCGCGGTAGCGCGCCACGCCGGGCACCGGCCAGGAGTCGTAGCTCACCGAGTTCACCAGCGCCAGCCGGGGCACCGCCAGTTCGCCGCCCACCAGCAACCGCTGGGCGATCGCACCGCCGATGTCGTGGCCGGCCACGCCCGCCGGCGCGTCCATGCCGAGCGCCGCCGCGAACCGCGCCACCCAGGCGGCCAGTGCGGGCACGGTGGCCGTCTCCGGCGTCAGCTCCCCCTCCGAGCGGCCCAGGCCGGGGAGGTCGACGGCGACCGGCCGCAACCCGGCCGCGGCCAGGTCGTCGAGCACCGGCAGCCAGACCCGGCTCCAGTAGGTGCCGTGGAGCAACAGGACCTGCGGGCCGTGCTCGCCCGCCGTCAGACAACTGGCCATGCGGCCGTCGACCTCGATCGTCATGCGTGTGGACATGGCCATAACCATGCGGGAATGGAGCAGCGCCGGTCAAATATCGTTTAGGGTATGGCCCCATGACGTTGACGCAGCTCCGAGTGCTGATCGCGGTCGCCGAGCAAGGCGGCTTCACCGCGGCGGCGGATCTGATCGGCATGTCCCAGCCCGCTGTCAGCCGCGCCGTCGCCGCCCTCGAACGTGAGCTCGGCGCCCCCCTGTTCGTCCGGCACGCCGACGGCATCGCCCTCACCGAGGCCGGACGGCGGGCCCATCTCCGGGCTCGCGAGGCTCTGCGCCACTTCGACCTGATCCGCGCGGAGGTGGCGGCCGCCGCCGGTGAGGTCACCGGGCCGCTCCGGCTGGCCAGCCTGCCCAGCGCCACCGGCACCCTCATCGCCCCCCGGCTGCGGACCTTCACCGACCGCTACCCCCAGGTCCAGGTGCGCCTGTTCGAGGGGGCCGACGACGACGTCCGCGGCTGGCTGCGCGGGGGCGCGGCCGAGGTCGGCGTGGTCACGCTCCCCGCCCCCGGCCTGCACACGATCCCGCTCAGCACCCACGAGATGGTCGCCGTGGTGCCGGACGGCCATCGCCTGGCCGGGCAGGAGAGCGTCCACATCGCCGACCTGGCCGGGCAGCCGTTCATCCTCACCACGGCGGGCTGCCGCCCGCTCATCACCGAAGCGGCACGCCAGGCCGGCGTCCAGCTGGACGTCGCCTACGAGGCCGGCGGCCAGTCGGCCATCCTCGAAATGGTGGCCGCGGGCCTGGGCGTCAGCATCGTGCCCGAGCTCGGCCTGCCGGCCGAGCTCGGACCGGTCGTCACCAGGCCGCTCGAACCACGCCTCACCCGGACGCTCGCCCTGGCCGTCGTGTCGCCGAGCGACCGCGGGCCCGCCGTACGAGCCTTCCTCGACCTGGCCGAACCCGGCTGATCCGGCCTTCGTCGGGGCGCGGAGGTTGTCAGTCCGGCACGTCCAGACCCGCGCTGCGGGCCGCGTCCATCGCCGCGGTGACGAACTGCTCGTACGTTCCCATGCCGTTCTTCAGGCCGAAGAGGTCGGTCTGCCGGTACTCCACGACCACGTGCGAGGCCCGGTACGGCGTCGTCTTCTGCCCCATGGAGTACGTGAACCATTCCGCCGGCCGCCCGGGGAAGGGCTCGTGCGCGGGGTAGCCGCGAGGCGGGGACATCGCGTCGTAGGCGACGCCGCGCGGGCCGTCGCCGCTCATGTGGACGGCCAGCGTCTCGTCGCCCTGACCGGGGTCGCCGACCTGGATCGACCGCAGCCACCAGAAGAGGGTGAGCTGGTTGTCGCACGTGTGCCGCCCGCCGAGACCGTACGGCCGAGGGCACACCCGGGAATTCTGCTCGTCCTCGGGCAGGGCGTTGACCATGGCGTCGAAAGCGGACCGTTCCACTTCGGTCAGCGCGTTCATGTAGACCGAGCGCAGGTTCGTACGCGGCAGCAGCGCGAAGCCCGCCTTCGGCCCGTCGTCGGAGGTGAGCTTCTGATGGGCGAAGACCCACAGCATGTACTGGATCAGCGTGACGAACCCGATGAGGTTGTCCGTCTGATGGCGTCCCGCCAGCCATGCGTGCACCCGCTCGCTCGGATCGAAGTCGAGCACCCTCAGCCGGTCGGGCAGCTGCACCAGCGGCACGTCGATGGTGGCCTGGACCGTTCCGTGGACGAGGTTCCCACCGGCGGTCAAGGCCAGGACGTCGCCCGCGGCACAGGCGGTCGTCACCACCGGGTTGCCGGCGGAGTCGAATTCGCACCTCTTGATGGGCGCCGCCAGCGCGACGGTGACGATGTTGCCCACGTTGGTGCCCGGCACGAAGCGCAGGCCGTCGGTCTGCTGGACGTCGTCGTGGGTCCTCAGGTGCCCCTGGGCCACCCGCACGGCCTGCGTCTTGTTGCTCGTCCGGCTCCTGCTCGATCGCCTGGGGCCGGTCGCCGTGTCGGCCTCCTCCTCGTCGGCCTGGAGGAACGCGGCAGGAAGCGCGGCGGGGTCGGGTGAACGGCTCGTCAGCAGGCTCAGCAGCTCGCCGATGAAGACGAGCTGACGGCGCAGGGCCGCCCACGTCGTCACCGAGTCGGTGATGATCTCGACGTCGCCGCCGTCGGACTCGATGGCCACCCCGGGGTCCTGCCAGTAGCAGACCCGTCCCTTGGACGGCAGGGCTTCCTCGGCCTGCCAGCCGTCCCTGGAATTCTTCAGAAACCTCAGCTCAGTACGCTGGAACTGCCATTCGAACCCGATCCTGGGCATGGGCGCCTCCATGGGATGTGTGCGGCCGCCCCTCCGGAGAGTGCCCGGCGCGTCCCAGATACGTGCCCGATGCTCGTCAATCGTGGAAGTGGTCCAGTTTCCTGGCCGCCGGTGTGCTCCTCGCGGTGATGGCGGCGGCAACGGTGCTCGTAGGCTACGTGGGTGCAAACGTGGGCAAAGTGGACCGTCCTTCTGGTGCTGGCCGGGTTAGCAGGCGTCTACGCGATAGCCGGGTCACCCCTGGCCCTGGCGGTACTCGGCTTACAGGTGCTCTTCACCCGGCGCCGGTCCTGGTGGTTGATCGCGCTGCAGGCCGCCGCCGCCTACGGTTCCGTGTTCGTGTTCGACACTTCGGTCGGCATCCTCGGCTTCGTCGCCGGTTCCCTGCTGCTGACCAGGTCCTGGCCGCTCGCCCTCGTGGTGACGGGCAGCGCGCTGCTGCTGGGACCGGCCGACCCGGTGATCAGCATGGTCCTGATCGCCCTGATCGTCTACGGCCTGGCCACGATGCTGGACCGGATCCAGGAAGTGACCGCCGCTCGCCTGTCGCTGGCGATGACCGCGGCGGCCGAGGAACAGCTCCGCATCGCGGCGGAACTCAACCACAGCCTGGGCGCCGCGCTCGACACGATCGCGGCCAGCGCCCGGAATGGCACGCCTGACGTGGAATCGGCCCGGCACTCGCTGAGCGAGGCCAGAGCGGCCGCCGTCGGCTACCGCGCGATGTCGCTGGCCCCCGAACTCACCACCGCCAAGGGCATGCTGATCGCCGCGGGCATCGCCACCGAGGTGCGGATGCGGCACGCGGAACCGCTCGGCCCGGCCGGCGCGCTGCTGGCCACCGTCCTGCGCGAGGCTGTGACCGAGATCGTCCGGCGCCGCGCCGCCTCCCGCTGCGTGATCGAGTCCGCCACAGAAGACGGCACCGTCCGGCTGAGCATCGCCCACGACGGCACTCCCAGTGCCACGGACGAATTCCTGGCCGATCTCCCCGCCCAGGTCGCGGCGGCCGGTGGCACGCTCACCACTGGCGTCGACGACAACGCCCAGGTCTTCGTGGAGGTGGCGCTGCCCGGCACCACGCTGCCGGACCCGCCCGCCCTGTCCAGCAAGCTGTCGACGGCGGTGCTCGCGGCGGTGCTGGTCGGGTTCTCGGCCAAGGCGTTGCTGCTGGCCGGCTCATGGTGGCCCCTTCCTCTGCTGGTCGTCATCATCGTCATCCACCTGCGCTCGATCGAGGGCAGGCATCCGATCGCGCTGATCGTCATGGGGGTGCTGACGCTCGCCCCGATCCCGGTGTTCGAGCAGGCCTGGCTGGTGACGACCGGGTTCCTGACCGGGCCGCTGCTGCTGGCCCTGCGGCTGCGAGCGGCGGTGCCGCTGGTGGCCGCCGTCATGGCGGTGGTGGGGGGCACCGGGCTGGTGATCGGCCTGCCGTACCCGCTGGTGGTGAACTACACGGTCAGCACGCTCGTGACGGGGCTGGTCATCTACGGGCTGTTCACGCTGGCGCGGCTGGACCGGGAGCTGAACGCGGCCAAGGACGGGCTGGCCAGGTCGGTGGTGGTGGAGGAGCGGCTGCGGGCCGCGCGTGACCTGCACGACCTGCTCGGGCACACGCTGGCGGCGATCCTGCTCAAGAGCGAGCTGGCCAGGCGGCTGGAACCCGAACGCGCCCGCGCCGAACTGGACGACGTGCTGGCCATGACCGAGCAGGCCATGGGCGACCTGCGGACCGTCTCCGGCGAGCGGGGGAGGCTGTCGCTGGCGGGCGAGGCGGAATCGGCACGTTCGGTGCTGGCGGCCGCGGGCATCGAGGTCACGCTGGAGCTCGGTCACGGCATGCTCGGCACCGAGGTGGAGACCACGCTCGGTGCCGTGCTGCGCGAGGCGGTCACCAACGTGCTGCGGCACAGCTCCGCCCGCCACTGCGCGATCAGCACCAAGGAACGCGACGGCGAAATACGCCTGGCCGTACGGAACGACGGCGCGCAGGCCAAGCCGATCCGCCGCGGCTCGGCCGGGATGGGCAACCTGACCACGCGCCTGGCCGAGCTGGACGGGCGGCTGGACCTGGCCCGGGACGGCGAGTGGTTCGAGCTGACCGCGACGGTGCCGACGCGCTCCTGGGTCCCCGCCTAGATCCAGAGTACGAGCGCCCACGTGGGTGGGAGCGGACGACTTACCGGTTTCTCCTGCCCGCACTCCTCATCAGTGCGTCGAGGGCGGCGCGGCCCTCTTCGACGCGATGTGGGATCAGCAGGAGGGTATGGGCTCGTTCCAGCCGAGCGTCGATACCCTCCCACTGGGCGACGGAGGCCGCCAGCGCGCCCGGATCCGCGTGGAGCCTGCCGCCGGCGCGAGCAAGGCATGCAGAGGCCCAGTGGTTCTCACCGGCGGTGAGGAGCGCGGCCGCGAGCCGGTCCGGCGCGTCGGGCAGCCCGGCGACGACGGCCAGCTCGGCTCCCGCCGCCTGCGCGTACGCCACGTAACGTCCCATCGAGAACGAGTCGAAAGCCCGCTCCACCAGGGCGGTGGCGTCGCTCAGGTCGCCGTAGTGCAGCGCGGCCCGGGCATCGACGAACGCGCCGAAGGAAGTCAGCCGGGCATGCCCGGCCTGCGCGTGGTCGACCACCACGCCGGCTCTGTGACGCCAGAGCCGGAAACGCGCCCGGTCGTCGAGGAGTCCGTGGGCGAGCGCGATGGCCGACACGGAAGGCAGCAGCCATCCGGCCGGGGGGCGGCCGGCTCGTTCCCAGCCCTCCCACATCCGTTCGCCGTAGCGCAGGGCCGCGCCGAGGTCTCCGGTGAGGACGAGCGCGGGGATCAGCCTGCTGGCCGAAATGTAGGGGTGGTCTCCGACGAGGTCGTCGGCCATCATGAGCCGACCGGCGCTGATCGCCGCGGGCAGATCTCCCGCGACGATCGCGTCGGTGCAGGCCACGTGCAGGGTGTCCACGATCTCGATGGCCGAACGCGGGTCGTCGCGGTCCATCTCCGACAGCAGTGCCAGCCGTTCCTCGGTGTACCCCCGGGCCTCGCGATGCCGGCCGGCCCGCACGGCGGCGGTCGTCACCGCGTCGAGCCCCGCGCTGATGAGCACGGCGTCGCGCGTCGTCCGTGCGATGTCGAGCGCGCGGGCGGCCAGGGTCGGGTCCGGGTCGAAGGCGCCCGGCCGCTCGGTCCAGGCTGCCGCCGTGGCGAGGGCCGCCGCCACGACCGGGTCGCCGGGGTCTCCGGCCTCGGCGGCTTCCGTGAGATCACGGCGTAGCCGTTCGCCGGGAATGCCCTCGGGGAAGGAGGCGAGAAACCTTGCGCCCGTCTCCACCGCACGGGCCAGGGCGACCGCGCGGCCGTTCTTGTCGCCCGCGGCATGGGCCTGTGCCGCTGAGGCGAGCAGCAGGTCGAACACGTTCTGCCCGGAGATGTTGTCCAGGGAGCAGTCGGCCGCGTTCCGCAGGTCCTTGGCCGCTTCGGCGGGGCCGGGCGCTCGTTCGGCTGCCTGTCGGTAGTGGCCTTGGGCCTCGGCCAGGAACCGGCGGGCGAAGGTGAGGTGACCCAGCGAGCGGGCCAGCCGGTGCGCCGCCCCGCCCGGTCCGGGCGGGGCGGCGGCCAGCGCCGCACGCAGATCGTCCGCGACCTCGTCGAACTCCCGCCGCCAGACCTCGGCGCCGTCCTTCTGGCTGTCTCCGATCGGCGCCGCCGTCCCGGCGCCGTGCTGTCTGGCGGCGTGCTGTCTGGCGGCGATCAGCCGCTCCTGCATCGCCGTCGCGGTACCGGCGGCCCACAGCAGATGGAGTTCCCGAGCCGCGTCGTACTCGCCGGAGTCTCGTAACAGGTCCTCGGCGAAGGCTCTGACGGTCTGCAGGAGCCGCCATCGGCTCGCTGTCCCCGGGGCGCGTACGACGAGGCTCTTGTCGACGAGTCGCCCCAGCACATGGCTTACGGCGCCGGGTCGGCGGCCGGCGGTGAGCGCCGTCGCGGCGGCCAGGTCGAAGCCGCCGCAGAACAACGATAATCGCCGGAACAGCGCCTGTTCCTCCTGGTCGAGCAGGTCGTGACTCCATTCGAGCACCGCGCGCAGGGACCGATGCCGCCGGTCGGCGGCCCGTCCTCCGGTGAGCAGCCTCAGCGTGTCGTCGAGCGCGACGAGCAGCCCGGCAAGCCCCAGAGAGGCGCTGCGGGCCGCGGCGAGTTCGATGGCCAGGGGAATGCCGTCGAGCCGGGCGCAGATCTGCGTCAGCAGGGCCGGGTCGGCGTCGAACTCGGGATCGGCCGCGGTGGCCCGGTCGAGGAAGAGCGCCTCCGCGTCGGAGGCCAGGGGCAACGGGCCGATCGGCACGGTACGTTCGCCGGGCACGCCGAGGCGCTCGCGGCTCGTCACGAGGATCCGGGTGCCCGGACAGGCTGCCAGCATTCGCGCGGCGAAGCCGGCAGCGGTGTCCAGCATGTGCTCGCAGTTGTCGAGGACGAGCAGCGCCCGATCACGGCGAAGCCGTTCGATGACGGCGTCCTCCAACGGCTGCTGGGCGCGCTCACTGACCCCGAGCACCTTGGCCGCCGCCTGCGCGACGAACCCGTCCCGTACGGGAACCAGATCCACGAACGCCCCGCCGGCCGGGTACGTGGAGCAGATCTCCACCGCGAGGCGGCTCTTGCCCGCGCCGCCAGGACCCAGCAGGGTGACCAGCCGGGAGGCGCCGAACGCCGCCAGGACCGCCTCGTGTTCTCGTGCGCGCCCGACGAACGAGGTCATCGGGGTGGGAATCCCGGGTTGCGGCGTGTCCGGGATGTCGCGGTCCACGCCGGCCTGCACCGCCTGCTGAGCCAGCTCCTGCCGGTCGGCCACGCCGTACTTGCGCAGCAGCGAGGCGACGTGGCTCTCGACCGTGCGGACGGAGATGCGCAACCTGTTCGCGATCTGCGCGTTCGACAGCCGCGCCGCCACCGCCGCCAGCACCTCGGCCTCGCGCTGGGACACCTTTGCGATCATTCGGACATCATCACGTACGTGTGGACGTCATGGATCTCTCAGTGGCGAATCAGTGGAGTCCACGGATGTCGGACAGCTGCCACGTGAAGCATTCTGATCACGCAAGCGACGAACACGAACACGAGGGAATCGACATGGACAAGGTCATTTCGCAGGACGGCACCGCGATCGCCTACGACCGGATCGGGCAGGGCCCGGCGGTGATCCTGATCGGCGCCGGCCCCAACGACCGATCCGCGACCGCGCCCCTGGCCGAGCTGCTGGCCAAGGACCTGACCGTCTACAACTACGACCGGCGCGGCCGTGGCGACAGCGGTGACACCGCCCCCTACGCGGTCGACCGCGAGTACGAGGACATCGAGGCGCTCATCACCGCGGCGGGCGGGTCGGCGCACCTGTACGGCACCTCCGGCGGTGGCATCATCGCCCTGGAGGCCGCCGCCCGCGGGCTCGCCGTCGACAGGCTGGCGGTGTGGGAGGTTCCCTACATCCTGCCCGGCACCCGTACGCCGGTGCCGGCCGACTACCGCGAGCAGCTCGTGGCACTGCTGGCCGAGGGCCGCCGGGGCGACATGTGCGAGCTGTTCCTCACCGCCGCGGTCGGCATCCCGGCCGAGTTCGTGGCCCCGATGCGCGACTTCCCGGGCTGGCCGGCGATGGAGGCCGTGGCCCACACGCTCGTCTACGACGCCACCATCACCGGCGACTTCTCCCTGCCCGCCGATCGGCTGACCGGCGTCACGGCCCCCACCCTGGTGATCGACGGCGAGACGATCCCGTGGATCAGCAGCACGGCGCAGGCCGTGGCCGATCTGCTGCCGGACGTCCGGCGGGCCACGCTCACCGGGCAGCCTCACAACGTGGCCCCCGAGGCCATCGCCCCCGCGCTCGCCGCGTTCTTCACCGAGGCCACAGCGTGAGCACCATCGTCTCGCAGCTGTTCGTGTCGCTGGACGGTGTCGTGGAAGCCCCCGAGCAGTGGCACTTTCCCTACTACGACGGGGAGATGGCCGCGGCCGTCTCCGGCCAGCTCGACGAAGCCGACATCCTCCTGCTCGGACGCAGGACCTACGAGGTGTTCGCCGCCTCGTGGCCTGCCAGAGGGGGCGAGGTGCCGTTCGCCGACCGGATCAACTCGATGCCCAAGCTGGTGGCCTCGACCACGCTGACCTCACCGGCCTGGCAGAACACCACCGTCATCCCCGGCCCGGTCTCCGGCGAACTCGCCGCCCTCAAGCAGGGGCCTGACCGGCACGTCACCATCAGTGGCAGCCTGACCCTGGTGCGATCGCTGCTACGCGACAACCTGCTCGACGAACTACATCTCCTCATCCACCCGGTCGTCCTCGGTCATGGAGAGCGGCTCTTCGCCGGCAGCGGTCCGACCCCGCTGCGACTGGTCCACTCGGCCACCTTCCCCACCGGCGTCCTGCACCTGATCTATCACCCTGGCGCTTGACAAGGCGAAGGCAGGGCGCCCGACAGCCTCAGCGTCTGTGACAGCCTGGACCGTGAGGCGCAATCACAGGCCGCGAGAACGAGGACCAGCAAGAGAAGGGCCAGGGCGGCGACGGCGCCTCAGACCGCCGCACGCTCCGGTCGCCGTTGTGGCGGTGGCGGCGTGAGTGTCGCGCGTGGCCGCGTTCTTGTACGGGGTTGCCGTCGTCTTACCCGTGCCGGACCCGCCCGACGTCAGGCCCGTCACATCTGCGGCTGACAGAGATGGTAACCGTCTCAGGTGCCTGGCGGTCGTGCGTCGTGGAACGCTCGGTGTGAGCCGGCCGTCTAATCGATCATGGACCTGCGGCACCTGAAACGCTCGCCCGCTCTGCTGTGCACTCTGGCCGCGCCGTTGCTGTACGCCGGAGTGACCCTGGTCGCCCTCCAGTCGGCCGCCCGGGCGGGGCTCGACCCCGGGCACGAGGGCTGGAACGACCTGCTGCCGGGCCGGCTGGGCGGGGCGATCGGATCGGCGAGGGGATGGGTGGGCGCGATCGCCCTCGTCCTCGCCGCCGAGGCGGCCGTGCTCGCGGAACTGGGCGGCCGGCTGGATCGCCGATCCACCGCCGGCGGCCTCATGCTGTGCACGGCCACCGGCGTGGTCTACCTGATGAGTCTCGCCCTGGCCGTACTGAGCACTTACGCGATCGTGCTCTATCCTTCCGGCGATGCCGATCTCGGGCCGCTTTTTCCGGGTTGGTACTTTCCTGCACTGATCGTCATCGCCCTCGTGACCCTCACCGGGCTGATCGTCTGGCTGTCCGCCGCGGTCAGGGAGGCCCCTGTCTCCTGATGGTCAACGCTGCGACCACCGCGCCTCCCGAACATGTCCGCAGCCTGCCAACCGGCTCGGTGGGCTGATGCGAGTGTCACGGCTCCACCCCCTCAAGCTGATCTTCTCGAACACGCTCCGACGATCTTGTCTCTGGGGATGGTGAAGGAGGCGGCAGGGCCTTCGTGGAGGGGCGTGCCGTCACCGACGCCGTCACGGGAGCCAGGTCTCGTGCAGGTGCAACCACGTGGCGGCCTGGAGGACCGCCGTGGACTGCCGGGTCCGATCCGGCTGGACCTCCTGGTAGGTGGCCACCGCGAGGGCGCCGTCGGAGGCGACGATCCGTACGTGGCGGATCTCGATGGTCAGCCCGGGTGCCCTGCCGTGGAGTGCCTCGACCTCGGCGAGGACCTGGTCGCGGGGGAGCGTCCGGCCGTCGGGGGTGATGAGCGTGAAGCCGGGGGCGTGGGCGTCGGCGAAGCGGGCGAACTCCCCCCGCGCGGCGGCACCGGTGAGCCAGCGTTCGATGACCTCGTGGTGGCGGACGATCTCCGCCTCGACGCCGTTCACCGGGTCGCCCAGGGCTGGGCGGCGATCCAGGTGCGCAGCGGCGTCAGCCGGAGGCCCAGCAGGTCGGCCACCTCGGGGTCGGCCGCGAACAGGTCGCGGTCGGCGGCGGCCCAGCGGTAGGTGGCCGCCACCACGGCGGCCGTCGGCGCGCCCAGCGCCATCGTCAGGCCCGCCTCGAACTCGTCCGGATCCTGCGCGGCGTAACGGGCGCCGAAGGCGGCCGCCAGCTCGTCGCCGGTCACCACGTCGGGCCCGCCGAGCCTGAGCACGGCTCCCTCCAGATCGTCACGCACGAGCGCGGCGTGCGTGGCGGCCGCCAGGTCGTCGTGCGAAAGCCAGGGCACCGGCAGGTCGGCGGGCAGCGGGTAGCGCAGCACGCCCTCGGCCGCCAGCGGACCCGCCACCCACGGCGCGGCCAGGTTGTCCAGGTAGACCGGCGGGCACAACACCACGACCGGCAGCCCGGCCGACCGCAGCGCCCGCACCGCCCACCGGCGTGTCTCGAAGGCCGCCACCTGCGTGGTGGCCTCGGGCAACCGGTTGGCGGTGTTGAACACCAGCCGCCGCACCCCGGCCGCCAGCGCGGCGTCGCGCACATGGTGGACGTGGGCGGCCACCCTGTCCGGCTCGTAGACCATGGGGAGCGTCACCGAGGCGTGCGTCACCCCGGCGAAGGCCGCCTTCACCGCCTCGGCGTCGCCGAGGTCGCCGGCGACCGGCTCCACCCCGTGCGGAACTCGGCCGCTCCTGGTCAGGCCGCGCACCGTGTGTCCCTCGGCGACGAGCCGCCGCGCGACCGCGCCGCCCTGGGCGCCTGCCGCGCCGATCACAAGAAAGGTCATGCCGGACAGCCTTCACCCAATCGGCGATACGCTCGATAAAGCGAAATATCGGGTTATTTAAGGATTGTCCGGTGGATGGTGACCTGCTGAGCGCTCTGCTGGCCCCGCTGCGGCTGGAGGGCGTCTTCCACAGCCGCTGGCAGGCTGGTTCGCCCTGGGGCGTCGCGGGCGAGAGCGAGGACTGCGCGCTGCTGCACTACGTGCACGAGGGTGCCTGTGCCGTCGAGCTGCCCGGCGCCGAGCCCGTCCTGCTGCGCGCCGGGGACCTGGCCGTCTTCCCGCACGGCAGCGCCCACCGGCTGGGCGACCGGCCGGGGCGTCCCGCCGTGCCGCTCGCGGCTGTGCTGCCCGAGCGGCCGCAGGGCGGCGTGAGCACCGTCGAGCTGGGCGGGCCCGGCGAGCGGACCGTCCTGCTGTGCGGCGGGCTCCACTACGACCGGGCCGCCATCTCGCCGATCTACCGGGCGCTGCCACCCGTCCTGGTGCTCGACCGGGCCGCGCTGGAAGGTCACGGGCTGCTCGGCGGCACCCTCGGACGGCTGGCCGGCGAGTGGGACCTGGCCGAACCCGGCGCGACGCTGGTCGCCCTGCGCGCCTTCGAGCTGGTCTTCGTCCTGGCGTTGCGGGCCGCCGTGGGCGAGCTGGCCGAGGGCTCGCCGGTCCTGCGGGCGTTGCGCCACCCGGCGATCGGGGCGGCGCTGCACGCCGTGCAGACGAGGTTCGCCGAGCCCTGGACGGTGGAGTCGCTGGCGGCCCAGGCCGGGATGTCGCGCTCGGCGTTCGCGGCGACCTTCCGCGAACTGGTCGGCGAGGCGCCGATCCGGCACCTGACCGCCCGCCGCATGCAGGAGGCCGCACGCCTGCTGAGCGAGACCACCCTCGCCCACAGCCGCATCGGCGAGCGCGTCGGCTACCACTCGACGGTCGGCTTCCACCTGGCCTTCCGCCAGCAGTACGGGACCACCCCCGGCGACTACCGCCGCCGCTCGGCTCGGCACACCGCACTCGGGACGGCGGACGTGACGCGCGACCCGAGGTAGCGCCCGCCGGCCGGGTCAGCCGCGCAGGACCTCGATGTCGCCCGACCCGGACGTGGCCACGATCTTCCGGGACGCGCTCGGATCGTCGGTCACCGTGACGTTCGTCTCCCCGGATTTCGTGCTGGTCTCGACGTCGTACGGCTCCGCCGGAAGCGTGAGCTTGGCGTGCCCCGAGCCGGACGTCACGCCGACCTTGTCCGGCGCGCTCGCGAACGTCAGTGCGATGTCCCCCGAGCCCGTCTGCCCCGTGAACTCCCTGCCGGTGAGCCCGGTCGCCGAGACGTCGCCCGAGCCGACCTTCACCTTCAGCGGACCGCCGAGCCCGCGCAGGTCGACACCCCCCGAGCCGGTCTCGACCTCCACCCGCAGCCCCTCCGGCACCTCGATCACGTAGTCGACCGAGCAGTTGTCCGTGGCCGCCGAACAGTTGTAGCTCATGGTGAGCGTGTCACCTTCCACCTTGTGCTCGGCGACCGGACGTCCGGCCGACCAGCGGTGGGTCTCCACGACCCGGACCGCGGCGCCGGACGTCTCGCTGACCCTGACCTCGCCCGCCCCGCCGACCAGGGAGAGCCCGGCCACCTTCTCCGTCACCTTGTAGGTGACCTGCTCCTGGTTGGCCGCCTTCGTGATGCCCTGCAGCCCGCATCCGGTCAGTACCAGCGCGGCCAGAACCAGGCCGCCCGCCGTTCCCGTCGCCCTCATACCGACGATCCTGCTGGACCGGGGAGCGCGGCACAGTGAGGTACACCCCCCAATGGGCATGGAGGAGCGCCCGACCACCCGTCCCAGCACCGCCGCGCCCCCGCCGCCGCCTGCCTGCGCTCATGACGCCCCGCTCGCATAGTGGGCGGCGATCTCGTCACTGGTGGTCAGCCACACGCCGGGGTGCCCGGCGATGTAGGCCAGCGCCTGGTCGAGATACTTGGCGCGGAAGGCCTGGCCGATCACGAACGGGTGCAGGGCCAGCGCCATGACCCGCCCGCTCGTGGCCGAGTCCGCATAAAGCTGGTCGAACTGGTCCTTCACCAGTTGCAGGAAGTCCGGCCCTGTCATCCCGTGCGCAGTGAACAGGCCGAGGTCGTTGACCTCCACCGAGTACGGCACGCTCAGCATCCCGGGCACGTTCAACCGGAACGGCTGGTCGTCGCAGGTCCGGTCGAGCACGTAGCTCAGGCCGAGCTCGGCCAGCAGGGCGGGGGTCCGGAGGGTCTCGTTGAGCGCCGGGCCCATCCAGCCGCGCGGCCGGCGGCCGGTCGCCTTTTCGATCGTGGCGACCATCGCGGCCAGTTCGGCGCGTTCCTCGTCCTCGGACATGCCGGACGGCAGGACCGAGTTGGTCCGCCCGTGTGCCACCCACGCCCAGTCGCGGGCCGTACCGGCCTGGATGATCTGCGGGTAGTGGTCACACACGGACGAGTTGAGCAGGACGCTGGCCCGGACGCCGTGGCGGTCCAGGCATTCCGTCACCCGCCAGAAACCCACCCGGGGGCCGTAGTCGCGCCAGCCGTGGTTCAGCGGGTCGGGTACCAGGGCCGAGGTGGCCTCGTTCAGGCTCGTCGACGGCCGGCCGAACAGGAAGTGCTCGACGTTCAGGCCGACGTAGAAGGCCACCCTGGCGTCCCCGGGCCAGCGGATGGGCGGCCGGTCGACGATCGGGTCGTAGGCGTACAGTGCGTTCTCCATGGTTCTTCCTCGTTCTGGTGGGAATTGTGGGCCGGTCGCCGCCAGGGCCAGCAGGTAACCGGCGGTCATGAAGCCGCAGATGTCGATGATCCAGAGGAACTCGGCGCTCGACGGCCGCAGATCGGCGGTCACGAAGGGGGTGGCCGGCCACAGAACGCCCAGGTCCGCGGTGAGCAGCATGGTCGGCGGCAACAGGACGGCCAGCCCGAACCACTGCCGGCGTCCGGCCTTCTGCTCGGTGCGAACCTTCATGCCGGTGACCGTACGGATCACGCCAGGTCCAGCAGGAGGACCGAAGGCGTCAGGAAGGGGACATATCCCGCCTAAGTGCTGCGGGGCCGTGGCCGTACCAGCGATGGATCGCCCGGCGCAGCGCCCGCTGGTCGGCGTAGCCGGTGCGCGCGGCGATCGACTCCACCGTCATGCGGGTGTTCTGCAGCAGGTGCTCCACCCATTGGCGCCGTACCCGCTCGATCTCCTCGCGCCAGCTCGTGCCCTCCTCACGCAGACGGCGCTGCAAGGTGCGCGGCGCCATGCGCAGCCGGTGGGCGACGGCGGGGAGGTCTCCGTCGGGCAGGCTCAGCTCGACCTCCACGCGGAACCGGTCCAGCCAGCCCAGCACCGGCCGGGCGCCGGCCAGCGTGGTGCGCGCGTGGTCGCGCAGGATCGTGGCGAGGGCCGGGTCCGCCCGCGGCAGGGGAGCGCGCGCGTCGGTCGCGGAGAAGGTGACCGAAGGGAGCTCGGCGCCGAACTCCAGGTGCGCCGTGCCGTACGCCTCCATCAGGTAGTCGTGGCGGCGCGGCGCCGCGCCGGGCAGCGTCACGCGCACCGGGGTCAACGGTCGTCCGGCGGCGGAGCGCGCCGAGTTCAGGATCAGCCCGGTGGCGAACTCGGAAATGATCGGAAACACCGGGTGACCGGCGAAGACGCCGCGAAAGTCGACCGTCAGCCGCCCGACCCCGTCGACGGTGACGGTGAACGACTCCGCCGGATCGGTGATCGCGGCGGCGTGCCGGTCGCCCTCGCGGAAGGCGTCGACGAGGGTGTCGGCAGTGGAGAAGAGGTAGTCCCACACCCCCAGCGAACCGGGCTGCCACAACTTCCACGGCAGCGTGCCGCCGCCGCGCTCGCGCAACGCCGTCTCCCATTCCTGCCAGATCCGTACGAGCGAGGCGGACGGCAGGCGGATGCCGTCCTCACCCGCCACGGCCAGCCCGGGGACGCGCGTCAGCCTGCTCCGGTCGAGCCCGGCGGCCCCGCCCGCGAGCAGGATCAACCTCGTGATGTGCGGGGGGCAGGTGTCAGGGGCCATTTCGGGCGGAAAGGCCAGCGAACGGTCAGAGCATCGGACGGGGGTAGCCGCTCGGGGGAGCGTCCAGCCGCCACGGCTGATGGACGTGGGCGGCGGGCACGCCGGCCAGCTCGGGGACGTAACGGCGTACGTAGTCGCCCGCCGGGTCGAATCGCTGGGCCTGGCGCAGCGGGTTGAAGCCGCGGTTGGGGCGCGTGTCGTTGCCGGTGCCGGCGATCCACTGCCAGTTGCCCGAGTTGTTGGCCACGTCGCCGTCGAGGAGGAGCTCGAAGAAGTGCCGGGCGCCGGCCCGCCAGTCGATCCCGAGGATCTTGACCAGGTAGGAGGCCACGATGAGGCGGGCCCGGTTGTGCATCCAGCCCTCGGCGAGGAGCTGGCGCATGCCGGCGTCCACGATGGGGAGCCCGGTCATGCCCTCCCGCCAGGACTGCAGCGCGTCCTCGTCGTCGCGCCAGCGGTGGCCGCGGGGGCGGTAGTCGTCCCGGTTGATCCGCGGGAAGGCGTACGTGACCTGGTGGTAGAAGTCGCGCCAGCACAGCTGGCGGAGGAACGCCTCGCCGCCTGCGGCCAGGTGGGCCAGTTCCAGCGGGGACAGGCAGCCGAACCTCAGGTACGGGCTCAGCCGGGACGTACGGTCACCGGCCAGGTCGTCGTGGCCGTCGGCGTATCCCCCCAGGTCACGACGGATCCACCGCCGGGCACGGTCGCGGGCGGCGCTCTCGCCGCCGGGCACGGGTTCCGGCCGGGCCTGGACCGGCAGCCGCCCGGCGCCGAGGTCGTGGGGCGTCGGCACCTGGCGAGGCGCCGCGAGCAGGGGACGGTTCCGGTGCCGGCTCCAGGCGCGCCAGTACGGCGTGAAGACCCGGTAATGATCCCCGCCCCCGGACGGGGTGAGCGCGCCGGGCGGCACCACCGTGACCCCGGGGAAGAGCTGGTACGAGATCCGTTCGCGGGCCAACCGGTCCTGCCTGCGCCCGGCCAGCAGGCTGACGTCGGCACTGGCGAAGACCGCCTCGGCTCCGGTTTCCTGGACGAGCTTCATGGTCTCGGTCACGACGTCGCCATGCCGGACGATCAGGTCTCCACCGCGTGCCCGCAAGGACGCCCGCAGGTCGGCCAGGCACTCCAGCAGGAAGCCGCGGCGGCGCCCGGCGGGGACGGCGTCGTCCAGCACGAACAGGGGGAGCACGGCGCGGGCGCCCTCGCAGGCGGCCGTCAGGGCCGGATGGTCGTGCACCCGCAGGTCCCTGTTGAACAGGACGATCACCGTGTCCACCGATGGCTCCTTCGCGACGAGAGATGCCCGCGGGCCGCGCCCGCACGCCTGCGGAGCGTGACCGACGCCTCCGGGACGAGGCAAGCAGCCGCGCCGGGCACGGATCGCCCCCGCCGTCCCGAGCATGAGGCGTGGGGGATGGGGAAGGTGCGTGGGCATGGCATTGTGCCTGGTCACCGGGGCGACGGGTTACATCGGCGGACGGCTGGCGCCTGAGCTGCTGGCCGCCGGTCATGACGTGCGCTGCATGGTGCGCTCGGCCGGACGCCTGCGCGACCTGCCCTGGGCGGAACAGGTCGAGGCGGTCGAGGCCGACGCCACGGACGCCGGGCGTACGCGCCTGGCGCTGGACGGGGTGGAGGTCGCGTACTACCTGATCCACGCGATGGGGACGAGTGGCCGGTTCGCCGAGCGGGACCGGCTGGCGGCGAGCACGTTCGCGACGGCGGCGGCCGAGGCGGGCGTGCGGCGGATCGTCTATCTGGGCGGGTTGACGGCGGACGAGCGGCTTTCGCCGCACCTGTCGTCCCGGGCCGAGGTGGGGGAGATCTTCCTGCGGGGCGCGGTGCCGGCGGTGGTGCTGCGGGCCGCGGTGATCATCGGGTCGGGGTCGGCCTCGTTCGAGATGCTTCGCTACCTGACCGAGCGGCTGCCGGTGATGACGACGCCGCGCTGGGTGCGCAGCCGTACGCAGCCGATCGCGGTGCGGGACGTGCTGCGCTATCTGGTCGCGTGGGCGGATGCGCCGGGGACGGTCAATCGGGGGTTCGACATCGGCGGGCCGGACGTCCTCACATATGCCGACATGATGCACGGCTATGCCGCGGTCGCCGGGCTGCCGTCGAGGTTGATCATTCCGGTGCCGCTGCTCACCCCCCGGCTGTCGAGCCTGTGGGTGGGGCTGGTCACGCCGGTCCCCGTGAGCATCGCCCGTCCGCTGGTGGAGTCGCTGCGCAACGAGGCCGTGTGCGGTGAGCACGACATCGTCCACCACGTGCCCGACCCCGAGGGCGGGCTGATCGGCTTCCGTCAGGCGGTGTCGCTGGCGCTGAAGAAGATCAAGGAGGCCGACGTCGCCACGCGCTGGTCCTCGGCGTCCACGCCGGGCGCGCCGAGCGATCCGCTGCCCACCGATCCCGACTGGGCGGGCGGCAGCCTGTTCGTGGACGATCGCAGCCTGCCCGTGCAGGCGAGCCCGGAGGCGTTGTGGCGGGTGATCGAGGGCATCGGCGGCCACAACGGCTGGTACTCGCTGCCGGTGGCCTGGCAGTTGCGGGGCCTGGCCGACCGGCTGGTGGGCGGGGTGGGGCTGCGGCGCGGCCGGCGCGACCCGGCCCGGCTGCGGGTGGGCGACTCGATCGACTTCTGGCGGGTGGAGGAGGTGCTTCCCGGACGGCTGCTGCGGCTGCGCGCCGAGATGCGGCTGCCCGGACTGGCCTGGCTGGAGCTCGGCGTCACCCGCTCCGGCGACCGGACGATCTACACCCAACGTGCCGTCTTCCATCCGCACGGCCTGCTCGGCCATCTGTACTGGTGGGCGATCTCACCCTTCCACGGCCTGATCTTCGGCCGGATGCCGGTCAACGTGGCCGCCGCGGCCCGCCGCGGCGAGCGATCGCCGTCCTGACGCCGGCCCGGCCGTGGGAACGCGCGGGGCTCAGGAACGATGGTGCTCGCCGGGAAGGGGATGCGCGGCTTCGGCCCGCAGGCCGTCGAGGAAGAACGACAGCGGACGGCGCCACGCTCCCGGGTCGGTTCCCATGGACTTCCGGATGACCTGGGACATCGCCCAGATGAGGGTGACCAGATCCTGCGGCCCGAAATCGGCGCGCAGCCGCCCGGAGACCTTCGCCCGCTCGATGATGCGCTCGACGTCGCCGAAGCCCCGGTGGCACACCTGGCTCATGTCCGTGGCGGGCGAGAAGCTCTCGGCCAGGGCGTCGTTGAGACTGTGGTCCTCGGCGTGCAGGGTGAACAGCCCTTCGAGGAACCCGGTGAATCCCGCCCAGGGGTCGGGGTCGGCCAGCGCCACCGTGATGATCTCGTCGAGGGCGGCCAGCCGCTGGGGCAGGACGGCGCCGAGCAGCGCCTCGCGGGTGGGGAAGTGGTTGTAGAGGGTGCCGATGCTGACGCCGGCGCGGCGGGCGATGTGCTCCAGGGGGGGCGTCGAGGCTGCCCTCGGCGAGCACCTGCGTGGCCGCGACCAGCAGCTTGTCGCGGTTGCGTGCGGCATCGGACCGCAGCGGTTTCGGTACGGCTGCCCGATACCTGGCCGCCCTGGCGCAGGCGGGGATCGAGGCCGCGTCCTTCGCCGCCGACGTGCGCGACCGCGACAGGTTGCTCGCCGCCCTGGACGCCGTCAACGAGCGGTTCGGCGGGATCGATGTGCTCTATTACGGGGCGGCGTCCACCGACGTGGACGCGCCGCTCCGGTCGATCACCGAGACCACCGCCACGGACGCCCGGGGGGCGATGGACATGTTGTACCCGGCGATCGACGCGGTCGGCCGGGTGCTGCCCGGGATGGTCGAGAGGTGAGGGGGCGGCCTGCTGTTCGCCGGCGGGCTGAGCGCCGTCCTGCCGATGCCCGCACTCGGCGCTCTGGCGTTGTCGTCGGCGGCGCTGCGCAACTACGCCCTGACGCTCAACGCGGCGCTGGCGGAGAAGGGCGTCTACGCAGGCCCGCGTCTGGTCCGGCGGAAACCCGGTGGACCTCCGGGCCGGCGACTGCGAGCATGGCCGGTGATGTACCGAGCCTAGGAACACGTCGATCACCGGCAGGGGGCGGCCCAGGAGCCGTCACCCCCTTGTCGGCAACCCCCTGACTCTTCCCTCAGACGATCGACGTGCGGGCGCCCGAGCGCGCCCGGAGAAGGACTTTCCATGGACATCCATGAGTACGCCAGGTACGACGCCACCGCCCTCCGCGACCTGATCAGGACGGGCGAGGCCGGCGCGGCCGAGGTCGAGACGGCCGCCCGCCAGGCGCTGGCGCAGGTTGACGAGCACGTCAACGGGCTGGCGCTGCCGGTGTTCACGCCGGCGCTCGACCACGCCGCCGACGGGCCCTTCACGGGGGTGCCGTTCCTCATCAAGGATCACGGGCCGGTGGCCGAAGGAGTGCCGTTCACGCTGGGAAGCCGGGCCTATCCCGGCGTCCTGGCCAGGCGCGACACCGACCTGATGACGCGGTTCCGCGCCGCCGGCCTGGTCACGCTGGGCCTGACCACGGTGCCCGAGCTGTGCGTCAGCTTCACCACCGAGCCCGTGCGCTACGGGCCCGTACGCAACCCCTGGGACCTCGGCCGCACCGCGGGCGGGTCGAGCGGCGGCGCGGCGGCGCTGGTGGCGGCCGGGGCCGTGCCGGTCGCGCACGCCAGCGACGGCGCCGGCTCCACCCGGATCCCGGCCGCCTGCTGCGGGCTGGTCGGGCTCAAACTGAGCCGTGGACGCGGCCCGTGCGGCCCGGAGGCCGGTGAGCTGGTCCTGGGCATGGCCGACGAGTTCGTGCTCACGCGCACGGTCCGCGACGCCGCCGGCCTGCTGGACGCGGTCCACGGGCCGGGGATCGGCGACAAATACACCGCGCCCCCTCCACGCGGCCCGTACGCGCGGGAGCTCGTGACGGACCCGGGCCGGTTGCGGATCGCCCTGACCACCACGTCCTGGATGGGCACGGACGTGGACCCGGAGGTCGCCGCGGCGGCGACCGCGACGGCCCACGCGCTGGAGCGGGCCGGGCACGTCGTCGAGGAGGCGAGCCCGGCGGTCGACCGGGAGGACGCCATGAGGGCGTGGCTGATCGAGGCCGCCGGGGTCGCCTCCGCCTGCCTGCTCGCGCCACGGCAGCCCGACGAGGCCAGGATGGAAGCCGGCTCGCGCGTGTTCCTGGAGGCGGCCAGACGGGCCACCGCGCTGGACATGCTGGCCGCCTTCGACGCCCAGAACCGGATCACCCGGTCGGCGGCGGCCTTCTTCACTGGATACGACCTGCTCGTCACGCCCACCCTGGGCCGCCTCCCGCTGCCGCACGGCACGCTGCGGTACGACGATCCCGGTCAGACGTTGCGGGGATGGCTGGAGACGTTGTCCGGGTTCGGGCCGTTCACGCAGTTGTTCAACACCACCGGGCAGCCGGCGATCAGCCTGCCGCTGGGGCAGAGCGCGGGCGGCCTGCCCATCGGCGTGCAGCTCGCCGCCGCGTACGGGCGCGAGGACCTGCTCTTCCAGGTCGCCGCGCACCTGGAACGGGCGATGCCCTGGCGGGACAGGGTTCCGCCGGTCTTCGCGGGCCGCCTGCCGGGGTGACCCGGACGCTCTGAGGCCGTGGGCGAGGGCGGCTCGGCGTGGCCGCCCCCGTCCGGAGGCCCTGCCCTGGTTGTACGGCTTCGCGACCAACTTCATCCGCCGGCACCAGCGCGCCGAGATACAGCGCTACAAGGCGGACGCGAAGGTGGGCGCGCTTCCCGACGTGGACGACGCCGCGGAGCAGGCCCTCGGGCGGGCGAGCGCGCATGCCGTACGCCGCCCGCGTCAGGGCCGGTCGGCGCGAGGGCTCGGCCTGTGGGCCGCGCGGGTAATAGTCGGAAGTCGCTCCGTCGTGCCCGTGCCGGTGCCTACGCTGGTCCTGACGACCGGTCTTGGAGGAACGCGTCCCGATGGGCAGAACGCGCCGCAACAAGAGCACGTCCGCCGGCCGCGGCGCCGCGGCCGGACGGCAGGAGGAAGCCGAGGCGTCCGCTCCCGCTCAGCCCAAGGGGCCTCTGGCCTGGGTGGCGGGCATCGCCGGCGCCGTGGTCCTGGCCGCGTTCGGCGTCGTCTTCACCGACTGGTACAACAGCCACGGCTCCGACACCGTCCAGCGGGTACGCGGCGCCGCCTCGGTCACCGTCGGCCACGTGGCCGTCGACTACGACGAGCGCGACATCGTGCTGCGTGACACGGTGACCACCCCCGAGGACCGGGCGGTCATGGTGGCCACCTACGCCGACGAGCAGCGTGAGGCGATGCTCGCACGCCATCGGATGGCCCTGATCGGCAGCATGAACGTCACCGTCGCGCTGACCGGCAACCGCAGCAGCCTGCGCATCGTGAACATCGAGCCGCGCGTCCTCGCCCGCATGCCGGTGTCGAAGGGCGCCCGCCTGATCGCCACCAAGGCCGGCGAGGCGGGCACCGTGGAGCTGGCCGCCGACCTCGACCGTCCCGTGCCCCGCTTCACGACCGGCGCGGGCACCTCGTACTTCCGGAAGAAGCAGATCGACCTGAAACGGGACGAGCCGGTCACGCTCAGCCTGAGCTTCACCGGCAAGAAGGCGTACTACGAGTTCGACCTCCGGGCCACGGTCCTCGCCGACGGCCGTACGGAGGAGATCGTGATCAAGGGGCCGGACGGCGGGCCGTTCCGGCTGACCGGCGAGGCCACCCGCTACCGGGCCTACTACCGGCAGGCGTCGCACGGGGGCTGGCAGCCCTGCGAGGAACGCCGGGCGTGCTGATCGCCCGTTTCCTCCGGGTCCTGGTGGCGCTCACGTCGGCCGCCGCGCTCGCGGTGGCCGACGACGGGCGGCCCCCGATGGAGCTCGTGGGATGGAAGACGGTGTGGTCGGCCCCCGCCGACGAGAAGAGCTCGTTCTCCTTCCTGTCCGGCGAGAACGTGATCATCGCGACGCCGGAGGGGACCGTGACCGTGCGCGACCCTCGCACCGGCGCGATCCGGCTCACCATCCGCGCTCCGGTCTCCGTCCTGAGCGACGCCTGGGCCGTGGACGCCACCCTCGTCGTGGCCGGAAGCCCGAAGGCATCGTCGGACCGGACCCTGTACGCCTACGACCTGGCCTCCGGCCGCCCGCTGTGGCGGTACGAACTGCCCCCGTCGGGGCCGCACATGCGCAACCTGCCCCGGATCCTGGTGTCCGGGCACGGCGTCGTCGTCTTCCACCGGGACTCCGGGCTGCTCTCGCTCGACGTGCGGACCGGCGGCGTCCGGGCACGGGCCGTGGAGGCCGTCGGCTGCCAGGGGGAGCCCGGCTCCACCCCCACGGCCCTGCTGCTGCTGAGCCGGTGCGGGCGAGGCCGCGTGCGGCTCGACTCCTACGATCCGCGCACGCTGCGGCGGAGCTGGACGCGCCCGGTGACCACGTGGCGTGTCGCGCCGGGCGTCGGCGTCCGGCTCTGGTTCAAGGACGCGTCGGAGGGCTTCGTCATCGCGGCGGTGGACGGCGAGGACTTCCCCTTCACACGGGACGGCACCCCGCTGCCCCGATCCCGCCTGGACGAGGCGGTCGCCGAGCGCCCGTCCCCGGCGGTCGGCCGGCATCCCGACGCCGAGGACCGCGCCGGGTTCGACTGGAACAACGCCTGGCCGCTGCCCGCCTACCTCCTCTCGCGGGACACCGGCACTCCCGTCGCGCTTCCCCTCGACAGGCCGCTCACCCACACCACCGGCTACCTGGGGACGACCGCCCGAATGGCCTTCATCCACGGCGACGCCCAGGTCACCGCCCTGCGTCCCGTCTACGGGCATCCCACCGGTCCCGTGGCGCTCGGCGGCGTCCCGCCGGGGGAGTGGCCGGACGCCTGCTCCCTGCTCACCGCGCGCGACCTCGGCCGGGACGTCCGCCGCGTCCCGGGGAGGAAGTCCCTGGGCCGTCTCACCTTACCCAGGCCCGTGACCTGCGACTGGGTGCCGCCCGAGGGCGACGGCGCGGTCGTCTCGCTCGCCGTGAGCTGGGTGTCCCCGGACGCCCCCGCCCTCTTCACCGCCGCCGCCGAGCAGACCAGGCGTCACGAGAGCTTCGACCACGACCCCACGGTCCAGGGCGAGGGCATCTTCTCCTACACCGCCCACGGCCCCGGGGGGACCTTCGCCGGGACGCTCGTCAACGTGGGACCGGTCATCGTGCATCTGGCGTCGCCGTCCCGGCTGGCGCAGCGCCTGGCCGCGGCCCGGGTGCGCGACAACCTGACGGCCCGCTACCTGCCGGGGCGGCGCATCCCGCCGCCGGCGCGGACGGGCGGGTGGACCCACCTCGCCGACGGAAGCGTCAACACCGACCCGGTGGTGGACGGCGGGGTCGTCTACGCCGGAGCCGACGACGGCCTGTACGCCCTCGACGCCGCCACGGGCCGGGTCCGGTGGAGATCGCAGCCGGCCACGCCCCTGCTCGTGGACGGCGCCCTCTACGCCGCGAGCGGCGACGGGGTGGCCGCCGTCGACCCCGCCACCGGCCGGACGAGGTGGAGCCGCCGCTTCGACACCCGGTACATGGGCATCAAGGACCTCGCCATCCAGGACGGCGGCGTGTACGCGGGCGTCGGCCTGACCCACGTCGTCGCGCTGGAGGCCGCCACCGGCAGGCAGCGGTGGCGCTTCCGCGTCCCCGGCGACCTGGGCCGCGTGGCCGTGGCCGCCGGCGCCGTCCACGTGACCAGCCGGAAAGGCGTGCTGTACTCGCTCGACGCACGGTCGGGCGCGCTTCGCCGGCGTTCCCGCGTGGGCATCGGCGGCATCACCCCGGGCGGTTACCTGGCCGCGACCGGGAAGGCCGTCTTCATGATCACCGGCGCGAAGGCGTCCGCGCTCGACCCCGTCACCGGGAGGACGCGGTGGCAGGCCCGCCTCGGCGCCGCCGTCCGGTACGACCCCGTCGTGATCGGCGACACCGTCTACCTCGGCGACCTCGCCGGACGCACGTACGCGCTGGACATCGCCTCCGGCCGGGAACGATGGAGGCTCACCGGCGAGGGCGACAGCGGCCTCTGGAACGTCACCGCGTCACGAGGGAACGTCTACGTCGCCGGCGGGAGCCTGCACGCCCTCGACCCCGGAACCGGGGAGGAACGGTGGAGCGGGCCGTTCACCGCCCAGGTGTCGGTCCACGCCGACATCGTCTTCGCCCGGGACGAGAACGGCGTACTGCACGCGCTGGACGCGGCCACCGGCGTTCCTCGCTGGCGCTTCCAGAGCGGCGGACGCTTCCAGACCCGGCCGGTCGTGGCCGGCGGCCTCGTCTATGTCGGCAGTTCCAACGGCGACCTGTACGCACTGCGCGCCACGGACGGACGTCCCGGGCCGAGCCCGGCCGAGCTCGCCGTGCGCCCGTGAAGCGCCTGGCCGCGAGGTCCGTCCCGAAAGCAGGAAGACCTCCCCGTGCGGGGAGGTCTTCGGATCGTCGCGTCAGTGGTGGTGGGCGGCGGGCGGCGCGTGGTGATGGTGGTCCGCCGGCACGGCGGGCCGCTGGTCCGCCCTCCTCCAGGTGGCCAGGGCGGTCAGCAGTCCGGCCGTGGTGAGGAGGCCGCCGACCCAGTTGACCGAGCTCAGGCCGAGCCCGCCGTCGATGGCCGCCCCGCCCAGGTAGATGCCGATGGCGCTGCCCAGGGTGAAGGCGGAGATGTTGGCGGCGGACGCCACGTCCGGTGCCTGGCCCGCGGCCGTCATGACCCGCAGTTGCAGCGGGGCGACCACGGCGAAGGCCGCGGTCCCGAAGACCAGCATCATCACGACCGTCGCCGGCCTGCTCTCGACGGCGAAGGTCATCGCGAACAACGCGACGGCCAGCGCGCCGAGGGTCGCGATCACGGTGGGCATGAGCGCCCTGTCCGCGAGCTTGCCCCCGAGGTGGTTGCCGAGGAAGAGCCCGATCCCGAACAGCAGGAGCAGCGGCGTGACCCAGCCGGCCTCGAACCCGGTCACCTCGGTGATCTGCGGCGCGAGGTAGACGTAGCTGGTGAAGACGCCTCCGTAGCCGAGCATCGTGGTGACCAGCGCGCCCCACACGGCCGGACGGCGCAGGGCCGCGAGTTGCTCGCGCATGGTCGGCCCCTGGCCGGCGCCGCCCAGGTGAGCCAGCGCGTGCGCGTCGAGCCCTTCGAACTCGGCGCCGGGCCGGGGGTCGTGGTGGTGTTCGTGCTGGACGTCCGCCGCGCCGCGGCGGCCCAGCGAGCCGATCAGGCCGAGCAGCGCGATGCCGCCGAAGACCACCAAAGTCCAGAACGTGAACCGCCAGCCGAGCGCCTGTCCGATCGCCGCCCCGATCGGCGCGCCGAGCACCGTGGAGGCCGTCAGCCCGGAGAAGACGATGGCCACCGCGCGTCCCTTCCGCGACGGGTCGACCAGTTCGGCGGCGTACACGGCGGCGATGCCCAGGAAGGCGCCGTGGGCCATGGCGGAGATGATCCGTCCGGCCATGATGGTGGCGTAGGCGGGGCCGAGGGCGGAGACCAGGTTGCCCAGGAGGAACACGCCCGTGGTGGTCAGGAGCATCGACCGCCGGCCGAACCTGGTGCCCAGAGCCGTGAACACCGGCGCGCCGATCGCGACCCCGAGCGCGTAGACGCTCTCCAGCGCGCCGACGGCCCCGATCGTGACGTTCAACGACTGGGCGATCTCACGGACGACACCGGCGACGATGAACTCGTCGGCGCCCATCGCGAACGCTCCGACGACCATCGCCCAGATCGCCAATGGCAGCTTTCTCATAGCGCGCTCCCTGCGTGGAGGGCCGCCCGCCGGGGGTTCGTGCCCCCGGCGGGCCTTGCGCCGCTGTAAGCGCCATACCCTCTGGGGGTATTCCCGATTCCGCCGAAGGGCGGTCGGCGATCAGGTCTGCTGGTAGCCGAGAAGGGTCATCATGCCTGATTCGGCGTGGTAGATGTTGTGGCAGTGGATCATCCAGAGCCCTGGGTTGTCGGCGTCGAAGTCGACGTTCAGCGTGCTGCCGGGCAGGACGATGGCGGTGTCCTTCCGGACGCCGCCGTCCGCCAGGGCGAAGGTGTGGCCGTGCAGGTGCATGGGGTGCCACATGGCGGTCCGGTTCACGAACGACAGCCGCACGCGTTCGCCCGGCCGTACCGGGGAGATGATCTTCGGGTCGTACTTCTTGCCGTTGATCGCCCAGTCGTAGGCCATCATGCTGCCGGTCAGCTCCAGCCTGACGACGCGGTCGGGGTTCTTGGCCGCCAGGCGCGCGGCCTCGGCCGGCCGGAGCTCGGAATGGCGGACGACGTCGCCGTCCAGTTCGCGGGGGCGCAGGTCGGCCTTGGGGGCGGAGGCGCCGTCGCCGGTCCGGATCAGGCCGCGGGCCACGGCGTTCTTGCCCTCGGCCAGGGCGACCAGCGGGAAGACGCCGTCCTTGAGGGTGACCAGCACGTCGTAGCGCTCGCCCATGCCGATCAGCAGCGCGTCGGTCTCGGCGTGCCGGACGGGGAAGCCGTCGGTGTGGGTGACGGTCAGCCGGTGTCCGGCCAGGGCCAAGCGGAAGGCGGTGTCGCCTCCGGCGTTGATGACGCGGATGCGCAACCGCGTTCCCGGCTTGGCGCGGAAGGTCTCGGCGGCGGCGGGGACGCGGCCGTTGAGCAGGAAGTGCGGGTAGCGCACGTCGCCGGCGTCCCCGCCGAGCAGCGGGCTCGTCGCGCCCATGAGCATGTGCTTTGCCGTGCCGGAGGAGGGGGCGGGGGTGGCGCCGTGGTCCATTCCTGGCATGTCGTGCATGCCGCCGGTGGGGGTGGCGGCGCCGTGGTTCATGCCCATGCTCATGCCTCGGGACAGCTCGGCCAGGACCTCCTCGGGCGTGCCGGTGACGCCGTCCAGCCAGTCGTCGAGGACCACGACCCATTCGGCGTCGTAGCCGAGCGGCTCCCGGGGGTCCTCGACGATCAGCGGCGCGTACAGACCTCGGTCCAGCTGGGTTCCGGAGTGCGGGTGGAACCAGTAGGTGCCGGGGTCGGGGGCGGCGAACTCGTAGACGTACTCGGCTCCGGCGGCGACGGGCGGCTGAGTGACGCCGGGCACGCCGTCGGCCTCGTTGGTCAGCGCCAGGCCGTGCCAGTGGATGCTGGTGTCCTGGGGGAGCCGGTTGGTCAGGCGGGCGCGGACCACCTCGCCCGCCTTGACCCGGATGGGCGCCCCCGGGACCTTCCCGTCGTACGCCCAGGTGCGCACGGTGACGCCGCCGAGGTCCACCTGGCTCTCGGCGGCGGTCAGGCGGAAGTCGCGGACAGCGCCCGTGCGGCGCGCCCGCTCCGCTTGCCGGACCTGCTCGCTGGTCGGCGTGACGAACGCCGGCCCGGTGGCGGCGGGTTCACCGGCGCACGCGGTGAGAGCGCTGCCCAGAATGCCGAGCCCGGTGGCCCGCAGCATGGTACGTCGATCGATCTGCATGGTTGATGCCTCGCTGAGAAGTCGTGCTCACGGATGGACGCGGCCGGATCCGGCCGGGGCGTGAATGCCACGGCGATCCGGGTCCGCGACTCAGGTCCGCAGGACGACGGTTCGTCTCAGTACGAGAGCGTCAGGCGGCCCGCGCAGCCGGCGGGCGATGCGCCACCCCAGGCGGGCGAGACCGCCGGACGGCGGGGTGAGCAGGCCCGCCACATGGAGCAACGGCAAGGCGAGCGCGATGAGCCCGGCCGCGATGGCCAGGCAGATGGGGGCGGTGTCGTGACCGCCACCCGGGGCTCCGCCGTGGTCGGGCATCGAAGACGGGCCGTCGTGGGCTTGGACGGCACCGGCGGAGACGGGCAGGGGCTGGTTCTGGCCCCCGACGTGGCCGAGGGTGTGCATCGCGGCCAGGCCCAGGGCGATGAGCACGGCCAGCAGCGCCGGTGGGAGCAATCCCGCCGGCCGACCCTTCCGCCCCGAAGTCACACCCTCACGATACCCCTACCTGGTATATGGTGGCGGTAAGCGCCCGTTGGGCCATTTACGCGGCGTCCAGCTTGACCTCGCTCAGCCGGCCCGTGGTGACGTCGTAGACGAACCCGCGGACGGAGTCCTTGTGCGGGATGAACGGGTCGGCCTGGATGCGCCTGGCCGACTGGCGCACGTCCGCCTCCAGGTCCTGGAACGCCTCGGCGGACCAGTCGGGCTTGACGCCGACCTCCTGGTAGATGTCGTGCTTGAAGCCGTCGTCGGTGAACGTCAGCATGCCGCAGTCGGTGTGGTGGATGAGGATGATCTCGCGGGTGCCCAGGAGGCGCTGGCTGATGGCCAGGCTGCGACGTTCGCCGGCGGTGACGACGCCGCCCGCGTTGCGGATCACGTGCGCGTCGCCCTCGCGCAGCCCGAGCAGGCCGTAGACGTTGAGCCGGGCGTCCATGCAGGCCACCACGGCCACGCCTCGGGCGGGCGGCAGCGGCAGGTCCCCGGCGTCGAAGGCGGCGGCGTAGCGTTCGGAGTTGGCGATCAGCTGGTCGGTGACGCTCATGGGGGAGTCCTCCTGTGACGTGCCGACATAGTCCACATTCCCTACTGACTGTACATGTTATTGGCGCGATGTGTAGCCCCCCGACTGTTGAGGTACCGTCCGGGTGATGCAGGTACGAGTCACCGGCGTGCTCGTCGAGGACGGCCGGATCCTCCTCCTTGACCAGGACGCCGACTCCGGTCGCTCGTGGTCCCTGCCCGGCGGGAAGGTCGAACCGGGCGAAACCATCGGCCGTGCGCTCGTGCGGGAGATGCGCGAGGAGACCGGCGTCGAGGTCGGTGTGGGCCGGCTGCTGTACGTGTGCGACCACCTGCCCGGCGGCGACATCCACGTCGTGCACATGACGTTCGAGGTCACCCGCATCGGCGGCACCGTCGGCGCCATGGTGGCGGGCGCCGACACCGTCCCGATCCGCGGCGTGGAGTTCGTGCCCCTGGCCGAGCTGCCCGCGCTCGGGTTCGCCGACCGGTTCGTCGAGCTGGCCCGGGCCGGCTGGCCGGGAGCCGGAGCCTACATGGGCGCCAAGGCCACCATCGGCCTGTAAATAATCTACGTTGTAAAGGCGGCGGGCTTCCGCCGCTCCCGGCTTCGGCCCCGGCAGCGGCCTGTCGAACCGCGCCGCGGGCACCGTCCTGCTCTTCCCGGACTCGAACTGCCGGATCAAGGTCTTCGATCCCGTGGAGCCCGGGGACGTCAAGCAGGGCAACATCGGAAGCTTCTTCGCCGTGAACTGATCCGGCAAAAGCCCCCTACCGTGTGGACTCCAGGTTCAAGCTTGAAGTGTTTGAGCGTGTGGGAGACGCGCAGGACGCCGCACCGTAGCATGTGGCCGAGGTGCGCCGCCTGGTCCTCGACCCGCTGACCAAGGCCCAGCAGCGGCAGCTCGGCATGATCGCCTCCCGCATCCTGCGGGCCGTGGACCCCGCCCGCGAACTCCCAGAACGCTCCTGACCCGCGGGTTTCACGCGCGCGTTCTGCCCCTTCACCCGTTCCACGAGAGGACTTCCGCCATGCCCACGATCGCGATCGTCGGCGCCGACCCCGCCGCGCTGGCCGCCGCGCTGGAGGCCGCGACCGTCCGGCCGTGCTGCCCGCCTGAGCCGTCCGGCGGGGTGGGGCTTGTCCTTGGTGCGGCGAGCCCAGATGATCAGGATCCGGACACGCGGTTCGGGGCGTCCTGCGGGATGCCCCTCCTTCGAGAGGCGGCCATGCGGTCACCGACCTACCTGCACGACCTTCTGGTCGCGACCCTCTTCACCGAGGGGCTCGACGCCGAGATGGACCTGTGGGCGCTGGGATTCAGCGCCATGTGGGTCCAGGGCGCTGACCTCGGGTCGCTCGCCCGGACCTTCCACCTGGACCTCGCCACCCGGACCCCGTGCCACCTGAGCGAGATCCTCGACCACAACATCGACGACGGATCCACCTGGGTGGCCGAGGTCAACGGCTGGATCGGCGTCGTGCCGGCGCACGGCCACGGCGAGTTCCTGTGCTCGGTCACCGAAGGCGGCCGTCAGGCCCTCGGCCTCCGCATGGACATCACCGGCAACGCCTATTTCGAATACGCCCGCGACGGCCGCATGGTCGTCTCCTTCGACCCGCTCTCGCCCGACGACTGGAGGCGGTCCGGCGACGACCCGCACGCGCTCGATCGGCTGATGGACGGGCTGCGCTTCGAGATCAGCGATGACGACGTCCGCGACAACCCCGTGGAGGATCCGGAGAGCATCAGCTCGGCCTTGGCGCTGATCGGGCGCGTCACGGAGACCGACATCGCCACCGACTGGTTCCTGGCGCGGCACTCGCGCATCAGGCCCGCCTCCTGACGGCCCCGGATCCCGCCGGGCTGCTCAGGCGTTCTCGCGGGTGTCGTTGCGGAGGCTGAGGAAGACCAGGACGACCCCGATGTACGTGCACAGCCGCACCGCGTCGGGGATGCCGTTCCAGGTGCCGTTCATCCACATGCCGAACCATTCGCCGCCGATGGCCTGGAAGCCGAAGAACCACAGGAGCAGGGCCACCGTGCAGCCGACGACGCCCCAGCGCTTGGCCTGGTGGAAGGCGGCGTCGTCGCGGCCGACGGCCCTGGCCTGCTGCCAGGCGGACACGAGACAGGTCACCATGATGACCGCCTCGGTGAGGATGACGCCGACGTAGGCGACGTGGTGCGCCCACGTCCACGTGATGGCGCGGTAGTTGATCTGGCTGACCGCGGCGAGCTCGGGCTTCTGGGCGTCCATGGCCAGGACGTGCCGGACGAACTCGAAGTTCGTGCCGTAGTCGGTGAGGTTGCCGAACACGACGAGCAGCGCGAAGCCGCCGACGGTGAAGGTGAGCAGCGCCTTCGCCAGGCGAATGGCGACGATGGTGTCGAAGCGGGCCAAGGTTCTTTCCTTTGACATCTCTGATCGAATGAGCACACGAGCCCAGAGGAGGTGTCCTGCGATGGGGAAAGATCCACGGGGCCCGCTCGCCCGGCGTGGAGGAACTCGCCGGGCCGCTCCACTGGCTCCGTCACTGGTGGTGACGTCGCGGGCCCCTCAGCCTGAGGTGGAACAACGCGACCGATTGTAGCCGCGCTCGCCCCCTGCCCGATCCGCGACCGGCGCGGCTACCCGGCGGGGTCGGGTCGCAGGAGGTCGAGCAGGGCCCGTACGGCCGGGTTGCTGTCGTGGCCGGCCCGGGTGACCAGCGCGACGGTCCGGTCCGCGGTGTTCCCGATGATCGGGACGGCCGTCAGGCCGGCCTGGTGGGCCACGCCCACGGGCAGGACGGCGAGGCCGAGCCCGTGCCTGACCAGCGAGGCCAGCAGTTCGAGCTGGGTGGTCCTGAGCACGATCCGCCGTTTGAGCCCCGCGTCGTGGCACAGCCGGTCGACGACGGTCTGCAGCCCGGTCCCGGCCTGGAACTCGACGAACGGCTCCGCCTCCAGGTCGGCCAGCCGGACGCCGGGCTGCCCGGCCAGCGGGTGGTCGGGGCCCGCGGCCACCGCCAGCGGCTCGGTGTCGCTGTCGATCACCGTGAGCGCCGCGGGCAGCTCGTCGACGCCGCACGCGAGGTAGGCGAGGTCCAGTTCGCCGCTGCGCAACGCCTCGATCATCTCGTCGACCGGCGCCTCCAGGAGGCTGATCTCGACCCCCGGGTACGCCTTCGTGAAGCGGGCCAGCACCTCGGGAAGGTCGATCCAGGTGAGCATCTGGATCGTGCCGAGCGCCACCTGCCCGCGCAGCAGCCCCTGGACGGCGGAGATCTCCGCCCTGGCCGCGCGGGCGTCGGCGAGGATGTGGCGGGCGATCGGGAGGAGGGCGCGGCCGGCGGGGCTGAGCTCGACGCGGCGGGTGGTGCGGTCGAAGAGGGTGGCGCCGAGCTCGCGTTCGAGCTGGCGGATGGATGCGCTCAGTGACGACTGGACGACGTTGACGTCGTGGGCCGCCAGGGTGAAGCTGCGTCGCCGGGCCACGGCGAGGAAGTGCGACAGCTGTCTGAGCTCCATTTATCGACCGTTTCGATGAGGGCTACCAAGTCTATCTGTTGGACAGAATAGCCTGGTGGAAGGCAGTCTGGGTACTGAGCGTGAACACCGCTGGACAACAAGGGAGTTGGCCTGTGACTGCCAGGAGCATTGCAGCCGAGCCGTTCGATCTGGAGCTGGACCCGGCGACGACGGCGCTGGTCGTGATCGACATGCAGCGGGACTTCCTGCAGCCGGGCGGTTTCGGGGAACTGCTCGGCAACGACGTCTCGCTGCTGCGCGGCGCGATCGAGCCGACGCGGGCGGTCCTGGAGGCGGCGCGGGCCGCCGGGATGCTCGTGATCCACACCCGCGAGGGCCACCGTACCGACCTCACGGACTGCCCGCCCGCCAAGCGGACGCGGGGCGGCAAGACGTTCATCGGCACCGACGGGCCCATGGGCCGCATCCTGGTCCGCGGCGAGGAGGGGCACGACATCGTCCCCGAGCTCTACCCGATCGAGGGCGAGCCGGTGATCGACAAGCCGGGCAAGGGCGCGTTCTACGCGACCGACCTGGAGGCGATCCTGAGCAGCCGGGGGATCCGCACGCTGCTGGTCTGCGGCGTGACCCTGGAGGTGTGCGTGCACACCACGGTGCGCGAGGCCAACGACCGCGGGTACGAGTGCGTGGTCCTGGAGGACTGCGTGGGCTCCTACTTCCCCGAGTTCCTCCGGGTCGGGCTCGACATGATCAAGGCGCAGGGCGCGATCTTCGGCTGGGTGTCGGACTCCAAGCGCGCCGTGGACCTGCTGAACGGCTAGCTCGACATGGTCGCCGTCTCTGCCGGCTATCTGGTGCCGGGGCCGGACTTCGCCGGAACGGTCCACAGCGTCTTCGCGACCGCGTGCAACCTGGCCGTGGACGGCCTCCTGCTGACCGTGCACGACGCCGTCGCGCCGCACACGCCGACGTCCGTCCGCGTGACGGGGTGGCGGCCTGCGGCGCGGGTGGGCGATCCGGTCCGGTGCAGGTCGGGGCTGCTGTCGTTCGGCGCGCACGTGCTCGATCTGCGGGACGTGCCGGTCTGGACGCCACCGCCGCCGACACGGGCGTCGTCCACGGTCACCGGCTGGCGGCAGGTCGCGGAGCTGCGCGAGCGGTACGTCGAGGCCGAGGGCCTCACCGTGCCCGGCCTCGACGGACGAGCGGAAAGCCTGCTGGAGGCGCTGACCGGACGGCCGCATGACGTGCCAGGGGCCGTGGCGCGGCTGGTCGGGTTCGGGCCCGGCCTGACCCCCAGCGGCGACGACCTGCTGGTCGGCACGCTGGCCGTCCTGTCACGGACCGCCCGGTCAGCGGGCGGCCCGGCGCCCGCGCGGGCGTTCCGCACCCTCGCGGACGGCGTGCGCCGGCACGCCCACCGCACCACCGACGTCGCCGCCCACTACCTGCGGCTCGCTGCCGAGGGCCACTACAGCGAGCCGATCCTCGACCTGGTGGACGCGCTCGTCACCGGAGCCGACCGCACGGCGGTGCCGGCCCGTACCCAGGCCGCGTTGCGCGTGGGAGCCAGCTCGGGAGCCGACGGCGTCGCCGGCGTCCTGCTCGGCCTGCGCGTACTCGGTTTCTCCCCAGATCGGAAGGCGGCATGAGCAGCATTCGCGAACATCGCATCTACCCCAACCGCTATCAGGACTCGGTCGCCCTGATGGCGCTCTCCGCGGCGCTGGCCGAGCTGCCCGGCATCCGGACGGCCTCCGTCGTGATGGGGACCGGCACCAACCTGGACAACCTCCGGCAGGCCGGGCTGGGCGAGGTGCAGGCCGGCCCCGGCGACCTGGTCGTCGCGGTGCTGGGCGAGGAGCAGGCCACCGCACAGGCACTGGAGCTGGCCGACGAGCGGCTGTCCGAGCAGCCGTCCCGCGAGACCGCCGGCGACGTTGTGGCGCCGCCGCTCCGGAGCCTGCGGCAGGCCGTGGAGCAGAACCCGGCGCACAACCTGGCGCTGATCTCGGTGCCCGGACCGTACGCCGCCGCCGAGGCGCTGAAGGCGCTGCGGCTCGGGCTGAACGTCATGGTGTTCAGCGACAACGTCCCGCTCGACCAGGAGATCGAGATCAAGCGCTTCGCCGAGGAGCGGGACCTGCTCGTGATGGGCCCCGACTGCGGCACCGCGATCGTGGACGGCCTTCCGCTCGGCTTCGCCAACGTCGTGCGGCGTGGCCGCGTCGGCGTGGTGGGCGCGTCGGGAACCGGCATGCAGGAGATCACCTCACGGGTGCACCAGCTCGGAGAGGGCATCTCGCAGGCGTTCGGCACCGGCGGCCACGACCTGTCGGCGGAGGTCGGGGCGATCTCCATGCTCCGCGGGCTGCGCGCCCTGGCCGCCGACGAGAAGACGGACGTCATCGTGCTGGTCTCCAAGCCTCCGGCCGAGACGGTCGCCAAGACCGTGGTCGAGGAGGCGCGCACGCTCGACGTGCCCGTCGTGATCTGCTTCCTCGGCGCCGACCCGGCCGCGTTCGGCGGCGACACCCCGGGGGTGCGGTTCGCCGGCACGCTGGCCGGGGCCGCCGACGTCGCGGTGGCGCTCGTCCGGGGGGAGGCCCGGCCTGAGGATCGGCCGGTGGAGCCGCACGAGCAGGTGAGTCTCGCGCCGGAGCAGCGTGACCTGCGCGGCGTGTTCACCGGTGGCACGTTCTGCTACGAGGCGCAGCTCCTGGCCCTGGCCGAGGGCGTGCGGGCCGCGTCGAACACGCCCGTGGCGGGCAACACCGCGCCGGCCGACGTCGCCGTCAGCGTCGGGCACACGATCCTCGACCTGGGCGACGACGTGTTCACGCGGGGGCGGCCGCATCCCATGATCGACCCGGCGCCGCGCGACGAGCGGCTGCTCGCCGAGGCCGCCGACCCGGCCACCGCCGTCGTCCTGTTCGACGTCGTGCTCGGGTACGGCGCGGCCGACGACCCGATCTCCGGCCTGCTCGACGCCATCGGCCGGGCGCGGGCTGGACGTGAGGGCACTGCCCCGGCGTTCGTCGCGCACGTCTGCGGCACCGACGACGACCCGCAGGACCGGTCGGCCGTCGTGGCGCGGCTGCGCGAGGCCGGCGTCCTGGTGGCGGAGAACAACGCCCAGGCGGCCGTGATCGCCGCCCGGATGACCCCGTGACCGGGGTAGGAAGGCAGAGACATATGTGGAGCGAGCACCTCGACGTGGTCAACGTCGGTCTCGCCGGGTTCGGGGACGACATCCGCGCCGCCGGAGGGTCCGTGACCACCCTGGACTGGCGTCCTCCCGCGGGAGGCGACCCGGCGGCCGCGCTGGCGCTGGCCAGGCTCGTCCGCCACCCGGAGGTCGAGCGGGCCAACCAGGTCGCCTTCGAGCGGTACCTGTCCGCGCGGCCGGTGCTGACGGACGTCGTACCGGCGAAGGAGGCCATCCCCGAGCTGGCCGCGGAGCGGCTGATCCTGCACTCGGGCCCGCCCATCGCCTGGGAGCGGATGGCCGGCCCGGTCAAGGGCGCGATCGCCGGGGCCGTCGTGTTCGAAGGCTGGGCGCGGACCCCCGAGCAGGCGGCCGAGCTCGCCGCGTCGGGCGCGATCTCCTTCTCCCCGGCGCACCACTACGGCGCGGTCGGCCCGATGGCCGGCGTCATCAGCCCGTCGATGCCCGTCTGGGTGGTGCGCGACGCCACCTCGGGCAACCTCGCCTACAGCAACTTCAACGAGGGCCTCGGCAAGGTGCTGCGCTTCGGCGCGAACGGTCCGGAGGTGCTCGACCGGCTGAGGTGGATGGGCACCGAGCTGGCCGCGGCGCTGCGGCCCGCCGTCCGGCGGCTGGACGGCCTCGATCTCAAGCCGCTCATCGGCCAGGCGCTGCACATGGGCGACGAGGTGCACAACCGCAACGCGGCGGCCACCGGCCTGCTGCTCAAGCAGCTGCTGCCCGCGCTCATCGCGACCGGGCCGGACAACGCCGTGCTGCGCAGGGCCGCCGAGTTCATCACCGGCAACGACCACTTCTTCCTGAACGTGTCGATGGCGGCCTGCAAGGCCATGCTCGACGCCGCCGCCGGGGTGCCGCACAGCTCGATGGTCACCGCGATGGCGCGCAACGGCGTCAACTTCGGCATCCGCGTCTCCGGCACCGGCGACCGCTGGTTCCAGGCGCCGGCCAACCCCGTCGACGGTCTCTTCTTCCCCGGTTACGGCCTGGACGACGCCGCCCCCGACCTGGGCGACAGCGCGATCACCGAGACCGCGGGGCTCGGCGGCTTCGCGATGGCCGCCTCGCCGGCGATCGTCAAGTTCGTCGGCGGCACGCCGGCCGACGCCACCGCGCACAGCCGGCGGATGCGGGAGATCACGATCGGCACGAACCCGGTGTTCACCCTGCCCGCGCTCGACTTCGGCGCGAGCGCGGCCGGCATCGACGTGCGCGCCGTCGCCGACACGGGCATCCAGCCGGTCATCAACACCGGCATCGCGCACAAGGAGGCCGGTGTCGGGCAGATCGGCGCGGGCGTCACCACGGCGCCGCTGCCCTGCTTCACCCAGGCGGTCGTCGCCCTCGCCGACGGGCTCGGGCTCGCCGCCGGAGCGGCGGGGGCGGCGGCATGAAGGCCGGGCTCGCCGTCGTCGCCTTCGGCGGGAACGCGCTCGTCCGCGACGCCGCCCACGAGGCGATTCCGTACCAGTACGACACGGTCGTGCGGACCGTGCCGGCCATCGTCGACATGATCGCCAAGGGCTGGGACGTCGTGGTCACCCACGGGAACGGCCCGCAGGTCGGCTTCATCCTGCGCCGCTCCGAGCTGGCCGCCGCCGAGGTCGCGCCGGTGCCGCTGGACTACGCGGTCGCCGACACCCAGGGCGCGATCGGGTACATGTTCACCAAGGCGCTCTCCAACGAGCTGGCCGTACGCGGCCTGAGCCGCCCGGTGGTCAGCCTGGTGACGCAGACCGTGGTCGACCCCGCCGATCCGGCCTTCGACCGGCCCACCAAGCCGATCGGGTCGTTCTTCGACGAGGAGACCGCCCGCCGCTACGCCGCCGAACTCGGCTGGACGGTGGCCGAGGACTCCGGACGCGGCTGGCGCCGTACGGTGGCCTCGCCCGAGCCCGTCGAGATCGTCGAGCTCGGCACCATCCGCGACCTCGTCGGCGGCGGAACCGTGGTGGTGGCCGGCGGCGGCGGAGGCGTGGCCGTCGCCCGCGACGCCACGGGCCTGCTCACCGGCGTCGAGGCGGTGATCGACAAGGACCGCGCCGCCGCGCTGCTCGCCGCCGAGCTCGGCGCGGACCTGCTGGCCATCCCGACCGGCGTGGACCGGGTGGCGATCCACTTCGGCACGCCGCGGGAGCAGTGGCTCGACCACCTCACCCCGGACACCGCCGCCGAGTACGCCGCCGAGGGGCACTTCGGAGAGGGCAGCATGCGGCCCAAGGTGGAGGCGATCATCGACTTCCTGCGGGCCAGGCCCACGTCGTACGGCCTGATCACCGCCCCCGACCGGCTCGCCGACGCCCTGTCCGGCACGACCGGCACCTGGATCAGCAAGGGAGAAACAGCATGACCGGCACCACCACCGGCGTGGCGCTCGCCGTCAACGGCACGCTGATGCGCGGCCTCGAACTCAACGGCAACCTCACCGGCGCCGGCGCCACGTTCCTGCGCGAGGACGCCACGGCCCCCTGCTACCGGCTGTGGAGCATCGACGACCGGCACCCCGCGATGATCCGCACCACCGACGGCAGCGGCGTGTCGGTCGAGGTGGAGGTCTGGGAGGTGCCCGCCGAAGGGCTGGCCGGGGTGCTGCTGTCCGAGCCCGCCGGACTGTCCGTCGGCAAGGTCAGCCTCGCCGACGGCACGGAGGTGCTGGGCGTGATCGGCGAGCCGTTCCTGGTGGCGGGCAAGCGGGAGATCACCGAGTTCACGGGCTGGCGGCGGTACGTCGCGACGCTCGGAGAGGGTTGACCATGACGACCGAGACCCCGGCCGAGAGGGCCCAGGCCGCGACCGGCGCGCCCGGCTACCGGATCGCGCTGATCCTGCTGGGCATCATCATCACGCCGGTCGTGCTGTCCTCGCCGACGCTCGGCAGCGGCCTGCCCTTCCCGAGCGTGGTCACCTCGGTGGTGGCCGGCTCGCTCGTCCTGATGGTCGTCGCGGTGCTCACCCTGGCGATCGGCGAGCACGCCCGGCAGCCCACCTACGACGTCGTGCGCTTCCCCTTCGGCCGCGGCGGCGCCAAGGCGATCACCGCGCTGCTCGGGGTCAGCGTGTTCGGCTGGGCCACGGTGACCGCCAACGGCTTCGGCACCGCGGCGCAGCGCCTGGTCGCCGAACTGACCGGCGCGCAGGTGCCGCTGCCCGTGCTCGTGGCCTCCGGCTGCGTGTTGTTCGTGGCGGCGACGGCGTTCGGCTTCGAGATCCTCGGCAAGGTGGCGCAGTTCGCCGTGCCGGTGATCGCGCTGCTGCTCGGCTACCTCGTCTACGTCTCCCTCAGCTCGGCGCGCGACTTCGTCACGCCGGGGTCGCCGATGGACTGGGGCGTCGCCGTCTCCTCGGTGGTCGGCACCGGCACCGTGCTCGCCGTGACCTCCGCCGACTTCGGCAGCTTCGCCAGGGGCCGCAGGCAGGCCCTGACCGGCGGCGTGCTCGCCTTCGGGATCGCCTACCCGCTGCTGTTCGTGGCGGGCGCCGTGCCGGCGGCGCTGACCGGGCGGACCGCGCTCATCGACGCCATGGCGTTGATCGCCTCGGCGCTGCCGGCGATCGCGCTGCTGGTGTTCGCCTCGATCACCGCGAACGCGGGCAACATCTTCCAGGGCACGCTCGCCGTGTCGTCGCTGGTCCCCAAGGCCCGGAAGTGGCAGGTCTCGATCGCGCTCGGCGCGGGCGCGGCCGTGCTCGGCAGCTTCGACGTCTCGGCCTGGCTGCCGAACTTCCTGCTCTTCCTCGGCATCGCGGCGCCGCCGGTGGCGGGCATCATCATCGCCGACTTCCTCCTCTACCGGCGCAACGGCTACGACACCGGCGCGCTGTCGTACGGCGCCGCGGTCAGGCTGCCGACGTTCGTGGCGTGGGCGGGCGGGTCGGTCGTCGGCTACCTCACCGCGTACGGCACGTTCTCCCTCACGCACATCCCGTCGATCGACTCCCTCCTGTGCGGCGGCCTCCTCTACGCCCTGATCACCGCTCTGGCCACGTCCGGCCGCCGGGAACGTGTCGCCTAGGCGCGCCGGAAGGAGGTCTCCATCAGGTGCCAGAACGAACGGTAGCGTGTGGCGCCGAGCAGGCACGAGGTGTCCAACTCCCAGGCCTCCCATTCGCCGCCCGCAGTGACGACGTACGGATTGAGCAGGTAGACGAGGCCCTCGATGTCCTCGGAGACGCGCAACGTGTGCGGCAGGAAGTCGCCGACCTCGAAATACTGCGGGTCCTGAGGTGCGTCGTAGTCGAGGGAATAGTCGTCGGGCAACTCCGGAACGGGGGAGTCCGGCGGCGGGCCCCACGTGTGTGCGAGGTGCGGGTCCACGTCGCGTAGCCACCCGGCCTCGGCGATGGGGAGTATGTGCAGGCTGGTGAAGGACTCCACGTCCCAGCCGTTGGTCACCAAGAGGAACTCCCGGTAGCTGGGCGGCAGGCTGAGGCCGAGGCGCTCCTCGTGCAGCAGGATCTCGGCCTCGGACGCGGGGGCCGTGCCCAGCCACTCGGGCGGGTAGGACGAGGAGTCCTCGCCGGGATCGTCGTCCGTGCCGCTCATCGTGTGGAGACGCGCGGCCCAGGGGTAGCGGGGGGCGTTCATGGACGTACCGTATCCAGAGGGAAGGGCCCCCGGTGATCATGCCTGGAGCAGATCCGGGACGTCCTCACCGTCTCCGGCCAGGCCGAGCGCCAGGCCCTCCTCCAGCGGCACCACGCGGAACCGGAACACCGGCTCCAGGAGATATCGGCGTCCAAGGCGCTGATCGAGCACCTCATGCGGTGCACCGCGGACGACTTCACCCGATGCCCCGACTACCGGCGGATGGCCGAGAGCACCACCGGGCCGCACGACCTCGACAAGGGCGGCTGCGTGATCTGAGACGCCGCCGTGGCCTCATCTGCCGGCGGCGCCGGATCCGCGCGCGGGCAGGGCGGCGCTGACGGTGAGGCCGCCGCCGGGGACCGCGTTCGTCGACAACCCGCCGCCCAGCTTCGCGAAACCGGCGCGCCTGACGCGCAGGCGGTCGGCCAGCCGTGCCGTCGGCGGGCCCGTGCCGTCGGCGGTCACCGTCAGGCGCAGTCCGCGGGCGTTCACGGTGAGCGTGACGCTCACACACCGAACGGACGCGTCCGCCGCCAAGCCGTCCAGCACGTCGAGGATCGTGGCACGGACGAGCCCCTCGACGCGACCCCGCAGGGGCTCGGCGCGAAGCGCCCACACCTCGACGGCGATCCCGGTCGACGCACCCTTGACAAGCAGAGGCGCCAGATCGGCGCCCTGCTCTTCGAACGGACCCCGCGATCCGTCCGGGATCGCGGCCGCGTCGGCCGCCGCCTCCAGAGCAGGCATCCGGCGGTCCGCGTCCTGCATCGCGACATCGACTCGGTCGACCCGCCGGCCCTGCTGCGCTCGGGCGAGATCGACGTGGGTCACGTCTGGCTGCCGCTGCACGAACCCGACCTCACCGTCGGCGCGGTCACCCACGTCTCCTCGCAGGTGCTCATGGTCGCGGCCGCCCACCCGCTCGCCGGACGCCGAACCTTTGCGTCCGGCACGAGAATGCGAGGGAACCCTTGGAGAAACAGGGGAAACGCAGGTGAGAGCGCGCCTACAGGCCCGGTGGCGAGGCCGACACCACCTCGACCGCCGCGGCCACGAGATCGTCGACGACCAGGCAGGCGGGAGCGTCGCCCCAGGCTCGCTCCGTGGCCCGCCCGTCACCGGTGCGAACCAGGATCGGGCGTACGCCGGCGGCCTGTGCGGCCGCGATGTCCGACGACCGGTCGCCGATCAGGCAGCTCTCCGACAGGTCGAGGTTCAGCTCGGCGGCCGCGCGTCGGATCATGGCCGGGCTGGGCTTCGGCGCGTCACCCACGTTGTAGCGGGCGGAGATCGCCTGTTCCCCGGCCACCGGACTGCTGTAGATCGCATCGACGGCGACCCCTTCGCCGGCCAGCAGCTCGGACATCCGATCATGGACCTCGTCCAGGGTTCCCGGTTCCACGTAGCCGAGGCCGACGCAGGACTGGTTCGTCACGACGACCAGGGCGTACCCGTGATCACGCAGCAGCCGGAGCGCGGGTGCCGCGCCCGGCAGCAGGTGCATCGCCCCAGGGCCGTGTCTGTAGGTCGGGAGCGTGTTGACGCAGCCGTCGCGGTCGAGGAACACCGCCTTCCGGGCGGGTGCCTCACCCGCGAGACGAACCTGCTCATGCCGGACGGCGCCGACCCGGCCGCCGTCGAGCTCGATGTCGAAGATCCGGTACGGGTGCGGATGCTCGACCAGCGCCGGCGTGACGCTGAAGGTGGTCGATCCGATCGTGGTCGGCTCGGCCCCCGGATGGTAGTGCCCGGACAGGGACAGGACGACCCGGCCGGAGTCGCTGGTCCGCCGCCGGAGCTCCTCACCTTCGGCGTAGGTGTGCGGGTAGCCCTCGTCCAGCCGTGGCGTGATGACGAAGTGCTGGAGATGCACCTGCGGACGCGTGCCGGGGTCGAGCAACGACGAGTCGAACCGCTCCCGTTCGGTCAGCGTGCGACGCGGCACGTTGCCGGTCGACTCGCGATCCCAGAAGCTGACGACGCGTAGCCCGCCGACGTCCCGGACGAACGGTCCAGACCCCAGTTCCTCGGCATGCACGCGATGGCTGTCGTGATTGCCGGGAACGGCGATCCACTCGATGCCGCACTCGTCGAGCATCCGCCGTACGAGGCGATAGTCCGCGCGCACCCGCTGCCAGGCCAGGCCGTCGCGGGCGGCGTCACGCTCGGGGGCGAACAGGTATCCCGGGACGTCCACCAGGTCGCCGGTGATCACGATCAGCTGGGCGCCACGACGGCGGGCGTCGTCGAGCGCGGCCGCCAGCAGCTCGGGAGCCGTACGACTGCGCCGCACCGGCACCGTGGAATGTCCAGGGATGCGGCTTCGGAGATGTATGTCGGTTATGTGGGCGATGCGCATCGGGGATGCTTCTCCTGTCGTGCCAGCGCGTGACTCGAACAGCCTGCGTCCGTCGCGTGACCGTGGTCGGCACTGGCTGAGGCTGTGAGGAATGGTCTGTCCGGTGAGAGCGGCCGCTCTGCTACCGGAAGGCACCGGATCGAGCCGGTGAGATCACCCGGCCGGCGGGGCCGTCGACTGCCGGACCTTGAGCTCGACGGGAAGCTCCCGATGAGGTCTGTCGATCTCGTCGCCGTTCAGGGCGCCGATCAGCATCGTCGCCGCCTGCCGTCCGATCTCGAACCGGTCGAGCGCGATCGTGGTCAGTGCCGGGCCGAGCAGGCGCGAGGTCGGGAGGTCGTCGTGACCGACGACGCTGAGGTCGTGGGGGATCCGGAGCCCGGTCTCGATCGCGGCCTCGTAGACGTAGTGCGCCAGCAGGTCGCTGTCGGTCATGACGGCGGTCGGACGATCGTCTCCGGACAGCGCGCGGACCACCCGCTCGACCGTCTCGTCGGCGGTGCCGCCGGAGATGACGCGGGACGTGAGCCCCTGGGCCTTCATCATCCGTCGGAACAGGGACACCCGTTCCGACGCCGACGACAGCCCGGGGTTGGTGAGCAGGGCGATCCGGCTGTGCCCGAGTTCGAGAAGATGGTCGACGGCCGACCGCACCGCCTGGGAGGCGTTGCCGCGGATGCTCATCGCACCCGACGACCTCGCGCTGCGCGCCGAGTTGACCAGCACCAACGGGCGATCGGACTCGTCCTGCCAGGTCGCCAGCACGGCCTTGGCGTCGATCGGCGCGATCGCCAGCCCGTCGAGCTGCCGGTTGGTCATGGCCCTGATCATGTTGGTCTCGCGTGCCTGGTCGAGGTCGGAGGTGCCGACCAGCACCTGGTAGCCCCGCTCCTCGGCGGCGCCGCTGAAGCCGTCGATCAGGCGCAGGTAGCCGGGGTTGCTCAGGTTCCGGCTGATCAGGCCGAGCATGTTGGAACGCTCGACCCGGAGTGCGCGCGCGGCGAAGTTCGGGCGGTAGCCCTGCTCCGCGGCGATCGCCCGCACGCGCGCCCGAAGCTCGTCGCTCACACCGGGGCGGCCGTTGAGGGCCATGCTGACCGCGGTCGGACTGATGCCGATGATCGCCGCCAGCCCCTTGAGGGTCGGACCGCTGGACATTCTCGGCATCAGACGCCCCGGCTCGCCATCGGCTCGCCGTCCGCGGCGTAGGAGTATCCGGCGTTGGGCCCTACCACGGCGTCTATTGTGCCACTTCGCTCGATGATCGGCAGCGTCGGCGAGGTGAGCGAATTGCCGCTGACGACGGTCGCCGCGATCTCCCCGCCGACCGCGGCGTCCAGGTGGACAGCGGGCCCGCCGGTGCAGCTCACCACGTTGCCGGTGATCGCGACGCCGGTCACCCGGCGGTCGCCGCCGGTCCTGATCCGGATCCCGGCGGCGGTGCCGGTGAAGGTGTTCGCAGTGATCGAGACGGCGCTGGTGTTCGTCAGGTTGACCGCCCAGCAGGACAGGTCGGTGGCGGTGTTGTTGGCGATCACGACCGAACCGTGCTGGAGACTCGGATGTCCCGTGTGACAGCCGACGAACGTCGGATAGCCGGAGCAGAAGTTGTCGATCACCCGGACGTGGCTGCTGTGGGTGTCGTCCTCGGCGCCCCAGGCTGTCAGCCCCGGTGCGGCCAGGTCGAGGCTGACCGCCTCCGTCTGGTACGCGTGCGGTTCGCGAGCGATCCCGGTGACGAAGCGGCATCCGGAGATGGTCACGTTGCAGGTCGAGTTCGTCTCGATGGCGTGCCACTCGGGCATGTTCCGGATCTCCAGGTCGCGAACCTGGACGTCCCTCGCGTGGTTGAACACCATGCCGAAGGACGGCCGGGGATTCTCGAAGCCGTTCACGTCCCAGACGCCGCCCTCGACCACGATGTTCCCGGGCCCGTCGTGCGCGCCGACGGTCCGGTCGCCGCCGTACGGCCCGTTGACCAACATCGTCTCGATCGGCCCGGTCCGCACGATGCGCGTCGCGGGTGTGAGCGTCAGACGGGTGCCGGCGTGCACCCGCAACGGCGCCTCGCGGAGCCGCCACTCGCCGGGCCCGACGATCAGCCGCCCGCCGGCGGACCCGGCCACTTCGTCCAGCGCCTGCTGCAACTCGCGCTCGTCCCGCGCCCCGCTCTGACCAACGACCTCGACCACGGCTCGACCTGTCACGTACGCCTCCGCCTTGCCGAAACTGTTATTTACGGCTCGTCCCGCCGGTGTTACCGTGCCAACTGTAACGTTGAAGTTGAGCGTGGTCGAGACAGAGGATTGATGCCGTGACGTCCATTCAGGGGAGGGGCATGACGGACCGTGAGGCCGTCGCCGCCCGTCCCGGCGCGACGACCCTGATCCCTCCGGACCCGCGGTCGTCACCGCCCGCCGGACGGATGCGACGTCTCGCGCACGCACTGCGACAGCACAAGGTGATCTATCTTCTGCTGTTACCGGGAATGCTCTACTTCCTGGTGTTCCACTACCTTCCGCTGGGCGGCGTGTCGATCGCCTTCATGGACTACTCGCCGTTCCTGGGGCTGAGCGGCTCGACGTGGTCCGGGCTGGACAACTTCGCCAAGCTGTTCGACGATCCGGAGTTCGTCGGCACGGTACGCAACACTCTGATCATCTCGTTCCTGCAGATCGCGTTCGCGTTCCCCGCTCCGATCCTGCTGGCGCTGCTGCTCAACTCGCTGCTCAGCGAGCGGACGAAGCGCGTGGTGCAGGCCGTCGTGTACCTGCCGCACTTCCTGTCCTGGGTGATCGTGATCGCCGTCTGGCAGCAGGTGCTGGGCGGTGCGGGCGCCTTGGCCGACCTGTTCCAGCGGCTCGGCCTCGACGGCGTCAACGTGATGGCGAACGCCGAGACGTTCAAGATCCTGCTGACCTCGCAGGTGATCTGGAAGGACGTCGGATGGGGGACGATCATCTTCTTCGCCGCCATCGCCTCGATCCCTCCCCAGCTGTACGAGTCGGCCGCGGTGGACGGGGCCGGATCGCTGCGACGCACCTGGCACATCACCCTTCCGGGAATCCTGCCGGTGATGGTCCTGCTGCTCATCCTCAGGCTGGGCAACGTCCTGTCCGTCGGTTTCGAGCAGATCCTCCTGCAACAACCGTCCGTCGGGGCCGAGGCGGCGCAGGTGCTGGACACGTTCGTCTACTTCCGCGGCGTGCTCGGTGGCGACTGGGGCATCGGCGCCGCCGCCGGCCTGCTCAAGGGCGCCATCGGCACCCTGATGATCGTCGCCGCGAACCGCATCGCGCACCGCGCCGGCAGCGAAGGACTGTTCTGATGACGTCATCCCACCAGCCGGTCTGGGTCGAACGACCGAACCGGGTCGTGACGACGATCAAGGGGATCCTGATCGGCGCGATCCTGCTGGTCATGATCTACCCCTTGGCGTACGTGATCCTGAACTCGTTCGCCGGCCCGGAGGCCACGACGACCGCCGGGCTGATCCCGAGCGAGTGGAGCCTCTCGTCGTACAGCACGATCTTCAAGGGCGGGATCGTGCAGCGGTCGTTGATCGTCTCGATCCTGATCACGCTCGTCGGCACGGCGCTGTCGCTGGCCGTCACCTCGACCCTGGCCTACGCGCTCACCAAGACCCGGCAGGTCCCGGGGATCCGGCCGGCCCTCTACCTGGTCCTGCTGACGATGATCTTCAGCGCCGGCATCATCCCGAACTACCTGGTGGTGAAGGCGTTCGGGCTGCTCGACTCCTACTGGTCGCTGATCGTCCCCGTGCTGGCGTCCGCCTTCAACGTGGTGGTGATGCGGAACTTCTTCATGCAGTTGCCGCGGGAGCTGTTCGAGGCCGCGCGGATCGACGGCGCCGGGGAGCTGAGCATCTTCATCAAGATCGTGCTGCCGCTGTCCAAGGCGGTGCTGGCGGTGATCGGGCTGTTCTACGCGGTGTCGTACTGGAACTCGTTCTTCAACGCGCTGCTCTACCTCAACGACTCGTCGAAGTGGCCGATCCAGCTGGTGCTGAACTCGTACGTCCTCCAGGGGGCGTCGATGAGCTCGATGAACGGCGCCGAGATGTACAACCTGCCCTCCAGCCAGTCCGTGCAGATGGCGGTTCTGGTGACGGCCACGGTCCCGATCCTGATCGTCTACCCGTTCCTGCAGAAGTACTTCACCAAGGGCGTGCTGACCGGCGCCATCAAGGGCTGACCGCCCGCGCCGCCGCCACCCGTCACCACTTCGCGCCTCAGACCAACTTGGGAGTTTCCGCATGTCCTCACAGTCGAATTCGCCGCGTGCCGGCGGCGTCCCCATGAGCCGGCGGGCCGCGCTCGGCCTGGGGTTCGGCGCCGTCGCCGGGGTGGCCCTGACCGGCTGCGCGTCCGGTGGCGCGGGTCCGTCCGGCACGAGGAAGGCCGCGGTGCCGCCGCCGACGTACGTCGCGCCGCCGGTCTATCCGGGGGCCATCGTCCCGGAGGTGCCCGGTGTCCCGACGGCCTATGCCTCGATGCCGAAGAAGCTGACCAGGACCGTCGCCGCGGTGCCGGGCCGCGGCGGCGCCGTCCGGCATTTCCACCTGACCTGGGGGCCGCCGGCGACCCCGCTCGCCGAGAACCGGTGGTGGCAGGGGCTCAACGAACGTCTCGGCGTGGACTTCAAGGTGACGGAGGTGTCGGCGGGCAGTTACGACGCGAAGTTCGCCACCATGCTGGCCGGCGGCGACCTTCCCGAGGTCGTCCAGCTGACCTTCACCGCGGGCTGCATGAAGGCCGTCAAGCAGGGCGCGTTCGCCGATCTGAGCGAGACCCTGTCCGGCGACAAGGTGCTGGAGTACGCCAACCTGGCCAACGTCCGCACCGAGCAGTGGCAGGCGTGCACCATCAACGGCGGGTTGTGGGGCGTCCCGATCGACGTGCCCGTCGAGCTGCTGGAATTCCGGTACCGGAAGGACTGGGCGGAGAAGGTCGGCTTCTCCAAGCCGCCGGCAGACGCCGCCGAGACGGCCGAGCTCCTGGTCGCGATGACGAAGGGGAACCCGGAGAGCGGCAAGAAGACCTGGGGGCTGACGGCCTTCCCAGGGATGGCCCTCGACCTGGCCTACGGCATGTTCGGCGTACCCAACAACTGGCGGTACGAAGGCGGCGCGCTCACTCACGCCATCGAGACCCCGCAGTTCGAGGCGGCCATCGCCTGGCTGACCGCGCTGTGGAAGAAGGGCGGGATGCATCCCGACGCGCTGGCGCTGGGCGGCCAGACCGACCGCTACCGGGCCTTCGTCGTCCAGGGCCAGGTCGGCATGGCGGTGGACTCGGCGGCGAACTTCCACCGCCCGAACTCCCAGTACGGCGCGGTGGTCGCCAAGCTGGACGGCGCCTTCGCCGCGTTCGTCCCGCCGGGTCATGGCGGGTCGAGCAAGGCCGTCTTCCGGAAGACCGCAGGGGTCTACGGCATCAACGCGATCTCGGCCGAGGTCGCCAAGGACAAGGAGCGGCTGGCCGAGATCCTCCGGCTGCTCAACTGGCGGCGCGGGCCCGTGGGCAGCGAGGAGTGGTACTACCAGGGCTGGGGGGCCGAGGGCGAGTACTTCAACCGCGGGGACGACGGGGATCCGGTCGCGGTCGAGGGCACCAACCTCGACGCGGACAAGGGGGCCATCGCCTACGGACTGACACCGCAGAGCTGGATCTTCCCGACCGCCAAGGAATGTGTGGAGACCAACTCCCAGATGGTCCGCCAGTCCGTCGCCAGCGCGGTCGAAGGGCTCCAGTCGGACACCCAGGACGCCCGCGGCGCCCAGCTCGACCAGCTCTTCGCCACCTACATCAACCAGATCGTGGTCGGCTCCCGGCCGCTGGGCGACATCAAGACCTACCGCCAGGCCTGGCGCAGCCAGGGAGGCGACCAGATCCGCCGCGAGTTCCAGGAGCAGTTGAAGCGGCGTTGACAGCCACGTTCCCGACCCCGGAAAGGGAGACGACATGACAGTGAGTCGACGGGCCGCGCTCGCGGCCGGTGTACTGGGCGGCGCCGCGGTGATGGCGACGGGCGGCGCCTCGGCGGCCCAGGCCGCACCGAGCGGGCCCGGCCCGAATCCGCCGGTCGCGGGGGAGTCCGACAGCGTGCGCAGGTTACGGCAGCAGCTCAACCTCGCCGCCGTCGGAGACCGGAGCCTGGAACGTGACGCCGGCGGGCGTTGTGTGGTGGTCGCCCCGGCGGGCGTCCACGTGCTCAAGCGACCCCTGATGATCGGCGGCAACACCACGTTGCGGGCGGCGGGTGCCACCTTCACCTCCGACATCGCGGTCCAGCCGCAGACGTACCACAAGGACAAGAACCAGCACTCCCCGGAGCCGACCTACCCGGATTCGTTCGTCAGTGTCGGAGCGGTGAACTCCCGCGAGGCGACGTTGTTGCTCAACGCCGTCCCCGATGACTGCACCGGCTACCGGGCAGCCGGCAACATCCGGCTGGAGGGCGGCACATGGGACCCGACGGCGCACTTCGTGCGGAACGCGACCGGTGACGATCGTGCCCGGGCGACGGCCGCGCCGCCGATGAACGCGATCACCTTCGAGCACACGCACGACGTCGAGCTGTCCGGCGTCACCGTACGCAACGTCAAGTGGTGGCACGGAGTCGAGCTGAACGCCGTCCACACGGTGACCGTCAGCGAGTGCCGGTTCGAAGGCTGGGTCGAGGCGCCGACGGCCGGGCTGTGGCACGGTGAGGCGGTGCAACTCGACCTGCCGACCGACGGGACCACCTGGGGCGGGGTCGCCGACAACACCCCGACCACCAACGTCCGGATCATCGACAACTACTGCGGCGCGTCGCAGGAGTATCCGGGCTGGGGCAAACTCACCGGCTCCCACACCGGCGCTCCTGGTGCGGTGCACAGCGACGTGTGGATCGAGCGCAACCTGATCGAGAACGCGAAGTGGGACGCGATCGGACCGATGAACACCTCCCGGGTCGTCATCCGGGAGAACACGATCAGGTCGAGCTGGGGCGGCGTCTACGTGAAGTCGATCAGCCCGAATCCGAACGGAACGATCGACATCATGGGCAACGACATCACGCTGACCGAGGGGTCGACCCGTCCCGCCGTCGGCGTGAACGCCACCAACGCCGCCCTGCCGGTCGGCGATGTGGCGGTCTACGCGAACACGGTCCGGGGCGGCGGGTTCAGTTACAGCGCCAACGTCACCTTCAGGCGGGAGCCCCAACGGTGACGTCACATCCGGGTCGCCCGTCGTGCCCTTTGAAGGCCGCAGCGACGGCTTGACGATCCCGCCCCAGGGGCCGGGCGGTGCGCGGCGTCCGCGTCCCGCCCGGCTTCCGTCGCCGTTCCTTCAGGGTGACGACGGTCCCGGTGAGACGGGCTTCCTCGGCCGCCCACGCGATCTCGTGGCTGTGCAGGCTCTCGCGGGGGGCGGAGAGGATGGGGGAGAAGGCGGTCATGGTGAACGAGGTGGTCGCGCCGCCGTCGAACTCCAGGCCGACCACCTGATGGTCGACCACGTCGTGACAGACGGCGAACAACACGCCCGCCCGTTCGGCGGCCGCGACGATCCTGCGGCAGTCCTCCAGCCGGATCGCCATCGGCTTCTCCAGCAGGATGTGGTAGCCGAGCTCGGCGAAGCGCACCGTCGGTTCCACGTGGCCGGCGTCCAGCGTCGCGATCACCACCGCGTCCGCGAGCCGTGGCTGCTCGGCGAGCTCCCGCCAGTCGCCGAAGCCCCCGGCGTCCGGGTGCTGGGCGAGCAGTCCTTCCCGGCGCCGTGGATCGGGCTCGGCCACGGTGGTGAGCCTGGCACGGCCGTCCGCCGTCGCGTATCGCGTGTATCTCGTCCCTCGGTCGCCCGCACCGACCAAGGCCGGCCCAACCTGTCGCATCTCCCCAACTAACTCCAATTATGAGAAGACGCGACGTAAAGCTAGGGTTACCGCATCCCGACCGTCAAGGGGCCTTATGACAACTCTCGGTGTTACCAACGACACCGCCCTGCTGCGTCGTCTCAACACGCGCGCCACCCTGCCCGTCCTGCGCCAGGGCGGGCCGCAGACGCTGACCCAGCTCGCCCGCGCCGCCGGCCTGTCGCGGCAGACGGCTGAGGTGGCGCTGTCCGACCTGACCGAACGAAGGCTGGCGGAGGAGTGCTCGCCGACCGGGGGCTGGGAGGACTTGTCCGCCGTGCTCGCCGAGGCGGGACGGGATGCCGAGCTGGTCGTCGTGGGCGGCGGGTTCTCGCGCGCGGGGGAGTCGCTGCTCATGCGGGTACGGGCCCACCTGGCCGAGACGTGCCTGAACCCTCCCGAGGTCACGCTGTCCACGTTCGGCGAGGAGAGCATCGCGCTCGGCGCGGTACGCATGGCACTCGACCACGTCGAGCGGGAACGGCTCGGGCTGTGACCGGAGAAGGCGGCCTCCCGTGCCCTTAGAGGTTGTGCTCGCGGCCGTCTTCGCCCTGGTCACAGGCGTCAACGACGGCGGCGCCCTGCTGGCCCCCGGCCACAAGCTGCCCACGGTACGGCCCCGTACCGGCATCGCCGTGCTCGTCGCGATGAACGCGCTGGTCCCCCTGCTGACCCAGGAGGTGGCGCAGACCTTCACGCGACGCCTGGCCACGCCACAGGGCCCGCACGCCCGGCAGGCGGTGGCGGTAGCGGTGATCGCGGCGCTGGTCGTCGTCCTCACCCTCAGCCATTTCGGCAAGCCCACCAGCCTCACCCTGGCCATCGTCGGAGGGCTCACCGGGGCCGGGATCGGCTGGGGGATGCCCGTGGCGGCCGGGCCGGTGGTGCTCGTGCTGGCGGTGGGGCTGGCCGCGCCGTTCGCCGGGGCGCTGGCGGCGCCGCTGGTGGCGCGGCTGCTGGGCGCCGTGACCGCGAGCCGGGGGCTGGCACGCTGGCACTGGGCCGGGTTCGCCGTGCAGAGCCTCGCCTACGCCGCCAACGACGGCCAGAAGATGACGGCCGTGTTCGTCCTCGCACTGGGCGTCCCGGACGCGCCGCTCCCCGTCACGCTGACGACCGCGGCCCTGTTCGGCGTCGGAGCGCTGTACGGCCTGCCCAAGGCGGGCCGCACGCTGAGCATCGAGATCGTCCCGGTCCGCCCCCTGTACGGCGTGGCCGCGCAGGCCGGCTCCGGCCTCACCGTGATCGGCTGCGCCGCGGCCGGTCTGCCGGTGAGCATGACCCAGGCGGTGGCGGGCGGGTTGATCGGGTCGGCGATGGCGGAGGGCGGCGGCAGGGTGCGCTGGCACGCGGCCGTCAAGATCGTGCTGGCCTGGCTGCTGACGTTGCCGACGAGCGCCCTGCTGGCGGGGCTGGGGGCACTCGGGTGGGGGATGGTCGTGTGAGCCGGCTGAGCCGGGTGCGTGACCTGCTGGCCGGGCGCATGGACACCGCGCTGACGGAGGCCCTGGCCGGACAGCTGCGGGCGACCAAGGAGGGCGCCCGGCTCGCGCTGGCCATGGTGGCGGGCGAGATCGACAACACGGGCGCGCACGAACGCATGCGGACGATCGAGCACCTCGGCGACACCCAGCGGGCCCGGCTGGTGGTGGCGCTGGAGTCCGTCCTGATCACCCCGATCGACCGGGAGGACCTGTTCCGGCTCTCGCGCGCCATCGACGACGTGCTCGACGCGTTGCGCGATTTCGTCAGGGGAGCCCACCTGTACCGGCTCCCCGGGCAGGCCGGCTTCACCCCGCTGCTCGACCAGGTGATCGTGGGCATCGAGGCGCTGGACGAAGCGGTCCGCGCGCTGGCGTCGAAACCGTCGGCGGCCGTCGGGGACGCCCTGGCGGCCAAGAAGGCGGGCGGCGCGGTGCGCAGGATGTACCAGTACGAGATCGCCCGGATCTTCACCGGCGAGCTGACCGCGGACAAGATGAAGGAAGGAGAGCTCGCCCGCCGCCTTGAGATCGCGGGCACCGCCATCGCGGCCGCCGCCGACGCCGCGGCCGAGGGCGCGATGAAGCGCTGATGCGACCGTGAAGGTGCCGGAACCCGGTTCGGGTGCCGCCTTGTGCGGCGACGGCGAATGCGGTGGACTCAGTTGATCACGAGAAACCGCGGGGATGTGCCGGTGTCTCGGCCAGATCCGAGAAGGGGCAGGCAAGAATGAGGTTATCGCGGAGCGGTCAGAAGATGTCTGACATGTCGGGCCTGCGGAGCATCATGGAGGACGTCGCCACCTCCACCGCCTCGGGCGCGTCCGACTGGCTGAACCTGAGCATCGGCAACCCCGCCCAGATCAAAGAGGTCCTCGACGCCTGGAAGGACCTGACCGCGACGGTCGTGGCAGAGGACTACGCCTCGACGACCAGCCGGTACGGCCCCTCGCGCGGCATGCCCGCCATGGTCGACGAGATCGTCGCCCACTTCAACGCCCGCTACGGCTGGGGCATCACGGCGGACAACGTCGTGGTGGGACCGGGCAGCCAGATGCTCTTCTTCATCGCCACCGCCCTGTTCGCCGGCCAGGCCGCGGACGGCTCGCTCCAGCGTGTGGTCCTGCCCATGACCCCGGACTACGCGGGCTACCTCGGACTGTCCATGGACCCCGACGGCGTGACCGGCATCGCCCCCGAGGTCGAGCTGACCGGCGACAGGTCCTTCCGCTACGCCTTCGACTTCGACGCGGTGGAGCGGTGCCCCGAGGTCGGCATGCTCCTCCTGTCCAGCCCGAGCAACCCGACCGGCCGCAGCATCGACGGCGACGAGCTGGCCCGGCTGGTCGACGTGGCGCGGCGCCGTGATGTGCCGCTCATCGTCGACCACGCCTACGGCGCCCCCTTCCCCCGCGTCGCCGCCTCCCGGGTGGCGCCCCAGTGGGACGAACACCTGATCAACTGCTTCACCCTGTCCAAGGCGGGCCTGCCGGCCGAACGCATCGGGTTCGCGATCGGGCCGTCCCGGTACATCCGTGCGATGGTGTCGTTCATGGCCAACTCCGTCCTGCACGCTCCGCAGCTCGTGCAGCTGGTGGCGGCCAGGGCGATGTCCTCGGGGCTGCTGGACCGGCTCGCCACCTCGGCGATCAGCCCGTTCTACCGGGCCCGTCGCCTCTACGCCGAGCGCCTGCTGGCCGATCTCCTGCCGGACTCCGTCGCCTGGCGGCTGCACGAGGGAGAGGGCGGGATGTTCTGCTGGTTGTGGATCGATCACGACTGGTTCGACGACATGGCCCTGTACCAGCTCATGAAGACCAAGAAGGTCTTCGTCGTGCCCGGCCGCCACTTCTTCGGGAAGCCGATGCCGGCGTCGCACGCGACGCGGTGTTTCCGGATCAGTCTCACCCCGGAGGAACCCGTGATCGCCGAGGGCGTGGCGAGGATCGCGGAAGGACTGCTGGAACTTCGCCGGTCCTCCTGAGGCTCACGCCGTCCCGCCCTCGGCGGCGCCGGACGGGTCACGCGACCTTCTGGGAGATCCCGTCGGCCGCGGACCGTTCGACGGCGGCGAGGAGGCGGTGGTGGCGCAGGGCCGTCTCGAAACTGGGCTGCGGCTGCCGGCCTTCGGCGATGGCCCGGGCGACCTCCTGATAGAGGGCCGCGATGTTGGCCGGCGGGCCGGACCGGACGCCGGCCGGGACGGTGCGATAGCTGTCGGGCATGGTCAGGACGTCGTCGCCGATCCTGACGTCCCAGTCGCCCCAGTGGATGAACGTCCCGCGCTGGACCGGGGTGGCGGTCAGCGTCCCGTCGCTGCCGACGAGCTTGAGCAGGAACGCGTCCTGGATGGGACCGTGGCCGCCGTGCACGGCGACGGAGGCGGTGGCGCCGCTCGCCAGCAGTCCGTGCAGCAGCACGTGGCTGGGGGTGGCGTTGGGCACGGTCCGTTCCGTCCCGGTGACCAGGACGCGGTCGTGCGTGCGGGGCAGCCGGGCCGAGACCTCGGCCATCGGGCCCGCGACCCGTTCGAGGGTGGCCAGGAAGTGGCCGGCCATGATGGTCAGGATGTCGGTCCCCTCCGCGGGGTCGAGGCCGAAGACCAGTTCAGGCCGGATGCGGCTGCCGCCCCAGGGCGCGCCCTCCGCGACCAGCGCGACCGATTCGAGCGTGCCGATCCGGCCGTCGGCCAGGAGGTCGGCGGCGAAGCGGGCGCTCGGCGCGTGGTGCCCCTGGAGGACGACCGCGTGGACGACGCCCGCGGCGGTGGCCGCCTCGGTCAGCTCGCCCGCCTCGTCGGCGTCGACACCCAGCGGCCATTCGGACACGACGTGCTTGCCGGCGTCGAGCGCGGCCCTGATCACGGCGGCGTGCCCGGAGGCCTTCACCGAGACGACGACGAGGTCGACCTCGGGGTGCCTGGCGAGTTCGCCCGCGTCGGCGAAGGCGTGCCGCACGCCATGGGCGGCGGCGGCCCGGTCCGCGCTCGCCTGCTTGGTGGTCGCGACCGCGGTCACCTCGAACGCCTCAAGCGCGGCGAGCGCGGGCAGGTGCGAGCCGTCCGCCCAGCCGCCGGCCCCGACAACTCCGACTCGGATCATGCGTCACTCCTTAGTTGTGTACCTAGCGGTATGAAACTAGGGCAGTGCGGAGCCGTCACGCAAGAGATAACGTACCGATAGGTATAGAACTTGGCAGAGAGCACGGAGGACCGCATGCCCGGGGGACGCCCACGCTCGTTCGACGCGGACGCCGCACTCGACCGCGCGCTGGAGGTGTTCTGGCGGCAGGGCTACGAGGGCACCTCGCTGACCGACCTGACCACCGCGATGGGCATCAACAAGCCCAGCCTCTATGCCGCCTTCGGCAACAAGGAGGAACTGTTCGGCAAGGTCCTCGCCCGCTACCTCGACGGCCCCGGCGCCTACACCGCCGCCGCGCTGGACGCGCCCACCGGCCGCGAGGTCGTCGAGCGGCTGATCCACGGAGCCGTGGCCCTGACCACGGGCGAGGACACGCCCGAGGGCTGCCTCTGCGTCAAGAGCGTGCACGCCGGCGGCCCCGACTCGCACGCCGTACGCCAGGACGCCGTCGCGGTGCGCAAAGCCGGTGAGGCGGCGCTGCGCAGGCGGCTGGAGCAGGCCGACGACCTGCCCTCCCACTACGAGCCGGCCGCCCTGGCGGCACTCGTCCACACGATCTCCGACGGCATCGCCGTCCAGGCGGCGGCCGGTCGCGGTCGCGACGAGCTGCGGCAGGTCGCCGACCTGGCGTTGCGCGCCCTGCTGGACTGAGCCTGCTGGACCGAGGCCGCACTCCTGCCGCCTGATCGGCCCGCAGCGGGCGCTGACCGCGAGACGTGTCGAGAAATATGGAACTTCGCCCGCGTTCATGGCAATTACTCGTGTCATGTTCGAGGACATCCGAGAGGCGACAGATGCGACACGAGAGCCAGGCGGCTCCCTCCTCCTGGCCCCAAACCGCCGAGGGCCCGTCGCCCTGGCGCGAATCCGAGCGGTTCGCCGTCCTGTTCACCCGTCACGCCCCCGAGCTGAAGCGCTACGTCATGCGGCGGCTGGGCCCCGAGCCGGCCGACGACATCGTGGCCGAGACCTTCGCCGTGGCCCTGCAACACCTGGCGTCCTACGACGGCGGCAAGGGCAGCGAACGCGCCTGGCTCTACGGGATCGCCACCAACCTCGTCAGCCGGCACCGGCGCCGTGAGATCGGCCTGTACAAGGCGCTGAGCCGCACCGGCGTCGACGCCGTGATCGAGCCGTTCACGGACGAGGTGGACCGGCGGGTGAGCGCGGGCGGGGCGAGCAGGCGGCTGGCGAAGGCGCTGGCCGGGCTCTCCCGGGCGCACCGGGACACGTTGCTGCTGGTGATCTGGGGCGAGCTGACGTACGACGAGGCCGCGGCGGCGCTCGACGTGCCCGTGGGGACCGTCCGGTCGCGGGTGAACAGGGCGAGGGCCAAACTGCGCCGGGTGCTGTCCGACATCGATCCGGAAGAGGGGTAGACCGTGGTGAACGAGATCGAGATGCTGCGCCGGATGCGCGACGAGGTTCCCGAGCGGCCCGACGTGTCGCAGGTCCGGCTCAGGATGGCCGCGCACCTGGAACGCGCCCCCGCACGACCGAAGCGACCGGCGTACCGGCTGAAGTTCGGGCTCGCGCTGGCCGCGGCGGGGGTGCTGGCGGCCGCGACCGCGGCGGTCCTCGTCCCGGCCGGCGGGGACGAGCCGCGGACGCGGCGGCCGGCCGTGCCGAGCGCGGCGATGGTGCTGGAACGGGCCGCGCTCATGGCGACCCGGAACGCACCCGCCGAGATCAGGCCCGACCAGTGGTTCTATCTCAAGGAGTCGCAGCACATGGGGGCCGACCTGCCGACGTTCGAGACCTGGGACCGCATGGACGGGACCAGGTCGGCGCTGCGCCAGGAGGGCGGGGAGCTGAAGATCGGCCCGGCCGAGAAGGGATCGACGACCGTGCGGCGCACCCAACGGGAGGTGGCGGCCATGCCCGCGGATCCCGACGCGCTGCTGCGGTACGTCCGCGACGACGCCTCGACGCCCATGCCGTTGTCGATCTGCGGGCCGGAGTGTCCGCCGGAGATCGCGCAGGACGTCAAGGCGTTCGGGACGATCGGGTGGTACATGAAGTTCGGGCCCGTGATCCCGCCGGATACGGCCGCGGCCATGTTCCGGGCGCTGGCGAAGATCCCGCACGTGTCCGTCGAGGAGAACGCCACGGACATGGACGGCCGTCCCGGCGTCGGCGTGGTCTTCGACGCGGGTCAGTTCGGCAAGCTCTCCTACGTGCTCAGTCCGGGCGACTACCGCTATCTGGGGGTGAAGGCCGTGAGCGACGGCCAGAGCGTGGGCATGTCGGTGCTCGGCTCGGGGATCGTGGACCGGCCGGGTGACACGCCCTGATGAGCGCCGGCGGCGGGCTTCACAACATCCCCAGCACGCGCTCCCATCGGGTCTGCAGCCAGCGCCGGTAGAAGACCTCTTCGAGCAGGCTGTTGACGACGAACACCACGACGATGGCGGCCAGGAGCGTGACGGGGTCGACGCTCGCCGCGTAGTCGCTGGGCGACTCGGCCGGCGGGCCCGCGTAGGTGAGCGCCAGCCAGAGGGCCACCGGCGCGACGGGGCCGTAGTGACGCCAGGCCGCGGGCCTCTCGTGGAGGAGGCCCCGAGCCGCGGAATCGCGCCGCGACAACCAGAACAGCAGCACGGGTACGGCGAGCAGAAGACCGGCCTTCAGCAGCGTGTGGGCCGGTTCGCCGCCGCCCGCCACCCGTGGCGCCACGGCGAAGGCCACGGCTGACACCAGGAGAACGACGGCCTGGACGCGAAGCCCACAGCCTGGCGGTGCGCCGAGGTCAGGGATCGTCCTGGGCGGCAGCAGCCGGGCCGAGGCGGTCGGCAGAAGCGTCGCCAGGCGCGTCATCGGCCACCTCCGGGCGGATCTGCCGGGCAGGCGGCGCGCCCAGCTCCTCCTCGAAGAGATGCTTCCGCTCGACGACGACCGCCGCGTCGAGGTGGACGTATGGCTGGCGTGCCTGATGCGCTCGCGTATGGACGAGTCGCCGGCGGAGCAACGCCGCGAGGGCTGGTCGGGCGAACGCCACCTCTGCCGTCTGGCGGTCGCCTCCCGTCACGGCCTGCCGCATCCCGAACGCATAGGGCAGGAGTTCGCCGACGCCGGCCCGGAAGGGCAGGCCATGCGACTTCACGTGTTCATGGACGGCCTGACGCTCCAGACGGCGGCCTGTCCGCACCACTTCACCCCCCAGGCCGTGCGCCGGATGGTCCACGACGAGCTGTGCCGCCTCGCCGAGGCGCCGTCGCGGTGACCGCGGGACGTCCGCCGATGGCTGGGCCGATCTCGCTACTCTGTGGTACTTTATACTGGTACTCGGTGCCACCGGGTACCGGGAAGAAGAGGATCCGCGATGGACGGCCTGACGGAGATGCTGAAGGGCACGCTTGAGGGCTGCGTGCTGGAGATCATCGGCAGCGAGGAGACCTATGGGTACGCGATCACGCGCCGCCTGAACGAACTCGGCTTCACCGACGTCGTCGAGGGGACCGTTTACACCATCCTGCTGCGCCTGGAGAAGAACAGGCTCGTGCAGGTGACGAAACGACCGTCCGGGGTGGGCCCGCCGCGCAAGTTCTACGCGCTCAACGAGGCGGGGCGCGAAGAACTCGCGACGTTCTGGGCGAAGTGGGAGTACATCACAACACGGATCGACAGCCTCAAGGAGGTCGGAAGATGAACTTCTGGGAGACCATCACGGGCAGCGATCTCACCAGGGAATGGAAGGCGTTCGAAGCCCGGGCCGGGGCGTTGCCGGCCGACCACCGGGCGGCGTGGGAGCAGATCAAGCAGCACCTCTACCCCCACGCGGACTTCACCGGCCGGAACCTGATGCCGATCCTCGACAGCGCTCTGGGGCTGCTCGAAGAGGCGGCGGCCGACGGGCGCGGCGCTCACGAGGTGCTGGGTGACGACATCGCGGGCTTCTGTGCGGCGCTGGCCGGCGGTGAAGGGGCCCGGAGCTATCGCGACCGCTGGCGCGAGCAGTTGAACAGGAACGTCGCAAGGAAACTGGGCCGGCTGGGAGGCTGACGTGGGCATCCAGGACATCATCGAAGGCAAGAAGCAGTGGCGGGCGCACCTGGCGCGGGTCAAGGCGCTCCCGCCGGACTACGAGATCGTCTACAAGGAGGTTCAGAAGTACTTCTTCAAGGTCGGACCGGTCGACCTGCATGACGGGCCCCTGCTTCCGGGGATCGTCGACTTCTTCGAGGAGGGCGTCGCGGCCGGGAAGGGAGTGCTGGAACTCATCGGCACCGACGTCGCCGCCTTCTGCGACGACCTGATCAAGGACTCGCGCACCTACGCGGACGTCTATCAGGAGTCCATCACCGGGAAACTCGGCAAGGCCCAGCAGTAGGAAAAGGGCGGGAGGTGCGACCTCGTCCGGCCTGTCATGATTCAACGGACAGTGACCGTCAAGGCTGCCTATATTCAGGGAACAGCATCCCCCTGTTGGAGGCCTAGGTGTCCGATGTGCTCGCCAAGGATCTCAGCCGCCGAGTCGTGACGAGAATCGCCCCTTCCGAACTGCCGCTGTTCGACCAGACCTGGGCCGCGCTCGGCGGCAGGAACAGGCCGAGGTCTCGCCGGGATCCGCTCGGGTTCGGGTTGCCAGGGGTGGACGAGCTGCTGGTGACGGCCATCGTCTCCGGCGTCGTGACCACCGTGCTCGCGGACGTGGGCAAGGACGTCGGCTCGTGGACGGGCCGGCTGATCGGCCGGTTGCGCCGTCGTCCGCGGGAGCTGCCCGAGGGCCCGCCGCCGTTGCCGCCGGCCCGGCTGGCGGAGATCCGGACGGTCGCCTACCGCAAGGCCCGCCGGATGGGCATGTCGCAGGCGCAGGCCGACGCGCTGGCCGACGCGGTGGTGAGCGAGCTCGCCCGCAATCCGTCATGAGAGGCCGTCTCCCGTCGGCCACCACGTCCGCGTTCGTCCTGCTGATCAGCCTGACCTTCGCGACGACCGCGATCTACCGGCCAGGGGTGTTCGACCTGCTGTCGGTGCAGGGGGCGGAGGTCGCGGCGAAGGTCAGGGAGGCGTGTCAGCTGGCGGCGCTGAAGGGCCTGGACGACCCCGCGTGCGAGGTGGTGAGGCGTGGGGCCCGCCAGGACCTCCGGCTCGGCGTGCTGCTGTGTTTCGCGACGCTCGTCCTGCTCACCGGGCTTCAGTACTGGTTCGGCCCGGCCTGGCGAATCCGCCGCAGGCGGCTGCGTCCGGTCGTCGGCGAGGTCCACGACGAGCTGCGGCGGATGGCCGGGGAGGTGCTCGGCGGCCGCCGGGTCGTCTTCCTGCTCGACGTGCTCAACCCCGGGGTGGCCGGGCTGGCGTTCGGTCGCATCGGACGCAGATATGTCGTGATCAGCCGGGGCACCTGGATGTTGTTCGAGCGCGACCGGCCGCTGTTCCGGGCGGTGGTGCTGCACGAGCTGGCGCACGTGCGCAACCGGGATCTGACGATCACGGCGGTGACGCTGGCGATGTGGCGGTCGTACGCTGCGGTGATCCTTGTGCCTGGCCTGCTGGCCGCCGTGAACGGGATGTTGTCGGGGCGGGCGCCGTTCCTGCGGTCCGAGCAGATGCCGTTCGGCTCGAACGTGATGTTGTCGTGGTTGTTCGCCGTCCAGATCACCGGTCTGGCGGTGCTGTCGTGGCTGACCCGTTCGGTGGTGCTGCAGTCGCGTGAGCTGCTGGCCGACGCCCGCGTGTTGTCCTGGCAGGAGGACGCCACGCCGCTGCGCCGCCTGTTCGAGCAGGCGCCGGCCGCGCGCCGCCGGCCGGTGTCGCTGCGGGTGCGCACCCACCCGCATCTCGCCGTACGCCGGGCCGCGCTGGACGGGCAGGCGCCGCTGGTCCGCCAGGGCTTCGTCTTCCCGCTGGCCCTGGGCGGCTGTTTCTCCCTGACCATGGATCCCGCCACGTCGCTGACCGCGCAGGGACGCACCAATACGTTGCCGTGGCCGGCGGAGGCGTTCGCCCTGCTGCTGGCCGTCGCCCTGGGGCTGCGGGCGTTGCGGGCCGTGGGGGCGCCCGGCGACGCCGTGCACGTGCCGCTGGGCCTGGCCGCGGGGCTGGCGGGCGGCTGGGTGCTGGCGCCGAGCAGGCTGACGGACCACGCGCTGGCTCCGTTCCCCGTGTCGGTGCAGCTCGGCGGGCTGGTGGTGCTCGCGGTGGCGGGCCTGCTGCTGGGGTTGTGGGTGCGGTGGGTGGCGAGGGTGTGGGCGCCGCGGGTGCGCGGCCTGTGGTCGGCGCTGGCGCCGTTGTCGCTGATCGCGGCGGTCGTGACGCTGAGCGCTCGGATGTTCTACGACGTCCAGACGCAGATCATCGTCGCCCACGTCCAGAAATATCCCGCCGTATCGGAACCGCTGGCCCAGGTTCTGATCACGGCGCAGATCATGCTGGACTCCCGGCTGTCGGGGGGCGTCCTGCTGCTGGTCGCCATCGTCCTGCTCATGCTGGCCCCGATGGCGGTGCGGCTGGCCGCCCTCGGCGAACGCCGGCCGCCGGCGCCGCGCCGCAAGGGCCGCCTCGCCTTGGCCCTGGCCTGCGGAGCAGCCGCGGCGGTGATCACGGCGGTCGTGTCGAGCACGGTGAACGGCTACATCTTCCAGCGCTCCGGCGCCACCGTGTCGGGCCTCATCGCCGCCGGCGCCGCTTCCGGCGCCGCCCTGGCGGCCGCCGTGGCCGGTTGGTCCAGGACGTCGCCGGTCGCGAAGGGCATGGTGACCGGACTGGCCGCCGCGGTGCTCTACGCCCTCGTGCTGGAGCTGGTGGTGCTCCCCCTACGGGCGGCGCTGCCATGGATGCTGCACATGATCATCCTGGAACGCGTGCTGGAGGCGGCGCTGATCGCCGGTCTGACCACGGCCCTGCTGTCCCGGCTGCTGCCCGTCCAGGTGGCTCCCGTCGCCGAACCCGTACGAGGCTGAGGTCGGGGCTGTTCAGGCGACGACGGGTTCGCCGCTCAGTGCGACCCCGGCCCGGCGCAGCTCGTCCAGTGCGGTGCGCGTGGTGTCGGCGGCGACGCCGGCGGTGTAGTCGAGCAGGACCTGCACGGTGAAGCCCGCGCGAGCCCCGTCCAGCGCGGTGGCCTTCACGCAGTGGTCGGTCGCGATGCCGACGACGTCGAGGTCGACGACGTCACGGGCCTTCAGCCAGGCCGACAGCGTCGTGCCGTCCTGGGTCGAGCCCTCGAAACCGCTCTTGGAGGCGGAGTGGGCGCCCTTGAAGAAGACCTCGTCGACGTACCCGGACTCGACGGCGGGCGCGAACTCCGGGTGGAACTCGCCTCCCTCGCTGCCGACGACGCAGTGCACGGGGAAGGAGTCCTGGAAGTCGGGGTCGTCGGAGAAGTGGGCGCCCGGATCGATGTGGTGGTCACGGGTCGCGATGACGAAGGCGTACTGCCCGTCGGCGCTCCGGAGCAGCTCGGCGATGGCGGCGGCTCGATCGGCGCCGCCCTTCACCGGAACGCTGCCGCCCTCGCAGAAGTCCTTCTGCACGTCGACGATGATCAGTGCACGACTCATGGAAATCCCCTCTCCCCGACTGTCGCAATGAGTGTATGGGATGTCACATTGAGTGCTCTCGGGCGAGGCGGCATGGCGTGCGGCAGCCCGGCCCTGGCCAGGGCCGGGCTGGACGACTCGTCGATCTAGCGCTTGACGGAGAGCAGCCGGTCCACGGCGAACGGGACGATCTCCGGCTGCGCCGCCTTCGTGCGCGCCGGGCTCTGGCCGCAGAGCCCCAGCAGCAGGTAGTCGACGGTGGCGTAGTCGATGGGGCTGATCACGATGTTGCCGTTCTCGTCCAGGCTCTGGTACTTCGTGCGGTTGACGCCCATGGAGAGCTGGCGGGCGCCGTCCGGGCTGGTGTAGGAGTCGGTGGCCATGCCGAAGACGCCGCCGCTGTGCCCCCAGAACCGTCCGCACGGCAGGTCGGTGGCGTAGATGCCGAGGCCGTAGGCTCCCGACACCCCGGCCACGGGCACCGTCTTCTGCATCTCGGCCAGCTCGGCGGGGCGGAGCAGCTCGCCGCGCAGCAGCTTCCGGTAGAACTGGTTGAGGTCGTCCATCGTGGACACGACCGCGCCCGCCGTGGTGATCCACGACATGTTGTAGACGCTGTAGTCCTTGGGCGGGTCGATGAAGCCGAACATCGACTCGTACGCCTTCGAGTGCGGGCCGGGGATGACCGGCGTGCGCGGGAAGGACGTGTGCCGCAGGCCCGCCTTGCGGATGACGTTGCGGGTGATGTACCGCTCGGCGTTCTCGCCCGTCACCTTCTCCAGGAGCAGGCCGGCGATCAGGTAGTTGGTGTTGGAGTAGATCCCCGGCGTGGCGCCCGGCTCGCCGGTCGGCGTGGCGGCCAGGCCCAGGTCGACCAGCTCGCGCCGGGAGAAGGCGCGGAAACGGTTGTCGTCGAGGCTCTCGAACGTGCCCTGGAGCAACGAGGGGAAGGCCGGGCCCACGTGGTCGGCGATGTGGCTCGTGTGATTGAGCAACATCCGTACGGTGATCTTCTGGCCGCGCTCGCCGGGCACCACGTCGGGCAGGTAACGGGCGATGGGGGCGTCCAGTTCGACGGTGCCGCGGGCCACCTGCTGGAGCAGGGCCACCGCGGTGAACGTCTTGGTGATGCTGCCGACCCGGTGCACCATGTCGGGGCGCACCGGACGGTTCGTGGCGACGTCCGCCACGCCGGCGGCGCCCCGCCAGTCGCGTTCCCCGTCGCGGACGGCGGAGTAGATGCCGTACATGCCGGCCTGATGCACGGCGTCCAGCGACCGGCGCAGCGCCTGCCGGTCGGGCCCGGTCTCCCGCGCCGGGGTGGGGGCGGCCTGGGCCGGGGTGGCCGCCGCCAACATTCCGGCGGTCAGGGCGGCGGTCAGGGCGGCGGCCGAGGCGTTCTTTCCAAGCGTCCGGATGGTCATGGCGTAAGCATGATCCGAACGCGGCTCGGCGGTCAGTCCCGGCTGTCATCGGCTCCACATGACAGGAGTCATGATCGGTGGCGCGGGGGTCCGGCCCGCTCCCCGGTCGTCTAGACGAAGAAGCCGATGATGCCGCTGATGCGGTCTCCCCTGAACTCGACCACGTCGTAGCCGGTGGCCACCGTGCCGAGCCGCCAGGTGAACAGGGCGCGGTCGTGGTGGGTGCTGATCACGGTGCCGAGGGTGAAGCGGAGGTCGCCGAACTTCCCATGGGCCCTGCCGATCGCCTCCGACAGCTCCGCGTGCCCGCGCAGGCCCGCGTAGTCGGGGTCGGAGTAGAGCGAGTCGTCGGTGAGGACGGCCTTCATGAGCGCGTCACGGGCGGCGCGGTCGCGCTCGTTCCAGATGTCGATGTACTTGAGGATGAGGTCGTCGGTGTTCATGCGCTTGCTCCTTCGAGAGTGCGGGACCGGGAGGGTTCGAGGGCGAGGGCGGTCAGGCCCCCGGCGACGGTGAGCGCCGCGGCCGCCCATCCGGCGGCGTGCAGGCCGCCGAGCAGGTCGGGCGAGGCGGTGGTGATGGCGACGATGACGGCCAGGCCCATGGCGCCGCCGATCTCCTTGGCGGTGCTGGCGATGCCGGAGGCGACGCCCTGCTCGTGCGGCGCGATGCCGGACCCGGCGGAGGCGAACAGGGTGACGAAGGCGACGCCGCCGAACAGGCCCCAGACGACGCTGCCGGGCAGCAGGGTCCAGAAGCCGCCCGCGGGTGTGGTGCCCATGACCATGAGGGCGATGCCGACGCCGGTGCCGACCGTCGAGACCGAGAGCGTCGTGCGGATGCCCCACCGGCCGAGCGCCGCCGGGGCGATCTTCACGGCGGCGAACATGCAGACCAGCGTGAGCGGCAGGAAGCTCAGCCCCGCTTGCAGGGAGCTGTAGCCGAGGACGGGTTGCAGGTAGGAGGTCAGGACGTAGTAGCCGCCGCCGAGGGTGCCCTGGAAGACGGCGATCACGATCATGGTGGTGGCCAGGGAACGGCCGCGCGCCAGCCGTAGGGGGATCAGCGGGTCGCGGGTGCGCGACTCCACCAGCAGGAACGCCGCCAGCAGGAGGGCGCCGGCGATCAGCGAGCCGTAGACGCGGGGCGAGTCCCATCCCGAGTCGGGGCCGCCGGCCAGCCCGAACACCAGCAGGGCGGCGCTCCCCGTGGCCAGGAGCGCGCCGGGCAGGTCGAAGGAGCCCGGGGTGCGGGCGGGGTCGGCGGGCAGCAGACGGGGTGCGGCCAGGGCGCACATCAGCGCCAGCGGCACGTTGACGTAGAACACCCATTCCCAGCCGAGATAGTTGGTCAGCACGCCGCCCAGCAGTGACCCGGCGGCCAGTCCCGCGCTGCCCGCCATGCCCCAGGCGCCCAGGGCCCGGTTGCGGGCCGGCCCCTCGGCGAATCCCCGGTAGATGAGCGTGAGGGTGGCGGGCGTCAGCAGCGCGCCGCCGACGCCCTGGACCGCGCGGGCGGCCACCAGCGTCTCCGAACCGTTCGCAAGCCCGCCGGCCAGCGAGGCGACGCCGTACAACGCCAGTCCGGCCATGAACATCCGGCGCGGGCCGAGGCGGTCGACGGCCCGTCCGCCGAGAAGCAGGAGGCCGCCGAGGCCGATCGCGTAGGCGCTGACCACCCATTGGACCGACGACGGGCTGAAGCCGAGCGCGTGCCCGATGTCGGGCAGCGCCACGTACACGATGTTGTAGTCGAGAGCCACGATGAGCTGCGTCAACGCCAGCAGCCCAAGGCGCAGTCGAGGCGAATCCATAGATGCCTTCCTGCATGCCGAAGAATTACTACACGGCGTTCACCATAGAGCACGGCGTTCAATAGTCAAACCCTGTAGGGTGTCGGCATGGAAGCGACCATGAGCAGACGCGAACGGCTGCGCGCCCAGACCAGCGCCGAGATCAAGGCGATCGCGCTCAAGCTCATGGCCGAAGGCGGCCCCGACGCGATCTCGCTGCGTGCCATCGCGCGCGAGATGGGCATGACGGCGGGCGCCATCTACAGCTACTTCGCCACGCGCGACGACCTGGTCACGACGCTGATCGGCGACGTCTACACCTCGCTCGTCGAGGCCGCCGAGGCGGCGCGCGACGCGGTGCCCGAATCCGACGTCGGCGGGCGGATCATGGCCTGGGCGCAGGCCGTACGGGACTGGTCCCTGGCCAACCCCGAGGGCTTCCGGCTCATCTACGGCGACCCGGTGCCCGGCTACCGGGCGCCGGACGACAGCCCCGGCATCGCGGCCGAGGTGCGCGCCTGCACCGGCATCACCGGTCTCGTCGCCGCCGCGTGGCCGGTCGCCGGGCGCGCGAGCCAGGGCTATGACTGGGCCGACTTCGACCCCGGGCTGGTCGCGCACACCCGGGAGACGTTCCCCGACCTGCCGCCCGCGGGGCTGGCCCTGACCATGCGCGTGTGGGGGCGCATGCACGGCCTGATGGCGCTGGAGATCTACGGGCACCTGCGCGGGCTCGTCCACGACCCGGCGACCGTCTTCCGCGACGAGATGCGCGACCTCATCGCCTCACTCGGGCTGTAGCGCCCCGAAGGGAAGGTTCACCCGCGCCGCCCGGCCCTCACGCGTGGCTCGGGGCGCGGCCCGGCGAAGACCGCGGCCGCGACGAGGCACAGGAACCGCGGCCGCGCTCAGACCGGCCACGTTGAAGCCGTGGATCGCGGCCCCGGCTCCGCCGTAGCGGCTTCCGGCCGCGTCGCGGAGCCGGTCGCGGCTAGAACATGCCGTTGGCGTTGGCGGCGGTGTCCGGGATGGGCTGCATGACGTCCCAGTGCTCGATGATCTTCGCGCGGTCCATCGCCTGCGGTGCAGCGCTGCATGGACGAGGGGCACGCGCCCGCGGGCGTCGCCGCCACGGTCGCGCTCGATCTCCGGCACCGTCGGGCCCGTCGCATGCCGATGCCGATGGGCGACGAGTCTGGAAGGATCACGTCCACCCTTGCCGACGGCTTGCGACACGACATGAAGGAGTGCATAGCGTGACACCCGAGACGGAACCGGCGACCGACCTCAACGGGTGGGAGGCCGCGCTCGCCGGCGCCTTCGCGACACTGCTCGGCGGAGAGCCGGCCGCCGACCCTGCCGCCAGGTACGGCGTGTACTACGCCTCGGACTCCCTCGACGAGTTCCTGTTCCCGAGTCCCTGGGCCACCCCTGACGCGCTGTCGGCCGGGGAGCCGAGACATCTTCCGGATTCGGACGGCGAATACCCCTTCTCCCCGTGGACGTGGCGGTTCGACCTGAGCGAGTCGCTGTTCAGCTTCGACGCCGAACTCCTGGCAGGAACGGGACCGTGGGGCGCCGACGGCCACAAGGGCCCCCGGCCGTTCGACGACGCCTTCGTCGCCGACCTGCGGACCGTCTCCTCGATCGGCGAAGCCGGTGAGGCGCTGGCCCACGGCGCGGAGCTGGGGCCGCTCCTGGGCCTCCATGGCGTCGACCTGACCGGCCCGGAGTCCGGGAAACTGAACGGCTGGCTGACCGTGCTGCTGCGCGTCGCCACCGACGGCACTCTCACCGATGCGATGCGGGCCGCCACGTTCACCGAGCGCGGGCCCGGACACCTGGTGTCGGTTCAGGACATGGCCCGCGTCCGCTCGGCCGAGGAGCCCTGGGAGGAAAGGCTGAGCGCGGTCACGCATCCCGCGCTCCGCGACCATCTCCGCATGCTCTGCCTCTCCGAGGGCGACGCGCGCAGCGAGGGCGGCTTCTACCACGGCACCGACCACTGGCCGTGGGCCGACGTCCTGGAGGCGGTCGGCTGCTCCCTCGTCGCAGGCTGGGGCTTCGGCGAGTCCCAGGCCGGCACCGCCGTCGTACGACTGCCGGACAAACCAGAACCACGCTGACCACTCGCTGGCACAGTGCGTGGAAGATCGTGAGGATGTAGGCATGAGTTCATCGCAGCCCCTCGCCGACCCCGGGTCCGAGCCGGACCACCGTTACCTGCTCGACAACGCCCGGACGGAGGCGGGCGAGCGGTTCACCTGGCTGGCCGAGCTGTTCGACGGTGTCACACGGGGGCACTTCGACCGGCTCGGCGTGCAGGAGGGCTGGCGCTGCTGGGAGGTCGGTGCCGGAGGCCCCGGCATTCCCGAGGCACTCGCCACGGCCGTCGGGCCGACCGGTTACGTGCTGGCCACGGACATCGATCCGTCCTGGCTGGACCCGCACGGCGGGTACGAGGTGCGCCGGCACGACGTCGTCGGGGACCCGCCGCCGCAGCCGGGCACGTTCGACCTGGTGCACGCCCGGCTCGTGCTCGTCCACGTGCCCGACCGTGCCCGGGCGCTGGCGACGATGGTGGCGGCCCTGCGCCCCGGCGGCCGGCTGCTGATCGAGGACGCCGACACCGAGCTGCAGCCGCTGGCCTGCCTCGACGAGGTCGGCCCGGCACAGCGGCGCGCCAACCGGCTGCGGCGCGCCGTCCGGGAGTTGATGACCCGCCGCGGGGCCGACCTGCGCTACGGCCGTACGCTGCCGCGGGCGTTGCGGGCGGCCGGCCTGGTCGAGGTCTCGGCGGCCGGCTGCTTCCCGGTCGGCGGGGTGGCCTGCGACCGGCTGGAGGCCGCGACGGTGCGCATGGTCCGCGCCGAGTTGCTCGCCGCCGGGTTGGCCGACGACACCGAGATCGACGCGCACCTGGCCGCCGTCGACGCCGGCGAGCTCGACCTCACCCTCGCGCCGCTGATCTCGGCATGGGGACGCCGCCCGGGATGAGCCGGCGGCCGGGTGGCGGTCATGGCGAGGCCGGTGCTGCCGCGCCGGACGTCAGGGCCGCCTGGACGATGCGGATCGCCTCGGTCGCGTCGATGCCGACGCTGGCGATCACGGCGGCGTAGTCCGCGGCGGCCCGGCGGGCCCGTTCCCGGCCTTCCTCGCCGGCGGCCGCCACGAACGAGCCCGCCCGGCCGCGCGTTTCGATCAGCCCCGCCTCCTCCAGCTCCCGGTAGGCCCGGCCGACCGTGTTGACGGCCAGGCCGAGGTCGGCCGCGAGGTGGCGGATGGTCGGCAGCCGGGCGCCCACGGCGAGCGTGCGGTCCTGGATCTGCCGCGCGAGCTGGGCCCGCAGCTGCTCGAACGGCGGCACCGGCGAGCCCGCATCGATGACGATCATCGCAGGCCCACCGCGCGCCGCGCCGTGGCCGCGTACGACGGCGCCCTAACGTGGACGGCGACCAAGGCGAGCACCCCCGCCACCAGGAAGCCCGCCGAGGCGGCGCTCCACCACCCGGGCGCGAACCCGGACAGCAGCACCACCGGCAGCGCCCACAGCACAGCCGGCGCGGAGCTCTCGCGCGCGTCCTCGATCCGCATGACGACGTCGGCCGTCAGCGAGACCTCGTCCTCGGCCACGACGGGCCGGGCCAGCATCTCGCGCAGTTGCAGGACGGCGCCGAGGGCGACTCCGATCACGGCGACGAGCAGCACGACGGCGGCGTGCCGTGCGGTGCCCTCGGTGACGACCAGCGCGCTCACCCCCAGCGCGAACGCGCAGGCGAAGGTGGCGCCCGCCATGACGGCATGGGGCCGTCCGAGCAGGGCGGCCCAGCCGAGCTGCACCGGGTGGGTCACCCGCCGCGGCAGTGCCGCCCCGGCGCGCCGGTCGACGCGCCGCACCCAGGCGTCCAGCAGCACCTGGGTCAGCAACAGCGCGACGATCGACGCGCTCAGCGCCATCACCGGCACGATGCGGCCCGACCCGGACCCGCCGGAGGCGCCCGGCAGGGCGGCGACCTGTGCCAGGGAGGCCGCGACGAACAGCACGGCCAACAGGACGCTGCCCAGCAGTCGCACCCGCCGCCGCACCGCCAGGCGCGTGGCCAGCAAGGGCGTCGGCGGGCCGTCGCTCAGACCGTGCCGCCGCAGCCAGGTCTCGGCGCACCGGATGTCCGCCGGCGGAGGTCCGGCGTCGGACATGGGAGTGTTCGTCATGCCCTCTCCTTTTGTCGCAAGCTTTGTAGCAACATGATGCGTCATTGCTTGAGACAAAGTCAACGTTCCGCGGGCTGTCGGCGACCCGGTCCGGCCGATGGTGGAGACACCCCGGCTGCTGCTGAGCCCGCCGGTACATGGTCCAGTACAACATCGCCAAGCCCTGACCCCCTTCGCAGAGGCGCCGCGGTCCGGTGGGCCGCGTCGCCCCTGCGGGTCGGCCGACCACGCCCAGAAGCTCCTCCGGGTCCCGGGGTCAGCGGCCTGCGGTCGCGGTGGTGGTCAGGGGGAGGGGGAGCGGTAGGGGGTAGGTGCCGGTGAAGCAGCCGTCGCAGGTGCGGCCGCCGCCGATCGCCCGCTTCATCGCCTCCAGTGACAGGTAGCCGATCGAATCGGCCCCGATCAACTCGCCCACCTCCGGTACGGACCGGGCGCGCGCGGCCAGGTCGTGCTTCGTGCTGATGTCGACGCCGAAGAAGCAGGGCCAGCGCAGCGGGCTGGACGCGACCCGCAGGTGGACCTCCGCCGCACCCGCGCGGCGCAGTTTCGTCACGACGGCGCGGGCGGTGTTGGCGCGCACCACCGAGTCGTCGATCAGCACGACGCGGCGGCCTTCGACGGTTTCCGGGATGGCGTTCAGCTTCAGGTCGACCGCGTGCCGGCGTTCGCCGTCTGCCGGCATGATGAACGAGCGTCCCACGTAGGTGTTGCGGATCAGCGCCTCGGCGTACGGGATGCCGCTGGCCGCGGCGTAACCGAGGGCCGCGGGCCGGGCGGTGTCGGGCGTGGGGACGACGACGTCCGCGGCGGCCGGGGCGTCGTGTGCCAGGGCCGCGCCCATCGCCTGCCGCACCTGCTGCACGCGCCGGCCGTTGAGCATCGAGTCGGGGCGGGCGAAGTAGACGTACTCGAAGATGCAGGTGGACGGCGCCGGCGAGGCGAAGCGATGGCTGAGGACGCCGTGCGGGCCGATGGAGAGCAGCTCACCGGGCTCGACCTCGCGCAGGAAGGCGGCGCCCACCGCGTCCAGGGCGGTGGTCTCGGAGGCGGTGATCCAGCCGCCACCGGGCAGGCGGCCCAGGCACAGGGGCCGGAAACCGTTCGGGTCGCGTGCCGCCAGCAGGCCGTCGGGCGTGGCCACCGCCAGGCTGAACGCCCCGGACACCCGGGGCAGCACGGCCAGCATCGCCGCGAGCGTGTCGCCGTCCTGGTCCGACAGCGCCCGCACGAGCACCGGGGTGTCCGCGTCCGCCTCGCCGGTGCGGTCGACGTGCCGGCGTCCGGCCAGGTCGTCAGCGTCGTCGACGGCGAGCAGGTTGCCGTTGTGCGCCAGCGCGAAGCGGTGGCCGGCGCGGGTCGATCCGAGCAGCGGCTGGATGTTGCTCTCGCCGGTGCCGCCGGCCGTCGCGTAACGCACGTGGCCCACGGCGGCGGTCGCGTGCGCGGCGTTGAGCGCCGACTCGTCGAAGACGTCCTGGACGAGGCCGGTGCCCCGGTGCCGGAACAGGCGGCCGTCGAGGGCCACCACGATGCCGGCGGAGTCCTGGCCGCGGTGCTGAAGTGCGAGTAACCCGTAGTAGGCGAGGCGGTCGAGACGATCGCCGGACGATTCCGGCTGGTAGAGGGCTACGACGCCGCAGCGCTCGCGAACTTCGTCAAAACCCACAGGAGGCCCTTCTCTGTCAGTGGATGTGGTGCATCCATCCATCGGGATCCGGTGCGATGCCGTGGTGCAGGTCGACGAGCGCGGTACGCAGCGCGCGGGTCACCGGTCCCGGCGTGCCGTCGCCGATCGTCCAGTCGCCGTCGCGGTCGCGGACCCGCCCGACCGGGGTGACGACCGCCGCGGTGCCGCAGGCGAACACCTCGGTGATGTCGCCGTCGAGGCACTGGCGGCGCCATTGCCGCAGGCCGATGCGCTCCTCGCGGGGGGTCAGGCCGAGCCGGGCGGCGAGGGTGAGCAGCGTGTCGCGGGTGACGCCGGGCAGCAGCGTGCCGGACAGCCGCGGGGTCACCACCTCGGCGCGGGAGCCGTGGCCGCGTACGAAGAACAGGTTCATGCCGCCCATCTCCTCGACCCACTCGCGTTCCGTGGCGTCGAGCCAGATGACCTGCTGGCAGCCGGCCGCCTGCGCCTGCTGCTGGGCGTTGAACGTGGGCGCGTAGTTGCCGGCGATCTTCACGTCGCCGGTGCCGCCGGGGAAGGCCCGCGGATGCTCGTGCGCGACCCAGACCGACACCGAGTCCACGTCGTCGCCGAAGAAGCCGCCGGTGACGAACGCCATCAGCAGGAACCGGTAGGTCCGCGAGGGGCGCAGCATCAGGGTCCGCTCGTCGCCGTACATGAGCGGGCGCAGGTAGAGGCTGTGCGAGGGGTCGTCGGACAGCCAGCCCTCGTCGTGGCGCACGAGGTCGTCGATGGCGGTGACGAACAGCTCGTCGGGCAGCTCCGGCATGGCCAGCCGGGCCACCGAACGGCGGAACCGGCGGGCGTTGTCCCAGGGACGGAAGACGGCCATCGACCCGTCCGGCTGCCGGTGGGCCTTGAGCCCTTCGAAGGCGACCTGCCCGTAGTGCAGTCCGACCGTGCCGGGGTGCATGGCGAGGTCGGCCAGCGGGAGCAGGACGGGCCGGGTCCACTGCTGTTCGGGCGTCCACTCGATGCCGACCATGTGGTCGGTGAACGCGTCGCCGTGCCCGGGATCGATCACCGGCTTGGTGCGGGTGGCGGTGTGCAGGATGCCTGCCATGGCGGTTCCTTCCCGTGGATCGGGGTCAGACCAGGGGGACGAAGAAGAACGTGTCGCGCCGGGTGATCAGGCCGGCGTCGTCGTAGCTGAAGAAGTCCGCGAAGCGGTGACCGGCCGGCCGGTCGTCGCGCAGGGTGCCGGTGAAGGAACCGTGGACGGCGGCGGTGGCGCCGTCGACGACGATGCCGGTCAGGGTGTGCCGCCCCGAGCGGATCGGCCGGTCGTGCTCGTAGAAGTGGCGCAGCTGGTCGCGGCCGATCAGCGGGGGGAACCCCGGCCGGTGGTAGCACAGGTCCGCGGCGAACAGGCCGACCAGTTCGGTGACCTGGTCGTGGTCGATGAGCTGGTAGAAGTGGCGGATGTCGGTGGTCGTGGACACGGGACCTCCTCGGCGTGGGGTGGCGGACGACGGTCAGACGCGCGACCGCGCCGGGGCCTGCAGGATCGGCCCGACGATCGCGGCCATGGCCGGGCTGACCAGGTCGCTGTGGCCGCAGTCGAGCCGGTGGACGTCGACGCGTCCGGTGGCGTAGGGCGTCCACGCGTGCCCGCCCGGCCAGTCGGCGGGCCGCCCGGCGGTGGCCTCGACGAACGTGATGTCGCCGTCGAAGGCGGCGCTTCGGTGCACCCGGGCGGCGTTGAGGTTGCTGGCGAACACGTCGAGCAGCGCGGCGATCTCCGCCTCCTCGATGCGGGCCAGCGGGCTGTCGGAGCCGCGCACGATGCGGACGAACGCCGCCCGGTCCAGCGACGCGGGCGAGCGGTCGGCGGTGAGCAGGCCCAGCTCGGCCAGCAGTTCGGCGAGCACGGCCGGATCCTCGGCGTGGACCGGCCCGCGCGCCGCGGCGACCTCGGCCGGGTAGCCGTCCAGCAGGGCCAGCAGCTCGACCCGCTCGCCGTGGCGTTGCAGGTCCACCGCCACGGCGTGGGCCACGACCGCACCGAACGACCAGCCCATCAGCCGGTACGGGCCGTGCTCCTGGACCGACCGGATCAGCGCGGTGTACTCGTCCACCATGGCCGGGACCGACCTGGTGGCACCCGGCTGCCCGAGGCCCCTGGCCTGCAGGCCGTAGAACGGCCGGCCGGGGTCGAGGTGGGGGACCAGCGCCGAGTAGCCCCAGCTGGTCCCGGTCGCCGGGTGGACGCCGAACAGCGGGACGCGGTCACCGGCGGTGCGCAGCGGCAGCAACATCGGGAACGTCTGCCTGCCGGCCCCTTCGGTGGGGTGGTCGATGTGGTGGGCGATGCCGGTGACGGTGGGGTCGGCGAAGATCTGGCGCAGGGGGAGTTCGGTGTCGAAGAGCGTCCGGATGCGGCTGACGAGCCGCATGATCAGGAGGGAGTGTCCGCCTAGGTCGAGGAAGTTGTCGGTGGGGCCGACGTCGGTGACGCCGAGGATGTCGGTGAAGAGTCCGGCGACGATCTCCTGGGTGGGGGTGGT
>NZ_JBITEZ010000029.1:40719-115292 GCF_044455665.1 Nonomuraea sp. NPDC051191 | reverse complement strand
TCCATCGAGATGCGCGACACCGACGAGGACGTCTTCCGCGCGGCGGAGGAACTCGGTATCGATCTGTCCCGGCGTGAGCCGAGCAGCGTGGAAGAGGTCTGACGGTCACGTGCTCCACTGCGGCGGGCCGGGCCGGAGCAGGGTCCGGCCCGCCGCGGTGGAGCAGAACCCGGCGGGTTCCCGGACCTCAGCCCGCGGCCTGCTGCACGAGGGCGGCGATGCGCGCCTCGGTCTCGGGGGTCAGCTCCTTCAGCGCGAAGGCGCTCGGCCACATGGCGCCGTCCTCAAGGGTCGCCCCGTCGTTGAAGTCGAGGGTGGCGTACCGGGACTTGAACTTCGCCGCGGGCTTGAAGAAGCACACGACGCTGCCGTCCTTGGCGTAGGCCGGCATCCCGTACCAGGTCTTCGGGGTGAGGTCCGGCGCGGCGGACCTGATGATGGCGTGCACCGCCTCGGCCAGGACGCGGTCGTCCTCGGCCATCTCGGCGATCTTCTCCAGGATGTCGCGGTCGCCGTCGGCCGCCGTCGCCTTCCCGCCGCGCCGCGCGGCCTTCTTCAGCTCGCTGGAGTGCGCCTTCATCGCCGCGCGCTCGTCCTCGCTGAAACCCTCGAAACCCTTGTTGTCCGCGCCGGTCTTCTTCGTGGTGCTCATGGTGAAATCTCCTTCTTTGTGGGTTGGATGTTAGTACTGACCGTTTTATGGGTGGTGCGGTTCATCCCCAGGCGCCGGCGATCTGCCGGGTGGTGGCGTTGAGCCGGTTGAACAGGTTGGTCACGCCGACCATCAGCACGATCGCGGCGAGCTGCTTCTCGTCGTAGTAGGTGGCGGCCCTGTCCCAGACCTCGTCGCTGACCGCGTCGGACCGGTCGGCCAGCCGCGTGGCGGCCTCGGCCAGCTCCAGCGCCGCCCGCTCCTCCTCGCTGAAGTACGGGGCCTCCCGCCAGGCGACGACCGTGGCCAGCCGCTCCTCGCTCACCCCGGACTTGCGTCCGGTCTTGACGCCCGCGTCGACGCAGGCGCTGCACCCGTTGATCTGGCTGACCCGCAGGTGCACCAGCTCCAGCGTCTGGGCGTCCACCCCGCCGGAGTGCACCGCCTTGAACAGGTCCTGGATGGGCTGCATCGCGCCGGACAGAACGACGGCCGGGTTCTGCATACGAGACTGCATGGTGGTTCTCCCTTTTCGGGTTGCTTGTCCTGGTCGGCGCCCCGTCCCCCGGGGCGTGACTCCATCTCAGCCGAGCCGGCGCGCCACGACGATGCCCGTGGGACACCGTGGGACAGCCGGAATGCCGTTGGCCTGCGGTGATTCGTCCAGGTAAGTTTCCTTCGCGACGGGACAGAAAGGCAGAAACAGGTGACACGACAGCAGACGGCGGACCCCCAGGACGAGCTGGCCAACCGGCTACGCCTGCTCCAGGAGCTCTCCGGGCACGGCGTACGGGCGCTCGCCCGCGAGACGGGCCTCAGCTCGTCCTCGCTGTCGCGCTATCTCAGCGGCCAGTCGGTGCCGCCATGGGCCGCGGTGATCGAGCTGTGCCGCCTGGTCAAGCGCGACCCCCGCCCGTTGCGTCCCCTGTGGGAGCGGGCGACCAACCCCCTGCCGGCGCCCCCGAAGGCGAGCCGCCAGGTGCAGCCGCCCTCGCCGCCCGCCGGCGCCCCCCGTCCGCCGCGCAACGACCTGCCGCGCGACGTGCCGGACTTCACCGGGCGCGAGGCCCAGCTCGACGCCGTGCTCGCCGCGGTCGCCGAGAACCGGGTGGTGGCCGTGGACGGCATGGCGGGCGTCGGCAAGACCTGCCTGGCCGTGCACGCCGCCCACCGGCTCGCCGCCGACTACCCCGACGCCCAGCTCTACCTGGACCTGCACGGGTTCACCGAAGGTCGCGAACCGCTCGACCCCGACCCCGCGCTGCGGACCCTGCTCGCCGCGCTCGACGTCCCCTCGGAGAAGATCCCGCAGGAGGGCGGCATCGAGCCGCTGGCCGCGTGCTGGCGGGCGGAGCTGGCCGGACGGCGGGCCGTCGTGGTGCTCGACAACGCCGCCGGGGCCGACCAGGTCCGCATGCTGCTGCCCGGCGCGGGCGAGACCGTCACGCTGATCACCAGCCGCAACCGGCTGGTCGGCCTGGAGGAGGTGCCGCCCGTCTCGCTGGACGTGCTCACCCCGGAGGAGAGCGCGCGCCTGCTGGCCCGCGCCAGCGGCGAACCCGGCGGCCCCGACGGGCGGCTGGCCCGCGACCCCGAGGCGGCGGCCGAGGTGCTGCGGCTGTGCGGCCACCTGCCGCTGGCCCTGCGGCTGGCCGGGGCCCGGCTGCGGCACCGGCCCGGCTGGACCGCCGGCATCCTGGTCGAGCGCATGGCCGAGGGCCCGAGCGAGTTCGACACCGCCTTCGCCATGTCCGTACGGCAGCTCGACCGGGCCCAGCGCCGCCTGTTCCGGCTGCTGGGCCTGCTGTCCGGGTCCTCCTTCGACGACTACGTGGCCGCCGCGCTGGCCGGCGTGCCGCTGCGCAGCGCGCGGGCGATGCTGGAGGACCTGCTCGACGCCCACCTCGTCCAGCAGCCCTCGCCCGGCCGGTACACGCTGCACGACCTCGTCCACCAGCACGCGCGCCGGGCCGCCGAGGAGCAGGACTCGCCGGCCGAGCGGGAGCAGGCGCTGGGCCGGGTGCTCGACTACTACGTGCACGCGGCGGCCGCCGCCGACGCCGCGATGCCATACGAGTCGGGCAGCCGTGCCGCGTCGGCGGGCAGCCCTCCGGCCGATCTGCCGGTGTTCGGCAGCAAGCACGCGGCTCTGGGCTGGTTCGTCGCCGAGTACGGCAACCTGATGGGCGCCTTCGAGCTGGCGGTCGCCATCGGGGCCGACGCGCACGCGTGCGAGCTGCCCCGCTTCATGCGCGCGTTCTTCGCCCGGCGCTGCGGCACGACCCACCTCAACATGCTCTTCGAACGGTCGCTGGCGGCCGCGGAACGCCTGGGCGACCCGTGGCAGCTCGCCGAGGCGCACAGCGACCTGGGCTTCGCCCGCTACAACGCGGGCCGCATGGCCGAGGCCGGAGCCGCGTACGAGGCGGCGGCGCCCCTGGTGTCCCAGGCCGGCGACGCCCGCTCCGCGGCGGACCTGATGATGCGCCGCGGCTACCTGAGCTGGGACGAGGGCCACGTCGAGGAGCCGCTCGACCTCTTCCGGCAGGCGGCCCGGCTCTACGACGACGCCGGCTGCCCGATGGGCGCGGCCCACGCCGCGGCCGACGAGGCGTGGGCGATGTTGCAACTGGGACGCCGGGAGGAGGCGGCCCGGCTGGCCCGCGAGGTGCTGGCCCTGACGCACGGCGAGCCCGGCTGGCCCGCCACGCTGACCGCCCGGATCACCCTCGGCCTGGCCATCGTGCACGAGCAGCCCGACGAGGCCGCCGGGCACCTGCGCCAGGCCCTGGAGCTGGCCCGCGAGGACGGCCACAAGCACAACGAGGCGTGGTGCCTCAACTGCCTGGGCGTCGCCCTGCGCCAGACGGGCCGTCACGAGGAGGCGCTGGACAGCCACCGGCAGGCGTTCGCCCTGCTGGACGAGCTGTTCGAGGAGCACTGGAAGGTGCACTTCCTCTACGGCTACGGCGAGACGTGCCGATTGGCCGGCCTGCCCGAGGAGGCGCTGCGCCTGCACCGCCAGGCTCTCGAACTGGCTCCCAAGGTGGGCGCGCGGCACAAGGAGGTCCTGGCCCACGAGGGCATCGCGGCGGTGCTCGACGAGACCGACCCGGCCGCGGCGGCCGAGCACCGCGCGGCGAGCCAGGCCATCCGCCGCGACCTCGTTCCCGCCCCCTGACGTCACCGGCGTCCGGACGGGCGCTCACCCCGTACGCGTCGCGTCCTCCCCGTCGCGGGCGGACGTCGCGCGGGCGAGTTCGGTGCGGTTGGCGACCTGGAGCTTGGCGTAGACGTGCGCCAGGTGGGTCTTGACCGTGCCCCGGCTGACGAACAGCCGGGCGGCGATCTCCGGGTTGGACAGCCCTTCGGCGGCGAGCCCGGCCACCGACCGCTCGGCCGGGGTCAGGCTCTCCCAGCCGGATCCGGGCCGGCGGCGCGGCCCCCGGGCGCGGGTGGCGTAGGCGACCGCCGCGTCCAGGTCCATCGCGCGTCCCCGTTCGGCGGCCGTACGCAGGGTCTCGCCGTCCTCGCCGTCGGCGGACGGGAGGGGGCGGGGCGCGGCCCCGAGGTCGGCGCGGGCGCGCCCGGCGGCCCCGGCCAGCACCCCGGCCGCCTCGACGGCGCCGCGACGCAGGTTGAGCAGCGCCAGGGCCTCCAGGCTGGCCACGCGGTCGAAGACCAGGTCGTGCTCGACGCGGATGCGCAGGGCCTCGTGGTGCAGCCGCAGCGCGCGTTCGGGGTCGCTCTCGTGGGCGAGCAGCGCCTGCTCGTCCAGCACGCCGGCGCGCACGCGCGGCATCCGTCCGGTCACCGGCGACCGCGCCAGCACCTCCAGCACCCGCGCCGCCGACGCCTCCTCGCCGGACCGCCGCAGCGCCGCGGCCAGCACGATCTGGGTGTCGGGCGCAAGCCACGCCGCGTCGGGCTCGTCCTGCCAGCGCACCTCCTGCCAGCACCACTCCACCGCCTCGCGCGGGCGGTCGTGGCCGAGCGCGAGCATCGCCTGGGTGCGTTCCCACCCGGTGATGAACGGCAGCCGTCCCGCCGCGTCGAACAGGCGCTCCATGGGCTCCAGCGCGGCGGCGGCCTCCCGCAAGCGGCCCTGAAGGATGCGGATCTCCGCCAGGACGACCCGGGCCGAGCCGGTCCAATGCAGGTCGCGCAGCGGTTCCGCCGTCGCGACGGCCCGTCCGGCCAGCTCCGCGGCCCGCTCCAGCGTGCCCGACCGGGCGGCGGCCAGCGCCCACCAGCCCAGCGCGAAGGAGGCCACGCCGCGGTCGCCGCGCCGGAGCAGCCGTTCCACGACCGGCTCGAAGCACGCGATCGCCTGCCGGTAGTCGTCGCCGAGCACGTGCACCAGGGCGACGAACGCCTCCGCGCAGTCGGCGACGAACCCGTCCCCGGCCTGGACGGCCTCGTCCCGCACCGCGCGGGCCTCCGCCAGCGCCTCGGGGAGGCCCGTCGCCAGCAGGCCGATCGCGATCAGCGGCCCGGCCGGGCGGGCCGCCTCAGGAGCGCCGGCCGCCCGCGCCAGCTCCCGCGCCGCCCGCGCCACCTCGAACGCCTCCATGCCCGGCTCGGCGGTGTTGAGCACGAACGCCAGCGCCGCCAGGACCCGGGCCTGGAGCGGGCCGCGCTCGCCGGCGCCGAGCGCCGCGGCCCGGCGCAGCAGCGCGACGCCCTCGGCGCCGCGTCCCTCCAGGTGCCACAGCCACGCGCAGTCCGCGGCCAGGCGCCGCCCCCGCGCCGTGTCCGGACGCGACAGCCCCCACTCGATCGCGGCGCGCACGTTGGGGTAGGCGGCGCCGACCTGCGCCCGCCAGGCGTCCTTGCCGGTCTCCAGCAGCGGCGCCAGGCCCTCCAGCAACGACACGTGCAGGTCCAGGTGCAGGTCGCGGCCGGCCGTGTCCTCCTGCGCCTCCGCCAGGCGGTCCAGCGCGTACGCCCGCACCACCCCCAGCATCCGGTACCGGGCCACCGCGCCCGTCGTGTCGGCCACGACCAGCGACTTGTCGATCAGCCCCCGCAACGCCTTGAGCAGGCGCCCGCGGCCGGGCCCGCCGAGCTCGGCCAGGCGGGCCACGGCGTCGGCGGTGAAGCCCGGCTCGAACACCCCGGCGCGCCGGAACAGCACCCGCTCGTCGTCGTCCAGCAGGTCGTGGCTCCAGCTCATCGACGCCTGCAGTGTGCGCTGGCGGAAGGGGGTGGTGCGCGCGCCGCCGTCCAGGAGGTCGAAGGGGGCGCTCAGAGAGTCCGCGATCTGCGTCAGCGACAGGGCTCCCGCCCAGCCGGCCGCCAGCTCCAGCGCGAGGGGCAGCCGGTCGAGCCGGTCGCAGATCCGCCTGGCCTGCGACCCGGCCGCGCGGGCCGCCGTCCCGTCCGAGGGGGACGCCGCGGGCGGGTCGACGCGTTCGAGGAACAGCTCCAGGGCGTCGGCCAGGCTCATCGGCGGCACCGGCCACACCCGCTCGCCGGGCACGCCGAGCCTGGACCGGCTGGTGGCGACCACCGCCACGCGCGGGCACGCCGCCAGCACCGCCGCGACGATCGCGGCCGCGTCGTCCAGCACGTGCTCGCAGTTGTCGAGGACGACCAGGAGCTCGCGCTCCCGCAGCGCGGCGGCCAGCACCGCCACCGGGTCGCGCCCGGCGGGCAGCAGGACGTCCAGCGCGGCGGCCATCCGGTGGCCGACCTGGCCGCCGTCGGTCTCCTGCTCCAGGCCGACCCAGAAGACGCCGTCCGGCCACTCCCCGGCCGCCGCTTGGCACAGGCGCATCGCCAGCCGGGTCTTCCCGCACCCGCCCGGACCGGTCAAGGTCAGCACCCGCCCGGACGCCACCGCCGCGCCGACCGCCGCCAGCTCCTCGACCCGGCCCACGAACGACGACAACTCCGCCGGAGCATGACGAAAACCAGACATCGCCCGAAGTATGCCAGCAAATAGGCCAGGGGTTGGGCGGCATCTCTGCCAGGTGGCCGATGTTCCCGGCCTGCCCGAACGGCAGGATCGTGCACATCGGGAAAGCACTTCCAAGGAGAGTCGGAAATGACGCAGCACGGCAACGTCCAGGGCCGCAGGGTCGTCGGCAACATCTCGCTGTCCCTCGACGGCCGGGTCAGCGGCCAGGGCGGCGAGTACGACATGAGCTGGATCGTCCCGCACGCCGTCAGCGACGGCGCCCGCGACCACATGATCCGCGTGACGGGCGCCGCCACCACCGTCCTGCTCGGCCGGAAGAACTACGAGGGCTTCGGCTCCTTCTGGCCGGCGGTCGCCAAGGACGAGGACGCCGATCCCCGCGACCGGGCCTTCGCCCAGTGGCTCGACGAGACCGAGAAGATCGTCTTCTCCTCGACCCTGACGGACGCGCCGTGGCAGAACTCCCGCCTGGCCGAGGCCGGTCCCGCCGAGGTGGTCGAGCGGCTGCGGGGGCAGTCCGGGGGCGACATCATCGTCCTGGCCAGCGGCAGCGTCATCAAGGCCCTGCTGGCGGCGGACGCGCTGGACCGGCTCAGCATCACGCTCTGCCCGGAGGTGGCCGGCGGCGGCGCCCGGCTGCTGGAGGACGGTCTGCCCGCCTCGCACTGGTCGCTCACCGACCTGTCGACCACCGACTCGGGCGCGATCTGCCTGCTCTACGACCGCCTCCGCCAGGGGTGAGCGCCGGGGCGGGGCAGCGCCCCTGGCGCCGGAAGACAGGCGGGGGAGCGGACCGGGGCCGGTGGTCAGGCGGGGTCAGGCGGGGAGCGGGGCGGTGGCGCGGTGCCTGGCGAAGGTGAGGGCGACGACGGTCCCGAGCAGCATGCCCGCGGCCGCGACGAGCACCGCCGTACGCATCCCGGCGGCGAGCGCGGGCCCGGTGGCCTCGCCCACCCCGCCGGCCGCGACCAGCACCGCGAGCCCGAGCGCCGCGCCGACCTGGAGCGCGGTCGAGGCCATGCCGGACGCGATCCCCTGCTCGCCGGCCACCACGCCGGTGGCCGAGGCGATCCACATCCCGGTCCAGGTGAGGCCCTGGCTGACGCCCGAGACGACGATGCCGGGCAGCACCCCCCAGTACGACCCGTCGGCGCTGATCCCCAGCGCCAGCAGCGCGGTGCCCGCCGCCCCGCCGACGGTGCCGATGAGCAGGGTGACCCGCATCCCGATCCGCCCGGCCAGCCGCCCGCCGAGCTGGGTGCCGAGCGCGATCAGCAGGGACGGCACCAGGAACGCCAGCCCGGTCGCCACGGCGCCGTACCCGAGCACGGTCTGGAAGTAGAGGGTCAGGAAGTACGGCAGTGCGTTGAAGGTGGCGCCGAAGACCAGGATGACCGCGATGGCCGAGCCGAGGCTGCGGTTGCCGAACAGCCGCAGCGGCATGAGCGGGTCGGCGCCCGCCTTCTCGACCGCGACGAACGCGCCCAGCAGCACTGCGGCCAGCACGAACCCGCCGGTGATGAGCGGTGAGCTCCACCCGGACTCGGGGCCCTGGATGAGGGCGTAGGCGAGCAGGCTGACGCCCCCGGTGGCCAGCACCGCGCCCGGGACGTCGAACCGGCGGCCCCGCGCGCGGGCTCCGTCGGCCGGCAGCAGCAGCCAGGCGCCCGCGATCGCGACGACGGCGAGCGGCACGTTGACGTAGAAGACCGCCTCCCAGCCCCACGCGCCGGTCAGCAGGCCGCCGAGCAACGAGCCGAGCGCCAGGCCGCTGGCGCCCGCGCCGCTCCAGACCGCCAGCGCCCTGTTGCGCGCGCTCCCCTCGGCGAAGCCGGTGTTGACCAGCGCCAGCGTCGCCGGGAACAGCAGCGCGCCGCCCAGCCCCTGCACGGCCCGCGCGGCCACGAGGGTCCCGGGGCTCTGCGCCAGCCCGCCGGCCAGGGAGGCGATCGCGAACAGCGCCAGCGCGCCCACGAACATCCTGCGGTGCCCGAGCAGGTCGGCCGCCCGGCCGCCGAGCAGCAGGAACCCGCCGTACGCGACGGCGTAGGCGCTGGCCACCCATTGCAGGGTCTGCGGGGAGAAGTCCAGCTCGGCGCCGATCCGGGGGAGGGCGACGAAGACGATGTTGAAGTCGAGCGAGGTGATGAGCTGGGAAAGGGCCAGCAGGGCGAGGATCAGGCCGGGGCGGCGTCTCACGGGTGCACCTTCATACGATAGTTCGGGAAAAACGTACAGTTCGGGATCTTCGTACAATTGGTGAGGGCTCGTCAAGTCGTCGTGCGGGGCCGGTGGGGCAACCGGTCAGGAATCGAGAAGCGCCCGGAGAGGGGCCTTCCGTAGCGTGGCTCTCATCGTCAGAACGTCTGAAGCGTCAAGGAGACAAGGCATGAAAGCGCACGTCAGCTCGATCCTGCTCGCCGTCCAGGACATGGACCGGGCCAAGCGGTTCTACACCGAGGGCCTCGGCTGGAAGATCCAGAACGACTACGGCATCTCGGTGTTCTTCGAGTCGGACGGCGCCTCGCCCGTCGGCTTCTACGGCCGCGAAGGTCTGGCCGGCCTGGTCGGGCTGAGCCCGGAAGGCAGCGGTTTCAGCGGGGTCGTCCTCACCTATGTCGTCCGCAGCGAGGCCCGGGTCGACGAGATCATGGAAGAGGCGGAGAAGGCCGGCGCCACGATCCTCAAGCCCGCCGGCGCCCTGCCGTGGGGCGGCTACGGCGGCACCTTCGCCGACCCCGACGGCTACGTCTGGAGCCTGGGTTACAGCGACCAGGGCGAGGACCAGCCGTACGCCGAGTAGCCGCGTCGGACGCCTCCCGTGGAGGCGGCGAGGTCCGGCGCCGACGCCGGACCTCGCCGCGCCGGCCGCGTCATACGGCCGCTTTGCGAAGATTGTTGTGATGAAGTAGCGTCGCCCCCGTGACTGCCGGGTCGGCCTTGGGCCACGAACCAGAGAGCAGCCCGGCCCTGGCGTGACCGCCCGGCGGGCGCGCGGCCCGCCGCTTCCTCTTCTCCCTCTCAGCACGTCAGAGCAGAGACCATCACCCATGGAGAAGAGTGGATTTCAACAAGCAGGTCATCGACGAGTTCCGCGCCAACAACGGCCAGGTCGGGGGCTATTTCGAAGGAGCGAGACTGCTCCTGCTCACCACGACCGGCGCGCGTTCGGGAAAGCCGCACACGACCCCGCTCGGCTACCTGCCGGACGGCGGCGAGCGCATGCTGGTCATCGCCTCCGCCGGGGGAGCGCCGAAGAACCCCGCCTGGTACCACAACCTGCGGGCCGAGCCCCGCGCGACCGTCGAGAGCGGCGTCTTCGTCTTCGACGTCGAGGCGGAGATCCTGGAGGGGGCCGAGCGGGACGCCGCCTTCGCCCGTGCCGTGGACGGCGATCCCGGCTGGGCGGACTACCAGGCCAAGACGGCCCGCGTCATCCCGGTCGTCGCGCTGAACATCGTGCCGGGCCCGCCCCGGTCGAGCGCGCCCTCCGGCGGGGCGTACCTCAAGCTGGTGCACGACGGCTTCCGGCGCGAGCTGGCGCTGATCCGCAAGGAGCTGACCGCCGGCGGCCGCCCCGGCCTGGGCGTGCAGCTGCGGATCAACTGCCTGACCATGTGCCAGGGGCTGCACAACCATCACACCGGCGAGGACGCGATGATGTTCCCGGCGCTGGCCGAGCGGCATCCCGAGCTCGCCCCGGTCATCGAGCGGCTGGCCGGGGAGCACGAGCGCATCGCCGTGCTCGTGGCGGAGCTGAAGGAGGCCCTGTCGGGTGAGGACCCGGTGAAGGTGCGCGCGGAGATCGAGCGGCTGACCGACGAGCTCGAAGCGCACCTGACGTACGAGGAGGAGCAGCTCGTGCCGATCCTCGACCTCGCCTGAGCCCGTTCAGGCCGGGACGGACGTGCTCGCCCGCGGGACGGTGAGACGCCGGGTCGAGACGGCGACGACGAGCCCGAGCAGGGCGTAGACCGCGCCGAGCAGGCAGGCGCCCCACCAGCCCGCGACGCTGTAGGCCCAGGTGGTGGTGATCGCGCCGAGCGCGGAGCCGAGGGAGTAGCAGGCCATGTACGCGCCGATGACTCCGCTGCTCCGGTCGGGCCGCGCGGTGGTGAGCAGATGCTGGCTGCTGACGTGCACGGCCTGCACGGCGAAGTCCAGCACGACGACGCCGACGATCAGCAGCCACAACGACGACCCCACCTGGGCGATCAGCAGCCACGAGGCCGCGAGCAGCAGCAGCGACCAGACGGTGACCGAGAACGCCAGGCCTCGGTCGGCCCATCGGCCGGCCCGGGCCGCGCCCAGCGCCCCGGTGAGACCGGCGAGCCCGAACAGTCCGATCTCGGTGGTGCCGAGGTGCCACGGCGCGGCGCCGAGGGGCAGCGCCAGCCCGCTCCACAACGTGCCGAAGGAGGCGAACAGGAAGAACGCGACCAGCCCCCGGCTGAGCAGCAGCCGGTCGCTCGTGACCAGCCGGCCCAGCGACGCCAGCAGCCGGCCGTAGGAGTCCCGGGAACGCGGGACGTCGGCGTCGAGGGTGACGCGGACGGCCGGCGCGAGCAGCACGCACAGCACGGCGATGACGAGGTAGACCGCGCGCCAGTCGGCCAGCTCGCCCAGCAGGCCCGCCACCACCCGGACCAGGAGGATCCCGGCGACCACCCCCGAGGTGACCGTGCCGATGTTGCGGCCGTGTTCGCCGGGCGGTGAGACGGCGGCGACGTAGGCCACCGCGATCTGGACGACCACCGCGAACAGCCCCGCCAGGGCCAGGCCCGCGATCGCGAACCCCGCGCCGGGCGCGACGGCGGCCACCCCGGCGCCCGCGGCCGTCAGCAGCAGGTGCGCCGTGATGAGCCTGCGCCGGTCGAACAGGTCGCCGAGCGGGACCAGCAGCACCAGCCCGGCCAGGTAGCCGATCTGGCCGGCGGCGACCAGCCAGCCCAGCGATCCGTCCGCCAGCCCGAGGTCCCGGCCCGCGGCCTGGAGGACCGGCTGGATGCCGTACACGGGCGACACGGCCACCGCGCACACCAGCGCGAGCACGATCCGTTGTCTTCCGGTCATTCCTGAGGACATGTCACTCTCCGATAAGTTTCAATATGCAACCGATCGGAGGCTAGGGCATAATGGTTTCAGATTGCAACTGACCTGGGAGGGGCCCGGTGGACGTCACACTCGCTGCGGGAAGCGCCTGGACCGACCCGGCGTGCCCGGTCGCACGGGCCGTCGACCTGGTGGGCGACCGGTGGAGCCTGCTGATCGTCCGCGACGCGATGGACGGCGCGACCACCTTCACCGAGTTCCACCAGCGGCTGGGCATCGCCCGCAACATCCTCACCGATCGGCTCCGCAGGCTGGTCGAGCACGGCATCCTCGACCGGCGCGCCGCCGCCGACGGCCGGCGGCACACCTACCGGCTCACCGAAGCCGGGCAGGACCTCTTCACGGCCGTCGTCGCCCTGCGGCAATGGGGGGAGCGCCACGCCTTCGCCCCGGACGAGCCGCACTCCGTCCTGCTCGACGGCCAGGGGCGGGAGCTGCCCCGGCTGCACCCGCTCGGCCAGGACGGCGCGCCGCTCTCCGTCGAGACGTCCCGCGTCCGGAAGACCGCGCCGTCCGATCCGGGCGCGGCGGGGTGACGCGCCCGGCCTCCGGTCGTGTGGGTGCGGCGGTTCAGGACGTGCGGATCGCCACGTCCAGGAGTGCGTCGAGAAGCGGCACCCGGCGGTCCGTGTCGTCGCGGATGGCGATGAACGCGACGCTCACGTCCAGGCCGGGGATCCGGGCCTGCATGGCGCGCAGTCCCGTCCAGCCGCCTCCGTGGCGATAGACGATATGTCCGGCATGCGAGCGTACGCCCATTCCCCAGGCGTAATCGATCGGTGTTCCGTCGTCGAGCCGTCCCGGGGTCTGCATGAGGGGGGAGATGCCGAGTTCGTCCGCGTTGAGGGCCTGGCTCCAGCGGAGCAGGTCGTCGAGGGTCGTCCATACGCCTCCGTCCCCGAGGGACAGCGGCGCGGGACGGGGGCGGACGAGCGGCGCGGCGCCCTCCGGCGTCGGGCCTGGGCCTGGCCAGTAGCGGGTGGCGGCCATCCCCAGGGGAGTGAAGAGCCGGTCGCGGGCGAAGCCGGGCAGCGGCAGGCCGGACGCCCGTTCCACCACCGCCGCCAGGCAGACGTACCCGGCGTTGGAGTAGACGTGCCCGGTGCCCGGCCGGCGCTCCAGGGCGGGGAACCGGGTGAGGGCCCGGACGACGCCCGGCGTGGTCCGGTCGGCGGCGTCGAGGCGGCCGTCGATCTCGGCGTCCAGGGGAAGGCCCGCCGTGTGGTGGACGAGATGCCGGATCCGCACGTCGTCCGCCCACCCCGGTGATCCGGGCAACCAACGCGACAGGGACGACTCCATGTCCAGCGCCCCATCCTGGACCAGCAGCGCCGCGCACGCCGCGGTCATCTGCTTCGACAGCGACGCCGCGTAGACCACGGTCGTGGCGCTCATCGGCTCACCCCCCGAGGCCGCCCCCCGCGCCACGAGGACGGGCGGCGCCCCCCGCCGGTGGATCCCGGCCACGATCGGTTCTTCGTCGCCGTAACCGGCCTCGGACAGGAGGGCCGCTGCTCGCCGGTGCAGTTCGGACATGACCCGATCCTCCCAGTTCCGTTGAGCCGTAGGAGTTTAGGAACGGTCGTTCTTGACTGAACGTTCCTCAATGCTCTACGGTCGAGCCATGGGACGACCAAGAGGCTTCGACGAGGCCACCGTGGTGCGGGCGGCGGCAGAGCTGTTCTCGACCCGGTCTTACGACGGCATCTCCATGGACGAGCTGGTGACCCACCTCGGCGTCCACCGCAACAGCCTGTACAAGACGTTCGGCAGCAAACGCGGTCTCTACCAGGCCGCGCTGCGCTGGTCCCTGGAGCACGACGTCATCCCCCTGATCGACCGCGTCTCCGGCGCCGGCGACCTGGCGGAGGCGCTGCGCGTCGCCACCGGCGAGCCCGCCGCCGAGGTCGGCCTCAACCTGCTGCTGCTGGCCGCGGTCGAACGCGCGCCGGTGGACCGCGAGGTCGCCGACCAGCTCGCCGCCGTGCTGGCCGCGTTCGACCAGGCGGCCAGGACGGCGGCCGGCCCACGGGACCCCGCCCCGGGCGAGGCGGACGACCTGGCCTTCGCACTCACCGCGGCCGTCCTCGGCCTGCGCATGCGGGCCAGGGCGGGGACCGCGGGCACCGACATCGACCAGGCCGGCGCCGCCTTGGCCCGCCGGCTCGACCACCACACCTGAGGAGCACGACATGGCGAGGATCAGCATCGAAGAGCAGGCACTGGTCGTGGAGATCGAGGGCCTGGACAAGCTGTGGGCGCTGAAGAGCCGGCTGGTCATCCCGCTGGCCAACGTCCGCGGCGCCACCGCCGACCCGGGGATCGCCGCCGACCCCAAGGGGGTGCGCGCGCCCGGCGCCCACCTGCCCGGCGTCATCACGGCCGGCACCTTCCACCTCAACGGCGAGAAGGTCTTCTGGGACGTGCACGACGCCGCCAAGGCGGTGGTCATCGAGCTGGCCGACGAACGTTACGCCCGGCTCGTCATCGAGGTCGCCGACCCGCGCGCCGCCGTGGCACTCGTGGAGGAGGCCATCACCGTCCGCTGACCGCTGCGAGCACCCGCACCACAAACGATGTGGGACGAATACGGGACAGGCGCCGCACCCCCCACCAGGCCGACAATGACCCCACGCGACATGCCGGGGCGGGCTCGAAAGGCCGCCCCCGGGTCCACGCGGACGAACCCCGTACCGACCCTGGAGTCCCGATGGCCACGAAGTTCCCTCCCCTCTCCCCGGACGACCCGGCGTCGGTGGCCGGGTACCCGCTCCGCGCTCGGCTGGGGGAGGGCGGAATGGGCAAGGTCTACCTGTCCGTCTCGCCGGGCGGCCGCCTGCTGGCCTTGAAGATCGTCAAGTCCGAGTACGCCGCCGACCCGGAGTTCCGCCGCCGGTTCCGCCAGGAGGTCCAGGCGGCGCAGCGGGTGCAGGGCGCCTTCACCGCCCCCGTGGTGGACGCCGATCCCGACGCCGCCGTCCCCTGGCTGGCCACGGCCTACATCTGCGGCCCGTCCCTGCACCAGGCCGTGGCCGAGCACGGGCCGCTGCCGCTGCCGACCGTCTGGCGGCTGATCGCCGGTGTCGCCGAGGCGCTGGCCGGCATCCACGCGGCCGGGCTGGTCCACCGGGACCTCAAGCCCTCGAACGTGCTGCTGGCCGAGGACCGGCCCAAGGTGATCGACTTCGGCATCGCCCGCGCCGTGGACGCCACCTGCCTCACCCACACGGGCATGCGCGTCGGAACCCCGGCCTTCATGACCCCCGAACAGGTCAGGGGTCGGCCGGTGACTTCGGCCACGGACGTGTTCGCGCTGGGCCAGCTCGCCGTCTTCGCCGCCACGGGACGCCCCGCGTTCGGCGAGGGCCCGGCCGACGTGCTCTTCTACCGCATCACCAACGAGGACCCCGACCTGGGCGGATGCCCGCCCGCCCTGCACGGCCCGCTGGCCCGCTGCCTCAGCCGCGACCCGGCCGACCGGCCCGCCCCGGCGGAGATCGCCGCGCTCGCGGGGGCGAGGGGTGGCGGGGCGGCCGGTCCCTGGCTGCCTCCGGCGGTGGCGTCCACGTTGCACGCGTACGCGCCGCCGCCGGGGCCGGTGGCTCCGGTGCGGGTCTCGCCGACGCGTCCCGTCCGGCCCCGGAGGACGAGGGCGGCCCTGGCGCTCTGGACGGGCGCCGCCGCCGTCGCCGTGACCACGTCGGCCCTGGTGCTCTCCAGGCTTGCCGGCCCCGTCCCCGCCCCCGTGACGACGACCCCGCCGCCGCCCGCCGTGACCGTCACGATCCCGGCCACCGCGCCCGTGAGGACCGCCGCCCCCGTGCCGTCCCCGACCCTGCCGGAGTACGAGAAGGAGTACGAGAACGTGCGTTTCACCCTCCCCGGCGGCCCGCCCTGCACCGAAGGCTCCCACTTCCAGGACGGCATCGACCTGACCCCCACCGGCCCCGAGGTGGACGTCGACAGCAACGGCGACCTCGTCTACGACTGCTACACCGACGAGGTCCCCAAGCTCACCGTCTGGGACGTCACCGGCCAGGAGGCCCTCTTCGACGGCACCCCGGACCCGGCCGCCTGCGTGGACGCCGTGAACCTGAACCCGCTGGGATCCTCGCTGACCTTCGCCCACATGCGGGTCGGGATGGGCCTGTGCGTCGTCACCGACGACCACCAGGTCGTCCATCTCAAGCTGCTCCGCAAGTCCGCCGCCACGCACGCGCTGACCTGGTCGGCCACCGCCTGGGCCCGGGGCTAGGCCAGAAGCGCTACCGGGACAGCCCGAGTGCGCGGTCCACCTCGCCGAGCCGCCGCACGCCCTCGGCCAGCTCCGCGTGATCGGCGGCGGCCGCGAAGCCGAGGCGCAGGAAGGCCCCCGGGACCTCGGTGGGGAAGTGGCGGCTCCCGGCGCCGACGGCGACGCCGGCATGGCGGGCGGCGCCGGCCACCACGGCGTCGTCGGCGCCGCCGGGCAGCCGGGCCCAAAGATGCAGCCCACCTGCGGGGACGCGGTCGAGGGTCCAGCCGGGAAGCTCGTCCACGACGGCGGCGGCCAGCGTCGTGCACCGCTCCCGCAACGCCGCCCCCAGCGACCGGACGTGCCGCTCCCACGCGGGCGAGTCGAGCAGGTCGAGCGCCGCCTCCTGCAACGGGCGGGCCACGAGGAAGTCGTCGACCAGCCGGGCGGCGCGCAGGCGTGCCAGCACCGGGCCCCGGGCGGCCAGGGCGCCGACGCGCAGGCTCGGCGCGGCCGGCGCGGTGAGGGAGGACAGGTGCACGACGGTGCCGTCGCGGTCGTCGGCCAGCAGCGGCGGCGGCACCGGAGCGCCGTGGCCGAGGAGCCGGGCGAGGTCGTCCTCGATCACGAACGCGCCCGCCGCGCGGGCCGTGTCGAGCACCTGCCGCCGACGCCCCGGGGCCAGCACCGCCCCGGTGGGGTCGTGGTAGGTCGGCCGGCAGTGGAGCAGGCGGGCGCGGGTCATGGCGAAGGCGTCGGCCAGCAGGCCGGGGTCGAGGCCGTCGGCGTCCGTCGGCACCGGCACCGGGCGCAGGCCCGCCGCCCTGGCGGCGGCGATCGCCCCCGCGCTGGTGGGCGACTCCATCAGGACGGGGTCGCCCGGCCCGGCGATCGCCCGGAACACCATGGACAGGGCGCTGCGCCCGCCGTCGGTGACCAGGATGTCGCCGGCGCCCACGCCGCCGCCCGCCATCGTGGCGAACACGCCGCGCAGGGCGGCCAGGCCGTCGGCCGGGGCGCGGTCCCAGGCGCCGGGGCGGCGGGCCGCGCGGGCCAGCGCCGCGGTCAGGACGCGGGTGGGCCGGAGCGACGGGTGCGGGGGGCCGCCGTCCAACCGGATCGTGCCCTCGGCGGCCACACCGGCCAGGTCGCGGGTGTCCACGGTCCGGTCGGCGAGGGTGACGCTCTGCCACGCGGTGTCGGCGACGTCATCGCGCCGCCGCGTCCGGGCCGCGACGTACGTGCCGCTGCCGGGACGGGTGACCACCAGGCCCTCGGCGGCGAGCGCGGCGATCGCCCGCGCCACGGTGGCGGGGCCGACCTTGAAGCGCCGGATCAGCTCCCGGCTGCCCGGCAGGCGGTCGCCGGGCGACAGCTGGTCGATCATCGTACGCATCCTGGCCGTCAGCTCGGCCGAACTGCTACTGCCGGACATGAGAGAGGACAATAGCGCTTCCACTCGTGGGCGGACCCGCTTCTGGACCTCGCGGCCTGGCGCGCCGACGCTCCGGGCGCCGCGCGACGGGTTCCGACGGCGACTTACGGCGGTTCCTTCCATACATGTCCCAACTTGTGGCGAAATTCGCCAGAAGATCTAGACGTACGGGATTACGCGGGTGACAATCCGTTCGTCAATCGAAGATCGCCTGGTCCCGCGCGGACCTCTGGTCGACATGCGAGGACCGATGCGGGTTGTGCGTGGGCTGGTCGCGGCCGTCTTGGCATTCACGATCCCGGCGGTGCCGCCCGCCGGCGCGGAGCCGCCGGAGGCAGGCGCGCCTCCGGCGGCGAGCGCGCCCCCCATGTCGGAGACGGCCGCCACCACGCTGGCCAGGCGTACCGGGAAACCGGTCGAGATCGAGTCGATGCGCAGCGAGACCCGCCAGGTCTTCGCCCGTCCGGACGGCACCTTCGCCCTCGAACTGAACGCCCGCCCCGTCCGCGTCCGCCAGGCCACCGGCTGGGTGCCCGTCGACACCACCCTGCGCCTGCGCCCCGACGGCGCGGTGGAGCCGGTCGCGACGGCGGCCGGGCTGACCTTCTCCGGCGGAGGCGGCGGGCCGCTCGCCCGCCTGTCGCGCGGCGGCAAGGCCCTGGAACTGGCCTGGCCGGGCACGCTGCCCACGCCCACCCTCGACGGCGACACCGCCACCTACCCCGAGGTGCTGCCGGGCGTGGACCTGCGGGTCACCGCCGACGTGGACGGGTTCTCCCACGTCCTGGTGGTCAAGACGCGGGCCGCCGCGAGCGCGCTGCCCGACCTGGACTTCCCGCTGTCGGTCAGCGGCCTGTCGCTCAGCTCCGACAAGGCGGGCAACCTGGAGGCGGTCGACCGCACCGGCGGCACGATCTTCATCGCGCCCACCCCCACGATGTGGGACTCGACGGGCGCCACCACCCAGGCCGCGGTCAAGGAGGGCCGCGCGCCCGAGGCCCGCCAGGCCACGATGGGCGTCTCGCTCGAAGGCAGGAAGCTGCGGCTGCGGCCGGACCGGGCGATGATGAACGACCCGAAGACGCGGTACCCGGTGTTCCTGGACCCGTACTTCTCGGCCGCCCGGGGCGCCTGGACCGCCGTGTGGAGCAACTGGCCCAGCTCCAACTACCTCAACTCCAGCGACGTCGCCCGCGTCGGGCACGTCAACTCGCAGACCAACCGCTCGTTCTTCCAGATGAACACCGGCTCCACGATCCACGGCAAGCAGATCATCAAGGGCACGCTGCGCACGTACGAGACGTGGTCCTACTCGTGCAGCGCCCGCCAGGTCGAGGCGTGGTCCACCAACACGATCAGCAAGAGCACCACCTGGAGCAACCAGCCCAAGTGGGTCAAGAAGCTCTCCACCGTGAACGTGGCCAAGGGCTGGGGCGCGTCCTGCCTGCCCGGCGGCGTCGAGTTCGACGTCACCTCGCAGGTCGCGGACGCCGCCGCCAACAAGTGGGCCAACATCACCGTCGGCCTCCGCGCCACCAGCGAGACCGACCAGTACGCCTGGAAGAAGTTCCGCAACAACCCGAGCCTGGTCATCGAGTACAACTCGCTGCCCGCCGACCCGGTGGCGGCCGACGCCTGGTCCGACCCGGGCGGCCCGTGCGTCTCCGGCGACGGCCGGCCGGTCATCAGCACCCCCACGCCCAAGCTCTGGGGCCGGCTCAAGGACGTCGACAACTCCGTCAGGGGTCGCTTCGAGTGGTACCGGGCCGACGGGACCAAGGCCGGGGAGTACCTGACCCCCGTGGGCTCGACCGGCACGGCCTTCTCCGCCCTCGTCCCGCAGAGCCTGTACGCCGACGGCGCGCTGCTCCGCTGGCGGGTCCGCGCCGAGGACGGCAAGGCCAACAGCGCGTGGAGCCCCTGGTGCGAGGCGACCGTGGACGCCACCGCCCCCGGCCGGGAGCCCGAGGTGTCCTCCGAACGGTTCACCGAGAACGCCTGGAGCGACGGAGTCGGCCTGGCCGGCGGGTTCACCTTCGCCCCCAACGGCGTCACCGACGTCGCCGCCTACGTCTACGGCCTGGACACCACCCCCAAGACCGAGGTCCCGCCCGCCCAGGACGGCACGGCCGCGATCACGCTCACCCCGCGCCACGACGGCCCGAACGTCCTGTCGGTGCGCAGCAAGGACCGCGCCGGACAACTCGGCCCGATCCGCACCTACGTCTTCAACGTCAACGCCGGACGGGGACCGGCCGGTCACTGGCCGCTGAACGAGGGCCAGGGCGCCACCGCCGCCGACGCCGCCGGCACCCACCCCGCCACCCTGTACGGCGCCACCTGGACCTCGGGCCGCACCGGCGGCGCACTGCGGCTGGCCAACGCCTACGCCCAGACCGGCGGCCCGGTCGCCGACACCGGCCGCAACTTCGCCGTCAGCGCCTGGGTCCGGCTGACCGGCACCGCCGCCTCCGCCACCGCCGTCACCCAGGAGGGCGGCAGGACCGGCGCGTTCTCCCTGCAGTACAGCAAGACCGACAACCGCTGGGCGCTGGCCGTCACGAGCGCCGACGCCGACGCGGCCACCACCGTGCGCGCGCTGTCGGCCGCCGCGCCCCGGCTGAACGAGTGGACCCACCTGACCGGCGTCTACGACTCGGCGGCCGGCCAGATCTCCCTCTACGTCAACGGCCGGGCGGAGTCCACGGTCACCGTCCCCGCGCCGTGGAACGCCGCCGGCCCGCTGACCATCGGCCGCGGCAGGACCGGCGGCGCGGCGGCCGACTTCTGGCCCGGCGACGTGGACGACGTGCGGCTCTACGGCCGGGCCATGTTCGCCGACGAGGTCGCCGACCTGGTCAACAGCGCCGCCACGCTGGTCGGCCACTGGAAGCTGGACGATGAGGGCGGGCTGTCGGCCGCCGACTCCTCGGGCCGCGCCACGCCCGCCACCCTGGCCGGCGCCGCCACCTGGACCGACGGCTGGCTGGACGGCGCCCTCGCCCTTGACGGCGCCACCGGCTACGCCCAGGCCGCCGGGCCCGCGGTCGCCACCGGCTCCGGCTACACCGTCGCCGTCTGGACGCAGCTCGACTACCTGCCCGCCAAGGACACCGCCGCCGTCGCCCAGCCGGGCGCCAGGGCGGCCGGGTTCCAGCTCGGCTTCGACAAGGAACAGGGGCGGTGGACCCTCGGCATGGCCGCCGCCGACACCGACACCGCCGCCCTCGTCCGCACTCGCTCCGACGCCATCCCCGCCCCGCTGGAATGGACGCACGTCGCCGGCGTGTACGACGCCCTCGCCGGCGAGCTGCGCGTCTACGTCAACGGCCGTCTGTCGGCCACCACCGTCACCCCCCACGTGAGCACCTGGACCGCCACCGGCCCCCTGCAACTGGGCCGGACGAAATCCGCGGGCGTCTTCACCGGCTACTGGCCGGGGACCGTCGACGACGTCCGCACCTATGACGGCGTACTCAGCGCCGAGCAGATAGCCCAGCTAGCCGCCCAGTAGCCCCTCCCTGGGAGAAACCGTGGACAGTGAGTTAGATCTGCCAGAGCCCAACTGGAATCGTTTTCAGCAACCCGCCGAGGAACCCGACGCCCCCGACCCCCGCTGGAACCGCTTCGAGGGCGCCAAGCCCGAGAGCGCCTGGCCGCGCAGGCTGGCGACCGTGCTCTCGGTCGTGCTCCTGGCGCCCATGGCGTACGCGTTGCCCGCCTCGGCCGCGCCCCGCAAGGCGCCCGCGGTGCAGAAGGAGACGCCGGTCAAGGGCGGGAAGGTGCCCGTCCTGCCGCCGCTCGCCGATCCCGCGGCCGAACAGGCGTGGAAGGCCCCGCCCGCGGTCGCCTGGCCCGCGCCGCGGACGGCCGAGCTGGGCGGCGGCGTCAGCACGCTGGCCGCCGGGTTCCCGGTGCGCCTGGCCCCCGCCGACAAGAGCGCCGACAAGAGCGCCGACAAGAGCGCTGACAAGGGCGTGGCCGCGGCCGACGCCACCCCGGTCAAGGTCGAGCTGCTCAAGACCGACCTGCTCGGCGTCGCGATGCGCGTGTCGCCCGGCCAGGGCGTCGCGGCGGCCAAGGCGTCCGGGAAGACCCGGCTGGAGGTCGACTACTCCGGCTTCCGCTACGCCTTCGGCGGCGACTACGGCGCCCGGCTGCGCATGGTCAAGCTCGACGAGTGCGCGCTCGACGCCAAGGCCACCGCCTGCGCCGCGCCGCAGCCGGTCAAGAGCGACAACGACGCCAAGGCCGGCACGCTGACCGCCGAGGTCGAGACCACCGGCCTGTACGCCGTGACCGCCGCCGCCTCCGGCCCGTCGGGCGACCACGCCGCCACCTCGCTGGCCCCCTCGGCGAGCTGGAGCGTCGGCAACCAGTCCGGCGACTTCTCCTGGAGCTACGACCTGCGCATGCCGCCCGCCCTGGGCGGCGACGAGCCCGACCTGTCCCTCGACTACTCCTCCCAAAGCGTGGACGGCCGCACCGTCTCCACCAACAACCAGCCGTCCTGGGTGGGGGAGGGCTTCGACCTGAACCCCAGCGGCTACGTCGAACGCCGCTACAAGGCCTGCATGATCGACGGCAAGAAGACCGGCGACCTGTGCTGGGACCAGGACAACGCGACCCTGTCGCTCGGCAACTCCGCCGTCGAGCTGGTCAAGGACGCCACCACCAAGCAGTGGCGGCCCAAGCGCGACGACGGCACCCGCATCGAGTACCTCACCGGCGCCACGAACGGTGACAACAACGGCGAGTACTGGCGGGTCACGACCGCCGACGGCACCCAGTACACCTTCGGCCTGAACCGCCTGCCCGGCTGGGCGACCGGCAAGGCCGAGACCAAGTCGGTGCAGACCGTGCCGGTGTTCGGCAACAACAGCGGCGAGCCGTGCTACTCCAGCACCCCGGCCGACGCCTGGTGCCAGCAGGCCTACCGGTGGAACCTCGACTACGCGGTCGACACCCACGGCAACGCCACCACGTACTGGTACGAGAACGAGAAGAACTACTACGGCCGCAGCATGAAGCCCGAGCAGGGCACCGTGTACGTGCGCGGCGCCTACCTCACCCGCATCGACTACGGCTACCTGAGCAACGAGCTGTTCACCAAGGCCCCGGCCTCCCGGGTGGTCTTCGACGTGGCCGAGCGCTGCCTGCCGTCCGGCACCGTCACCTGCGCCGCCGACCAGCTCAAGAAGGAGACCGCGGCGTCCTGGCCGGACGTGCCGTTCGACCAGATCTGCGACTCCGGCGTCAAGTGCACCGACCGGCTGTCGCCGACGTTCTTCTCGCGCAAGCGCCTGGCCAAGGTCACCACGCAGATCCTGAACGCCTCCGGCCAGTACAGCCCGGTGGACTCCTGGACGCTGACCCACCAGTTCCCCGCCACCGGCGACGGCCTGAGCCCGTCGTTGTGGCTGGCCGCGGTCCAGCAGAGCGGCCACGTGGGCGGCACCCTCACCATGCCGAAGATCACCTTCAGCGGCGTGCAGCTGCCCAACCGGGTGGACGCCAACGAGGGACGCGCCCCGCTGGTCAAGTGGCGCGTGCAGGCCGTGAACAACGAGACCGGCGGCGAGCTGCGGATCAACTACGCCGCGGCCGACTGCAAGCCCGGCGACGTGCCGGCCGCGGCCGACAAGAACAACCGGCTGTGCTTCCCGCAGCGCTGGGCGCCGCCCGCCGAGGGCGAGGTCACCGACTGGTTCCACAAGTACGTCGTCACCCAGACCGTCGAGGTGGACCGCGTCGCCGGCTCGCCGAACGTGGTCACCGACTACGAGTACCTCGACGGCGGGGCCTGGCACTACGCCGACAACATCCTCGTCAAGCCCGAGCACCGCACCTGGTCGGAATGGCGCGGGTTCGGCCGCGTACGGGTCCGCGAGGGCGACGGCCAGGACACCAGGCGCACGCTCACCGAGTTCAGGTACTTCCGCGGCATGCACGGCGACAAGCAGGCCGACGGCTCCAAGCGCACCGCGCAGGTCGTCGACACCGAAGGCGGCAAGCTGGACGACCTCGACCAGCTCTCCGGCTTCGAACGGGAGGAGATCCTCTACGACGGCGACAGCGCCACGGTGCTGACCGCGACCGCCGAGGAGCCGTGGTCGCTCAAGACCGCCGAGTCCACGCAGGGCGGCGTCACCAAGACCGCGTACGTGGTCGAGCCCAAGTCGATGGTGACCCGCACGGCGCTGGCGGCGGGCGCGTGGCGTCGTACGGGCGAGGAGCGCTCGTACGACGCCAAGGGCCTGCTCACCCAGGTGGAGGAGAAGGGCGACCTGGCCACCGCCGACGACGACCAGTGCACCCGCTACACCTACGCCCGCAACGACACCGCCTGGATGCTCGACTACGCCAGCAGGGTCCAGAAGGTCGCCGCGGGCTGCGGCACCGCCGTCTCGGCCCTGGCCGCCGGCGAGGTCATCTCCGACGAGCGGGTCCAGTACGACAACAAGGCCTACGGCCAGGCGCCCACCAAGGGCGACGTGACCACCGTCCAGCAGCTCGGCGCGGCCGACGGCTCGACGATCACCGACAGCGTCCACACCTACGACGTCTACGGCCGTGAGACCAGCGAGAGCGACCCGGCCGGGACGAAGTCCATCACCACCTACAGTCCGGCCACCGGCGCCCCGGCCACGGAGATCGTCGAGACCAACCAGCTCGGCCACGTCGAGCGCACCCTCATCGAGCCCGCCTGGGGCGAGCCCGTCGCCGAGATCGACGCCAACGGCCGGCGCGTCGACATGGAGCACGACGCGCTGGGCCGCCTGGTCAAGGTCTGGCAGCCGGACCGCAGCAAGGCCGCCGGCCAGTCGCCCAGCACCGAGTACGCCTACACCATGCGCACCGACGGCCCCAGCATCGTCACCACCAAGACGCTGCGCGCCGACGGCGGCTACACCACCAGCCACGAGCTGTACGACGGCCTGATGCGCGAACGCCAGACGCAGGAACCGGCCCCCCGCGACGACCAGACGCAGGACCCGGCGCTGCGCGACGGGCGCACCATCACCGACACCTACTACAACTCGCTCGGCGAGGTGAGCAAGTCCAACACCGGCTACTTCGCCACCGGCACGCCCGCCACCGAGCTGCTCGCGGTCGCCGACACCGACGTGCCCACCCAGGTCGTGTCGGTCTTCGACGGCGCGGGCGAGGTCAACGCCCAGATCCTCAAGGCCAAGGGCGTGGAGAAGTACCGGGTCTCGGCCACCCAGCAGGGCGACCGCGTCAACGTGACGCCGCCGCCCGGCGGCACCGCGACGACCCGCATCGGCGACGCCGACGACCGGCTCATCGAGCTGCGCCAGTACAAGGGCGCCACCCCGACGGGCGCGTACGAGTCCACCAAGTACACCTACGATCCGGCCGGGCGCCTGGCCACGGTGACCGACCCCGCGGGCAACGTGTGGCGGCACACCTACGACGTGCGCGGCCGGGAGACCAAGTCGGAGGACCCCGACAAGGGCGTCACCACGATGACGTACAACGACGCCGACGAGCTGGTCAGCACGACCGACGCCCGCGGCAAGACCCTCTGGTACGTCTACGACGACCTCGGACGCAAGAAGGAGCTGCGCGACGGCTCGGCCACCGGCACGCTGCTGGCCGAGTGGAAGTACGACGGGCTGGCCAAGGGCCACATGAACGCCACCATCCGGTACGCGGGCGGGCAGGCGTACAAGGCGGAGATCAACGCCATCGACTCCGACTACCGCAGCCTGCGCGAGACCGTGACCATCCCCGAGCGGGAGGGCAAGCTCGCCGGGTCGTACGTGCTCAACACCCGCTACACCCTCGACGACCAGGTGCAGTCGGTCAGCTTCCCGGCCGCGGGCGGGCTGGAGGCCGAGTCGGTGGTCTACTCCTACGACGAGCTCAGCCAGCCGACCAAGGTCACCGGGCTGTCGTCGTACGTGACCGCGACCCGTTACTCCAAGCTCGGCGAGACCCTCCAGTACGAGCTGGGCTCCGGCGGCAAGAAGACCTGGCTCACCTACACCCATGACGAGTCCACCCGCAGGCTGACCAGGATGAGGCTGGACCGGGAGGGCGCCGCCGCGACCGACCTCGACCTCAACTACTCCTACGACGCCGCCGGCAACATCACCAAGATCGCCGAGAAGGCGGGCGGCCGCGACACGCAGTGCTTCACCTACGACCACCTGCGCCGGATGAGCTCGGCGTGGACGGCCACGGACGACTGCGCGAGCGGCACGCCGGCCTCGGACAAGATCGGTGGCGTGGCCCCGTACGCGGTCAGCTACGCCTACGACGCCACCGGCAACCGGGTCAAGGAGACCAAGCCGGCCTGGGGCGGCGCGCCCGAGAGCGTGCGCACCTCCGTCTACCCGGCGGCCGGCGGCAAGCAGCCGCACGCGCTGCAGAGCGTCGGGACCGACCTGTTCACCTACGACGAGACCGGCAACACCACCCGGCGCAAGGTCGGCACCTCCGACCAGGCCCTCGTCTGGGACGCCGAAGGCAACCTGGAGTCGGTCACGGAGGCGGGCAAGACGACGTCGTTCGTCTACGACGCCGACGGCGCCCGGCTGCTGCGCAAGACGCCCACGGACGCCACCCTGTACGTGGACGACATGGAGCTGCGCTTCGACTTCGCCAAGGACGCCGTCGAGCAGACCCGCTACTACACGATCAACGGCGAGCCGATCGCGGTCCGCACGCCCGACAACCAGGTCTACTTCCTGGCCGCCGACCACCAGGGCACCGCGCAGGCGGCCGTGAACGGCGGCACCGGGGAGCTGGCCGTACGGCGGATGACGCCGTTCGGCGAGGACCGGGGGTCGCCACCGCCATGGTGGCCGGGACAGCGGTCCTTCGTCGGTGGCACCAAGGACCCGACCGGGCTCGTCCACCTGGGCGCCCGCGAGTACGACCCGAAGAACGGCCGCTTCCTGTCGGTCGACCCCATCATCGACGAGGAGGACCCGCAGCAGCTCAACGCCTACGCCTACGCCAACAACAGCCCCGTCAGCATGAGCGACCCCGACGGCCAGCTGTTCTGGATCGTGGTCGGCATCGCGGCGCGGATCGCGGCGCGGATCATCGCCAGGAAGCTGGCGCAGGCGGCGGCCCGGCGGGCGGCGCTCGCGGCGGCGCGGGCGGCGGCGCGGCGCGCGGCCATCGCGGCGGCCAAGCGGCGGGCGGCTGCACTGGCCAGGAAGAAGGCGCTGGAGGCGGCCAAGAAGAAGGCCGCGGCGGCGGCCAAACGCAGGGCACTGGCCGCGGCCAAGAAGAAGGCGGCGGAGAAGGCCAGGAAGGCGGCCGCCGCGGCGGCCAAGCGACGGGCCGCCGCGGCGGCCAGGAGAGAGGCACGCAAGAAGGCCGCCGAGGCGGCGGCCAAGCGACGGGCCACGGAAGCCGCCAGGGCGCGCAACCGCTACCGGGCGGCCCAGGCCCGGCGCGCCCAGGCCGCGCGCCGACCGGCGAGCCGGCCGACCAGCCACAGGGCGGTCCAACGCCAGTCGCCGCCGAAGGCCACCAGGCAGCCGGCGCAGCCGAGACCCAGCCACGTCTACCGGAACGACGGCACCAGGCAGCCGACCCAGTCCTACTCCGTCTACCGCGACGGCAAGATGTACCCGGACGGGCCGCCGCCGCCCAGCCTGACCAGGCCCGGCGGCTCGGGGCAGGCTGAGAAGCAGATCTTCAGACCGGAGAAGATCGAGCCGGAGAACACCCGGACGGGCACGATCGCCGAAACCGGCGCCCGCGTCACCCGCTGGATCGACCAGAGCGGCCTGGACGACTTCCTGGGCGGCCTGTTCTGACCCCGGGCCCTGGGCGCGCGGACCGCATCCGGCCCTCGCGCCCAGGGCTCACCCCGCCGTCGCGGCCTGCGGCCCGTCGTGGGCCGAGGCGAAGGCGAGCAGGGACGCAGCCGTCCGGGCCGGGTCCTCCAGCATGGGGGAGTGCCCGGTCCCGGGCAGCAGTTCGACGGTCGCGCCAGGGACCGTCCGGTAGTCGGCGGCCGAGGACGAGCGCCATCTCCGGTCGTCCTGGCCGAAGAGCACCAGCAGCGGCTTGCCGAGATACTGTCCCCGCCTGCCCACCCCGCGGGCTTGTACGAATGTTCCCGGTAAGGCGGGGTCCCGGCCGGTTGGCCGTCCGGCGGGGTCCCGGCCGGTTGGCCGTCCGGCGGGGTCTCGGCCGGTTCGCGATCAGGCGGGGTTCGGGCGGTCGCGGTCAGGCCACGTCCCGGCGCAGCGGTCTCAGGACGGCGGCCGTGCTCGCCAGCGCCGCGTACGCCAGCAGGACCAGCGCCCCGGCGGCCGGTGACAGCAGCCGGACCGGCTCGCTGGACAACTGCGCGGCCAGCGCGTCGGCCACGGCGGTGAAGTCGGTCAGCGCCGAGGTGGCGCCGCCGGGCAGCCACGGGTACAGCTCCCGCACCCCGGGGATCATGATCAGCGCCAGTTCGCCGCCGTACAGGTAGCCGATCACCACGCACAGCGCGGCGACCTGGTTGCGGATCAGCGCGCCCAGGCCCACGCCGAGCACCACGTAGACCGCCATCGCCACCCCCAGCCGGGCCAGCAGCGCCACGATCGTCCCGGCCGGCAGCCCCAGCTCGACGCCGCGGGCCGCGGCCACGCCGAACAGCGCCGCCCCCGCCGTGAGGGCCAGCACCAGCCCGTACGCCAGGCCCGCCACGGCGTGGGCGGCGAGCTTGGCCACCAGCACCCGCCAGCGGTCCGGCGCGAACAGGAACGTGAAGTTCACCGTGCGATGCCGGTACTCCGACGTCACGGCGAGCGTCCCGGCGGCGGCCGGCACGAAGGCCGTGAACCCCAGGAACCCCAGGACGGCCCGCACCCCCGCCTCGGTGTCCAGCCCCGGCATCGGTGGCTCGAAGTTCTCCGGCCCGACCACGGCCAGCAGCCCGATCAGCCCGCCGCCGAGCAGGACGGCCACCAGCGGCATGCCCCACCACATCCGCGTGGCCAGCAACCGGCGGAACTCGGCCCGCACGAAACCCCTCACACGCCCGCCCTCCCACTCGCGCCCCGCTCCCGCGGGCCCGCCCCTGCACTCCCGTCGGCCCGCTCTCCCGGGCCTGTCCCTTCGCTCCCGTCCGCCCGCTCCCGCGCCCCCTCGCCGGTGAGTCCGAGGAAGAGACGTTCCAGGGTCGGGCGTTCGGTGGTCAGGCCGTGGACCGGCAGGCCGTGGGCCGCGGCCAGGGCGGCGACCCGCGCCGGATCGAGGCCGCGGACCCGCAGGTCGTGCGGCCCGGCCGGCTCCACCAGCTCGGCCTCGCCCGCCAGGACCGCGCGCAGGGCGGCGGCGTCGGGGGTGCGCACCAGCACGTCCGGCTCGGCGCCGCACAGCTCGCGCAGGCGGCCGGCGGCCAGCAGCCGCCCCCGCCCGATGACCACCACGTCGTCGGCGACCTGCTCCACCTCGGCCAGCACGTGACTGGAGACCAGGACGGCACGGCCCTCGGCGGCCATGCCGCGCAGGAACGAGCGCAGCCACGCCGCGCCCTCGGGGTCCAGGCCGTTGCCCGGCTCGTCGAGCAGCAGCACGCGGGGGTCGCCGAGCAGGGCGGTGGCCAGGTTGAGCCGCTGCCGCATCCCGGTGGACAGGGCGCCGGTCGCCCGCCCGGCGGCCCCCGCCAGGCCCACCAGGCCCAGCAGGTCGCCGACCCGGCGATCGGGATGGCCGCCCATCGCGGCGTAGATCCGCAGGTGGTCCCTGACCGAGTGCCGGGGATGGAAGGAGGCGGCGTCGAACGTCGCGCCCACCACGGTGGTCGGGCGCGGGAGGTCGCGGTAGCGCCGGCCGCCGATCGTCACGACGCCGCGGGTGGGGGTGACGTGGCCGACCATCATGCGCATCGTCGTGGTCTTCCCGGCGCCGTTGAGGCCGAGGAACGCGGTGACCGCGCCCGGCCTGACCGTGAAGCTGAGGTCGTCGACGGCGGTCAGCTCGCCGTACCGCTTGGTCAGGCCGCTGACCTCGACGCCGGTCACGTGACCACGGCCTGTACGGCGGCGGCGACCCGTCCGGCGTCGGGGACCGAGACGACCACCTCGTCGAACTCGCCGCCGGCCCCCGCGCGGTCCAGCAGCAGGTGCACCGCAGGCGTGTCACGGGTGACCGACACGAGCTGCCGCCGCCCCCCGAACAGCCCCCACACGCCGATCTTGACGTGGCCCGCCACGCTCAGCCCCTTCCGCGCGCCGCGCGGGACGCGCAACGGCTCACCGGCGACCCGCGCCTCCCGCACGGACGCGAGCGGGAACGTGTACCGGCCGTGACCGGTGAGGAACCGCTCCCAGGGACCGAAGACGATCGTGACCAGACCCTCGTTGACCATTACCGTTGCCACAGCTCAGCCTTCCTTCAGAGGGAGCAGGACCGTCGCCAGCAAGCGCGGCGTACGCCCCCCTCCCGGCTCGTTCGCCAGCAGGGGCCGCACCAGTTCGGCGAATCCCTGGGCGAAGGCGACGAACTCCTCGTCGTCCAGGTGGAGCACCATCTGCTGGTAGCCGGCGCCGTCGGCGGCCAGATCGACGCGCTCCCGGTCGAGATAGCGGGAGAACTCCGACAGCAGGGTCCCGGCGAACGCGGTGAACCACCGGGCGTGGTCCTCCGCCGTCGCCGTCGCCAGCGCCTCGGGGGACGGCGTCAGGCCGCCCTCGGGCACCGCGTACACCCGTTCGGTCGCTCCGCCGACCTTGTGCTCCTCGACCACCTCCAGCATCCCGGCCTTGGCCAGCGTCGCGATCTGCCGGTAGAGCGTCGCCTGCGGCACGTCGGGCAGCAGGCCCGCCAGGCCGGAGGCCGTACGGCGGCCCCCGGCGACGGCGCGCAGGATGCGGATCCGCACGGGATGCAGCGCCAGCTCGGCCCAGCGCTCTGTCGAGGTCGTCACACGCAAGACGTTATCACTATCGAGAATGAGAATGACAACTCTGTCGTGTTTCCGCATGTCACAGGCCCGGTGGGGGTAGATGGCGGCTGAGGGGGACCCGTGATGGGAGCGTCGGTCGACTACCAGGCGGCATTCGAGGCACTGCCGTGTCCCTGCATGGTGCTCACCCGCGGCCGGGTCGTGCTCGCCGTCAACGACGCCTACCTGCGGATGACCGGCCAGGACCGGGCGGAGGTCATCGGCCGCGCCCTGCTGGGCGAGGCCCCGGTCCTGGCGGACCTGAGCGCGTCCGGGGCGGCGAAGGTGCGTGCCTCGCTGGCGCGGGTGGCCGGGGCCGGCGTCGGCGACGTCGTGCCGCTGCTGCGGGACGACTGGGACCCGCCCGACCAGCGCCACTGGCGCCTCACACAGGCCCCGGTGCTCGACCCGGCGGGGGACGTGAAGGAGATCGTCGTCGTCTTCGGGGAGGTCAGCGGCCCGCTCGAATCCCGGCGTGCCGCGCCGGGCCCCACCGGCGGCCGGGTCTCCGGGCCGCTGAAGCCCAACGCGCTGCTCCACCAGGCCTACCGCCAGGAGCAGCAGAAGGTCTCGATGCTGCACGAGACGATCGAGCACCAGCAGCGGTTCGTCTTCGACGCCGCCCACGACCTGCGTAACCCGATCGCCGGCCTGCTGACCGAGTTGGAGGAGGCGCTGTCCGATCCCGGCGCCGACCTCCGCCGCACTCTGCACAGCCTGCACCGCGACGCCGAACGCCTCAACGACATCGTCGGCGACCTGCTCGCCCTGGCCCGCCTCTACACGGCCCCGCCGCCCGGCGCCGACCTCGTCGACCTCGCCCGCCTGGTCGTGGAGGAACTGGACGCCCATCCGCCGAGCGCGTCCGTCCTGACGCGGCTGGAGGAGAACGTGGTGGTCCGCGCCTCGCGGGTGCGGCTGGCACGGCTGCTGTCCAACCTGGCGGCCAACGCCGAGCGCCACACCACCAGCAGGATCGAGTTCGTGGTCGCCGCCGCGCCGCCGTACGCCGTCCTGGAGGTGCTCGACGACGGGCCCGGCATCCCGCCCGAGGAGCGGGAACGCATCTTCCACCGGCTGTACCGCGAGGAGCAGGCGCGCTCGCTGGACGCCGGCGGCTCCGGCTTCGGCCTGCCCATCGCCCGCGAGATCGCCCACGCCTACGGGGGCGACCTCTTTGTGGCCGACCATCAGGGCGGCGCCCGCTTCGTCCTGAGGCTCCCGCTGGCGACCTGACCGTCCGCGGACCCCAGGACTTATGCCGACGCACGGTCATAAGTCAGTCTCCAGCCGTCGAAGATAGACTTGGGGTCCTCTGAAGTGGCTGCCGTCATCGGCGGAGAGGCTGGTGTTGACTCTGGACACGCTCAACGGCGCGACGGCGGGGGCCGGCGCGCTGCTCTCCCTGCTGCGGGAAGGGCCTCCGCGCACCCGGACCGAGCTGGTCCAGCTCACCGGCCTGGCCAGGTCCACCGTGTCCCTGCGCCTCGACGCGCTGCTGCGGCACCGCTGGGTGCTGCCCGCCGACGACGTCGTCTCCTCGGGCGGGCGGCCGGCGGCCATGTTCGCCTTCAACCGCACCGCGCGGCTCGTCCTCGCCGCCGACCTGGGCGTCATGCACGAGCGGGTCGCGATCACCGACCTCGGCGGCACGGTGCTGGCCGAGCGCACCGCCGACGCGCCGATCGACCGGGGCCCGGAGGCGGCGCTCGGGCGGCTCGCCCGGACGTTCACCGACCTGCTCGACGAGAGCGGGCGCGACCTGGCCGACGTGTGCGGGGCGGGCATCGGCCTGCCGGGCCCGGTCGAGTACTCGACCGGGCGCCCGGTCAACCCGCCGCTCATGCCCGGCTGGGACCGCTTCCCGGTGCCGGAGTGGCTGGGGGAGCGGCTGGGCGTGCCGGTCCTCGTGGACAACGACGTCAACATCATGGCGCTCGGCGAGCACCGCGCCGGGCGGCAGCAGACCGGCCAGCTCGTCTTCGTCAAGATCGGCACGGGCATCGGCTGCGGCGTGATCTCCGACGGCCGCCTCCACCGGGGCGCCCAGGGCGCGGCGGGCGACATCGGGCACATCCGCGTCGCCACCGCCGACGACGACGTGCTGTGCCACTGCGGCAACGTGGGCTGCCTGGAGGCCCTGGCGGGCGGGGCCGCTCTGGCCGCCCGGATCGCCGCGACGGGCGTGCCCGCCACCGGCGGCCGGGACGTCGTCGCGCTGCTGCGCGCGGGCAACCGCGACGCCGCCCAGCTCGTCCGGCAGGCCGGGCGGGAGATCGGCGACGTGCTGGCCACGATCGTGAACTTCTTCAACCCGGCCGCCATCGTGATCGGCGGCGACCTGGCCGACGCCGGTGAGCACCTGCTCGCGGGCGTCCGCGAGGCCATCTACAAACGTTCGCTCCCGCTGGCCACCCAGCACCTGCGCATCCAGGTCAGCGAGCTGGGCGACCGGGCCGGCGTCATCGGGGCGGCCGTCATGGTGCTGGAGCACGTCCTGGCCCCGGAGGCGGTGGACAGCGCCCTCGCCGGCTGACGTCCACGCCCGAAGCCCCGCCCCGCGTCCGTCGCGCAGGGCGGGGCTTCGCCGTTCCGGCCAGGGCGTCAACCCGTTACGTCTAGGACTTAACAGACTTTCGTTGACAATCATCAAAAGTGAGATCTAATGTCCCGAGCTACGAAGGTTCTTCGATCGTCCGCCAATGGAACCCTCCTTCCCGGCCCACCCCCCACGGAAAGGGAACCTCCGCGATGCCCCCCAGCGGATCCACCCGCCTGTCCCGATGGACGGCGCGGACCAGCGCCCTGATCCTGGCCATGTCGGGCACGGTCGTGCTCACCGTGGCCGCCCCGCCCGCCCAGGCCCACGCCGCCATCGACCCCGCCGACTACCAGCGCGTCGAGCTGGCCAAGGGCGTCGCCGAGATGGGCGAGCCGATGACCATGGCGGTGCTGCCCGACCTGTCGGTGCTGCACACCGCGCGCGACGGCACGCTGCGCCGCACCGACGCGCGGGGACAGACCGGCGTGGTCGGCACGCTGTCCGTCTACACCCACGACGAGGAGGGGTTACAGGGCGTCGCCGTGGACCCCGGCTTCGCCACCAACCGGACCATCTACCTCTACTACGCCCCCCGACTGAGCACGCCGTCCGGCGACGCGCCCGCGACCGGCACCGACTGGTCGGCCTGGCAGGGCGTCAACCGCCTGGCCAGGTTCACCGTCAAGCCCGACTGGACGCTCGACCTGGCCTCGCAGCGGACCGTGCTCGACGTGGCCGCCGACCGCGGCATGTGCTGCCACGTCGGCGGCGACATGGACTTCGACGCCCAGGGCAACCTCTACCTGTCCACCGGCGACGACTCCAACCCCTTCGACTCCTCCGGCTACGCCCCCATCGACGAGCGGCCCGACCGCAACCCCGTCTACGACGCCCAGCGCAGCGCCGGCAACACCAACGACCTGCGCGGCAAGATCCTGCGCATCAAGGTCGATCCGGCGGACGGCACCTACACGATCCCCTCGGGCAACCTCTTCCCGCCGGGCACCGCGAGGACCAGGCCCGAGATCTACGCCATGGGCTTCCGCAACCCGTTCAGGATGACCGTGGACAAGGCCACCGGCGTCGTCTACGTCGGCGACTACGGCCCCGACGCCGGCAGCAGCGACCCGGGCCGCGGGCCCGCCGGGCAGGTCGAGTTCGACCGCGTCACCGGCCCCGGCAACTACGGCTGGCCGTACTGCACCGGGACCAACACCCTGGCCGAGACCTACAACGAGTACGCCTTCCCCTCAGGGCCCTCCGGCCAGAAGTACGACTGCGCCGCCGGCGGCCCGGCCAACGACTCGCCGCGCAACACCGGCCTGGCCAAGCTCCCGCCCGCCAAGCCCGCCTGGATCAGGTACGGCGGCGACGCCGGCTCGCCGCCGGAGTTCGGCAGCGGCTCGGAGTCGCCGATGGGCGGCCCGGTCTACCGCTACGACGCCGCCCTGAACTCCGCCGTCAAGTTCCCGCAGGACCTCGACGGGCACTTCTTCGCCGGCGAGTTCGGCCGCAAGTGGATCAAGGCGATCGACCTGGCCGCCGACGGCACCCGCGGCGAGATCGCCGCCTTCCCCTGGACCGGCACGCAGGTCATGGACCTGGCGTTCGGCCCCGACGGCGCCCTCTACGTCCTCGACTACGGCTCCGGCTACTTCGGCGGCGACGCCAACTCCGCCCTCTACCGCGTCGAGTACATCAAGGACAGGAACCGCTCGCCGGTCGCGGTCGCCACGGCCGACAGGACGTCCGGGAAACTTCCGCTCACCGTGGCCTTCTCCAGCGCCGGCTCCGCCGACCCCGAGGGCGGCGCGCTCACCTACGCCTGGGACTTCGGCGACGGCACCACCTCCACCGCCCCGAACCCCACCAAGACCTACACCGCCGAGGGACAGTTCTCCGCCACGCTCACCGTGCGCGACCCCCAGGGCAACTCCGGCACGGCCGGCGTGGTCGTCACGGCCGGCAACACCGCCCCCACCGTGACCATCGGCGCGCCCGCCGCCGGGACGCTGTTCACCTGGGGCGACACCGTGCCCTTCACGATCGGGGTGACCGACCCCGAGGACACCACGGTCGACTGCGCCAAGGTCCGGATGACGTACGTGCTCGGCCACGACAGCCACGGCCACCAGATCACCTCCAAGAACGGCTGCGCGGGCGAGCTGACGATCCCGGTCGACGGCGAGCACGACGACGCGGCCAACATCTTCGCCGTCTTCGACGCCGAGTACACCGACAAGGGCGGCCTGACCACCCACACCCAGAACGTCCTGCAACCGCGCCACCGCCAGGCCGAGCACTACACGACGATGTCCGGCGTCTCGCAGATCTCCAAGGCGGCCGCCCACGGCGGCAGGACGGTCGGCGACGTGCACAACGGCGACTGGATCGCCTTCAGGCCCTACCGGCTCGACGACGCCAGGACGTTCCGGGCCCGGGTCTCCTCCGGCGGCGTCGGCGGCTCCATCGAGGTGCGCGCCGGCTCGCCGACCGGGCCCCTGCTCGGCAAGGCCGCCGTCCCGGTGACGGGCGGCTGGGAGACCTTCACCGACGTGCAGGCCCCGCTGACCGGCGCGACGGCCGCGACCACCACGCTCTACCTGGTCTTCACCGGCGGCGCCGGGGCGCTGTTCGACCTCGACGACTTCACCCTGGCCAAGGAGGCGATCGCCACCGGCCCGATCCACGCCGCCGACGGCAGATGCGTGGACGTCGCCGGAGCCGCCACCGCCGACGGCACCAAGGTCCAGCTCTACTCCTGCAACGGTACGAACGCCCAGAACTGGACCATCGACGGCCAGACCGTCAAGGCGCTCGGCAAGTGCCTGGACGTGGCCGGGGCCGACAGCGCGGACGGCACCAAGGTGCAGATCTACACCTGCAACGGCACCGGCGCGCAGAAGTGGACCGCCGAGGGCGGCGCGCTGAAGGCGCTCGGCAAGTGCCTCGACGCCACCGACCCGGCCCAGCTCGTCATCCGGACGTGCAACGGCGGCGCGCCGCAGAGGTTCACCACGGCCACCCCGGCCGCCGGTGGCTCCGCCGTCCTGGTCTTCTCCCGGACGGCCGGGTTCCGGCACGACTCGATCGCGGCGGGCGTCCAGGCGATCAGGGACCTCGGGTTCGCCGTGACCGCCACCGAGGACCCGGCGGCGTTCACCGCGGCGAACCTGGCCGCCTACAAGGCGGTCGTCTTCCTCAACACCACCGGCGACGTGCTCGACGCCACGCAGCAGGCCGCGTTCGAGGCGTACGTCAAGGCGGGCGGCGGCTACGCCGGCATCCACGCGGCGGCCGACACCGAGTACGACTGGCCCTGGTACGGCGGCCTCGTCGGCGCCTGGTTCGCCGCCCACCCGGCGGTGCAGAAGGCCACGGTCAAGGTCGAGGACCGGGCGCACCCGGCCACCGCCCACCTGGACGCCTCCTGGCCGCGCACCGACGAGTGGTACGACTACCGGACCAACGCCAGGACCGGCGCCCACGTCCTGGCGACCCTGGACGAGTCGACGTACTCGGGCGGCACGATGGGCGCCGACCACCCGATCGCCTGGTGCAAGCCGTACGACGGGGGACGCTCCTTCTACACCGGCGGCGGGCACACCGCGGAGTCCTTCGCCGAGCCCGCCTTCCGGCAGCACCTGCGCGGCGGCCTCGCCTACGCCACGGGCCAGGCCAAGGCCGACTGCCGCCCCGAGACCGGCTACACCACCCTCTACAACGGCTCGACCACCGGCTGGGAGCAGGCCGGGCCGGGCGGGTTCGCCAACTCCGGCGGCACGCTGACCTCGCAGGGCGGCATGGGCCTGTTCTGGTACAAGGCCAAGGAGTACACCGCCTCCTACTCGCTCAAGCTCGACTGGAAGCTGGCCGGCGACGACAACTCCGGCGTCTTCGTCGGCTTCCCGCCCTCGACCGACCCGTCCTCGGCGGTGAACAACGGCTACGAGATCCAGATCGACGCCACCGACGCCCCGGAGAAGACCACCGGCTCGGTCTACGGCTTCAAGGCCGCCGACACCGCCGCCCGCGACGCCGCGCTGAACCCGCCGGGGGAGTGGAACACCTACGAGATCCGGGTCGAGGGCGAACGCCTGCAGGTCTTCCTCAACGGCGTGAAGATCAACGACTTCACCAACACCGACCCCGCCCGCTCGCTGAAGAACGGGCACATCGGCCTCCAGAACCACAGCGACGGCGACGAGGTGTCCTTCCGCAACATCCGCGTCAAGGACCTCGGGCCGCCCACCGGGGACTCCGTCGTCCAGGCGGAGACCTGGACGCAGGCGTCCGGCGTGGCCACCTACCCGCACACCCCCGCGCACGGCGGAACCGTGCTCGGCTACGTCAACCCGGGCGACTGGGCGGCCTACGACGTGGATCTCACCGGGGTCACCGCGTTCAGGGCCCGGGTCGCCTCGCCGGGGCCGTCGGGCGGCTTCGAGGTCCGTTCCGGTTCGCCGACCGGGCCGGTGCTCGGCGCGGTCACGGTCCCGAACACCGGCGGCTGGGAGTCCTACGCCGACGTCTCCACGGCGCTGACGGGCGTCCCCTCCGGCGCGGCCCGGCTGTACCTGGTGTTCACCGGCGCGAACTTCGACGTCGACGACTTCACCCTGGTCCGCGGCCCGGCCGGGAAGAAGACCGGACGGGCCGCCGGATAGCCGCCGGGCCGGTGGCCGCCATGGGGGACGGCCACCGGCCCGGTCAGGTCAGTTCAGGCCGGGGTCAGGTCAGCGCGTAGCCGAGGACCTGCTCGTGGATCAGGCCCTCGCAGCCGGCCTGGTCCGTGACGAGGTGGTCGCCGCTGGCGGCGCGGCACCGGTGCAGCGCGACCGAGCCGGGCACCTGGCTGGTGTAGATGTGGCCGACCGGGCCCATAGGGAACTGCCCCTCGCAGCCCGGGTCGCGGGTGAGCAGGGTGTGCGCGCCGACCTTGCACTCGTACAGGGGCACGGTGCCGGACGCCTGGTTGCGCAGCAGCTTCCAGACGCGTTCCTGGGTGAAGCCGGGCGGCAGCAGCCGGGAGCTGGCCACGTGCCCCTTGCTCGCCTGGTAGCCGCGCCGGAGCTGGGTGTGGGGCAGCAGCTCGAAGCCGCACGACAACTGCGGGGGCGACAGGTCGTTGCGGTTGGCCAGCGCCCACGTCGACCAGGCCGGCTTGGCCGAGCCGTCGGTACGGCGCAGCCCCACGCCGAGACCGGCGGCCGTCTCGTCCGGGTGGTCGCTCATGCGGTGCCAGACGTAGCTCTCGATGCCCGGCGTGCCGAGGACGTTGCGGAAGGAGTTGCACAACTGCGACGCCTGCGCGGCCTCGGACGAGGGCGACAACGAGTTCACGCCGCTCTCGGTGAGCTGCACCTGCCAGGCCGACGGCGTGTTCGGGAACTGCTGGCGCAGCCACCCGACCAGCACGCCGATGTTGCCGTAGGTGACCTTCGGGAAGTCGTCGGCGGAGAACTGCGGCGCCAGCAGGTTCGGCGGGTAGGGGTGGTAGGCCACCCGCCAGGCCCGGTTGCCGGCCCGCGCCGCCAGGCCCTTGAGCACGGTCATGCCCGACAACATCGCGTCGGAGGCGGCCGGCTGGTCGTAGGCGGTGCCGAAGTGGTGGTCGAGCGAGGTGAGCACCTTCGCGGTGGGCTGCTGGGCCATGACCGCGTCGTAGGCGGCGTTGTAGTTCGCGGCGATCGCGTCCAGCCAGGCGGTCGTGCCGCACGCCGTGCCCTGGCCGCAGCCGATGTCGAACCAGGTGTTGCTGTTGACCTCGTTCATGGCGACGAAGTCGGCGATGCGGCCGTTGCCGTGCTGCCCGTCGTAGCGCTGGGCCAGCATGCCGGCGAAGCGGCCGTAGTCGGCGGGGTTGTCGGGGACGCAGAACTTCTCGAACCCGGCGGCGGCGGGCGTGCAGGGACGGGCTCCGCGGGCCCAGGCCGGGGTGCCGTAGACGACGGCGGTGACGACGAGACCGCGGGCGGTCCAGTCCTTGATGGCGGCGTCGACGGCGGAGCCGACGGTGAAGCAGTGGCCGTCGAACTCCTGCGCGCCCGCCGCGCACGGCGGCGTCTTCACGCTGGGCTCCCACTCGGCCCAGATGAGGTTCATGGCGACGCCGCCGGCGTTGTTGCCGGCGATCTCGTTCTTGTCGGGCCAGAAGTCCGGTTGCAGGCCCTTGATGCGGTAGTCGGACCTGACCGGGTACGGCAGAGCGGCCGCCGCGGCGGCGACGGCCGGCGCGGCTGGGAGGAGAAGTAACAGGACGGCGGCGAGACGGGCAACCCAACGCATGGGACCTCCTGGGATTTAAACGTCTCAACAATGAGGCCCAGAAGGCGGCCAGGCAAGACCCGATTTCCTGCGGTAGGCCGAATTGAAACGTCACTGAGGGACGGTCGACGCCCTGACCATGAGCTCCGGCTGGAAGACGATCTCCTGGTGCCAGTGGTTGACGTCGCCCCGGGCGTCGGTGAGCAGCAGCTCCGCGGCCGCCTGGCCGAGCTGGTGCTTGGGCTGGCGGACCGAGGTCAGCGAGGGCGACAGCAGCTCGGCGAACTCGACGTCGTCGTAGCCCATCACCGCCATGTCGTGCGGGACGCGCACACCGCGCCGCTCCAGCCCGCGCAGCGCGCCCAGCGCCACCGTGTCGTTGACGCAGAACAGCGCCGTCGGCCCCTTGCGCGCGGGCAGCCGCCCCAGCGCCGCCTCGCCCTCGCGCGGGGTCAGCGCGGGCAGCGTGACCTCGGTGATCACCTCGTCGGGGTCGAGCCCGGCGGCCCGCACCGCCCTGGTCAGCCCCTCCCGCCGGTCGGCGCACTGGCGCACGATGTGCGGCCCGTTGAGGAAGGCGATGCGCCGGTGGCCGAGCCCCAGAAGGTGGGCGCCGGCCAGCTCGCCGCCCCTGACGTTGTCGACCGCCACCGCGCAGAGCTGGGCGTCGGCGCCCGGCCGGTCGAGCAGCACCATGCCGACCCCGCGCCTGCGCAGCTCCACCAGATGGGAGATGTCGGGCCCGGCGGGCGTGATGAGGATGCCGGGCACCCGGTGCTGCTCCAGGATCTGCAGGTAGTGGGCCTCCTTCTCGGCCGAGTCGCCGGAGCTGCACAACACCAGCAGCAGCTGCTCCTGCGACAGCCGGTTCTCGATGCCCGGCAGCACCTCGGTGAAGAACGGGTTGCCGATGTCGCGCACCAGGACGCCCACCGAGCGGCCGGAGCCGCCGCGAAGCTGCCGGGCGGGCGCGCTGGGCACGAAGCCGAGCGCCTTGATGGAGGCGCGCACCCGGCGCAACGTGCGCTCGGCCACCAGTTCGGGCCGGTTGAGCACGTTGGAGACCGTTCCCACGGACACGCCGGCATGGGCCGCGACGTCGACCATGCTGAGCCGCCGGCGCTCGGCCGGCTTGTGGATGTCGGTCACCGGTGGGCAGCCCTTCTGGTCACCTGGCAGAGAGAGCCAGTCTACTGGTTGAAATGTTTCAGCCAAACGACCCTGGCCTGCACATCTGGAACAGAGGCATTGACGGAAGTACCTCGGGGTGCCTACCGTGCGCATTGCTTGAAATGTTTCAACTAGCTTGGAGCCCCCTTGATGCATCTCGCCGTGACCGACCTGCGTGTCGAAGGACTGGCCGAACCGCTGGGCCTCGACGTGAGCGCGCCGGAGTTCTCCTGGCGGATCACCGGTGCCGGGCGAGGACGGTCGCAGAGCGCGTACCGGCTGGTCGTGGCCCGGGAATGCGATCCGGCCGGTGACGAGGCCGAGCTGGTCTGGGACAGCGGCGTGGTCGCCTCCGCGGCGACCTTCGACGTCCCCTACGGCGGCGCCGGGCTGCGGCCCCGGACGCGCTACCAGTGGCGGGTCAAGGTGGCCGACGAGAGCGGCCAGTGGTCCGGTTGGAGCCCCGCGCACTGGTTCGAGACCGGGCTCGGCGAGGCCGGCGGATGGATGGCGGGCTGGATCGGCACCCCCGTGGTGCCCGGCTCCGAGCGGTTGCCGTCCCTGGAGAACGTGCCGCGCATCTGGGTCGCCGGCCCGCTCGGCCCGTCGGCGTCGCCGGTGGGCGCGTTCCGGACGCGGTTCTCGGTGCCGGGCGGGGCCAGGCCGCTGTCGGCGTGGCTGGTGATCGGCGGCGGCGACGGGGTCGAGGCGTACGTCAACGGGGTGCGGGTCGCCGGGGAGCTCCGGGAGGGGGCGTTCGTGGCCGACGCGGGCGACCTGGTGGCCTCGGGGGAGAACGTGCTCGCGATCAGGGCTGCCGGGTCCGGGCTGTGCGTGCGGCTGGAGGTCGTGGTCGAGGGACGGCCCGCGCTGCCGCAGCTCGTCCCCGTGGCGGGCGAGGGCACGGTGACCGTCACCTCCGGCGGCCGGTGGCGGGCCGAGGACGGGCCGGTCGAGGGCTTCGAGCAGCCCGGCCACGACGACGCGGGCTGGCGGCTGGCCGAGGAGGTCGGGCTGCACGGCGACCCGCCGCTGGGCCGTGAGCCGGTCGGCGACCGGCCGAGCCCGTACCTGCGGCGCGAGTTCGGCGTGCCGTCGCCGGTGCGCCGGGCCAGGCTGTACGCCACCGCGCTCGGCGTCTACGAGATCCACCTCAACGGCGCGCGGGTCGGCGCCGACCACCTGGCCCCCGGCTGGACCGACTACCGTCACCGCGTCGCGTACCAGACCTATGACGTGACGGCGCTGGTGTCGGAGGGGCGCAACGCGATCGGCGCGGTCCTCGCCGACGGCTGGTACGCCGGCAACATCAGCTGGTTCGGCTCCTTCCAGTACGGCCGCCGCCTGGCCTTCCGCGCCGAGCTGGAGATCCTGCACGAGGACGGCTCCCGCACCCGGCTGCGCACCGACGCCGACTGGCGCGCGGGCTCCGGCGCGATCCGCTACGCCGACCTGCAGAACGGCGAACGCCAGGACCTGGCCGCCGAGCCGCTCGGCTGGACGGCCGCCGGGTTCGACGACTCGGGATGGGCGCCCGCGGTGCCGGTGAGCCCCCCGGCGGGCCGGGTGGCCGCCTCCGTCGCCCCGCCGATCCGGGTGCACGAGGAGGTGGAGCCGGTGGCGGTGTGGGAGTCCCGGCCCGGTGTGTGGATCGCCGACTTCGGCCAGAACCTGGTCGGCTGGGTCCGGCTCACCGGCCGCGCCGGCCGCGACCGCCCGGTGGTGCTGCGGCACGCCGAGGTCCTCGACCACGAGGGCGGCCTGCACCTGGCCAACCTGCGCTCGGCCCGCGCCACGGACGAGTTCCTGCCGCGCGGCGAGCAGGCCGAGACGTTCGAGCCCAGGTTCACCTTCCACGGCTTCCGGTACGCCGAGGTGTCGGGCCTGCGCGCCGCCCCGGAGTCGATCACCGCCAGGGTGGCCCACGCCGCGATGGAGCCGGCCGGCGAGTTCACCTGCTCCGACGAGCGGCTCGACCGGTTGCAGCGCAACATCGTGTGGGGGCAGCGCGGCAACTTCCTGGCCGTCCCCACCGACTGCCCGCAGCGGGACGAGCGGCTCGGCTGGACCGGCGACATCTGGGCCTTCGCCCCGACCGCGCTGTTCAACTACGACGCCGCCGCGTTCCTGCGGAGCTGGCTGACCGACGTGGTCGACGCCCAGGGCGACGACGGCGCGGTCACCCACGTGGTGCCCGACGTGCTGTCGGGCCGCGGCCTGTCGCCCAACCCCAAGGAGGCCGGCTCGCCCGGCTGGGGCGACGCGCTGATCATGCTGCCGTGGGCGCTGCACCGGCTGCGCGGCGACGCCGGCGTGGTCGCGGCCTGCTTCGAGCCGATGCTGCGCTGGCTGACCTACCTGGACCAGCGTTCCGACGGCGGCATCTTTCCGGAGGAGGGGTTCGGCGACTGGCTGTCGATCGGCGCCGAGACCCCCAAGCGGCTCGTCGGCACGGCGATCTTCGCGCTGTCGGCCCGGCAGCTCGCCGGGCTCGCCGCCGCGCTCGGTCGCGACGCCGACGAACGCACCTGCCTGGAGCTGTACGAACGCGTGCGCCGGGCCTTCCGCGCGGCCTTCGTCGAGGGGCCCGGCGTGGTGGCGAGCGGCACGCAGACCGCGTACGTGCTGGCCGTGACGGCTGGGCTGCTGGAGGAGCACGAGCTGCCCAGGGCCGCGGCCCGGCTGGCCGGGGACGTCGAGGCGCGCGGCGGCCACCTGTCGACCGGGTTCCTCGGCACGCCGTACCTGCTGGACGCGCTCACCTCGACCGGACGGCTGGACGTGGCCTACCGGCTGCTGACCCAGGACACCTTCCCGTCCTGGCTCTACCCGGTCGTGCACGGCGACGCGACGACCATGTGGGAGCGCTGGGACTCCTGGAGCCACCACCGCGGGCTGCACGACCCCGGCATGAACTCCTTCAACCACTACGCCTACGGCGCCGTCGGCGACTGGATGTACCGGACGGTCGGCGGGCTGGCCCCCGGCTCGCCCGGCTACGCCGACATCGTCGTGCGCCCCCGCCCCGGCGGCGGGATCGGCTGGGCGCGGACCGCCCACCGCACCCGGCACGGCCAGGTGGAGATCTCCTGGCGGCTCGCCGACGACGGCTTCGCCCTGGACGTCGTCGTGCCGCCCAACACCCGCGCCGAGGTGCACGTGCCCGCGCCGCCGGAGCGGGTGACCGAGGGCGGCCGGCCGGCGGGCGAGGCGGAGGGCGTAACCTTCGACCGCCTCGACGACGGGGCCGCGGTCTACCGGGTCGGCTCGGGCTCGTACGCGTTCCGCACCCTGTGACGGCTGAGAGGCATTGACGATCGTGACCAGCACAAAAGCGCGCCGCCGGATCCCTTGGGGCGTCTACCTCGTCCTCCTTCCCACCTTCGCACTGCTCGCGGCGTTCGCCTACTACCCCGCGCTCAACGGCATGCTGCACTCGCTCTACGAGTGGCGGCCGGGCTTCCAGTCGCCGTTCGTCGGCCTGGAGAACTACCTCACGATGCTCGGCGACGACCTGTGGTGGGCCTCCTTCCGCAACGCCGGGATCATCTTCGTCTGGGCCGTCACGCTCATGTGGGTCTTCCCGCTGCTGGCCGCCGAGCTGGTGATGTCGCTGTCCAGCGAGCGGCTGAGGTTCGTCTTCCGCACCCTGCTCATCCTGCCGCTGGCCTTCCCGGCCGTGGTCAACGTGCTGCTGTGGCAGTTCATGTACGACCCGCGCGACGGCGTCGTCAACAGCCTGCTGCGCGCGCTCGGCCTGGACGGGCTGGCGGGCAACTGGATCGGCGACCCCGCCACGGCGCTGGCCGCGCTGATGACGATCGGCTTCCCGTGGGTGGCGAGCCTGCCGTTCCTGGTCTTCCTGTCGGCGTTGCAGAACGTGCCGGCCGAGATCTACCAGGCCGCCGAGGTGGACGGCGCCGGCCGGCTGCGCCGCTTCTGGAGCATCGACCTGCCGATGATGTTCCGCGACGTCAAGCTGCTGTTCGTGCTGGCGGTGATCTCGGTGCTCCAGTACGGCATGCAGGCCCACATCATGACCAAGGGCGGCCCCGACAACGCCACGCAGGTGCCGGTGCTGCGCATGCTGGACGCCGCCTTCGTGGACACCAGCTGGGGGTACGCGGCCGCGCTCGGCACCGTGCTGTTCGCGCTGACCCTCGGGGTGAGCCTGGTCGCGCTGGCGCTCGGCAGGAGGTCCGCGTCGTGAACCGGACCCGCAGGACCGATCTCGTGGCCGGCGGCGTGCTGGCGGTGCTGGCCTTCGCCGGGCTGTTCCCGTACCTGTTCATGCTCGCCGCGTCGCTCAAGGACAACGAGCAGTTCTTCGCCAGCTACTGGTCTCCGGCCTGGCCGGTCCACCTGGACAACTACGCGGCGGCCTGGGAGCAGGTCAGCCCGTACCTGTTCACCTCGTTCGTGGTGGCGGCGCTGGCCATCGCCGGCACGATGCTGCTGGCCCCGGCGGCGGCGTTCGTGTTCGCCCGCTACCGCTTCCCGGGGCGCAACGCGCTGTTCGGGCTGGTCGCGGCGCTGCTCATGGTGCCCTCGATCACCAGCCTGATCCCGCTGTTCGTGCTGATGCGCGACCTCGGCATCCTGGACAGCCGGCTGGTGCTGATCGTCCCGCACGTCACCGCGAACACCGTCTTCGGGATCGTCGTCATGCGCACGTACATGGCGCAGATCCCCGAGGAGATCTTCGAGGCGGCGCGGGTGGACGGGGCCGGCGGCGTCCGGCTGTTCGCGGGCTTCATGCTGCCGCTGGCCCGGCCGGTGATCGGCACGGTGGCGCTGATGACGGTGCTGGGCGTGTGGAACGACTACTTCTGGCCGCTGCTCACCGTGCAGACCGATGCCTACCGGACGATCCCGGCGGGGCTGGCCTTCTTCGCCAACCAGAACGTGCAGCAGTGGGGCCCGCTGTTCGCCGGTTACGTCCTGGCCAGTCTCCCCTTGGTGGTGCTGTTCACGTTCCTGTCCAAGTGGTTCCTGGCGGGCATCCAGGGCGGCATCGTGTCCGGCAAGTGAGCCGCCGCCGCGATTGAAACGTATCAATAAGGAAAGGACCCCTACCCCGATGAGAACACCCCCCAAGAGCGGGCTGGCGGCCTCGGCCATGCTGCTCGCGCTGACAGGCTGCGGCCTGCTCGGCACCGGCGGCACGTCCGCCCAGGACGGCGGCGGCAAGGTGACGATCACCCTGGCCGGCCCCAACCAGTGGAACGCCAGCGGCAGCAGCTTCGGACCTGCCTGGGAGGCGCTGGTCGACTCCTTCGAGAAGCGCGAGCCCGGCATCGAGGTCAAGACGCAGGTCCTGCCCCTCGACGGCTTCATGCAGACGATCACCACCCAGCTCGCCGCCGGCACCGCGCCCGAACTGGTCTTCAACCAGCCGCCGCACAAGGCCCACGAGGTGCACGCACTCGACGACGAGCTGCAGAAGCCCAACCCGTACGTGCCGGGCAACCAGCGCTGGATCGACGTGTTCAGGAAGGAGTACTACGGCCCCGCCGTCTCCAAGGCGCTGAGCAAGGAGAGCGGCAAGCTGGAGTACATCCCCTTCAACCTGGTCGCCATCGGCCTGTTCTACAACAAGGACGCCTTCGCCAAGGCGGGCCTCGACAAACCCCCGGCCACCTGGGCGGACTTCAAGGGCGCCTGCGCCAAGCTCAAGGCGGCCGGCTTCGACCCCGTCGCCCTCGACAAGGGCGGCCTGGCCACCGGCTGGACGTGGGAGGCGGTCAGCACCCAGCTCATCGACAAGTACCACGACGACTGGAACTTCTTCGACGCCACCGGCAAGCCGGGCAAGGCGCCGACCGTGACCGAGAAGTCGATGAGCAAGGCCATCAAGGAAGGCACGCTCACCACCAAGACGCCGGAGGTCGCCGAGTCCCTGAAGATCTACAAGGAGTTCTTCGACTGCGGCACCCCCAACTGGACGGGCGTGGCCGACGGCGGTGCGACCGTGGGCTACCGCGACTTCGTCTCGGGCAAGGCCGCCATGTCGTGGGGCACCGACTTCGCCGTCGAGGCGTTGAAGACGGACGCCAAGTTCGCGCTCGGCACGATGCCGTTCCCGACGATCACCAAGGCCAGCACGCCGCTGTCGTCGGAGGCCCCGGCCCGTTACGGCGCCTCGATCGGCGGCACCAGCTACATGATCCCCTCGACCGTCAAGGGCGAGAAGTACGCGGCGGCGGTCAAGTTCCTGCAGTACATGAGCTCGCCGGCGATCAAGCCCTGGCTGGACGCGACCGGCGGCCTGCCCGCCGTCGAGGGCGTGCAGCCGTCGGCCGAGACCGCCGGGCTGCTGGAGGGCGAGTGGGGCAAGCCGTTCCGGGTGGTGGCGCTGCCGGGCGGCCCGGAGGGCACCTCCTTCCGCGACGTCTTCGACGGCTACCTGCTCGGCCGGCGCTCCCTGGAGGAGGAGCTGGCCGACCTGGACAAGTGGTGGAAGCGCGGCATCGAGGCCGGGATCAAGAAGAACGCCTGGGGCGACGAGGACTGGGCCAAGTAGGAGGAGATGACATGCGATTGTTGATGGCTCTGGCGCTGGCCGTCCCGATGCTGGCCGTCCCGGCGCAGGCCCCGCCCGCGCGCGCGGCGGCGGCCGGTGGGGTGAGCGGCGTCGAGGTCGGCGGGAGCACGATCACCGTCACCGGTGTCGCCCCGGGCCCGGCCGAGCTGTACGCGCTGGACACCTGGCAGGACTCGACCACGGGGGAACGGCCGGTCGCGACCGTCGAGGCGGGCCCGTTCCGCGTCGAGGTGCCCCGGATGGACGGGGACCAGGACCGGCTCTACGACAAGTTCCTCGCGGTGGGCGCGGACGGCCCGCTGGGAGAGGTGCACTACGCCGACGAACTGAGCTTCGCGTCGGCCACCCAAACCCCTTATCCCGAAATGTCGGGCAAAAAGGGGTTGCAGGTTCAGATGACCGACGACGCCGAGGAGATCGGCGTCCAGCACGCCGGCATCAACCTGGCCCTCGACTCGGTCATGATGGCCGGGCCGGGCGCCCCGGGCAACACCATCGAGTTCGTCTCGCAGGGCAAGACGTACTACTTCGACCGCGGCGCCGTCGCCGGGCTCGACGCCCAGGTCAAGCCGCTGTCGGACAACGGCGTCCTGGTCAACATGATCGTGCTGGTCTACAACAGCGGCGCCCCCAACTCCGCCGCCCGCACGCTCATCCACCCCGACGCCGAGCTGGGCAAGGGCACGGTGTACGCGTTCAACACCAAGACGGCCGAGGGCGAGGCGCACTTCACCGCCGCGATGGAGTTCTTCGCCCAGCGCTACAGCCAGGCCGACGGCCGCTACGGCCGGGCGTGGGGCTGGATCGTCGGCAACGAGATCGACGCCCAGCAGTTCTGGTACAACATGGGCCGCCAGGACCGCGACGTGTTCCTCGACCAGTACGCCCGCGCCATGCGGCTGACCTGGCAGGCCGTGCGCAAGGCCGACGCCGCCGCCCGCGTCTACACCTCGCTGACGCACTTCTGGACGGGCGCCGCCAACGACGACCCCAAGTACACCTACAAGGGCCGCGACGTGGTGGACGGGCTCAACGCCCTCACCAAGCGCCAGGGCGACTTCGACTGGAACATCGCCTACCACCCCTACCCGGAGAACCTGTTCAACCCGGCGTTCTGGAACGACAAGACCGCCACCGACAGCTTCGACACCCTCCGGATCACGTTCAAGAACATCGAGCTGCTGCCGCGCTACCTCGCCCAGGACCAGCTGACCTACAACGGGCAACGGCGGCGGGTGATCCTCTCCGAACAGGGCCTGAACTCCCAGGACTACTCCGCCAAGGAGCTGGAGCTGCAGGCCGCGGCCTACGCCTACGCCTACTACAAGATCGCCTTCGCCGACGGCATCGACTCCTTCATCCTGCACCGGCACGTCGACCACAAGCAGGAGGGCGGCCTCCGGCTCGGCCTGTGGACGTGGGACGAGGAGCACAGCGCGCCCTCCAACGCGGGCGAGCGCAAGCCGCTGCACGAGGTGTTCGCCGGCATCGACACCGACCGGTCGCTGGAGGTGACCGAGTTCGCCAAGAAGATCATCGGCATCTCCGACTGGAAGGACGTCATCCCCGGCTTCGACCCCGCCGAGCTGGCCGTCAGGAAGCCGCCCGCCGTGGCCGGCACGCAGCTCGACGCCAAGCCGGTGGCCGAGCGGGTGATCTCCGGCTTCGAGACCGACACCGGCGGCTGGCGGCCCTCGGACAACGCCGCCGCCGTCGAGCGGACGGCCGTGGACGGCGGGCACGCGCTGCGCGTGCGCTTCGACCGCGACCTGCCCGGCTGGTCGCGGTACGCCAAGTCGTACAAGGGTGCCGACGTGCTGTTCGACAAGCCGCTCGACGCCTCGCGCACGCCCTCGCTGTCGGTGTCGATCCGGGTGCCGGCCGAGGCCGACGACGGCTTCAAGCCGGGCAACGTCTTCACCGCCAAGGTCCGCGCGTACGGGCGCGGCGGCGCGGTGGCGGAGGGCGTCGGCACGATCGACCCCGCGCTCGGCTGGAACCGGCTCACGCTGGACCTGTCCCGCTGGGCCCCGCGCGCCGCGATCTCCCGGGTCAAGGTGTGGGTACGCGGCTCGGTCGGCTCCGACTGGGCGGGCTCGTACGACATCGACCGGCTGAGCCTCGCCGCGGCCGCGGTGCCCGGTCTCGCCCGGCGCAACGTCGAGGTGAGCGCGTCCACCGCCGAACGCGGCAGGATCGGCTCCAAGGTCACCTTCACCGTCACCAACCGGGACGTGCTGCCGATGGCCGGACGGGTCACGCTGTCGGCCTGCGACGGCGTGGGCGTCGATCCGGCCGCGCTGCGGGTGACCGGCCTGCGCACCGGCGAGAGCCGCACGTTCGAGACCGCGCTGACGGCGTACGCGCCCGCGAACCAGGAGTATCCGGTCGTGTGCGCGTCCTACCTGGGGCACACGGACCGGGTGACGTTCCGGCTGCCGCCGCAGGCCGCGTACGTGCCGCCGGCCCCCGACGCCTTCGCCAACCAGGAGCTGGCCGACGGCTTCGACCGGGCGGGCGACTACCAGGCGCACCGGGTGCTGCCGGAGGACAAGGAGCTGCCGCAGGTGACGTACGCGGACGGCGCGCTGTCGGCCGGGCACCCGTCGGCGTCCTGGTTCGGGCTGATGTCGTCGGGCGTCTCGCCGCGCAACCCGGCGTTCGCCACGGCGATCACGATCAGGAAGTTCCAGGGCGACTCCGCCGACATGGACACCGTCTACACGGGCCTGGTCAAGGACGGCAAGACGGACGTGGTGGCGTTCTACGTCAACAGCCAGAAGTTCGCCGGTTTCGAGGTGCGCGGCCCGCAGGTGCCGGGCGGGCTCGCGGTCTTCGGCGTCAAGCAGGGCGTGACCGTCCCCGACGGCGGCCGCTTCGCGCTGTCGCTGGTGGGCGAGCGGGCCGCCATGTACGCCGACACCGGCTCCGGCTGGGAGCTGGTGACCGCGGCCACGCTGGAACACCTGCCGGCGCTGTCGGACCCGGAGGTCAGGGCCGGTTACCGCTACGGTTTCGGCGTCCGCGGCGACCCCGGCTCCAGCCCGCTGGTGCTGGACGCCGTGGAAGGCCGCAGCATCTCCTGACGCCCATCGGCCCATCGGCCCATCGGCCACCGGACCGGCCCGTCGCGCGTCGCCGCGGCGGGCCGGTTCGCGTCCGGAGGCGGGCCGACCGGCGGAACCGGAGGGTTCAGGGCCACATGTCCTGGGGGAAGCCGGTCCAGCGGAGGTCGGCCGGCAGGTGGCTCAGGTCGTTGTACATCACCATCGTGGGCGGCAGCCCGGTGCGGTACTCGATGATCGTCAGCCCGGTGTTGGCGCTGTTCAGGCCGAGCCAGCGGGGCAACGGCGCGTCCAGCGCGTGCCGTACCAGCCACGCGATCTGACCGGCGTGCGTCACCAGCACCTCGTGCACGTCGGAGGCGGGCCCGTCGGGGGCGTGGGCGAAGCGGGCGACCAGGGCGTCGGCGAGCGCCCGCCCCGAGGCCGCCTCCGCCCGGTCGAAGCCGTCGAAGTACCCGGCCCAGGAAGCGGGCGTCTCGGCGGGCGCGGGGACGTACGGCACGTGGTCGACGAGCTCGGCGGCCTCGGCCACGGGGACGTCCGGAAGGCGCCGGGCCAGCTCGCGCGTGCTCTCGGCGGCGCGCGCCAGCGGTGAGTGCCACACGGCGTCGATCGGCATGCCCGCCAGCCGGTCGCCCAGCAGGGCCGACTGCCGCCGTCCCGCGTCGGTGAGCTGCCCGAACGCGTCGGCCGCGCCGTGGCGGGCCAGGTAGAGGTGTCGCGTCGTCATCGATGTCCGGGAAGCGCGCCCCGCGGGGCCGGCTCCCCTCTCCTCTCAGGTGTTCGGTCAGGCGGCGGTGACGGTGCCGGCGGTGCCGTCGACGGTGACGAGCGTGCCGTCCAGGAGCCTGCCGGTCGCGTCCGGGACGCCCAGGACGGCCGGGATGGCGTGCTCCCGGGCCACGATCGCGGCGTGGGAGAGCACGCCGCCGGTCTCGGTGACGACGCCGGCGGCCATGCGCAGCAGCGGCGTCCAGGCGGGGTCGGTGAAGGGGCAGACGAGCACGTCGCCCGGCAGCACGCGGGCGAAGTCGGCCGGCCCGCGCACGATCCGCGCGATGCCGGTCACGGCGCCACGGCTGCCCGGCGTCCCGACGAGCGCCCCGGCCGGTCCATCCGCGGCGCGGGTGAGCGGGTCGGCGAGCGGGGGAGCGGCGGTGACCGGGCGGGCCTGGAGGATCCAGACGCGGCCGTCGGCGACGGCCCACTCGACGTCCTGCGGCCCGCCGCGCAGGGCGGCGATCTCCGCGCCCAGCCCGGCGAGCCGGACGGCGGTCGCGTCGTCGATCGCCGCCCGCCCCCGGACGCCGGTCGGCACGTCACGGACGACGAGCCGCGCGCCCTCCCGGTCGAGCCGGGTGCGTTTGTCGGCGACGGCGCGTTCGACCGATCCGTCCCCGGCGACGCGGTAGGAGTCGGGGGTGACCGTGCCGCCCACGACGCTGGGCCCGAGCCCCCAGGAGGCCTCGATCCTGGTGGGCTCGTCCGGCCCGCCGGGGGTGAACATCACCCCGGACACCGCGGCGTCCAGGTGCCGCTGGACGACGACGGCCATCATCGGGTCGCCGCCCGACCGGTCGCCGACGGCGGCGCGGGGCGAGAACAGCGAGGCCCAGCAGGCGCGCACGGCCTCGGTGACCCCGGCGACCCCCCGTACGGCGAGGAAGCTCTCGTACATGCCGGCCGCGGAGGTCAGGCCGGTGTCCTCGTCGGCCGCCGACGACCGCACGGCCACCGGCGGGTCGCCGAGCCCGCCGAGCGCGCGCAACCCGTCCGCCAGCGCCGCCACCACCCCGGCGGGGACCGGCCGCCCCTCGATCGCCTGCCGCGCCGCGGCGAGCCCGTCCGGTCCGGCGGCGTGCCGCGCGAGGTCCAGGTCGCCGACCGCGGCGAGGTAGGCGGCGAACGGGAGCACGAAGCCGCCGGGAACCGGCAGCCCGGCCCGGATCAGCGCGCCGAGCGCGCCGCCCTTGCCCCCGCAGGTGTCGGCCACGGCCTCCTTGAGGGGTACGATCATCCGCCCCGCCTTTCAACAAAATGTTGACGATGTTCCGCCGATTGTGAATCATGTCCCGCATGGAACGCAACCACGACCAGGCTCACACCACGCGGGCCGACCATCTCCAGGCCCAGAGGGAGAGGGAGGCGCGCCGGCGTCTCCTGGACCTGGGCGCCGACCGGCTCGAACCCCGTCCCTGGCAACCGCCGCCCGTCCCGCCGTCGGCGGTCGACCTGGCCCGGTTCGCCGTCTGGCGCAACGCCGACCTGGACCAGCAGGACGCCCTGAGCGCGCTCGCCCTGCTGCCCGCCGCGCGCGCCGAGGTCGAGGCGATCGAGTCCGCCCTGCTGTTCACCGCCCGCAGCGCCGGGCTGACCTGGGCGCAGATGGCCGAGGCGATGGGGTTCAACTCGCCGCAGGCGTGCCAGCAGCACTACACCCGCCTGACCGCCCGTCAGGAGGCCGGCGCATGACCAGGAACTCCGCGCCCGACCTGCTGGTGCTGCACGCCGTACGCGTCACCGGCTTCGCCGACACCCCCGTGCTCGCCCGGCGGTACGCGCTCGGCGTGGCCGAGACCGAAGAGGAGCTGCGCGACGCCGAGGCGCGCGGCTGGGTGAGCCACACCGCGTTCGCCGGTACCGGCGGCTGGTCGCTGACCGAGTCCGGCCGGGCCGAGGACGAGCGGCGGCTCGCCGCCGAGCTCGAACTCGTCGGCGGCGCCGAGGAGGTCCACGGCGTCTACCGCGAGTTCCTCCCGCTGAACGCCCTCCTGCTGAAGGCGTGCACCGACTGGCAACTGCGCCCGGACGGCCGCGACCGGCTCGCCGCCAACGACCATTCCGACCCCGCCTGGGACGCCCGGATCCTGCACGAGCTCTCCGTCGTCGGCCGCGCGCTCCAGCCGCTCGCCGAACGGCTCACCGGCGTCCTGACCCGGTTCGGCGGGTACGACACCCGCTTCGCCGCCGCCCTGGCCCGGGCCCGCAACGGGGAGGGCGCCTGGGTCGACCGCACCGACGTCGACTCCTGCCACCGCGTCTGGTTCGAGCTGCACGAGGACCTGATCGCCACCCTCGGCATCGACCGCCACGCCCACTCCTGACCGCCGCGCCGGACGTGCCGGTGCCGTCAGGGTCAGTCGTCGGCCTCGGTGATGGTCAGGCCCGCTTCGGCGGCCGCCGCGTAGGCGTCGTCGATGTGCACGACGCGGTGTCCGGCGCGGGCGAGCAGGCTGGTCGCGGCGGCGGCCCGGTAGCCGGAGCCGCAGTGCGTCCACACCGTGCCGGCGGGCACGTCGGCGAGGCGGTGCGGCAGGTCGGGCAGGGGGATGTGGGTGGCGCCCTCGACGTGGCCGGCCCGCCATTCGTTGGTCATGCGCACGTCCAGCACGACGTCCGGGGCGGGCAGGTGCGCGGGGGCGCGCCCGGCCCGGACGGCGGCCAGATCGGCGAACGTGGCCACCGCCAGCTCGCCCAGCCGGTCGTCGTGGCCGCCGGCCCACTGATCCGGGTCGCCGGTCGCGGCGGCGGCCGGGCGGTCGACGCCGATGCGGGCCAGCTCGCGCTGGGCGGCGGCGACCTGCCCGGCGTCCTCGCCCAGGAGGGTGATCGGCGCGCCCCAGGGGGCCATCCAGGCGAGCCAGGTGGACATGGGGCCGTCCAGGCCGAAGCTGAGGGTGCCGGTCAGGTGGCGGCTGGCGAACGCCTTGCGGGAGCGCAGGTCGACCACCCATTCGCCGGCCTCGATGCGCTTCCTGAGCTCCTCGGGGTCGGCGGTCCGGACGGGCGTGAGGTCGATCGGGTCGCCGCCCTCGGAGTTGCGCGGGCCCATGTGGGCGTAGTACGCGGGGTAGGCGTCGAGACCGGCGAGGGTCTGGGCGACGAAGTCGTCGGCCTCCAGGCGCAGCGCCGGGTTGGCCTGCCTCTCGCGGCCGATCGTGGAGGCCGGGGCGTCGGCCTGCGTCGCCGAGCAGAAGCTGCCGAAGCCGTGGGTGGGCCACACCTGGGCGCCGTCGGGCAGCAGGTCGGCCAGGCGGCGCGCGGAGGTGTGCTGGCTGTGGGCCAGGGTGTGGGCGTGCTCGGCGCCGAGCAGGTCGGTGCGCCCGGTGGTGCCGAAGAGCAGCGAGCCGCCGGTGAAGACGCCCGCGGGGCCGTCCGGGCCGGTCAGGATGTACGACAGGTGGTGGAAGGTGTGACCGGGGGTGGCCACCGCTCGGACGGTCATCGCGCCGGACAGCGTGACCTCCTCGCCGTCGGAGATCGGCCGGCGGTCGAACCGCACGCTCTCGTCGGCGGCCACCAGATAGGCGGCGCCGGTCACCCTGGCCAGGGCCAGACCGCCCGAGACGTAGTCGTTGTGCAGGTGGGTCTCGGCCACGTGGGTGATGCGCACGCCGAGACGTCCGGCCAGGGCGAGGATCCGGTCGATGTCGCGCTGCGGGTCCACGACCAGGGCGACGTCTCCGTCGTGGGCCAGGTAGCTGCGGTCGCCCAGGGAGGAGGTCGCCACCACCTCGATGTGGATCGTGCTCATCGTCTTCGCCGCCTTCGTGTCGTCACGGTCGGTTCCCGGTCGGGGACGTTTCTAACCGGCGATACCCTAGGGGGTATACGTCAGGCAAAAACAAGGGCATACTCCGGCGTACGGCCCCCGCCGTCGCCTTCGGATGCCCTTGGGTGGGATCAGGACAGGGCCAGGAACAGCTTCTCCAGCCGCTCCGGCGTGATCGACGGCTCCTCGCCGCGCTCACGCGCCATCTGGCACTGCTGCAGGCCGGTTGAGATGATCTTGAATCCTGCCCTGTCCAGGGCTTTGGAGACCGCCGCGAGCTGGGTCAGCACCCGCTCGCAGTCGTCGCCGTTCTCGATCATGGCGATCACCCCGCCGAGCTGGCCGTGGGCCCGCTTGAGCCGGGTGAGCGCGTCGGCCAGGACGGCCGCGTCCATGTCCACTCGCTCCACCTCCACCGCCAATATACCCCCCGAGGTATTGTGCCGCGCACGCCCGGCCGCCGGCGGGACGGAGACGGTCACAGGGTGGAGGTGAGCCCTTCGGCGATCCTCCTCAGCTCGGCGGTGACGGCATCGGCGTCGCCCAGCTCACCGGCGTACACCGGGCTGATCATGATCTCCGCCCACTGCCGCTCGCCCATCTTGAGGAACAGGGTCGGCGTGCCCTTCATGCCGTCCTCGCCGACGTCCTGGACGACCAGGTATCCGGTGCGGTCGCCGACGGTCACCTCCTCGCCCTCCCCCTCGTCGCGGTGGGCCGCGATGCGGTCGGCGACCTCCTCGACGGTCGCCTGCTCGTACATGTAGATCTGCACGCGGTAGAAGCCCGAGTCGTCGCCCTCGTAACCGTAGGCAGTCGAGTACTTGTCGCCGAAGTTCACCGACCAGCGGGACCAGATCAGCCGCTTGGGCAGGTACCCCACCTTGACGTGCCCGAACGCCTTGCCGTCGCCCAGGTCGCCGAGGGTCGGCGGTTCGGATGGCTGGGGCGGGACGTCGTCGATGGCGGGCGGCTCCGGCGTCGCGGAGATCGTGACCTCGCCGCCCGTCGTCGTGGCCGAGCCCATCCCCAGGTACGCGACCGGCGCGGCCACGACGGCCACGGACGCCGACAACGCCGCGATCCGGCTCCGCGTCCTCCTGCGCCGGGACCCGCGCACCACCCGCTCCACCAGGTCGGGCGCGGCGTGCAGGCGCGCGGTCTCCTCCGTCATGAGCCGGAGGAGCTCCTCCTCAAGCGTGGGCATTCCTGATCACTCCTTCCACTGTCTCCCGTCCGAGGGCCGACCGAAGCTTGGCCATCGCCTTGGACGCCTGACTCTTGACCGTGCCGGTCGAGCAACCGAGGACCTCGGCGGTCTGCGCCTCGCTGAGGTCCTCCCAGTACCGCAGGACGATCACCGCCCGCTGCCGTGGCGGCAGGGCGCGCAACGCGTCCATGAGCACCTGGCGCAGGTCGGTGTCCGTCGCGCGATCCGGTGTGTCCGGCGGGCTGTGCATCGGGATGATCCGCAGGATCGCCCGGCGGCGGGCCCGGCTGATGGCGGCGTTGACGATGACCCGGCGCACGTACGGTTCGAGGCTGTCGTGGCGGACCCGGTCCCAGTTCCGGTAGGTGCGCTCCAGCGCGGTCTGCAGCAGGTCCTCGGCCTCGGCCTCGTCGCCGCAGGCGAGGTAGGCGACCCGCAGCAGGCTCGTGGCACGTGCGGCCACGAAGGCGCCGAAGTCGTGTTCCGAGGCGCTCATGGCTGTCTGTCCGAATTCACGCTTCCTTATACGCCTGGGCTTTCGCGGCGGTTGCCCACGGGGGCAGGTGAATGCGGCGGGCAACCGTTCGGGGGGCTCAGGCGTATGGAGGGGCATGACTTCGCATTCACGGGCAGGGACGGTGACGTTCCGCCGACTGATCATCTTGGGCGCCGGGCTGGCCGTGGGCGCCGCCCTGGGCGCGCCCGCGCCCGTCGTGGCGGCCCCGCCGGAGGGCGCCTACTGGCACGTCAAGGAACTGCTCACCATGCCGCAGCCCCGCCTGTTCGGCACCAGCTCCAACTCGTACTCGCTGGTCAAACGGCAGATCACCGAACGGTGGACCACCCCCGACGGCCGGGCCTGGTACGCCTACCGCGAACTCGGGACGACACCGGGCAGCGCGGCCGACAAGAAGGCGTGGCAGCGTGACGGCTCACCCAGCAGGTGGGGCAAGTCGATCGACGGGCAGACCGTGCGGTTGTCCACCGAGCCGACCAAGGGCCACCTGGGGAGCGTGCGCGAGCGCAACCAGTTCGAGCTGGCCGGGCAGTGGCTGACCTACGACGAGATCCAGCGCCTGCCCGCCGACCCCGCCCTGCTGAAGGACTGGCTCACCAGGGCGGGCCGGGTCGCCCAGATCCCCGAGACCGCCCTGCCCGGCTGGGTCGCCCAGACGTTGCCCCAGCTCCTGCACGTCCTGCCCGCGCCGAAGGAGGTGCGCAACGCCGCCTACCAGGGGATGCTCACCATGCCGGGCGTGCGCGCCGACGGCGTCGCCAAGGACGAGCTGGGCCGGTCGGGCGCCGCCGTCGTGATCGACACGGTGAACGGGACGGGCAAGGCGGCCGTGCCGGAGACCACCCGGCTGATCGTCGACACCGGCAGGATGGCCCTGCTGTCGGAGGAGCGGCGTGGCGGCAAGCAGCCGGGGAAGGCGTACGTCACGACCCTGGCCGAGGTCGGCTGGACCGACTCCCGGCCCGCCGTACCGGCCCTCCCCTGACCCTGCCCTGACCCTGCCTGACCCTGCCCCGAGCCGGCGCGGGGGCCCGGCACGGGGACTCGGCTCGGAGCCCCGGCTCAGGGACTCGGCCCGGGGCCGGCCGTCAGTCGCGGACGACCTCCACCCAGTAGCGGCCCTCGCCGTCGCGGTGGGCGCCGTGGATGTCGGTGGCCAGGTCGGGGAAGGCCCGGTCGAAGTCCTCCAGGGCCCGCAGGTACCTCATCAGCGGCCCGTCGGGCTCGCCGGTCGCCTCGCCGGGCATCAGCATGGGGATCCCGGGCGGAGTGACCACCACGGTCGCCGCCACGACCCGCCCGGCGAGCCGGGCCAGCGGGACCCGCTCGGTACGGGAGCGGATCATGGCCTGGTAGACGTCGGCGGGCGTCGAGACCGGCACCGGCAGCGCGGTGAAGACCTGGTCGAGCAGCGCGCCCACCTCCGAGTCACGCAGCCTGGCGTGGACCTCGGCGCAGAACGCGCGCAACGACACCCCGGACGGCCCGAACCCGGGCAGCACGTCCGCCAGCGGTTTGTCGTCGTCGTAGGCGTTCTTGAAGTCGGTGAGCGCGTCGATCAACGTGCCCCACTTGCCCTTGGTGATCCCCATCGAGAACAGCACCAGCAGCGTGTGGTCGCCGGTCTTCTCCACCACGATGCCGCGCCGCTGGAGGTAGGCGGCCACGACCTTGGCCGGGATGCCCCACTCCAGGGTGCCCCTGGCCGCGTCGGCGCCGGGGCAGGTGATCGTCACCTTGACCGGGTCGAGCATGGCGTAGGAGTCGGTCATCCCGTCGAACCCGTGCCAGGCGGCCCCGGGCTCCAGCACCCAGCAGCGCGGCTCGGCGCACAGCAGCGCCGGGTCGGCGTCGGCGAACGGCACGGCCGTGCCGGTGCGCGGGTCGATCACCGACGACGGCTGCCAGAGGCCGAAGAACCACTCGGGCCGGCGGCCGTCCTCGCGGACGCGGGCGGCCAGCCGGGTCATCGCCTGCCGGAACCGGACCGCCTCGACGATCGCCTCCCCGGTCAGGAAGGCCCCCGACGGGCCGTCCATCATCGCCGCGGCCACGTCGAGCGAGGCGATCATCGGGTACAGCGGCGAGGTCGAGGCGTGCATGAGGTACGTCTCGTTGAACGCGTCGTAGTCGACCGGCGCCCGCGGCGAGGGCCGGACGTGCAACATCGCCGACTGGGAAAGTGCCGCCAGCAGCTTGTGCGTGGACTGCGTGGCGAACACCGTGGGACGCTCCGGGCCGGGCAGCGTGCGCTCGTCGACCGACATGGCGTACCGGCGGGCGTAGAGCGGGTTGAACCGGCCGTAGGCGAACCACGCCTCGTCGAAGTGCAGCCGCGGCACGCTGGCGCCCAGCAGCTCGGCGACCCGGACCGCGTCGTGGCAGACGCCGTCGTAGGTGGAGTTCGTGACGACCGCGTACGACGGGTCGCCCGCCGCGAGAGGATGGGCGGCCAGCCGCGCCCGGACGGCGGACGCCTCCAGCGCGGCGGCCGGGATCGGCCCGGCCAGCCCCAGCCCGTTGCGCTCGGGAACCAGGTAGACCGGCCGCGCGCCGCTGATCGCCAGCGCGTGCTGGATCGACTTGTGGCAGTTGCGGTCGACCAGGACGGTGTCGCCGCGGGCGATCGCGTGGTGCCCGACGATGCGGTTGGCGGTGGAGTTGCCGTTGACCACGAAGAACGTGCGCTCGGCGCCGAAGACGCGGGCGGCGTTGTGCTCGGCCTCGCCGATCGGCCCGGTGTGGTCGAGCGGCGACCCCAGCTCGGTGACGGAGATCGACAGGTCGGTGCGCAGCAGCCGCTCGCCGTAGAAGTCGAAGAACGCCCGGCCCACGGGCGACTTCAGGAACGCCACGCCGCCCGCGTGGGCCGGGGTGTGCCAGGAGTAGGGGTGGTGGTCCTCCAGGTGCAGCAGCGCGCGGAAGAACGGCGGCAGGATCTGCTCGGCGTACTGGTCGGCGGCGTGCGCGATGCGCCCGGCGATGAACTGCGGGGTGTCCTCCAGCGGGAAGACGTAGCCCTGGATGACCTCGTACACCCACAGGGGGAGCTCCTGGTCCTGGGTGATCAGGAAGACCGGCAGGCCGCGGAAGCGCCTGGCCACCGCGGTCAGCAGGTCGTCGGCGCCGGGGGCGTCCCAGGCCGCCAGGATCGCCGTGAGCGAGGCGTCGGACCCGACCACCGCCAGGGCGTCGGCCGTGCGGTGGGTCCAGCGCACCTGCAGCCCGAGCTCGCCCATCTCGGCACACACCCGGCGGATCTGCTCGGCGAGCGCCGAGTCGGCGTCGGGGTGTTCGGTGACGGCGGCCAGAACCGTTCGCTCCATGCGGCACTCCATGATCGATCAGGGGAGGACGACCTTCCCGGATCGTAACGCCAAGGAATGACAAAATCACGGTCAGTGACGAATCTCGCCGAGCGGGAAGGCCCGCTCTTCGCGCCAGCGGCGGCCGTCGCCGACCAGCAGGCGCACCTCCCGCACCCGGGCCGTCAGGGGCAGCCCGGCGGCCAGCTCGGCCTCCACGTGGTCGAGCAGCTCCGGCTCCTGCCGGTCGGCGACCGTGAGGTGGGGGACGATCGAGGCGAACCGGCCTTCGTAGGGCGGGGCCTCGGGCCACCGGGCGGCGACCGCCTCCGTCAGCTCCCGGAACGGCCGCTCCGGGCCGGGCGCGGGGTAGAGCACGCCGGGGAACCTGCCGCATCCGGCGAACCGCACGTCGAATCCCGGCCGAGCGCCGTTCCGCCGGCTCGGTACGTGGTCGGTTCCGTGGGGGGCATGGTTCAGGTTCGCGGAGCGTCCGTGGCGCCGGCCATTGGATTACCGTCCGTCAGAGCAGGCGGCGCAGGTCGAGGGCGGCGGCGATGGCGTGGGCGCCCGCGTCGTCCGGGTGGAGGCCGTCCATGAAGACGTAGCCGGGTCTGGGCCGGTCCGGCGCGGCCGGGTCGGACATCGCGCGGTCGGCGTCCAGGACGACGTCATAGGCGCCGCTCGTCCGGATCCAGTGGTTGAGCGCCACCCGGGCCGCCTCGATCTCCTTCGTCCAGAACGGGAACAGCGCCCCTCGCAGCGGGATGACCGTGACGCCGACCGTCCTGATCCCGCGGGCGCGGGCGGCGGCGATGAGCCGCCGGTGGCCCGCGATGAGCTCCTCCACGCCCACCTTCGGATCGGGCTTGGCGCACGGGTCGTCGAGCCCCGGATAGGCCAGGTCGTTCGCGCCCAGGTGGACGACCACGGCCTTGACGCCCGGACGGTCCAGCACGTCACGTCCCAGACGGTCCAGGGCCCGGTCGCCGAAGCAGGGGGAGTCGTTCAGCAGCCTGCCGCCGGCGATCCCGGCGCTGACGACCGAGGCCGGGCTGCCCGCGGCGACGAGACGTTCGGCGAGCTGGTCGGTGAACCTGGTCTCGGCGCCCGGAGTGGAGCCGACGCCGTCGACGAGGGAGTCGCCGAAGACCACCACGGCGGGTGCGGCGGCGGCGACCTCCACCCCGGTCAGGTAGTACCAGGCGGCGGTGGACTCGGTGAACGCCCTGCCGCCCAGGTCCGACAGCCGGTCGCCGGCGGCCCGGTAGGAGGTCGCGGTGGTGAACCGGTGGAAGGTGGCCGGGCCGGTCGCCTCGGGCAGGCGCAGCGTCACGGCCAATCGTTCCAGCGGCGAGGTGGGCAGCGCGACCGGGTCGCTGACGGCCTGGCCGCCGGGCGGGATCTCGGTCCGCGTCCGGCCGCCGAAGCGCAGCGCGCGCGAGGTGCCCGGCCACACCGCCGCGCCGCCGGCCGACCTGCCGACCGTGGCGCCGGAGAGCTTGAGCGGCTTGGTGCCGTACCGGTTGGACAGGCGTACCCGCAGTTCGGGGGCCGCCGCCGTCACCCTGATCACCTGCCGGAGCGTGTGGTCGCCGAACCCGGACAGCGACCAGTTCGGGCCGGTGTCGGCGGCGCCCTTGGTGGGACGCTGCATCGCGCTGCCCCAGGTCGCCGTCCAGCTCCCGGCGTCGGCGCGTGCTCCCGCCGCCGCCGCGGGCTGGGCCGCGGCGGTCAGGATCAGGCAAAAGGCGGCGGCGGGCGCCAGTGCCCGCCGCCATCCGGTCGATCTCATGTCGAACTCCCTGCGTGACGTCGATGGTCACGGGAGATCTTCTTGATCGGCGCCGGGGGCCGGGATCAGCCGAAAGTGTGATCCTCCGCGCCGTTCGGCCGATCGGCCGCGCCGGGGCCGGGCAGCAGCTCGACGTCGCCCGCGTGCATCGGGGCGCCGCAGCGGGCGCAGCGCAGGTCCACCGCGCTGATCTCGCCGCAGGCGTGATGGCGGTAGAGCACGGGCGGCCCGGCCTCCCCGGCGAGCCATTTGTCCCCCCAGCCGGCCATGACCATGAGCAGGTCGACCAGCTCGGCGCCCTTGGCCGTCAGGTGGTACTCGTGACGCGGCCGCTGATCATAGGGACGGCGTTCGAGCACGCCCTGGTCGACGAGGTGGTTGAGCCGCTCGGTCAGCACCTTGCGGGAGATGCCCAGGTCGGCCTGGAGCTGGTCGAACCGTCGCACCCCGGCCCATACGTCCCGCAGGACCAGCGGCGACCACGGCTCCCCGATCACGTCGAGGGTGCGTGCGATGGAGCAGGCCATCTCCGCGAAGTTCGTGCGTTGCATGGCGGCAGTCTACCTCTTCGGGGTTCCCTGAGGGAACTTCAGGTGCTATGGTAATGGAGTCTCCTCAAGGAACTTCGTCAGACCGGAGAGAACCATGAAGCTCGACCCCGACGTGCGCGGCGTGCTCGACGGCACCCCCATCGCCCACCTCGCCACCCTCCTCCCCGACGGCGCCCCCCACTCCGTCCCCGTCTGGATCGGCACGCACGGCGACCACGTCGTGATCCTCACCGGCCCGCGCTCCCGCAAGGCCCTCAACCTGCGGCGCGACCCCCGGGTCGCGCTCTCGCTGACCCCGGTGGGCAACCCGTTCCAGCCGGTGCTCATCAGGGGCCGGGTCGTGGAGTGGATCGAGGGCGAGGCGGGCTGGGAGATCGTCGACCGGATCGCGGAGAAGTACATCGGCGGGCCCTACTCGCGCGAGGAGGAGCGCGTGGTGCTGGTCATCGAGCCCGACCGGCAGAGCGCGGGCTGAGCCGCGCCGTCCCGGACGGCGTCTCCCGGCGGCGCCGGTGGTAGCAGACGGTGGCGGTGGCCAGCGCGGCGCCCCAGACCGGCCAGAAGCACTCCGGCAGCCAGGCGCCCCACTCCTCCAGGGTGAACCGGCCGGCCACGGTCCAGCGGATGTAGGTGAGCCCGGCCACCGTGACGATGATCGAGACGAACGCGGCCGGGACGACCGCCAGCAGCGGCGGCACCCGCCGGCCGCGCAACCCCGGGATCCAGCGCGGGAAGACCTCGCCCCACCGCTGGACCAGCCCGAGGGTGAGCACGCCGCCCAACGCCCCGAACGTCGCCAGGTACGCCCCCGCCAGCCACAGCCCGTCCTCGCCCTCGGCCAGGAACTCCGCGCTCACGCCGAGTGGGATGCCCAAGGCCCAGGCCCACCGGGTGGCGCAGTAGACCAGCGGCACCGCGACCGCCACGTACACCGCGATCCGGCCGCGCGCCGGGGTGAACCAGCTCGCCCGGCCACGTCCGTGCTCCCGGGCGGCGGCGGCCAGCAGCAGGCCGCCCAGCACGCACACGAGCTGGTTGAGCACCGGCCACGGCCAGGCGTCGGCGAACGTCGCGCCGCCCAGCCCCCAGCCGAAGACGGGGGCGACCAGCAGCAGCGGCGTGTAGGCGACGCCCATCATCAGTCGCGAGTCGGGCACCACCAGCACCAGCAGCGCCGCGACCGGCCACGCCACCAGGACGGCCACCCGTCCCAGTGGCCCGCCCGGCCGCCGCCCCCCGCCACGAGGGCTCGGCCCCGCTCCGGTCGGCGGACGTTCCCCGCCTCGGAGGTCCGCCCCTGCTCCGGCCGGTGGGCGGGCGTCGCCGGGGCGGGTCAGGAGCAGCGCGGTCGCCGCCGTGAGGGCCGAGAAGGCCGCGATCCACCAGCCGAAGGCCGGCGCGGTGCCGGCCAGGATCGACAGCGCGCCGTCGGGGTCGGGATCGTTCGATCCCCAGGGGTAACCGGGCGCCCCGAGCGCCCAGGCCGCGCCGAGCAGGCCGTAGGCGACCGCCCACAGCGCCGCCGCGTGTCCGTACCGGACGGAAGTGAAGATCGTCATGCCGACGAGCCTTCCAGCGCGGGCGCACGGCGGGCAGATGCCGTTCGGCACCTCCTGGAGGCCGCGGCGGTGCCGTTCGGCACGTGGGGCGGGCCGGCGAGGGCGCATATCGTTTCCCGGATGAACGTGTTGTGGATGGTCGCCGCCTCCGTGCCGGCGGCGGTCGCCGTCGCCGTGGCGGCCATCGGGTTGTTCCTGGCCGGGGGCAGGGCCAGGTGGCTGCCCGTGCTGTCGCTGCCGGCCGCGGGCCTGTCCCTGGCGGTCACGGCCGGGTGGCCGGCCGCCGGAGGGCCGTCCACCCCGGCCGGCGGCGCGCTGGGCATGGTCGAGAGCGTGGCGCTGGCGGTCACGACCGGCCTGGTCGTCCGGTACGCGCCCGTCCGCCGGGCCGCGCCGGCGGCGATCCTGGCGGGGCTCGCCGCGGCCACCTGGCTGCTGCGCGTCTTCGCGCCGGCCTCGCCGCTGGAGGCGCTGGGGGCGTGCGCGTTCTGGGGGACGGGCGTGCTGGCGGCCGCCGCCGTGGGCGGCTACCTGCGCCTGCTCGACGTACGGAAGGACCGGGCGGTGGCCGACACCCGGACGGTCCTGCGGCTGCGGCTGGCCGGCGACCTGCACGACTTCCTGGCCCACGACATCAGCGAGATGGTCGCGCACGCCCAGGCGGGCACCGTCGCGGGCGATCCGCTGCGGGCGCTGGAACGCGTCGAGGCGGCGGGCCTGCGGGCGCTGTCCACGCTCGACCGCACGCTCGACACGCTCCACCACGACCGGCCCCTGGGTCCCGTCGGCGACCTGGGCGGCATCGCCGAGGCCGCCGACCGCTTCTCCGCCGCCGGGCCGGCGCGGATCGGCGTGCGGATCGACCCCGTCGCGGCCGTCCCGGCGGAGACGGCGGCGCTGGCCTACCGGATCGTCATCGAAGGGCTGACCAACATCCGGCGGCACGCGCCGCGCGCCGGGCGCGTCGAGCTGTCCGTCACGACGCCGGGCGACGTCCTGGAGATCACCCTGACCAACGACGGGGTGACCGGCGCGGCCCGCCGCCGCCGCGGCGGATCGGGGCTGCCCGCGCTGGCCGCGCTCGTGGCGGAGCAGGGGGGCGAGCTGGCCGCGCGGGCCGTACCGGACGGGTGGTCGCTGACGGCGCGGCTGCCGCTGCGACAATCTCCTGGGTGAGCACCCGCATCCTCGTCGCCGACGACCAGGAGGGCATCCGCGACGCCTTCCGCCTGATCCTCGACGCCCAGCCCGACATGACCGTGGTGGCCGAGGCGGCCGACGGGCGCACCGCGATCGACACCGCCCTCGCCGTCCGGCCGGACGTCGTGCTCGCCGACATCCGCATGCCCGGCGCCGACGGCATCGAGGTGACCCGCGCCCTGTCCGGCACCGGCATCCAGGTCGTGGTCGTCACCACGTTCGGGCTGGAGGAGTACGTCCAGGCGGCCCTGCGGCACGGCGCGGCCGGTTTCGTGCTCAAACGCTCGGGCCCCGCGCTGCTCGTGGAGGCCGTCCGGGCGGCCATGAACGGCGACATGCTCATCAGCCCGCAGCTCACCGTCCGGCTGCTGCGCGGGAGCGGCCCGCGACGGGAGGTCTCGGACGTGGTGCTCACCGAGCGGGAGGACGAGATCGTGGTCCTGGTGGCTCAGGGGCGGACCAACGCCGAGATCGCCGCCGAGCTCTTCCTGTCGCCCGGGACGGTGAAGAACCACATCGCCGCGGTCCAGCGCAAGATCGGCGCCAGGAACCGGGTCATGATCGCGGCCTGGGCGTGGGCGACCGGCAGGGCCCAGCCGTGACGGGGAGTGCCCGTCCGTGCCGTGCCGCCGGTCAGGGGAGGTGGCGGGCCAGGTAGAGAGCCGTCTCGACGTTCACCGTCACGTGCGCGCCGAGCGTGTCGAGGAGCGTGCCGAACAGCCTCTCTCGCACGTCCTCGTCCAGGATGCGGTAGGACGACTGGGTGGACAGCAGGGTGACGTAGTCGGCCACCGGGAGCGTGCGTTCCGACCGGTAGAGCCGGGTGCCGAGGTCCCCGAACTCGGGCGGTAGCCCCATCTCCGCGGCCCACTCGCGGGCCCCGGCCTCCTCGCCGATCGGCCTGGCGATCGGGCCGGTGTTGGGCCTGATGTGCGGGGCGAACCTCTCGTGCGCGGCCAGCAGCCTCGCGGTCACCCCGTCGTCGGCGGGCCAGTCGATGTTCCAGAACAGGGCGAGCCCGCCGCCGGGGGCGAGCGCCGCGGCGGCGCGCTGCCAGCGCACCTCCTTGTCGACCCAGTGCCACGCCTGGGCGCAGTACAGCAGGCCGAAGGCCCGCTCCGGGACGTACTCCTCGAACGTGGAGACGGTGACCGTCACGTTCGGCAGCCCGGCGGACCGCCGGGCCAGCACGGCGGCCATGGCCGGATCGGGCTCGGTGGCCACGATGTCGACGCCGCTCGCCGCGAACAGCTCCGTGGCCTTCCCGGTGCCCGCGCCCACCTCCAGCGCCGGGGCCCCGGCGTAGGCCAGCACGTCGGCCGCCAGCTGCGCCGGGTAGCCGGGCCGGACCCTGTCGTACTCGTCGGCGACCTCGCCGAAGACCCTTCCTTGTATCCATGGTGATGTCATGGAACCGATCCTGATTCATGATCGTCCGGGGTGGCAACCCCGGCGGCGCACATTGAGTACGCGCTACTCAGGCCCAACGGGCCCGGCGACCGCAGGCTTGGTCGCATGAAGACACACATCCTTCGCCCGGCGGCCGTCGTCGCCCCGCTCCTCGCCCTCGGTCTCGTCACCGCCCCGGCGCCCGCGTCGGCCTCGGCCGTGTGGGCCGCGTCCAACGTCCAGCTCGTGAACCGGCAGACCGGCAAGTGCCTGACCATCGCCGGGGGCGTCAGCACCGAGAACAACGTCCACGCCGTCCAGTACGACTGCGACAGCCATCCCTCCCGCCGCTGGGACGTCTGGGGCTACTCCAGCGCGGCCCTGCAGGTCAGGAACCGCCAGACCGGCAAGTGCCTGACGATCGCCGGGGGCGTCAGCACCGAGAACAACGTCGTCGCCCTCCAGTACACCTGCGACACCCACCCCTCGCGCTACTGGGCGCTCGGCAACCGCGTCGGCCAGTACGTCGAGTTCCGCAACGTCCAGACCGGCAAGTGCCTGACGATCGCCGGAGGGGTGAGCCCCGCCAACAACCTGGAGGCCGTCCAGTTCACCTGCGACGGCCACCCCTCCCGGTTCTGGGAGATCCGCGACTACTACGTGAGCTGACCCGGGCTGCGGCCCGCGCGGGGAGGCCGTTTCCTGGTGGCCGCCGGTCAGGCGGTGGACGTGCCCAGGAGGGGCAGCCAGACCTCGTCCACGATCTCGACGATCGACTCCTCGGGCACCCCGCGCATCGTCACCAGCATGTCGTGCCGCAGCAGGTCCAGCGGCAGGTTCACCACCCTGGACGAGCGCGGCACGCCGGGCAGCTCGCCGCGCTCGACCGCGCGGCCCACGATCGTCTCGAAGGCGGTCGCGTGGCCGGGCGGGAGCAGGGTGTCGCGCAGCTCGGTCAGGCTGGTGCCGCTGTCGCGGAAGTAGTCGGCGAGCTGCACGCTCATCAGCGTCAGCATGCCCGCGCGGTCGGCGCCGGCGTTGCGCAGGAACCCGATCGCGTCGTCGCGCAGGCTGCCGGTGTCGGGCACGTCGATCAGCCGCCAGAACTTGGCGAGGGTGGCCAGCAGCAGGTCGTCGCGCCGCGGCCAGCGCCGGTAGAGCACCGGGCGGCTGGTGCCGGCGCGGGCGGCGACGGCTTCGTAGGTGAAGCCGTGGTAGCCGTGCTCGACCAGCACGTCCCAGGCGGCGTCGAGGATCGCGTCCGCCAGCGCGGAGCCGCGCCGGCGGGAGGCGCCGCCGGGGGCACGGTGCTTGAGATTCACTTGCGTATCTTATCGCGGGACTCTACGGTGACCTGAATTAGATACAGCTCTGTACTTTAAGGAACGTCACATGATGTTCGACGTCATCGTCGTCGGCGGCGGCCCGGCCGGCCTCTTCCTCGCCTGCGAGCTGCGCCTGGCGGGCGCCCGGCCGCTGGTCCTGGAACGGCGTCCGGAGCCGGACCTGTCGGACAAGGCCCACGGCCTGGCCGGTCAGGTCGTCCGGCTCCTGGACCACCGCGGCCTGTACGAACGCTGCGGCGGCCGGGGCGTCCCGGCGCCCGCGCCGGGCTTCTTCTTCGGCGGGATGCCGTTGCCGCTGCACGAGCTCGGCGCGGAGAACCCGATGCACCTCCTGCCCTGCGACCAGCGCGACCTCGAACGGGTGCTCGGCGAGCGCGCGGCCGAACTCGGCGCGGACGTGCGGCGCGGCTGGGAGGTGCTCTCCCTCGCCCAGGACGACGACCGGGTCGAGGTCGTGACCCGCGGCCCCGGCGGCGTCGCGACGACCCTCACGGCCCGCTACCTGGTCGGCTGCGACGGCGGCCACAGCATGGTCAGGAAGGCGGCGGGCATCGCCTTCCCCGGCGTCAGCGACGACCACGTCGTCGACCGCTCGGCCCTCGTCGGGCCGGGCGAGCACTTCCGGATGCTGCCCGGAGGGCGCGTCCTGATCGACGGCCTCGGCGAGATCCCCGCGCACTTCCACCGCACCGATCGCGGCGTCTTCACCCTCCTGGCCCACGACCCGCGGCGGCCGCTGATCAACACGGCCGAGTGGGAGGACCACCCGGCGGGCAGCTTCCCGGGGCCGGGCGCGCCGATGACGCTGGCCGAGATGGAGAAGAGCGTCGAACGCGTCCTCGGCGTGCGCCTGCCCCTGAGCCCGCCGCCCGAGGGCGCACCGTCGATGCTGCGCCGCCTGTGCGGGCGCAACACCCGGCTCGCCGACCGCTACCGCGCCGGACGGGTCTTCATCGCCGGCGACGCCGCCCAGGTCAGCCACGGGCCCACCCTGAACCTGGCGCTCCAGGACGCCGCCAACCTGGCCTGGAAGCTCGCCGCCGCGCTGCGCGGACAGGCCCCCGAAGGGCTCCTGGACAGCTACGAGGCCGAGCGCCGCGCGTGCGCCGAGCGCGTGGTCACCCACACCCTGGCCGCGACCGCCCTGCTGGCGCCCGGGGCCGAGGTCACGGCGCTGCGCCGGCTGTTCGGCGAGCTCCTGGGCCGTACGGAGAACCTGCGCCTGGTCGCCGACCTGATGGCGGGCAGCGACGTCCGGTACGACATGGGGGAGGAGCGGCCCGCCGCGCCCTCCGGGTGGTTCGCGCCGTCCCTCGCCCTGACCGCCGGCGACGGGCGGCCGGGGCGCCTGGCCGAGCTGCTGCGTGACGCCCGCCCCCTGCTCCTGGACCTGACCGGACGCGACGCCCTCGCCGCCACCGCATCGCCCTGGCTCGACCGGGTGCGCCACGTGGCCGCGACCGCCGCCGGCGCCCCCGCCCCTGCGCTGCTCGTCCGGCCGGACGGTTACGTCGCCTGGGCGGGCGCTGACCCCGACGGCCTGGAGGCGGCCCTCACCCGCTGGTTCGGGGATCGTCCTCGACGGGCCGCGACCCCCGCCTGACGAGGTCACTCCGGGCTGGTGATCCGCGCCAGGACGATGCCGCCGACGATCAGCGCCAGCGCGGCCATCCGCCCGATCGACATCGGGTCCTTGTGGACGACGACGCCCAGCGCGATCGCGCCGACCGCCCCGATGCCGGTGAAGACCGCGTACGCGGTGCCGACCGGCAGGGTCTTCATCGAGTACGACAGCAGCCAGACCGCCGCCACCATGAGGACGAAGCAGAGCAGGGTGGGCAGCGGCCTGGTGAACCCCTGGGTGGGCTTGATGCTCTGCGCCCAGGCGATCTCGACCAGCCCGGCCAGCCCGAGGACGAGCCAGCTCATCGTCAGAACTCCTTGCCCAGGTCGCGGGCGCCGCGCAGCGCGGCGGCGTACAGCTCGTCGTGCCGGGAGCGCAGGTGGGCCAGGTCGGGGTCGACGCGGGAGTTGGCCAGCTCGGCGGTGACCACGGTGGTGTCCTCGACGGCGAAGTGGCCGGCGAAGAAGTCCCGCAGGTAGCGCTCCTGGTAGTCGAACTTGGCCTTGGGGGCGCCGGGCGAGTAGGCCCCGCCGCGCGCCGTGGTGACCACGAAACGCCGCCCGGCGAGGGACATCTTGGGGAAGGTCACCTGGTCGAGCCACGCCTTCAGCGCCGACGGGATCGAGTAGTTGTACATCGGGGTGGCGATCAGCACCACGTCCGCGGCCACCAGTTCGGCCAGCAGCGGCTCGATGACCGCCCAGGCCGCGGCCTGCTCCGGGGTGCGGGCGGCCTCGTGGTAGCGGCCGATGTCGGTGATCCGGTTGGCCATGACGTAGTCGCACAGCTCCGTCCAGGCCTCCCCGATGTGCGGCACGGGCTCGGCCGCCAGGTCGCGGTGGACGTAGGTGCCCTCGGGGTGGGCGGACCGCCACGCCTCGGCGAAGGTGTCGCCGAGCTCGCGGCTGATCGAGCGGCGTCGGGCGCTGGCGTCCAGGTGGAGCAGAACGGTCATGAGGGGCTCCTCGAAATAAGTGGACATTGCGTCCGCTTTGGGGGTCGGCATGACCGTAGCAACTAAGCGGGCACGTTGTCCACTTATCGTGGTGTGGGTTAGAGTCGCCGCCATGGAGCCCCGTACCGAGTTGCTGACCGGACGTCCCGTGGAGGAGGTGGGCCGCCCGCGCGAGCGCGCCGACGCCGCACGTAACCGCGCCAAGGTGCTCGCCGCGGCGGCCGAGCTGTTCGCCGCCCGAGACCCGCGCGGCGTGACGATGGACGACATCGCCAAGGCCGCCGGCGTGGGCCGGGGCACGCTCTACCGCCGCTACCCCGACACCGTCTCGATCGCGCAGGCCCTGCTCGACGAGCACGAGCGCGTGTTGCAGGAACGCCTCCTGTGCGGCGACCCGCCGCTCGGCCCCGGCGCGCCTCCCGCCGACCGGCTCGCCGCCTTCTACGCCGCGATGGTCGAGCTGCTGGACGAGCACATCTCGCTCGTCCTGGGCGCCGAGCAGGGCGCGGCGCGGTACGCCACCGGCGCCTACGGGTTCTGGCGGGCGCACGTTCGGGTGCTGCTGGCCGAGGCGGCGATCCCGGAGCCCGACGCGCTGGCCGACATCCTCCTCGCCCCGCTGGGGCCCGACGTCTATGCCGAGCAGCGCAGGCGGGGGCTCACCCCGGAACAGATCACCGCCGCCCTGACCCGCCTGGCCCACGGCATCGTCGAACGCGCCGGCTAGCCCGCCCCGGGCCGGCGCCTTCCTCTTCGCAACACGACATGTTGGGTGTGACTTTTTGATCCGCCCTATATATGGTGTCTCCCGCAGCCGGTTCGGCCCGCCCAGCCAGGGTGGCCGAGGCAAGAGGGAACCTGGTGGAAATCCGGGACTGCCCCGCAGCGGTGAGTGGGAACGACCGCCGTCAGACGCACTGGGCCATGGGCCCGGGAAGCGACGGCCAGTAGGCAGCGACAGCATGCCCACGAGTCCGAAGACCTGCCGGCGCGCCGCGCACGATCATGCGTGCGTGGCTGCTCCGAGGCCGCGCGGGACGGCGGACGGTACCGGCGAGAGGGCTGTGGCGCCTCGCCGTCTGCCTCCTGCGCGTGTTCTCGGCACCTGACCGAGTTCACGAGGGGAGAGCGAAGTGACGGTCACAGGGGACCCGATGACGGACCTGGCCGAGGCGGCGGGGGCGGACGACGGGAGGCCCGCGCCGCGGCGCGTCCAGATGCAGGTGCGCAAGCGCAACGGCACCGCCGAGCCGGTCGACGTCAACAAGATCGTACGCGCGGTGGAGCACTGGGCGACCGATCTGACGGACATCGACCCGATGCGGGTGGCCACCAAGACGATCAGCGGGCTCTACGACGGGGCCACCACCGCCGAGCTGGACCGGCTGTCCATCCAGACGGCCGCCGAGATGATCGGCGAGGAGCCGCAGTACTCGCGCCTGGCCGCGCGGCTGCTGTCGGGCTACATCGACAAGGAGGTCCGCGGGCAGGGCGTGGCCTCCTTCAGCCAGGCGATCCGGCTGGGCCACGCCGAGGGGCTCGTCGGCGACGAGACCGCCGAGTTCGTCAACGCCAACGCCCGCAAGCTCGACGACGCCATCGACGTCACCGCCGACCTGCGGTTCGAGTACTTCGGGCTGCGCACGGTCTACGACCGCTACCTGTTGCGCCACCCGTCCACCCGGCTGGTGGTGGAGACGCCGCAGTACTGGCTGCTGCGCGTGGCCTGCGGGCTGGCCGAGACGCCCGCCGAGGCCGTCGGGTTCTACCGGCTCATGTCGTCGCTGGCCTACCTGCCCAGCTCGCCGACGCTGTTCAACTCCGGCACCCGGCACACCCAGATGTCATCCTGCTACCTGGTCGACTCCCCCCGGGACGAGATCGGCTCCATCTACGACCGCTACGCCCAGGTGGCGCAGCTGTCGAAGTTCGCCGGCGGGATCGGCATCTCCTGGTCGCGGGTGCGCTCGCGCGGCGCGCTGATTCGCGGCACGAACGGGCACTCCAACGGCATCGTCCCGTGGCTGCGCACGCTCGACGCGTCCGTGGCCGCCGTCAACCAGGGCGGCCGCCGCAAGGGCGCGGCCTGCGTCTACCTGGAGCCCTGGCATCCGGACGTCGAGGAGTTCCTGGAGCTGCGCGACAACACCGGCGAGGACGCGCGCCGCACCCACAACCTCAACCTGGCCAACTGGATCCCCGACGAGTTCATGCGCCGCGTCGAGGCCGACGAGCCGTGGTCGTTGTTCGACCCCGACGAGGTCCCGGAGCTGCCCGACCTGTGGGGGGAGGCGTTCGAGGACGCCTACCGCGCCGCCGAGCGCGCCGGGCGGTACGTCCGGCAGATCAAGGCCCGCGACCTGTACGCCAAGATGATGCGCACCCTCGCCCAGACCGGCAACGGCTGGATGACCTTCAAGGACGCCGCCAACCGCCTGTGCAACCAGGCCGCCGAGCCCGGCAACGTGGTGCACCTGTCCAACCTGTGCACCGAGATCATCGAGGTGTCCAGCGACGCCGAGACCGCGGTCTGCAACCTGGGCTCGGTCAACCTCGCCGCCCACCTGACCGGCGACGGCATCGACTGGGAGCGGCTGCGCGCCACCGTCCGCACGGCGGTCACGTTCCTCGACCGCGTGATCGACATCAACTACTACCCGAGCGAGCAGGCCGCGGCCAGCAACCCGCGCTGGCGTCCGGTCGGCCTGGGCGTGATGGGCCTTCAGGACGTCTTCTTCGCCCTGCGGCTGCCGTTCGACTCGGCCGAGGCCAAGGAGCTGTCCACCCGGCTCGCCGAGGAGATCTATCTGTCGGCGCTGGAGACCTCCGCCGGCCTGGCCGAGCGCTTCGGCGCCCACCCGGCCTACGAGCAGACGTGGGCGGCACGCGGCAGGCTCCAGCACGACCTGTGGGGGGAGAGCGGCACCCAGGCCGAGCGCTGGGACGCGGTGCGCGCGCGGATCGCCGCCCACGGCCTGCGCAACTCGCTGCTGATCGCGATCGCGCCGACCGCCACCATCGCCTCGATCGTCGGCTGCTACGAGTGCGTCGAGCCGCAGGTGTCCAACCTGTTCAAGCGCGAGACGCTGAGCGGCGAGTTTCTCCAGATCAACAACGCGCTGGTGGCCGAGCTCAAGTCGCGCGGGCTGTGGAACGAGCGCGTCAGGGCCGCCATCAAGCAGGCCGAGGGGTCGGTGCAGGGCATCGCCGAGCTGCCGGAGGACGTGCGCCGGCTGTTCCGCACCGCCTGGGAGCTGCCCCAGCGCGCGCTGATCGACATGGCCGCCGCGCGCTCGCCGTACATCGACCAGAGCCAGTCGCTCAACCTGTTCCTGAGCGCCCCGACGATCGACAAGCTCTCCTCGATGTACCTGTACGCCTGGAAGTCCGGCCTGAAGACCACCTACTACCTGCGCTCGCGCCCGGCCACCCGGATCCAGCAGGCCACCGTGCCCCTCGCGCCCCCCGCGCCCCTCATGAACAAGTCCGAGGAGGCCCTGGTCTGCTCCCTGGAGAACCCCGAGTCGTGCGAAGCCTGCCAGTGACCCCCGAGGAGAACGTGATGTTGCTCGACCCGGGCATGAGCCTGACCCTGCGGCCCATGCGCTACCCCCTCTTCTTCGACCGCTACCGCGACGCGATCAAGAACACCTGGACCGTCGAGGAGGTGGACCTGCACTCCGACCTGAAGGACCTGGCCAGGTTGTCGGCGGCCGAGCGCCACCTGGTCAGCCGGCTGGTCGCCTTCTTCGCCACCGGCGACACGATCGTGGCCAACAACCTGGTGCTCAACCTCTACCAGCACGTCAACGCGCCCGAGGCGCGCCTCTACCTGAGCAGGCAGCTGTTCGAGGAGGCGGTGCACGTCCAGTTCTACCTGAACCTGCTGGACACGTACGTGCCGGACGAGGAGGAGCGGTTCGCGGCGTTCGCGGCGGTGGAGAACATCCCGTCCATCCGGCGCAAGGCCGAGTTCTGCTTCCGCTGGATCGACTCCATCGGCAGCCTCCAGCGGCTGGAGACCCGCGACGACCGGCGGGCGTTCCTGCTCAACCTGATCTGCTTCGCCGCCTGCATCGAGGGCCTGTTCTTCTACGGCGCCTTCGCCTACGTCTACTTCCTGCGCTCGCGCGGCCTGCTGAACGGGCTGGCCTCCGGCACCAACTGGGTGTTCCGCGACGAGTCCATGCACATGGCCTTCGCCTTCGACGTGGTCGACGTCGTACGGCAGGAGGAGCCGGACCTCTTCGACGAGGAGATGGCCCGTCAGGTCAGGGAGATGCTGGCCGAGGCGGTGGAGTGCGAGGCCCAGTTCGCCGAGGACCTGCTCGGGCAGGGCGTGCCGGGCATGTCGACCGCTGACATGCGGTCCTACCTGGAGCACGTGGCCGACCGGCGGCTGGCCCAACTCGGCATCGAGCCGCTGTACGGGTCGAAGAACCCGTTCGCGTTCATGGAGCTGCAGGACGTGCAGGAGCTGTCGAACTTCTTCGAGCGGCGGGTGTCGGCGTACCAGGTGGGGGTGACCGGCTCGGTCAGCTTCGACGCCGACTTCTGACGGCTCCACGTGGTGCGCAGGCCCGGCGGGGGTTCACCCCCGCCGGGGGGCCGCGGCCGCGCCCGCGGGGGCGGCCCGCCGCCGGGGGGGGGGGGGGGCGGGGGGGGCGGGGGGGGCGGGGCGGGGGGGGGGGCCGCCCC
>NZ_JBITEZ010000029.1:0-40709 GCF_044455665.1 Nonomuraea sp. NPDC051191 | reverse complement strand
ATTTCTTCGTGCGGGGGGTGTCGCGGTCCCTGGTGGGGGTGACGGGATGGGTCCGTTTCCACGCCTAATTCTGCCGGCCCCAGGTGGTGCGCCGGCCGGGGGGGGCCCCCCCCCCCCCGCGCCTCCGCGTCCTCGACGGCGGAGGCGAACCGCAGGATCGGGTCGATCAGGCCGGGGAAGCGGTCGCTCAGGTCGCGGGCGCGTGCCCGGACCCGCCGGTGACGGCCGTCGACGGTCATGCTGATCAGCCCGGCCTCCCGCATGATCCGGAAATGGTTGGACAACGTCGACACCGGCACGCCCATGCCGTCGGCGAGCGCGGAGCAGGTGGACTCGGAGGTGGCCCAGGCGCGGCGCACGAGCTCCAGGCGGACCGGGTCGCCGAGCGCGTGGAGCAGCGGCGCGAGGGTCAGGGACTCGCGGGCCGGTTCGGGAAGCGGTCGCATGCCTCCATGCTACCAATACTTCGACTTTTCCGAAGTGTCGAACTATGGTGTGCGATCAGCGTCGCTTCACGACGGCCTGACGAGAGGGAGCACTGTGGTGACCGCACCCGAAAGCACGATGACGCCCGGCGCCGCGGGCGTCCCACCGAACCGGACCGTGTTGCTCTCGGTGGCCTGTCTGGGCCAGTTCATGGTGCTGCTCGACAGCACGATCGTCGGGGCGGCGCTGCCCGACATGCAGATTCGCCTGCACACCCAGCTCAGCGGGTTGCAGTGGATCGTCGACGCCTACGTGCTGCTGGTGGCCATGCTGCTGCTGTCCGGCGGCGTGTTCGCCGACCGGTTCGGCCGCAGGCGGCTGTTCCTGACCGGCGTCGTGGTGTTCACCGCCGCGTCCGTGGTGTGCTCCGTCGCGCCCTCGCTCGGCTGGCTGATCGCCGGACGGGTGCTGCAGGGCGTCGGGGCCGCGGCGCTGAGCCCCGCCTCGCTGGCCCTGATCGGCGCCGCGTACCCGGTCCCGCAGGAACGGGTGCGGGCGATCGGCATGTGGGCCGGGTTCAGCGGCATCGGCCTGGCCGCCGGACCGCTGGCCGGCGGCGTCCTGGTGGACGCCTTCGGCTGGCCGTCGATCTTCCTCGTCAACGTGCCCATCGGCGCGGTGCTGCTGGTCGCCGGGCTGCGGGTGCTGGACGAGTCGCGCAACCCGGCCGCGCCGGGGATCGACGTCCCGGGCACGGTCCTGTCCGTCCTCGGTGTGGGGGCGCTGACCTTCGCGCTCATCGAGGGCGGCTCCCGTGGCTGGACCTCGCCGGTGATCCTGGGCGGCTTCGCCGTCGCGGTGGTGCTGCTGGCCGCGTTCGTCGTCGTCGAAGGACGCGGTCCGGCGCCGATGTTGCCGCCGCGGTTGTTCCGTCAGCGGCTGTTCACGGTCTCCAACACGGCGATGGTCGTGGTGGGGTTCGCGCTCATGGGCTCGTCCTTCTTCTTCTCCCAGTTCTTCGTCCACGTCCAGGGCAGTTCGATCCTGCGCGCCGGCGTGCAGACCCTGCCCGCGACCCTGGCCATGGTGGTCGTCAGCCCGTACGCGGGCCGGCTCGCCGCCAGGTACGGCTTCCGGATCGTGGTCACCACCGGCCTGGCGCTGGCCGGGCTCGGGCTGGTGGCGCTGGGCTTCGTGCACGCCGACACCGGCTACGGCAACGTGTGGTGGCGGCTGGCCGTCGCCGGCGTCGGGTTCGCCCTGACCATGTCCCCGCTGACCGGCGCCGCCATCCAGGCGGTCGGCCCGCAGGAGGGCGGCCTGGCCTCGGGCGTCAGCAGCACCACCCGGCAGATCGGCGCGGTGCTCGGCGTGGCGGTGCTGGGCGCGGTCGTCCGCACGCGGGAGTCCGGCGGCGCGTCGTTCGAGGCCGGGCTCGGCAGCGCCTTCGTCGTGGCCGGCGTCGTCACGCTGGTCTGCGCGGTGTTCACCGGCCTGTGGCTGACGCGGTCCAAGTCCGCCCGGGGTTAGGCGGTCTCGGGGCGGGTGGCCTTGCCGTCCAGCCAGAGGATGTCGGACTCGTCGCGGTGGGAGCCGGAGGTGCCGACGTGCTTGGCGTCGATCTTCGGGCCCTTCTTGATCACGTGGACGAGGGCCATGGCGTGGCCGCGGCCGAGGTCGTAGTCCTGCTTGAGCCAGTCGATGATCGTCCCGGCCTTGGTGGAGGGGGCGTCGAAGCCGCGTTCCTGGGCCAGCGCGATGAACTGGCGGGGCGTCAGCCCGGTCTTCTCTTCGATGGTGTCCAGATACGCCTGGAACGACATGGCGTTCTCCCTCCGTCGTGGCACGTTGCGGCCTTAGTGTCCCATTGATGGCGGTTCGCCGTTCCAGTGCGGGGGCTGTTCTCAGTAGTGTCGAGGGGTGCAGATGGACGAGCGCGAACTGAGCTCCCCTTGGGAAGGGGTCCTGGTCACTCCGGGATCGGCCGGCCGGACGGGCGTCCTCGTGCTGGCGGGGTCGAGCGGGCGGATCGAGCGTGACCGGGCCCGCCTCCTCGCCGGGGAGGGGATGACCGCGCTGTCGATCCGGTGGTTCGGGGGCCCGGGGCAGTCGCCCGGCATCTGCGAGATCCCGCTGGAGACGTTCGTGTCGGCCGTCGACCTGCTGGAATCCACCGGGGTCCGGCGGATCTGCGTGCTGGGCATGTCGAAGGGGGCCGAGGCCGCGCTGCTGACCGCCGTCCGGGACCGGCGGGTCGGCGGGGTGGTGGCGCTGTCGCCGACCTCGGTCGTGTGGGGGAACGTCGGGCCGGGGTCCGACGGGGAGAAGCGTCCCTACCGGTCGTCCTGGACGTGGCGGGGGAGCCCGCTGCCGTTCGTCCCGTACGACGACGACTGGGCCGAGGTCGAGCCGGAGCACGGCCCGCTGGCCCTGCGCGCCCTGTACGAGCTCAGCGAGCGCACGTTCGCCGGCCTGCTGCCGGCCGCGGCGATCCCGATCGAGGAGGCGGCGGCCGACGTGCTGCTGGTGGCGGGCGGCGATGACGCCATGTGGCCGTCCGTGCCGTTCGCCGGGCGGCTGGCCGCCCGCCGTCGTGCCGCCGGTCGTACGGTCCGGCTGGTCAGCCGGGCCGAGGCCGGTCACCGTCCGCGCCTGCCGGGGGAGGGGCCCGCTCCCGAGTCACCCGACTTCCTCTACGGCGGCGACCCGGCCGCGGACGCCCGGCTCGGCGCCGACGCCTGGCCGCACATCCTCGATCTGCTGCACGGCTGACCGCGATCTGCTGGTGTGGTACGTTTTCTGGCGCATCGACCCGAGGAGGTGAGACCGATCAACGTTGTGACAGGTCGGGGCTCCCTCGCGCGCATCGCCTAGGGAGCGCCCGCACGAGGCATCCCGAAAGGCTTTCGACGCGCATGCGTTTCACCTCTCAGACGTCGGCCGACGGCGTCACCGCACGATCCTTCACCCTCGGCGAGATCCCCGGCGTGCTGTGGACCCCGCGGCACGCCGAACCTCGCGGCCTGGTCCTGATCGGGCACGGCGGCGGGCAGCACAAGCAGGCCCCGGGCGTCGTGGGACGCGCCCACCGGCTGGTGGCCGAACGTGGCTTCGCGGCGGCGGCCATCGACGCGCCGGCCCACGGCGACAGGCCCAGGAGCGCCGAGCACGAGCGCGTCATCACCGCGATGCGGGACCGGATGGCCGGCGGGGGCGACCCCACCCCGCTGCTGGCCGAGCTCCACACGTCGCTGGCCGCCCAGACCGTCCCGGAGTGGCGCTCGGTCCTGGACGCGCTCGGCGACCAGGGGCCGGTGGGTTACTGGGGCGTGTCGCTGGGCTGCGCCCTGGGGATGCCGCTGGTGGCCGCCGAGCCGCGGATCGGCGCGGCGGTGCTGGGGCTGAGCGGCACCTCCTCGGCCTCGGCCGAGGCCGCCGCCGGGATCACCGTCCCGGTGCGGTTCCTCCTCCAGTGGGACGACGAACGGGTGCCCCGGGCCGAGGCCCTGGCCCTGTTCGACGCGCTGTCCTCGGCCGAGAAGACGCTGCACGCCAACCCCGGCGGGCACGGGGACGTACCGGACTTCGAGCTCGACGACGCCCTGCGTTTCCTCGCCGACCGGCTGCGCTGAGCCTCCGTACGACGGGAGGCCGGCCGCCGGGCGGCCTCCGAATCCCGTTGCGGCCTGGTGATCGTTGCTCCCGGCCCGCCGGGACCTCGGCGTGTCGTTCTGCGGCGTGGGAAGGGTGGGTCAGGGGCCGCCGGCGATCTCCACGACGGCGTGGCGGTGGTGTTCGTCGGTGACGTGGGTGAGCAGGTAGTGGGCCAGGTCGGCGCGGGAGATCGAGCTCGCCTTGGCCAGCGGGCCGTTCAGGGCGGTTCGGTAGCGGCCGGTCAGGGGGCCGTCGGTGAGCATCGGCGGGCGCACGATCGTCCAGTCGATGTCGGGGGCGGCGGTGACGGCGGCCTCCATGCGTTCCATGTCGGCGTAGCCGTGCCGGTAGAGGCGCTGGATGACGAAGCGGGTGACCAGGCGGCGGCCCAGCGGCGTGTCCGGCGGGATCTCCAGGCCCGCCGACGACAGGCACAGCAGACGGCGCACCCCGCCCTCGCGCATGGCGGCGACGACGTTGGCGGTGCCCTGGGAGTAGACGGTGGTGGGATTGCCGCGGTCGGTGCTGCCCAGGCACGACAGCACGGCCTCGTTCCCGGCGACGGCCGCCCGCCAGGGGCCGGGGGCGAGCACGTCGCCGCCGATCACCCGCACCCGATCGGCCGAAGGGACGCGGGCGGGGTCACGGGCCAGGACGGTGACGTCGTGCCCGGCGGCGACCGCCTGCTCGACCACCTGGCGTCCGGTGCCGCCGGTCGCGCCCAGGACCATGAGCTTCATGCCGCACCGGCCAGCGCCCGTACGACGGCCGCGGTGATCTCGCGCTGGCCCTCGATGCTCAGGTGCACGCCGTCGTCGAGGAAGTGGTGGTCCTCGGAGACGGCGAGCCTGGTGTCCACGGTGAGCTCGGGACGGCCCAGCAGGTGGTCGGAGGTGACGTCGAGGTCCTTGGCGGCCCAGCTGATGCCGGCCCGCCGGAAGTGCGGGTAGGCGGCGGCGCGCGGCTCGTCGACGGGGCTGGGGGTGAGCCAGACCCAGCGGACGGGCCCCCGCTCCTGGGCCAGGTCGTGCAGCATGGCCAGGTTGCGTTCGGTCTCGGCGGCGCTGACCAGGGTCGGCGCGCCGGGGGCCAGGTGCTGGGCGTCGTTGGCGCCGATCATGCACAGCACCAGGTCGGGCCGCTGGAAGCCGAGGGCGGGGAGCTGGGTGAGCGCCTGGGTGGTGGTGCTGCCGGTGATCGCCAGGTTGGTGAAGCGGACGGCGTCGCCGGGGCGGCACAGCGCGACGAGCCGGCCCAGGATCTCGAACCAGGACAGGCGGTCGGCGGTGGTGCTCTCGCCGATGGCGACGACGTGGAAGGCGTCCCGGGGGCCGTCGGCGCCCTCGGCGTGCAGGGGCAGCCGGTCGACGGCGTCGGCGAAGCCGGGCCGGGCCAGCAGCGTCGCGGCGGCCTGCCGGGCCTGGCGGTCGAAGCCGTCCAGCAGGGAGCGGTAGGCGTCGGCGTCCAGGCCGAACAGGGCGGCGACGCGGGCCTCGTCCGCGCCGATCAGGTAGGGCAGGGCGCCGGGCCGCTGGAACCGGACGAGCCGCTCGGTCATCGGGTCGATCATGACATGGCCTCCGTCTGGACGGTGGGTGCGAGGGACGGGAAGAGCGCGGCGTTCATCCGGAGACCCGTCCGCCGGTGAGGTCGAGGGTCGCCCCGGTCACCCAGGCGGCGGCGGGCGAGGCGAGGTAGAGGACGGCCTGGGCGACGTCGGCGGGGTGGCCGACGCGGCCGAGCGGGAACGTCGCGGCGAGCTGGGCGAGCCGCTCGGCGGGCAGGGCGGCGAGCTTGTCGTTGAGCACGGCCGAGGGCGCCAGGCAGTTGACCCGGACGCCGTCGCCGCCCACCTCGGCGGCCAGATGCCGGGCGAACATGACGACGCCCGCCTTGGCCGCGGCGTAGGCGGCGTTGGCGCCGCCGGGACGGCGGCCCGCGGTGGACGACATCAGGATGATCGACCCGGCGCGCCGCTCCAGCATGCCCGGCAGGAACTCGTGGACGGTGAGGAACACCGAGGTCAGGTCGGACTCCAGGACGGCCCGCCAGCGGCCCGGGTCGAGCCCGGCGGTCGGCGCGGGCGCGCCCTGCCCCCCGGCGAACGGGGCGAGGATCTCCACCGGCCCCAGCGCGGCCTCGACCTCGGCGCGGATGCGGGCCAGGACGGCGGTGTCGGTCACGTCGCCGGGCGCGGCCAGCGCCTGGCCGCCCTCGCCGGTGATCGAGGCGACGACGCGGGCCACCGCCTCGGTGTCGCGGCCGGTGACCGCGACCTTGACGCCGTTGGCGGCCAGCGCGTGGCACGTGGCCGCGCCGATGCCGCGCGAACCGCCGGTGACGAGGGCGACCTTGCCCTCCAGTCCTGGATGCCTGGGCCAGTCGGTCCGATCGGTGGTCATCTCGGTAGCCATCGCATATTGCTTCTCTCTAGAGAAAGGTTCACTCTTGTGAAAGGTTCTGTGCGGAGTACAGTATGCGCTGTGTCCGCGTCCCGCAACCGCCCGATGGGCGTCGCCTTCCTGCTCGCGCAGCTCGGCGCGCACGCCGCCGGCCGCTTCGCCGCACGGGTCGCCGAGCTCGGCCTGTCGCCGTCCGACGTCGGGCTGCTGCGGATGATCGCCTTCCAGCCCGGCCGCAGCCAGCAGTCGCTCGCCGCCGATCTCGGCGTCGTGCCGAGCCGGGTCACCGCGCTGCTCGACCCGCTGGACCGGGCGGGCCTGGTGGAGCGGCGCCGGTCGGCCGGCGACCGTCGCAACCACGAGCTGCACCTGACCGAGCAGGGCGCGCGGGTCATGGAGGACATCAAGAGGACCGCGATGGCGCACGAGGCCGACGTGACCTCCGCCCTCAGCCCCGACCAGCGCGGGCAGCTGCTCGCCCTGCTGGAGCTGATCGCCGCCGACCAGGGCCTGACCCCCGGCGTGCACCCCGGCTACCGCCGCTCCTGACGCCCGCCCCGGCCCGTGGCGGGCCGTAGGTCCCCGCGCGATGGGACCTACGGCTCTGGCAGCCGCATCCGCGCAGGCCGGAGGCTGGGTGCATCACCACCGGATGCGAAGAAGGTGTTCACGAATGAGGCACAGGCCCATCGCCCTTGACGCCGACGACGTTCAGGTCAGGATCCGCGGCGGCGGCGTGCGCGCGGCCGACGTGCGGCGTGCCCGGCACACCGTGGCCGACCTGACCCGGCTCGCCCACGAGCCGGTGCTCGGGGCGACGGTCAAGCTCGCCGCCACAACGGAGGTCGCGGGTGAGCGGCGTACGGCCGAGGCCGTGGTGGACGTCCAGGGCCGGCTCGTCAGGGCCCGGGCCGGCGCCGACTCCACCCGCGCGGCCATCCACCTGCTGGGCGACCGGCTGCGGACGCGGCTGCTGGAGACCAGCAGGGACTGGGAGAACCGGCGCGGACGCCACCCCCGGCCGCCTCACCCCGCCCCGCCCGCCGGGGAACGCCGGATCGTGCGCACCTTCACGGCCGCCCGCGCCGTGCCCGACGAGGCGGCGGTGGACATGGAGGACCTCGACTACGACTTCCTGCTGTTCACCGAGACCGCGACCGGCCAGGACAGCGTGATCTACCGCACCGAGGACGGCTACCGGCTCGCCCAGCTCGACCCCGGGCCCGGCCTGCCGACGCCGACCTGCGCGGCGATCTCGGTCAGCCCGCTGCCCGCCCCCCGCCTCACCACCGGGCAGGCCCTCGACCGGCTGGAGCTGACCGGCTTCCCGTTCGTCTTCTACGCCGACGCCGGCACCGGAGCGGGCTGCCTGCTCTACCGCCGTGACGACGGCGACCACGGCCTGGTCACCACGGCGCACGAAGGCTGACCACGGCGCCGCCCCCGGACCGCGCCGCCCTGGATCGGGGGCGGCGCGGACCGCCTCAGCGGGACGCCGCGCGGGCGGCGTCGAAGTCGTCGGCCTCGAAGGCCACCACGGCCCGCCGGGTCGCCGCCGCCAGTTTCGACCCGGTCGCGGCACGGATCACGATGGACCGCCCGTCGAGACAGAAGTTCACCGGCTGGACGGCGGGCAGGGCGCGATCGGTGAACACGATCCGCCCGATGGGCACCGAGGACAGCAGCAGGAAGCACTCCTCCTCGGAGAGCACCTGAAGTCCGGACGAGTCGAGCCGCATGGTCTCCAGGATCCCAGTCCGGCCCCCGCCCCCGGCAGGGACGAAAGTCCCATCTTCCACCGCCGACCGCCGACCGCCGACCGCCGACCGCCGACCGGCCCTCGGGCGCACGCGCCCGGATGTCCCGTCCGGGACCTTCGGCCCTTCAACTGCGGACGTTCGCCCCGGTGAACGGCCCGGCCGCGCTCCTAGCCTGAGATCCGGCCCGCGATCGCGGGTACGTTCCCCCTGGGACTGTGGAGGTCACATGTTGTCCCCGGAATCCGCCGCCGTCGTCCGCGCCACGCTGCCCGTCGTCGGCGCCTCGCTCGACGCCATCACCGAGCGGTTCTACGCGACGATGTTCGCCGACCGGCCCGAACTGCTGGACGGCCTGTTCAACCGCGGCAACCAGGCCAGCGGCGAGCAGCGCAAGGCGCTGGCCGCCTCCGTCGCCGCCTTCGCCACCATGCTCCTGGACCACCCCGACCAGCGCCCCGACCACCTGCTCGCGCGCATCGCGCACAAGCACACCGCGGTCGGTGTCACCGACGACCAGTACGTGATCGTCCACAAGTACCTGTTCGGCGCGATCGCGGAGGTGCTGGGCGAGGCCGTCACCCCGCAGGTCGCCGCCGCCTGGGACGAGGTCTACTGGCTGATGGCCGGCGCCCTGATCGCGATGGAGGCCCGCATCTACGCCGAGGCCGGCGCCGTCGAAGGCCGCACGTGGCGGCGCTGGCGGGTGGCCGGCCGCCGCGAGGAGACGCCCGACGTCGCCTCCTTCCTGCTCAGCCCGATCGGCGAGGAGCCGCCGCCGCCCGCCCGCCCCGGCCAGTACGTCAGCGTCCAGGTCGAGATGCCCGACGGCGTGCGCCAGCTCCGCCAGTACACGCTGTCCAACGCCGGCGACGGCCTGCGCAGGATCACCGTCAAGCGCGTGGACGACGACCCCGCGGGCGAGGTGTCCACCCTGCTGCACGCCACCGTGCGCCAGGGCGACGAGCTCACCCTGTCGGCGCCCTTCGGCGACGTGACGCTGGACGACTCCGAGGCGCCCCTGGTCCTGGTGAGCGCCGGCATCGGCTGCACCCCCATGGTGGCCATGCTCGACCACCTGGCCGCCACCGGCTCGCGCCGCCGCGTCCTGACCCTGCACGCCGACCGCTCGCCCGACCGGCACGCGCTGCGCGAGGACATGGCCCGCCTGGCCCCCGAGCACGTCTTCTGGTACGAGCACGGCGCCCGGGGCGCCGACCGCGACGGCCTGATGGACCTCGGCGACGTCCCGATCCCGCAGGGCGCGGTCGCCTACCTGTGCGGGCCGCTGCCGTTCATGCGCGAGGCGCGCGCCGCGCTGCTGAGGGCGGGCGTGGCGGCGCGCGACGTGCGCTACGAGGTCTTCGGCCCCGACCTGTGGCTGGCCGCCGGCTGACGCCCCCGGCGATCCACCCGCGATCCACCCGCGATCCACCCTCGATCCACCCGCGATCCACCCTCGATCCACCCTCGATCCACCCTCGATCCACCCTCGATCCACCCTCGATCCACCCTCGATCCACCCTCGATCCACGTGAGGAGCATTGACATGAGCGCTGTCCGAGGCGCGGCGAGGGCGCTGCTGGGCGCCGCCGGCGCCGCGATGGTGGCCGCCGGGCCCGTCATGGCCGCCCGGGGCCTCCAGGCGCGCGGCGAGATCCGGGACGAGCTGCGCCGCCAGGCCATCAGCTTCCCCGGCAAGGGACTGCCCGCCGAGCTCGCCGCCCACCAGGGCCGCGACGTGCTGACCGGCCCGCAGGCCAGGGCCTACGCCCAGGTGATCGGCCGCAACGTGCTGACCGCCACCGGCGGCCGGACGTACGCGCAGGTCAGCGCCGAGCTGTTCGCGGCGGGCGGCGAGGACGCCGAGCTGGAGAGCCGGCGGCAGACCGCCTTCACCGGCCAGATGTTGCGCGCCTCCCTGCTCAACGCCTACCAGGCCTGGCAGCTCGGCAACCTGGTCATCGGCCTGGGCGGACTGCTGACCGTCACCGGCGCCGCCCTGCTGGCCACCGGCGCCACCCTCGCCGGCGACGAGTGAGGGGGAGGCGGACCATGCGACCGGCGACGTCCGGAACGACACAGCTGGAGGACTGTGTGCTGTCCATCGGCCAACACTTCACCGAGACCTTCCACGCCGAGCACCGCGAGGTCAGGGACCTGCTGCTCGCGCTGATCGACGCCTTCCGGACCGGCGCGGCGGCGCGGGTCGGGAAGCTGGTGGAGGCCCTGTCGGCGGCCGTCGGGCCGCACTTCCGCTACGAGGAAGAAGCCATGTATCCCGGCCTGAGATCCGTCTTCGGCGCGCACTACGTGGACAAACTGCTCAGCGATCACGACGACACGATCCGCAACATCCGCGAGCTGACCGAGCTGGCCGACCTGGCCGCGATCGACGGCCGGGGCGAGCTCGACGAGAACCTGGCCGCCTGGGGCATCGCCCTGGTACGGGAGATCCTGCCGCACGTCGGCGACTGCGACGGCCTGTCCCTCATGGTCGAGACGCTGCCCGAGGACGACGTCGTGCACATCCTGGCGACCCGCGAGGTGGCCAGGGAGATCAACGCCGACGTGCTCACCTGGGCCGGGACGCTGCGGGCGCGACGTGTCTGAGGCCGTTACCGAGGCCGTGTCCGAACTCGCGCTCCCCGTCCTGATCCAGGGCGGCATGGGCGTCGGGGTGTCCGGATGGCGGCTGGCGCGCGCGGTGGCCCGTACCGGGCAGCTCGGCGTGGTGTCGGGCACCGCCCTGGACGTCACCCTGGCCCGCCATTTGCAGCGCGGCGACCCCGGCGGCCACCTGCGCCGGGCGCTGGCCTGCTTCCCCATCCCCGGGATCGCCGAACGGGTGCTCGGACGCTACTTCGTGCCCGGCGGGATCGCGCCCGGCACGCCGTACCGGCCGGTGCCCCGGCTCGGGCTGCGGCCCAGCAGGGCCCGCGACGAGCTGGCCGTGGTCGCCAACTTCGCCGAGGTCTTCCTGGCCAAGCAGGGCCACGACGGGCCGGTCGGCGTCAACTACCTGGAGAAGATCCAGCTCGCCACGCCGGCCGCCGCGTACGGCGCGATGCTGGCCGGCGTCGACTACGTGCTGATGGGCGCCGGCATCCCGGCGGAGATCCCCGCGCTGCTCGACGCCTTCGCCGCGCACCGCCCGGCCGAGATCACCGTCACGGTCGCCGAGGCGGGAGAGGCCCGCCACACGACCGGACTCGACCCGGCCGCGCTGTGGCCCGCGCCCGCCGAGCCGCTGCGGCGCCCCAAGCTGCTGGCGATCGTCTCCTCCCACGTGCTGGCCCTCTACCTGGCCCGCTCGCCCGTGACCAGGCCCGACGGGTTCGTCCTGGAGACGCCGGTGGCCGGCGGGCACAGCGCGCCGCCGCGCGGCCGGCTGCTGCTGGACGAGCGCGGCGAACCCGTCTACGGGCCGCGCGACGAGGCCGACACCGCCAAGGTCGCCGCGCTCGGGCTGCCGTTCTGGCTGGCCGGCGGGTACGCCGTCCCCGGCGGCGCGGCCGGAGCGCGGGCCACCGGGGCCACCGGCATCCAGGTCGGGACGGCGTTCGCCCTGTGCCGGGAATCGGGCCTGGACGACGGCCTGCGGCGGCGCATGCTCAGCCGGGCACGCCGGGGCGCGCTGGAGGTCCGCAACGACCCGCGTGCCTCGCCCACCGGCTTCCCGTTCAAGGTCGCGAGCCTGCCCGGCACCCTGTCGGAGCCCGAGGTGCACGACCGGCGTCCGCGGCTGTGCGACCTGGGCTACCTGCGCACCCCGTACGCCAGGCCCGGCGGCGCGATCGGCTACCGCTGCCCCGCCGAACCCGTGGACGCCTACGTCCGCAAGGGCCGGCCCGCCGAGGAGGCCGAGGGCCGCCAGTGCCTGTGCAACGGGCTGACCGCCGCCATCGGCCTGGGCCAGCGCCGCGCCGACGGCTACCACGAGCCCGCCCTGCTCACCCTGGGCCAGGACCTCGGCTTCCTGGACGGCCTGCCCGACGACCACTCGGCCGCCGACGTCGTGGACCACCTCCTGCGAGGAGCACCCGCATGACCGCCCCACCCGGCCGCGGGCCGCTGCGCCGGGTCCGGCGCGACGTCGCCGCGAGCCCGTTCATCGTGATCTGGGAGGCCACCCGCGCCTGCGCGCCGGCCTGCCTGCACTGCCGCGCCGGGGCCGTGCCCGACCGGAACCCGGCGGAGCTGGGCACGGAGGAGGCGTACCGGCTCGTGCGCCAGGTGACGGACGTCGGCGCGCCCCCGCCGCTGTTCACCGCGCTGCGCGAGCCCGACCGGCTGGGCGGGCGGTGCGGGGCGTGCGAGTTCCGCACGATCTGCGGCGGCTCCCGCTCACGCGCCTACGCCTGCTCCGGCGACGTGCTCGGCGAGGAGCCGTGGTGCGCCTACGAGCCGGGCAGCTTCCCCTACCAGAAGGAACCGGCCGCCCATGTTTGAGAAGAGAAGGGCCGGCGGGCTGGCCGCGCCCTACGACACGATGCTGGCCGCGTACGCCGCCGCGCTGGCCGGCTCGCCGCTGGCCGCCTCCAGCCGGGCCAGCTACCTGCGCCGGGTCGGCCGCTACCTGACGTGGGTCGCCGCCGCCTCGGCCCGCGGCCTGCTGGCGGGCGAGCCGCTGGCCGACACGACCGAGGCCGTCCGCACCGCGCACGCCTACCACGGCGAGCTGGACGGCCGCTACGCCGCCAGCACGATCAACAGCACCCTGGCCGCCCTGGAGGACTTCTACGCCCGCCTCCACCTCGGCGCGACCGGCATCCCCCGCCGCCAGGCCGCCGGAGAGCGGGTGGGCGCGCGATGACCTGGTGGTCGGTGGTGCGCTTCCTGCACGTGCTCGGGGCCGCGCTGTGGGTCGGCGGCCAGCTCGCGGTCTCCCTCATGCTGCTGCCCCTGGCCCGCCGCCTGCTCGACGAGGAGCGCCGCGCCCGGATGCTCGACGCCGTCGGACGCCGTTTCGGCCTGCTCACCGCCGCCCTGTTCCTGCCCCTCCAGCTCGCCACCGGCCTGGCCATCGCCTGGCACAAGGGCGTCACCTGGGCCTCGCTCACCGAACCCGGCTACGGCCGCGTCCTGGCTGCCAAACTGCTGCTCTTCTGTGCCGTCATGGCCGCCGCCGCGCTGCACGGCTGGGCCGCGGCCCACGCCCGCCCCCGCCTGGCCCGCGCGATGGCCGTCAGCGCGCTGGCGGGGTCGATCGGCGTGGTCCTGCTGGCCGCCGCGCTGCCCGCCACCTGATCATGGCCGATCGGACGTACGGAAAGGGACTTTGGTCCCTGACGGCGGCACGGCCGGCCACGACATCGTGGAGACATGCCCGCAGTTACCGTCGCGCCGGGAACCCCGCGATGACCGGCGTCGGCGTCCCCGGCGCCCGCCCCTGGGACAAGCCCTTCGCCTCGCGCGCCGCCGTGCTCCGGGTCGTCGCCTCCGCCGTCGCCGCGCCCTCGGTGCACAACACGCAGCCGTGGCGCTTCCGCCGCCTCGACGACACCACCATGGAGTTGTACGCCGACCTCGACCGGCTGCTCGCCGTCACCGACCCGCTCGGGCGCGGGCTCGGCATCAGCTGCGGGGCCGCGCTGTTCAACCTGCGCCTCGCGGTCCGGATGACCGGGCACGACCCCCGCGTCCTGACGCTGCCCGACCCCGACCGCCGGCCCGAGCTGCTGGCGACCGTACGCGCCAGGCCCGGCGGGCCGCCCACCCCGGACGAGCGGCTGCTGCACGACATGATCCCGCACCGGCGCACCAACCGCTTCCCCTTCGAGGGCCGCCCGCTGCCCGGGGACGTCCTCGTCGACCTGGTCAACGCCGCCCACGACGAGGGCGCCACGCTGCTGCTCGTCAAGGGAGGCACGGCCAGGCGGGTGCTGGACATGGTCGCCGTGGCCGACGACACGCTGACGGCCGACGCCGCCTACCGGGCCGAGCTGGCCCGCTGGACCCGCCCGGACGGCGGCGCCGACGGCGTGCCCGCCGCAGCCCGCGGCCTCCGTCCCCGCCACGGCGAACTGCCCATGCGCGACTTCGGCGGCGACGCGCGGCGTGCGCCGGAAAACGGCGAGATCGCGGACTTCGAGGCCGACCCGCAGCTCGCCGCCCTGTTCACCCGGGGCGACGGCCCGCGCGACTGGCTGCGCGCCGGTCAGGCCCTGCAACGCGTCCTGCTCACCGCCACCGCGCATGGCGTGGCGGCCTCGATGTTCAGCCAGCCGCTCGACCTGCGCCCGCCGCAGCACCGCGGCGACCGGCCCGGGCCGTTCGGGCACGTGCAGATGCTGATCAGGCTCGGCTACGGCCCGCCGGTCCCGCGCGTCCCGCGCCGCCCGGTGTACGAGGTACTCGACCGGCTCGGGGCCCGGCGTGCCTGACCGGCGCGGGCGGCGTGAGGGCGGGTCTCGCTCCGCCGGCGTTCGTGTGACAGGGGGGTTCCCGGGATGCCCGTCGACGTCGGCATAGAGAGCGGCAGGCCGATCGACCTGCCGCCGAGACGGGCCCGCGCGTCCTGGCACCTGCGCGCGAACGCGGTCGTCGTCGCCTGGCTGGGCCTGACCGTCGTGGCCGCGCCGGCGGGCGAGGTGCTGCCGGCGCCGTCGTGGCTGCTGATCCACGTGTTCCTGCTGGGCGCGGTCAGCACGGCCGTCCTGATCTGGAGCGAGCACTTCACCGTGGCGCTGCTGCGCGTCCGCGGGCCGTCCGGGCGGGGGAGCCTGACCCGGCTGGCCCTGCTCAACACGGCCACGGTCGCGGTGCTGGCCGGGGTGGCGTACGGGCCGTGGCAGGTGGCGGCGGCGGGCGCGGCGCTGCTGACGGGCGTGGCGGTGTGGCACGCGGCCGTCCTGGCCCGGCTCGTACGCGGCGCGCTGCCCGGCCGGTTCGGCCACGTCATCGGCTGGTACGTCACCGCCGCCTGCGCGCTCGCCGCCGGAGGCACGCTCGGCGGGCTGATGGCCGCCCAGACCGTCCAGGGCGCGCTGCACGAACGGATGAGCGCCGCCCACTCCCAGGTGAACGTCTTCGGCTGGGTCGGGCTCACCGTTCTCGGCACCCTCTTCACGCTGTGGCCGACGGTGCTGCGCACCCGCATGTCGGAGCGGACCCGCCGGGCCTCGCGCGTGGGGCTGTGGCTGGCCGCGCCGGGGCTGACGGTGGCCGTCACCGGGCTGCTGGCGGGCTGGCGGTGGGTGGCGCTCGCGGGGTTGGCGGCGTACGCGGCCGGCGGGCTGGCGGTGCTCACACCGCTGGCCGACGCGCTGCGGCGCAAGAGGCCGCACACCGGCGCGGCCTGGACGCTGGGGGCGGCGATCGTCTGGTTCGAGGTGGCGCTGGCCGCCGATCTGGTGGTCGTGGCCACCAGGCCGGCGCACGAGGTCGCCGCCGCGCTGGCGCCGCTGCTGCCGCTGGTGCTGGCCGGGTTCGTCGGGCAGGTGCTGCTCGGGTCGCTGCTGCACCTGCTGCCCGCGGTGCTGGGCGGCGGGCCGGTCCGGTTCAAGGAGAACGCGGCGCTGCTGGAGCGCGGCCGGGCGGCCCGGCTGGTGGCGCTGAACGTGGGGGTGCCGCTGCTGGCGCTGCCGGTGCCGCGGCCGGTCACGCTGCTGGGGTGGGGGCTGGTGCTGGCCTCGGCGCTGGCCTTCGTCGCCCTGGCCGCGACCGCCCTGACCCGCGCCCGCCCACCCGCCGTCCCTCCGGTCGTCGCTCCTCAGCCTTCTCCACCCGCTGACCCTTCGGCTTCCGCCGTCGTCGCGGACGAGGGTGGCGCGGGGTGGCGGCGCACGCTGCCCGCCGTCGCCGGGGTGGTCGTCGGGTGCCTGCTGACGGCCGGCGCGGTCGTCGTCGCCACGAGCGGCGGCTCGGAACCGGTGACGGTGACCGCGACCGGCTCCCGTACGGTCGAGGTGACGCTGTCCGGGATGAGGGTCCGTCCCGCCGTGATCGAGGCCCCCATGGGGACCGTGCTGACGTTGCGCGTCACCAACGCCGACGCCCAGCGGCACGACCTGCGCCTGGCGACCGGCGAACGAACACCGCCGCTGGCCCCCGGCCAGAGCTCGGCGCTGCGCCTGGCGCCGCTGGCCGGGCCGGTGGACGGCTGGTGCACGGTCGCCGGGCACCGCGCCGCGGGCATGACCATGCGCCTGGCCCCGACCGGCGCCACGGCGGCACCGCGGCGACAGGAGGCCACCGGCCACACCGGTCACACGACGACCGGCGCGCCCCCGGGCGTCCCCGCGCCTCCCGCCGAGCCCGTCGAGCCCGCCGCCCCCGCCGGGCTCGACCTGGCGGCGCCCATGTCGTCCGGCTGGAAACCCCACGACGCGACGCTCAGGCCCGCCCCCGGCGGCACCGAGCACCACGTCGAGATCCGCGCCGACGACAGGCTCGTCCAGGAGGTCGCGCCCGGGGTGCGGCAACGCGTCTGGACGTTCAACGGCACCATGCCGGGCCCGGTGCTGCGCGGCAAGGTCGGGGACGTGTTCGTCGTGACGTTCGTCAACGCGGCGACCATGGGCCACGGCATCGACTTCCACGCCGGCGCCACCGCACCGGACGGGCCGATGCGCACGATCCAGCCGGGCGAACGGCTCACCTACCGCTTCCGCGCCGAGTACGCCGGAGCCTGGCTCTACCACTGCTCGACCATGCCGATGAGCCAGCACATCGCCAACGGCATGTACGGCGCCGTCGTCATCGACCCGCCCGGCCTGCCGCAGGTGGATCGCGAGTACCTGCTCATCCAGGGCGAGCTGTATCTCGGCGAGCCGGGCGGCCCGGCGCAGGTCGCCAAGATCCGGCGGGGTGAGCCGGACGGCTGGATGTTCAACGGCACCGCCGCCGGCTACGACCACGCCCCGCTGCGGGCCACGGCGGGGGAGCGGGTCCGCGTCTGGGCCGTCGCCGCCGGCCCCAGCTCGGGCACGTCGCTGCACGTGGTGGGCGCGCCGTTCGACACGGTCTACAAGGAGGGCGCCTACCGGCTGCGCACCGCGGACGCGGGCGGCGCCCAGGCGCTCGACCTGGCCCCGGCGCAGGGCGGCTTCGCCGAGCTGGTCTTCCCGGAGGCGGGCACGTACCCGATCGTGGACCACACGATGCGGCAGGCCGAGGCGGGCGCGCACGGCCTGTTCAAGGTCGGCGCCCCGGAGCGGGACTGACCCGCTCCGGGGGGCGCGCGCCGGTCAGCCGGTCGTCGCGGGCGACTGGCCGGGCGTGATGCGGTCCCAGGCGGCCATCGGCAGCATGATGACGGCCGCCGGGAACAGGCCGTGCTCCTCGTGGTCGATGTGCCAGTGGAGACGGTCGAGGGCGTCCAGCACGGCGGGCCAGTCGGGCGCGGCCGGGTCGACCGCGCCGAGGATGCCGTGGATGTCGGCGTGCTCGGCGCACAGCCGCTCCACCTCCTCGGCCAGCGACCCTTCGGCACGCAGCTCGGCGAACAGCCCGCTCTCCTCGGCGTCGGTGTGCGGGACGAGCCGGGCCATCAGCTCCTCCAGCAGTGACACGGCCTGGCCGTGACGCAGCTCCCCGATGGCGCGGCGCAGCGCCCCCGCGCACTCCTGGATGTCCCAATGCTCCTGGGACAGGCGGCCGATCAGCGGAAACTCTCGGCAGCCGCAGTAATTGCACATGGTCACGTCCTTACAGGAGGGTTGCTTGCCGAGGACGACAGCCGGGGCGCACACCTGCGCGTCCTGCTCCTCAGGCCGCCCTGGCCTCCACCCTTCCCGGCGGGACGCCGCCCCGGTCAGGGCCGAAAGTCCCGCATCGGCCAGGCCCTCCGTCGGGAAACCCACGTGACGGGCGTCGCCGGTCTGGCCGAGGCGGGGCTCACCGTGACGTGGAGCGCGCAGGCGCGGGTGCGGACGGTGTTCCACGACGTCGGGGCGCTCGTGCTGTTCCTGCGGATGGTGCCCTGGCAGGTCCCCGGCTTCGACGCCGCCCGGTACGGCCACCGCCTGCGCGCCCTGCACGAGCGGATGGCAGGCGGCCGCCCCCTGACGGCGTACGCCCACCGCTTCGCGCTGCTGGCCCGCCGGTCCACCGGAAGGGAGGGCGCGGAGGGACGGTGACGGGTTGTCCCGTCCGGGCTGACTCGTAGGCGGCTTCGACCAGGGCGACCGCCGCTGCCGCGTCCTCGCCCGGCGCGTGGTTGGGGCCCCGGCCCGCGATCAGCTCTCCGAACGCCTCCACCGGCGCGTGCTTGGCCCACGCGGCGTGGCTCGGATCGGGTGACAGGCGGGTCCGGGCGCCGTCGGGCCGGTGGACGGTCGCGGGCCCGCGCCAGCAGCTCGCGCTCCCGCGCGGCCACCTGACCGGCGGGGACGCGCCGCACCTGAGGTCCGGCCGGAACGAGCACGGGCTCATTCTCACATGCTCCACGCCTCGTGGATCGTGGTGACGGCCGAGGAGACGGGCCGCCCGCCGGGCCGCGTGACGGCCGGAGCGCCCGCCACGGGCACGCCGTCGACGGTGATCGAGGCGTGCTCGCAGGGGATGATCTGCATCGACAGCCCGTGGCTGACGCCCAGCAGCGGGAAGTCGGCCATCGCGAACGGCCTGGCGTCCAGCGGCCCGGTGATGGCGACCGCCAGCCCGGCCGCCGTGGCGTGCGCGCCCGTGGCGGGGTCGACGCGCAGCTCCACGTCCGCCCGTTCCACCCGCGCGACGGGCCAGGACGGCAGCGCCGTGGCCTCGTCGAAGTGCCGGACGAAGTGCTCCTCGATCCACGTCCCCAGCCGCAGGTCGTCGCCGACGACGCGCAGCCCGGCGGGCGTCCACACCACCAGGACGGCCCCGGCGCCGTGCGTGGACCAGTCCACCTGCCACAGGGAGGCGTACCCGGTGGGGGTGTCGCCGTCGTACAGGGTGACGTACGGGTTGGCCCCGGCGAGCAGTGGCCGGCGGGTCAGGTAGGCGCTCGCGGGCGTGCTTTCACTGGTGCTGAGCATGAACCGATCATGGACGCTCGCACCCCTCGCGGGCCAGCCCGTTGCGGGATTCCGCAACCCGTCCCGTCTGAGTAGGGCGGTACTCATGCCCTCCCGCCGCCCAGGGCGCAGCCTTCAAGGGACGGAACGCACGACGGAAGGGAGCAGGCGATGCGTGAGGGCGTACATCATCGGCGGATCGGCCGCAGGGCGCTGCTGGCGGTGATCACGGTCGTGTCGGTCGCCGTGCCCGTGTGGTCGGCGGCGGCGCCCGCCTCCGGGGCCGTGGCGGCACGCGAGCGGACGCTCGCCGAGCCCTGGTCCTACCTGTTCGAGATCCGCCGGCGCTTCCCAGCGCCGGAGAAATGCGTGGACGTCGACAACGGCTACACCTTCGACGGCGCCAACGTGAAGCAGTGGGAGTGCGTCAACGTCCCGCAGCAGCACTGGCAGTACCAGCGGGCGGCGCCCGGGAGCGAGTGGTTCTTCCTGCGCGCCCAGCACAGCGGCAAGTGCCTCGACGTCGACAACGGCTACACCTTCGACGGCGCCAACGTGAAGCAGTGGCAGTGCGTCGACGTCCCGCAGCAGTTGTGGCGCTGGAAGTACGCCTACACCGACGCGTGGTGGAACACCTTCTACTTCCTGGAGAACCAGAAGAGCGGCAAGTGCCTCGACGTCGACCATGGCTGGACCCACAACGGCGCCAACATCCAGCAGTGGACCTGCGACGAGTACGCCGGCCAGCAGTTGTGGTACTTCCGGCCCGTGTGACCGGGCCGGGCGTCCGCGAGGCCGGCCCGGTGCCGTCCGGCCGGCCTCGCGTCAGGACGTGGCCGGCGGGATGTTGTGGTTGACGCGGAAGAGCTGGGCCGGGTCGTACCGGGCCTTGAGCGCGGCCAGCCGCCGGTGGTCCTCCTCGGAGTAGGCCCGCCTGACCCGCTCCGGGGCCGAGTCGTGGTCGAACAGGAACCCCGGCAGCATGGCGCCGGTGTCCCAGGGCCGCAGCCGGTCCAGCACCTCGTCGGCGGCCTCGCGCGCGGCCCCGGCCTGTCCGGGCGGGGCCGGCAGCCGCATCCACAGCAGATAGGCCGCGCCCCGGGTGCCGACCGGGTGCGGACGGCCCGGCGGACGATCGAGCGCCCCGCCCAGGTGACGGAGCTGGATGCCGGGGAACGGGCCGTCCGCCCGCGCGGGGTCGATGAACGAGGCCAGCTCCGCCGCGGCGTCGTCGTCCAGGTCGCGCAGCAACGCGCTGCGCAGGTGAGCCGAGACCGGGTGCCGGGGGTCCTGGTAGATCCCGGTGACGCTCGGGTACGGCATGGCCGCGCAGGTGTCCTTCTCCGGGCCGAGCGCGCGCAACGGCGCCACCAGGCGGGCGCCCGGCTCCTCGTCCCCGACGCAGAGCGTCCGCACCTGCACCATCGAGCGGCCCCGGAACGCCTCCGGCAACTGCGGCACGTCGGGGAAGCGCACGAGCGTCACGGAGGACGACATCTCCTCCGGCTGCTCCCTGGCCCAGGCAAAGTAGGAGCGGAGCAGGCGGGCGGTGTGCACGGGGTCCTCGCCCGGGTAGTACAGCTCGCCGCCGTGGACGGTGCGCAGTGGCAGCAGCTCGATCTCGGCCGCGACGACGACGCCGAAGTTGCTCTTGCCGCCCCGCACCGCCCAGAACAGGTCCGGCTCCCGGTCGGGCGAGACGGTCCGCAGCAGGCCGTCCGCGGTGACGACCTCGAGCGAGCGGACGCGGTCGGCGGCGAAGCCGTACGTGCGGGCGGCCAGCGGGAGGCCGCCGCCGGTCAGGAAGCCCATCACGCCGACCTCGCCGGACGATCCGCACAGCGGCGCGAGCCCGTGCCCGGCCGCCGCGGTGATCACCTCGCTCCAGCGCAGCCCCGCGCCGATCCGCGCGGTGGCGGCGTCCGGGTCCACCGACAGCTCGCGCAGCCCGCCGGTGGCGATGAACACGGCTCTGTCGGCCGGCACCGACTTGCCGTGCCCGGTGGACTGCACCGCGACCGGCCGTCCGGTCCGGGCCGCGTACCGGACGGCGGTGGCCACGTCGTCGGCGTCGGCGGCGAGCACGACGACCGCGGGCCGGTGCTCGACCGTCAGCAGCCAGCCCGAGCAGGCGTCCTCGAAGCCGTCGTCGCCCGGGTGGAGTGTGCGGCCCCGGATCCGCGCGTCCAGGCCCGTCAGGTCGTGCGCGTCCGCGCCGCCGGGGGCGGACACGGTCGTGACGGGGGTCGTCCGGTCGTCGGTCGGGGTGTTCGGCATGTCGGTTCCATCTCCCCTGATAGTTGGCCGCGCCAACGTTGGCGCGGCCAACAATACAGACAATCGTGGGTTGTGCCAACGACTTGTTAGATTGCCTCTGTGAACACCCCGGAGACGAGGCCGCCGGAGCGGCTGCGCGCGCTGCCGAGCAGGCTGACCAACCACGCGGCGCTGACCGCCAACCGGATCGTGGACCAGGCGTTCGCCCAGGCCCATCTCCGGCGCTACCACTACGCGCTGCTGGCCGCTCTGGAGGAGTACGGCCCGGCCAGCCAGGCCGACCTCGGCCGGCGTACCGGCATCGACCGCAGCGACGTGGTGGCGACCGTCAACGACCTGGCCGGACGCGACCTCGTCGAACGCGCGCCCGACCCCGAGGACCGCCGCCGCAACGTCGTCACCATCACGGCGGAGGGCCGCGAACAGCTGGACGAGCTCGACCGCCTGCTGGCCCGCGCCCAGGACGAGTTCCTCGCCCCGCTGCCCCCCGCCGACCGCCGCCAGTTGATCGACCTGCTCACCCGCCTGGCCGAGCACCACGGCGGCCACCCCGTGTGACCCGGCCCCGACGGCGTCGGCAGGTCACGCGGGCGAGGTCCGCGGCCGTCGCGCCGACCGGAAGAACGCCACCGGGACCAGCGTGATCAGGCACAACCCGAGGGCCCACCAGAAGGCGGTGCCGTAGGCGTGCGCCGGGTCGGCGCCCTGGCGCAGCCGGCTGTCCAGGACGGTCGTGAGGATGGCGGTGCCCAGCGAGCCGCCGAGCCGGTTGACGACGTTCAGCGCGCCCGCGGCGCCCGGCGTCTGGTGCTTGTCCACGGCCCCGTACGCCGCCGCCATGGTGGGCGCGGAGACGCCGCCGATGCCCAGGCCGTACAGGACCAGGCAGGCGGCCAGCAGCCAGGTGTCCGGACGGGCGGGCGCCTGGGTGAAGGCGAGCAGCCCGGCGAGCGAGAGCACGAGCCCGGCGGTCACGACGGCGCGCGGGCCGTGCCGGTCGGCCAGCCGTCCGGCGGCGAACGAGCCCACGGCGGCCCCGAGCGCCTGCGGGGTGAGCAGCAGGCCGGTCCAGAGGGTGCTCGCCTGCCGGTCGTGCTGGAAGAACAGCGGCAGCAGGATCATGGAGCTGTAGAGCGAGGCCCCGAGCAGGAACAACGCCACGCAGGCGGCGGCGAAGCGGCCCCGGGCGAACAGGCGCACGTCGATCAGCGGCTCGCGGCGGGTGCGCAGCGCGTGCACGAGGTAGCCGGCAACCAGCGCCAGCCCGGCGCCCACGGTGGCCAGGACGGCCGGCGCGCCCGCCCCCTCGCGGCCGCCGGCCATGGTCAGCCCGTAGACCACCGCCGCCAGGCCGGGGGAGAGCAGTGCCAGGCCGAGCAGGTCGAGCCGGGACGTGTCCGGAGCGGTCTCGTCCCCGGTCAGGACGCGGGCGGCCACCGGCAGGACGGCCAGGCAGATGGGCAGGTTGAGGTAGAAGATCCAGCGCCAGTCGAGCTGCTGGACGACCAGCCCGCCCACGATCGGGCCGAGCACCGGGGCGAACATGACGGGGATCGTCAGCACGCTCATGGCCCGCCCGATCCGGGACGGCCCGGCCGCCTGGGCCAGGATCGTCTGCCCGATGGGGTTCATCAGACCGCCGCCGACGGCCTGCACGAGCCGGAAGGCGATGAGGGCCGGCAATGACCAGGCCAGCCCGCACAGGGCCGAACCGGCCGTGAAGACCGCGACGGCGGCCATCCACATGCGCCTGGCCCCGTACCGCCGGCTCAGCCACCCCGACAGGGGCATGACCACCGCGATCGCGAGCAGGTAGCCGGCCGCCACCCACTGCACGTCGGCCAGCGACGTGCGGAAGTGCGCCGCCATGGCGTCGGCCGCGATGCCCACGGCGGTGGCGTCGATCGTGGCCAGGATCGGGGCCGCGATCAGGACGATCCCCGTGCGCAGCAGTCGCGGGTCGAGCCGGTCGCGGGCGGCCCCCGACGGAGAGGTGACGGTCATCGCACCCCCTTAGGATCGATCGACTGGGACGACTCCAAACACTAGGTCCGACCTAATCATTAGGTCAAACCTAATCAGCGTGCGGAAGGGCAGAGCTCGTGACCGAACGATCCAAGGGCTTGCGGGAGCGCCAGAAACACCAGACCCGGCAGCTCATCTCCGACGTCGCGACCGGCCTGTTCCTCGAACGCGGCTACGACGGCGTCACCATCGCCGACGTCGCGGCCGCCGCGGGCGTGGCCAAGATGACCGTCACCAACCACTTCCCGCTGAAGGAGGACCTCATCCTCGACCGGCACGAGGAGATGGTCAACGGCCTGGCCAGGGCCGTGTCGCAGCGCGGCCCCGGCGAGTCGGCGCTCGACGCGGCGCGCCGCGACTACGACGAACGGCTGCGCCGCCGCGACAGCGGGATCCCCGACGCGGGCGCCGACTGGCAGCGCATGGTCCGGGACACGCCGGTGCTGCGGGCCCGCCTGCGCCAGCTCCACGACCAGGCCGAGGCCGGGCTCGCCGCCCTGCTGGCGGAGGAGACCGGCGATCCCGGCATCACGCCCCGCGTGGTGGCCGCCGCCCTCGCCGGGGTGGAACGGCTGCTGTTCGACGAGGGCCAGCGCCGGGTCCTGGCCGGTGAGGAGTCCGAGCAGATCTTCGCGGCCCTCGGCCGTACCGCTCGGCAGGCCTACGACCTGCTGGTTCCCGCCATCGGCGACTACGCCCGCCGCTGACCCGCGCCGGGCCCGGCGCCGTGGCCCCCGGCCCGGCGCCTACTCCTCGACGAAGCCGAGCTGCCGGAGCTGGGCGTGGAGGTCCACGACCCCCCAGAGGTCGATGATCAGGCCGTCGGCGAACCGGGCGATGAAGATCTCGTCGTACGTCACCGCCCGGCCGGTCGCGGGCCTGCCCCGGTACTCGCCGGTGTGGGTCCCCGTGACCCTCTGCCGGGCGACGATCTTGTCCTCCGAGACGAGCAGGTCCTCGACCGACACGTGAATGTCGGGGAAGGCCCGCAGCAACACGTCCCAGACCCGTCTCTGGGCCTGCACCGCGGGCAGGGCGCCGCCCGTCACGTGGAACCGCGCGTCCGGGTGGATGAACTCCTCGGCGGCCTTGACGATCACCTCCAGGTCGCCGCTGTTGACGGCGTCGTGGAAGCGCCGGTACGTCTCCCTGTTGCGGGCTTCCTCGGTCGACGGCATGTCGTGTCTCCTCACTCGTGACGGGACGCCCGGCGGGGAAGCCGGCGCCCTCACAGTGATCGACAGGACAGCCGCCCGGTTTGTGAGGCCGGGCGGCCGGATCAGCGGTTGAGGTAGGCGAGGACGGCCAGGACCCGGCGGTTGTCGTCCTCCGACTCGGGCAGCTGGAGCTTGCCGAAGATGCTGGAGATGTGCTTGTTGACCGCGCTGGCGGAGATCACGAGCTGGTGCGCGATCGCCGTGTTGGAACGCCCTGCGGCGATCAGGCTCAGCACCTCCCGCTCGCGAGGGCTCAGCTCGCCGGTGCGGCCGCGCGCGTCCCCCCGGGTCAGCAGCTTGGCGATGACCTGCGCGTCCATCGCCGTGCCGCCCCTGGTCACCGAGGTGACCGCGTCGATGAACTGCCCGGTGTTGGCCACCCTGTCCTTCAGCAGGTAGCCGACCGCCCCGGCGCCGTCGGCCAGCAGCTCGCGGGCGTAGAGCTGCTCCACGTACTGCGACAGCACGAGCACCGGGAAGCCGGGCCGTTCGCGCCGCGCCTGGATCGCGGCCTGCAACCCCTCGTCGGTGAACGACGGTGGCAGCCGCACGTCGACGACCGCCACGTCCGGCCGCTCGTCGGCCAGCGCCTTGCGCAGCGACGGCCCGTTGTCGACGGCGGCCACGACGGTGAAGCCGTGCTCGGTCAGCATGCGGACCAGCGCGTCCCGGATGAGGAACAGGTCCTCGGCGACGACTACTCGGACCTGATCGCGCACGGCACCTCCAGATGCACCCGGGTGGGCCCGCCGGGCGGGCTGTCGACGGCGATCGTCCCGTCGAAGACGGCCAGCCGGCTCTGGATGCCGCGCAGCCCGGTGCCGTCGGCCGGATCGACGCCGCCGCCGCCGTCGTCCACGACGTCGCAGCTCAGGATCCCGTGCCGGTAGCCGAGCGTGATCTGCACGGTCGCCGCGCCGGCGTGCTTGGTCGTGTTCGCCAGCAGCTCGTTGACGGCGAAGTAGACGGCCGACTCCACCGGCGGCGCGGGCCGCCCGGCCAGGTCGGACGACACCTCGACGTCGAGCAGGCAGTCCAGCGCCAGGGCCCGGATCGCGTCGGCGAGGCCGCGGTCGGCCAGGACCGGCGGATGCACGCCGCGTACCAGGTCGCGCAGCTCGTCCAGGGCCTTGGAGGAGGACTCGCGGGCCGTGGCCAGCAGGGCGCGGGCCGCCTCCGGGTCCTCGTCGAACAGCCGCTCGGCGTTGCCCAGCCCCATGCCCAGGGCGACCAGCCGGGCCTGCGCGCCGTCGTGCAGGTCGCGCTCGATCCGGCGCAGCTCGGCGGCCTGCGCGTCCACGCTGCCCGCGCGCGTCTCCACCAGCGTCTCGACCCGCTGCTCCAGCGCCGACGTCCGCGACGGCCCGAGCAGCGCGCCGGCCCACCGGGCGCGCAGGCGCAGCAGCGGCGGACCGATGTACAGGCCGAGCGCGATGAGCGCGAGCCCGACGGGGATCGCCGCCAGCGCGGCGGCCGTCGAGGTGACGTGGATGAGGCCGTAGGCGTTGGCGCCGCCGGCCCGCAGGTTGGCCTCCCACACGAACGGCTGCACGGCCACGCCGTACAGCCCGTAGAGCGGCATGCCGAGCGCCAGCGCCGACGCCCACGTGCCCATGAGCGGGTCGAGGACCCCCCAGAGGACGTCCCGCCAGGTCGCCGGGTCCCTCAGCAGCGCGGCCTGGTCCGTCCCGGGGCCGTAGGGACGTTCGACGCGTACGCCGACCCGGCCCGCCAGCCGCCGGGCCGCGTCCGCGACCGTCCGCAGCAGCGACACCGCCGGCGGGAACACCCACCGGCCGACGCCGGCCACCGCCGGCACCGCGCTGATCACGACCAGGACGGCCGCCACGACCCCGGCCACCGACAGGCCGATCATGGCCAGCGCCAGCGCCAGCACCGGCGTCGCCAGTCTCGCCTTCACTCCGCGTCTCCCTGTCGTGCTCGTCTTCCTGTTCCGCGCCCGTGGCATCATCGCACCTTCCTCCGGAAATCCCATGGTCAGCCCCGGTACGGGGCCCGCCGCAGCACGGCGACCCCGGCCAGGGCGGCGACCGCCGCGGCGCACAGCCCGGCGAACAGGTCGCCGACCAGGCCGTACAGCGTCCAGGTGCCGCGCGTCGGCACGGACACGACCATGCTCTGCTGCGTCGTGCTGAAGTAGTTCGTCCTGGCCAGGGGCGTGCCGTAGGGGTCGACGGTGATCGCCAGGCCGTTGCTGGTCTGCCGGACGAGGCTGTAGCCGTTCTCGACGGCGCGGAACACCGCGTTGGCGGCGTGTGTGCGCTCGATGCCCTTCCAGTCGTTGGCCGGGACGAACATGATGTCGGCGCGCGTGCGCAGCGTCGCGGGGAAGTCGGCGTCGAAGCAGATGACGTGGGCCAGCCGCCCGTACGGCGTGCCCGTCACCGGCACGACCCCGTCGCCCGGCCGCAGGTCCTCCATGCCGGGCACGGGATGGGCCTTGTCGAAGACCGACGCCACCCGGCCCTCGGGGGTCACCAGCACGGCGAGGTCGCGGGAGCGCGGCCGCCCGTCGAGGACGACGGCGACGCCCATGTCCAGATAGATGCGCTTCTCCTTGGCCAGTTCCTGTGCCTTGCGCAGGAAGGCGGGGTAGTCCTCGCCGAGCACGACCGCGGCGGTCTCCGCCCACGCCACGATCTTCGCGCCGCCGTCGGCCTCGGTCCTGGTGCGGGCGAACAGGTCGTCGTCCAGCACCGCGAACGCCTTGCGCAGCGTCGGCTTCTGCTCGGGCAGGACCTGCGGCGTGTGGAAGTTGTCGATCTCCCGCATGCGCTGCTCGGCCGCCAGCGACGCGCTGATCCCGGCGACGCGCACCAGCTCCGGCGCGGTCGCCGCGGTCGCCAGCCGCAGGCCGCCGCCGAGCAGGACCGAGACGAGCACCGAGACGTACGCCAGCGTGACGGCCCGCACCGGCGGCCAGGCCAGCCGGTGTTCCAGCGCGAGGTTGACGACGGGCGCCGCCCACGCCATCAGGAAGCTGATCCCGTAGATGCCGGTGACGGACGCCGTCTGGAGCAGCGGCAGGTTCGCCGACTGCGTCGCGGCCAGGGGGCCGAAGATCGTGCCGAGCGGGCTGATCGCGGCGACCAGGAACTCGACCGTCACCCGGGCGGCCGGGAAGACCAGCGTGCCCAGGAACGGGCTCAGCCGCCGGAAGAGCAGCCGGTCGGCCAGCAGCGGAAGGCTCAGGACCAGGCTCAGCAGCAGGCAGCCGAGCAGGATCGGCGGGACGCCGAGCTGCCCCGCCGCCGCGACATGGACCACCGTCGTCGCGGTGGCCGACAGGCCCACGCACGCGAGCCCGGCCGGCACGCCCGAGCTGCGGGTGAACCGCATGAGTCCGATGGAGAACAACCATCCGGCGAGCGGGACCGCCCATTCGCTGTTCGTGCCGACCAGCCCGAGCGCGATCCCCGCGGCCAGCCAGCCGTATCTTCGCCGGCCGCCGGCGAGGTAGGTGTTTGCCATGCCCAGGAGCCTCGCGGATCGCGCGGCGGCGGCCATTGCGGCTGACTCTCGACTCTTCCTGTAGTTTTCTCCACCCCCGGGGTGAGTGGTAGAAAGCGATCATGACCCGAGCGTTCCTGCGACCCGACGACGTCCGCGACCTGGTCGCCGAGCAGTTCGGCGCCGACCGGCGGCCGGCCGCGCTCGACCGGCTGACCGGCGGCAGCAAGAAGGGCGTCTACCGGCTCCGGCTGGACGACGCGACCAGCGTGATCCTCTACGTCTGGGCCACCGCCGAGAACTACTGGCCGCCGTCCCCGGCGGTCGAGGACGATCCCTTCACCGACGCCTCCGGGGCCGGCCTGTTCGCCGTGAACCACGCGGCCCTGACCGCGGCGGGCGTGCGCGTCCCCCGGCTGCTGATGCTCGACCGCGACGGCCGTCACCTCGGCGCCGACCTCGCCCTGGTCGAGGACGCGGGCGCCACGACCCTGGAGGCGCTGATGGAGCGCGACCCGGCCGCCGCCGACCGGCCGCTGTCCGCGCTCGGCGACGCCCTGCGCCGCATGCACACCACCCTCGGCCCCTCCTACGGCCGGCTCGCCGACCTGTCCGGCGGCCGGGACCGGCCCCGGCCCGCCGAGGACGTCGTCACCGACCGCGCGCTCGCCCATCTCGCCGCCGTCGCCACCCGCGACGCCCGGATGGGCCGGGCCCACGACCGCGTCGCCGCCCACGTGCGCCGCCTGCGCGCCGAGGTCGCCCCACGCCGCCGGTACGGGCTCGTGCACGGCGAACTCGGGCCGGACCACGTGCTCGTCACGCCGGAGGGCGAACCCGTCCTGATCGACTTCGAGGGCCTGACGTACTTCGACGTCGAGTGGGAGCACGCCTGGCTGCGGATGCGCTTCGAGGACGCCTACCCCGCGCTGCGCCCGGTCGACCTCGACCCCCACAGGCTGGAGCTCTACCGGTACGCGCAGGTGCTCTCGCTGATCGAGGGGCCGCTGCGGATCGCCGGCACCGACTTCCCCGGCCGCGACTGGATGCTGGAACTGGCCGAGTGGAACATCGCCAAGGCCCTCGCCGTCCTGTGAACGGCGGTTCCTCCCGTCAGGCGTCGCGGGGGAGCGGGGGCAGCGGGAGCGGCAGCCCCGGAAGGCCGTCGATGCTGGACGCGACGTGCTCCTTCTTGTGGAAGTACGCGTCGAGCGAGTCGTCGTCCTCGCGGGCGAAGCGGGAGGCGTGCAGCGGGCGGTCGGCGTCGTAGGTCATGAACGGGACGGCGTACCCGCAGGTGTCGCGGATCAGCCGGGCGGTCACGACGATGATCGCGCGCAGGCCGTGCAGGGTGGGGTCGATGTCCGGGAAGTGCCGCATCAGCCCGGCCCAGCGGGGGTCGTCGCGGAAGACCGGCTCGCCGGTGCCGTGCACGCGCACGATGTTCGGCGGGCCGTCGAAGGCGCACCACATCAGCGTGACCCGGCCGTTCTCGCGCAGGTGGGCGATCGTCTCGGCGTTGCTGCCGGCGAAGTCGAGGTAGGCCACGGTGTGGTCGTCCAGGACGGCGAAGGAGCCCTTCAGCCCCTTGGGCGAGAGGTTGACCGTGCCGTCGCCGGACAGGGGAGCGGTCGCCGTGAAGAAGACCGGCTGTGACTCGATGAACGTGCGCAACCGGCCGTCGATCCGGTCATAGGTCTTTCCCATGACCCGGATTATCCACTTTCGGGGGTTCCTGTAGGGGTGATGGGCCCGTTTTCCGCCGAGTGGCAGAATGCCTGACACGACCCCGGCCCGCGCCCTCGGTCACGACCCCGTCGCGTGGGCACGCAGCCGGCGCAACATCCGCGCGTCGGCGAAGCCCACCTCGCGCGCGGCGACCTCGGCGGTCGCGCCGCGGCCCAGGAGGTGCTCGGCGCGCTCCAGCCGCAGGGCGGACTGGTAGGCCAGCGGGGTGAGCCCGGTCGCGCGCCGGAACAGCCGGGTCACCGTCCGCTCGCTGCATCCGGCGGTCCCGGCCAGCAGGCTCAGCGGCAGCCGCTCGGTGAACCGGGTCTCGATCAGGTCCTGGAGGCGGTGAACCGTCTCGTCCACGTGCGAGCGCCGCCGCAACAGCGGGCTGACCTGCTCCGCCGTGCCGTCGCGACGGCCCTGGACGAGCATCGCGCGGGCCACCAGCCCCCCGGCGTACGGGCCGTGCCGGGTGGTCACCAGGTGCAGCGCCACGTCGATGCCGCCGGCCACGCCCGCCGAGGTGACGATCCGGTCGTCCTCGACGTACAGCACGTCCCTGGCGACCTTCGCCCGCGGATAGAGACGGGCCAGCTCGTCCTGGACGGAGTGGTGGGTGGTGCACCGGCGCCCGTCGAGCAGCCCGGCGCGGCCCAGCGCGTCGGCCCCGGCGCACACGCCGGCCACCGTGCCGCCCGAGGCGTGGTGCTCGCGCAGCCGGTGCAACGTCCCCGCGCTCAACGGCCGGGCCGGCCCCCGCCAGCCCGGCACGACGATCAGATCGTCGGGCGTCAGGGACGGCCACCCGGTCTCCGCGCGCAGGGGCAGCCCCTGCACGCTGGCGACCTCGCGGTCCTCGGCGACGTAGTGCAGGATGTACGGCCGCCCGAGGTCGGTGGCGGTGGAGAACACCTGGGCGGGCCCGGCCACGTCGAGCAGGTGCACCCGCGGGACGAGCAGGAAGACGACACGGGACACGGCCGGCGCCTCCTAGTTCCCGGTGAGTTCGTCCACGGTCCTGATCGTGGCGAAACGGCCGGACAAAGCGTATTCGGTACGGGCGAGGATCTCGTCCACGCCGAGCGTGCGCGGGTCCCGCACGAGCTCGTCGAACGGGACGTCGTCCGGGGCGTCGCGGTGCGGGACCGGCGTGGTGGCGGTGGCGTCGATGGCGAAGTCGACCTCGAAGCCCAGGTCGGAGGCGAGGCGCGCGGTGGTCTCGCAGCACTGCTCGGTCCTGATCCCGCACACGGTCAGCCTCCTGACGCCGTGCCGGGTGAGGTACTGCTGAAGGTTGGTGGTGGTGAAGGCGTTGTGCGCGGTCTTGGTGATGACGGGCTCGCCGGTCAGGGGCTCCAGGCCGTCCATCAACTGGACGTACCCGAGGGCCGGGTCGAAGACCGTGCCCGCTCCGGGGCGCGTCGCCAGCACCCACACCACCGCGTCCCCGGCGTCCCTGGCGGCGTCGACCAGGCGGTTGACCTGCGGGACGATGTCCGGCCTCGACGTGTACCGCCAGTCGGGAATGTGCAGGAAGGAGTTCTGGACGTCGATGACGACGAGGGCGCTGGTCATGCCCCTCAGCCTGGCGGGACGAGCGGGCCCGACGGAAGGCACGACCTGGTCAGCCCGTGGACCGATCCAGTCGGCCGGCCGCGCCGGGTCCGATATCCCGCCCGCGCGGCACCGTAATCGGGCCCTCGCAAGGGCCGGGATCGCCTGCCACCATGGAAGCGCCAGGTGATCCGGACGATCTCTGGAAGGGCGGGCCATGAGGTGGTGGGAGGGCGACGACAGGCGCCACGAAGGCTGGGACGCCGCCGTCTTCCCGGACGGGCGGGTCTCCACCGGCCCGGCCGACGGCGGGGCCAGAGTGCACCCGATCGGCGCGGACGGCCGCATCGGCTACGACCGCGGCGACGTCGTGGACGGCCGGACCGCGATCGGCTGGCGTGGCCACTGCGCCTGCGGATGGCAGGGGCCGCTGTGGGAACGCGTGGCCCAGATGCGCCACGACTTCGCGTCCCGGCGCATCTACGCGCTGAGCGAGTGCCTGCTGTCCGGCGCCGCCCCGGACGACGTGGCCGTCGCGATCCGCGCCGAGTGGGAGACCCACCTCGACCCGCCGAGCCTCGTCGCGGTCCGCCAGGCCGCCGAGGCCGTGCGCCGGGCCCAGGGGCACCTGGACGCCGCGGTGCGCGCGGCCCGCAAGGACGGCCGCTCCTGGACCCGGATCGGCGAGTCGGCCGGGGTCCGCCGCCCGTACGCCCAGGAGCGTTGGGGACCCTGACCGCCGCCCGCACGCCCAGGAGCGGCGGGCCCCTGACCGCCGCCGCGGCGTCGCCGGGGTCAGGCCGCCGTCGTCCGGCGGCGGTAGCGGCCGGGGGCGACGCCGAACTCGCGCTTGAAGGCGTTGCCGAAGGCGAACTCCGACCCGTACCCCACCTGCTCGGCCACCCGCGCCACCGACGCGTCGGACTCGCGCAGCAGGCGGGCCGCGCTCATCAGCCGCCACCACGTCAGGTACGCCAGCGGCGGCTGCCCCACCAGCCCGGTGAAGCGGCGGGCGAACCCGGCCCTGGACATGCCCGCGTGGGCGCCCAGCGACTCGACGGTCCAGCGGCGGGCCGGGTCGCGATGGATGGCGTCCAGCGCGCGGCCGACGACGGGGTCGGCCAGCGCGGAGGCCCAGCCGGACACCGTGCAGGGCTCGTCCTGGGTCTCGAAGTAGGCCCGCAGGACGTACAGCTGCAACATGTCGAGCAGGGACGACACGACGGTGTCCGTGCCGGGCCGCGGGCTGTCGATCTCGGCGGCCAGCAGCTCGACGGCGGCCCGCAGCTCCGGGTGGCTGCCCAGCGTCGCGGGCAGGTGGATCACGCCGGGCAGCGAGCCCAGGATCGGGTGGGTGCGGTCGAGGTCGAGCCGGTAGCCGCAGGACAGGACGACCGTCTCGGCCCCCGTTCCGCCGAACCCGGCCGAGGCGAACAGCTCGGAGTGCGGCTCGCAGTCCGACTCGACCAGCGGCCGGGCGGGGTCGTCGGCCAGCCCGAAACGGTCGCCGTGCGGAAGGAACACCACGTCGCCCACGCTCAGCGGGACGGGCTCGCCGTCCGGGGGGATGAGCCAGCACGACCCGCGCAGCACCACCTGGAAGCCCGCCGACCCCGGCACCGAGTGGAAGGCCACCCCCCAGGGCGCCCGCCAGGAGATGCGGGAGGAGGTGGCGCGCCCGCAGCGCATGAAGGCCATCACGTCGCTCAGCACGTCCATGGGCACAGAGTCTAAGCGCTGAGACGCTGGCGTATAAATGGTGGATAGCAGCGCATTCAGTATCTCAGCCGTGCTTCCTACGGTGGTTCCCGTAACCGAACTGAGGGAGCACGCACATGCTGAAGGTAGGCATCATCCTTGGCAGCACCCGTCCCGGCCGCAACGGCGAGGCCGTGGCGCACTGGGTCCGCGACCTGGCGGCCAAGCGCGGCGACGCCGAGTACCAGCTCGTCGACCTGAAGGACTACGACCTGGGCAACCTGGACGAACCCGAGCACCCCGCCATGGGCAACTACCAGCACGAGCACACCAGACGCTGGTCGGCCACCGTCTCGGCGCTGGACGCGTTCGTGATCGTGACCCCGGAGTACAACAACTCCTACCCGGGCGCGCTCAAGAACGCCCTCGACTTCCTGTACGCGGAATGGACCAACAAGGCGGCCGGGTTCGTCGGCTACGGCGTGGACGGCGCGCCCCGGGCGATCTCGCACCTGCGGCACGTCCTCGGCCTGCTCGGCGTGGCCACCGTGTCCAACCAGGTCGGGCTGTCGATCCACACCGACTTCGCCGACGGCTTCAAGCCCGCCGCCACCCACGAGGACCGGCTGAACGCCGTCCTCGACCAGGTCCTGGCCTGGGGCTCCGCGCTGCGTCCGCTGAGGGCGTGATCCCGGCGCGGGGGTCCACAGCGGGCGACGGGTAGATTGCGCAGAGTGGAAGATGAGGTGGGCAGCGGCATCCGGGTGCGCGGCGCGCGGGTGCACAACCTGCGCGACGTCGACGTCTCGATCCCGCGCGACGCGCTCGTCGCGTTCACGGGGATCTCGGGGTCGGGCAAGTCGTCCCTGGCGTTCGGCACGATCTTCGCCGAGTCGCAGCACCGCTACCTGGAGTCGGTCGCGCCCTACGCGCGGCGGCTGCTGCAGCAACTGCCCATGCCCGACGTCGACGACATCACCGGCCTGCCGCCCGCGGTCGCGCTCGGCCAGCGGCGCTCGGTGCCGTCCGCGCGGTCCACGGTCGGCACGCTGAGCCGGGTGTCCAACTCCCTGCGGATGCTGATGTCCCGCGCCGGCGCCTACCCCGAGGGCGCCGGGCGGCTCGACTCCGACGCGTTCTCGCCCAACACCGTCGCCGGCGCGTGCCCGGAGTGCCAGGGGCAGGGGGTGTTGCACGAGGTCACCGAGGACTCGCTCGTCCCCGACCCGTCGCTGTCCATCGCTGAGGGGGCGGTCGCCTCCTGGCCCGGCGCCTGGCAGGGCAAGAACCAGCGCGACATCCTGGCGACGCTGGGCCACGACATCCACGCGCCCTGGCAGAGCCTGCCGCGCGAGGAGCGCGAGTGGATCCTGTTCACCGACGAGGAGCCGGTCGTCACCGTGCACCCCGTACGCGAGGTGGGCCGGATCCACCGCCCCTACCAGGGGAAGTACGCCAGCGCGCGGCGGCTGGTGCTCAAGGCGTACGCGTCGTCGGCCAGCGAGAAGAGCCGGCAGCGCGCCGAGCGGTTCATGACCGCCCGCACGTGCCCGGTCTGCGACGGGCGGCGGCTGCGTCCCGAGGCGCTGGCGGTCACGTACGCGGGCCGCACCGTGGTCGAGCTGGCCGCGATGCCGATGGGTGAGCTGGCCGGCGTGCTGCGCCCGCACCGGGGCGAGCCGGGCCCGGCGGGGGCGCTCACCCGCGACATCCTCGACCGCATCGAGGTCCTCGACGAGCTCGGGCTGGGCTACCTGAGCGTGGCCCGGCCCGCGCCCACCCTGTCCGGCGGCGAGTTGCAGCGCATCCGGCTGGCGACCCAGCTCCGCGCCGGGCTGTTCGGGGTCGTCTACGTCCTCGACGAGCCGTCGGCCGGCCTGCACCCCGCCGACTCCGCCGCGCTGTCGGAGCTGCTGCGCCGCCTGCGCGACAGCGGCAACACCGTCTGCCTCGTCGAGCACGACATGGACGTCGTGCGCCAGGCCGACTGGGTGGTCGACGTGGGCCCCGGCGCGGGCGGCGACGGCGGGCGCGTCCTGTACAGCGGGCCGGTTCCGGGGCTGCGCGAGGTCGCCGGGTCGGTGACCCGCCACTACCTGTTCGAGTCCGTCGTGCCGCGGCGTCCGGCCCACCGGCCGGCGGGCCTGCTGGAGCTGCGCGGGCTCACCCGCAACAACCTGCGCGGCGTCGACGTCGACGTGCCGCTGGGCGCGTTCACCGCCGTCACGGGCGTGTCGGGCGCGGGCAAGAGCAGCCTGCTGGCGGCCGTCGCCGAGGCGGCGGGCGGTGACCGCCGGGTGGTCTGGGTGAACCAGCAGCCCATCGGCCGCACCCCGCGCTCCAACCTGGCCACCTACACCGGCCTGTTCGACACCGTGCGCAAGCTGTTCGCCGCCACCGACGGCGCGCGTGCCCACGGCTACGGCCCCGCGCGGTTCTCCTTCAACGTGCCCGGCGGGCGCTGCGAGACCTGCCAGGGCGAGGGCTACGTCGCCGTCGAGCTGCTGTTCCTGCCCACCACGTACGCGCCCTGCCCCGACTGCGGCGGCGCCCGCTACAACCCGGACACGCTGCGGGTGACCTACCGCGACCGCACGATCGCCCAGATCCTGGACCTGACGGTCGACGAGGCCACCGCCTTCTTCGGCGACGTCCCCGCCGTGCTCCGCCCGCTGGAGACGCTGCACGAGGTCGGGCTCGGCTACCTGCGGCTGGGGCAGCCCGCCACCGAGCTGTCGGGCGGCGAGGCCCAGCGCATCAAGCTGTCCGCCGAGTTGCAGGGCCGCCGCGCCGAGTCCACGATCTACCTGCTCGACGAGCCGTCCACCGGCCTGCACCCGCACGACACCGACGTCCTCATGGACCGGCTCCACGACCTGGTCGCCGGCGGCGGCACGGTCGTGGTCGCCGAGCACGACATGCGGGTGGTGGCGACCGCCGGCCACGTCATCGACCTGGGGCCCGGCGGCGGGGCGGCCGGGGGCACGGTGGTGGCCGCGGGCACGCCGGCGCAGGTCGCCGCCAGCCCGCGCAGCCGTACCGCTCCGCACCTGAAGGGCCTGCTGTGATGCGTCGCGCGCTCTACCTGCCGCCGTTCGGGGAGCTGGCCGACCCGCGCGTGCTCGCCGACCTGGCCGCCCGCGCCGAGGACGCCGGGTTCGACGGCGTCTTCCTGTGGGACCACGTCGTGCGCCCGCAGAGCCCCGACCTGCCCGTCTGCGACGCCTGGACCGCGCTGGCCGCGATCGCCGCCGCCACCGACCGCGTCCGCATCGGCACCAGGGTCACGCCGCTGTCGCGGCGCAGGCCGCACGACGTGGCCAGGCAGGCCGCCGCCCTCGACCACCTCAGCGGCGGCCGGATGGTGCTCGGCGTCGGGCTGGGCTCCGACAACGGCGGGGAGCTGAGCAAACTCGGCGAGACCCGCGACCCCCGCGTCCGGGCGGAGATGCTCGACGAGAGCCTCGACGTCATCTGCCGGCTCTGGACCGGCCTGCCCGTCCACCACCAGGGCCGCCACTACCGCGTCGACGGCCTGGCCTTCCAGCCCCAGCCCGTGCAGCGGCCACGCATCCCCGTCTGGGTCGCCGCCCAGTCGGTCAAGCAGGCCCCGCTGCGGCGCGCCGCCCGCTTCGACGGGCTCTGCCCCGAGACCACCCCGGCCGGCCTCCGGGAGATGCTGGAGGTCGTCGCCCGGCACCGCGGCGGGCTGTCCGGCTTCGAGGTCGCGGTCGGCGTCCCGCCGGGGCAGCACCCCGGCCCCTACGAGGACGCCGGCGCCACCTGGTGGCTGGTGGAGTTTCCCGAGGTCACCACCGTCGAGCAGGTGATGGCGGCGATGATCTGAGGCGTTACGCGCCGACGATGGCGGGGTAGGCCACGCCAGGAGAGCGGTCCGCCGGGCGGCGCGCCGTACGACGTCACCCGGCCGGATGCGGCGGGGTCCCGCGTGAGTGAGGAGCGGCCGATGCGTCCGACCGGGCACCCCGAGGACGGCGGCCTGCGCAGCCAGGCGTGGTGGGACAACGCCGGCAACCCGGAGATGACAGCGCTCTATCTCGAACGCTTCCTCAACTTCGGGCTCACCCCGAAGGAGCTCCAGTCCGGCCGGCCGATCATCGGCATCGCCCAGACGGGCAGCGACCTCGTGCCCTGCAACCGCCACCATCTGGCCCTCGCCGACCGGGTCAGGGACGGCATCCGCGACGGCGGCGGCATCCCGTTCGAGTTCCCCGTCCACCCGCTCCAGGAGACCGGCAAACGCCCGACCGCCGCGCTGGACCGCAACCTCGCCTACCTCGGGCTGGTCGAGGTGCTCTACGGATACCCGCTCGACGGGGTCGTCCTGACGACGGGCTGCGACAAGACCACACCGGCGTGCCTGGCCGCGGCGGCGACGGTGAACCTGCCGGCGATCGTCCTGTCCGGCGGGCCGATGGTCAACGGCTACCACCAGGGGCAGCGGATGGCCGCCTCCGGGTCGGGGCTGGTGATCTGGCAGTCGAAGCGGCTGCTGGCCACCGGCGAGATCGACTACGACGAGTTCATGGCGCGCGTGGCCGCCTCCGCGCCCAGCGTCGGCCACTGCAACGTGATGGGCACCGCGCTGTCGATGAACAGCCTGGCCGAGGCGCTGGGCATGTCGCTGCCGTGCTGCGCGGCGATCCCCGCGCCCTACCGCCGCCGGGCGCAGATGGCCTACGACACCGGCCTGCGGGCGGTGGAGCTGGTGCGCGAGGACCTCACCCCACGCAAGATCATGACCATGCGGGCCTTCGAGAACGCGATCGTGGTCGCCTCGGCCATCGCCGCCTCCACCAACGTGCCCATCCACATCAACGCCATCGCCCGGCACACCGGGGTGCCGCTGACCATCCACGACTGGCAGCGCGTCGGGGCCGACGTCCCGGTGCTGGCCGACGTCGCCCCGGCCGGGGAGTTCCTCGGCGAGGACTTCTACCGCGCCGGCGGCGTCCCGGCCGTCATGCGGTCGCTGCTGGAGGCCGGGCGCCTGCACGGCGACGCCGTGACCGTCACGGGCCGCACCGTGGCCGAGAACCTGGCCGACGCCCCGCCCGCCGACCCGGTGGTCATCCGCCCGTACGACGATCCGCTGGACGCGCACGGCGGGCTGCTCATCATGACGGGCAACCTGTTCGACTCCGCGGTCATGAAGACCTCGGTCCTGACCGACGAGTTCCGCGCGGTGTCGGACTACCGGGCCATCGTCTTCGAGGGGCCCGAGGACTACCACGCCCGCATCCAGGACCCCGCCCTCGGCGTGGACGAGAGCTGCATCCTCGTCATCCGCTACACCGGGCCGATCGGCTACCCGGGGTCGGCCGAGGTGGTGAACATGGAGGTGCCGTCCGCGCTGATGCGGCTGGGCATCACCACGCTGCCCACGCTGGGCGACGGCCGCCAGAGCGGCACCTCCGACGCGCCGTCCATCCTCAACGCCAGCCCCGAGGCCGCCGCCGGCGGCAACCTCGCCATCCTGCGCACCGGCGACCTCATCCGCGTCGACGTGGACAACGCGCGCGTCGACGTGCTGCTGACCGAGGAGGAGATCGCCGAGCGGTGGGCCCGCCACACCCCGCCGGCGCTGGAGAACCAGACCCCGTGGCAGGAGATCTACCGGGCCACGGTCGGGCAGCTCGACAGCGGGGGCTGCCTGGAGCTGGCCCTGTCGTACCAGGACCTCGTACACACCAAGGGGATTCCCCGTGACTCGCACTGACGCCAGAGGCACGATCATGATCGCCGACTCCGACTTCGGCGACGTGGACATCGAACGCGCGATCGTGGAGGGCGCCGGGTTCGAGCTCCAGGCCGAACAGTGCAAGAGCGAGGACGAGGTGATCGAGAAGGGCCGGGACGCCGACGGCGTGCTGACCCAGTACGCCCGGGTGGGCTCCCGCGCCATCGACGCCCTCACCCGGTGCCGGGTGATCGCCCGCTACGGCACCGGCGTGGACATCGTCGACGTCGAGGCCGCGACCCGGCACGGCATCCAGGTCACCAACGCGCCGAACGAGTGGTGCGCCGAGGAGGTCGCCGACCACGCCGTCGCGCTCTGGCTGGCCGCCGCCCGCAAGATCTGCCAGTACGACCGCGCCACCCGCCGCGGCGTGTGGCGCTGGCAGACCGGCGAGCCGATCCCGCGGCTGCGTGGACGGATCTTCGGCCTGCTGTCCTTCGGCGCCATCGCCCAGCTCGTCGCCGCCCGCGCGCGGGCCTTCGGCGTCGAGGTCCGCGCCCACGACCCCTTCCTGGACGACTCCGAGCTGCTGGCCCGCCACGTGCGGCCGGTGTCGTTCGACGAGCTCGTGGAGAGCGCCGACTACCTGGTGATCCAGGCGCCGCTCACCCCGGAGACGCGCCACACCTTCGACCGTGCGACGCTGCGCAGGATGAAGCCGACCGCGATCCTCGTCAACACCGCGCGCGGCCCGATCGTCGAGGACGCGGCGCTCCACGAGGCGCTCACCGAGGGCTGGATCGCCGGCGCGGCCCTGGACGACCTGGAGGAGGAGCCCGCGAAGCAGCGCGACTGGCGGCCGGACAACCCCCTGTTCGCGCTGCCCAACGTGATCGTCACCCCGCACGCCGCCTACTACTCCGAGCAGGCGATCGAGACCGTGCGGCGCTTCGCCGCCGAGGAGGCCGTACGGGTCCTGACCGGGCAGGCCCCGCGCAGCCCGGTGAACGACGTGACGGCTGGGCCCTGACGCCCCTTCCGACCGCTCGGAAGGGGCGCCAGGGTGGGTGCGAAGGCGTTACTTCTCGCAGGTGCGGTGGCCGAGGAACACGTCGTCGATCCCCCACCACCCGGACAGCCGGCCCGTCGACGCTGACGTCCACCAGCGCCGTGCCGTTCACCCTCGGCTCCAGGTCGGAGGCGAACCGCAGGGCCGGGGCCGCGGCCTTCGACAGGTGCGTCCCTCGCCACCTCATGGAGAAGAGCGGGTGCCACACCGGCGAGTGCGCGACGGATGGGCGTGTGGATGCAATGCCGTCGGCACATCCGCCGACATGACCGTACGCCGCGATCGCGTCATGGCTGGTCCAGGCGAAGCCGGAAGGAGCAGCACTTTGAAGAGATCCAGGAAACTCGTCCAGCCGCTCGTAGCGGCCACGTCGGCCCTCGTGGCCGGACCGATCATGCCAGGCGCGGCGGCCTCGGCCGTCGCGAACGCCACAGTCGGCGGGACCGTGGTCGCCGGCGACGGCCCGGCCGTCAACGGCCCGTACGGCTGGACCGACGCCTGGGACGTCGTCTATCGCAGCGAGGGGCGCGTGGGCGTGGCGTCCGACGCCTGGATCCACACCGGCGACGACATCCGCGACCAACTGCCGCAGTGCTGACCGCCTGCCGGGCAAACGGCAGAGCGCGACGGGCTGGTGTGGGGGGTTCCTGCGGTCGTGGCCCGGCCGAGTTGGTCTTCCGGAGGGTGCCGGTCTAGGAGCTGTTTCTTAGATCTGCTGACTGATCGTGCCTGCGTCGTCACGATTGACCTATGGGTCGAGGTGACTTAACCAACGCGGAGTGGGAGC
>NZ_JBITEZ010000028.1:0-121006 GCF_044455665.1 Nonomuraea sp. NPDC051191 | reverse complement strand
TGCCTCGACGCCATCGGCGCAGGCACCGGCAACGGCACCGGGCTCCAGCTCTACACCTGCTCGGGCGGCACCAACCAGAAGTGGACCTACAACCCGGGCACCACGGCCTCATAGGGCCTGCTGGCCGCCGCCGTCCGTCGTGCACGCCAGGACGGCGGCGGCACCCGCCATGAAGCTTCACGCGGTACGCCGCGCTCCCCCGGCCCAGCTCGGCCACCACCCCACCCGAGGAGCCCCGCATGCCCTTGAGTCGTCCTCCACTCCTCCAGGCGAGCACCCCCGGCACGTGCGACCTTCCTTCGACCTACCGCTGGAGCTCGACCGGCGCGCTGGCGACCCCGAAGTCCGGCTGGGTCTCGCTCAAGGACTTCACCGTCGCCCCTTACAACGGCAGGCATCTCGTCTACGCCACCACCCACGACACCGGGACGAAATGGGGCTCGATGAACTTCAGCCCCTTCACCGACTGGTCCGACATGGCTTCGGCAGGCCAGAACACGATGCCGTTCTCCGCCGTCGCGCCCACGCTGTTCTATTTCGCCCCGAAGAACATCTGGGTACTCGCCTACCAGTGGAGCGCAACCGCCTTCTCCTACCGCACCTCCAGCGACCCCGCCAACCCCAACGGCTGGTCAGCCCAGCAGACGCTGTTCTCCGGCAGCATCTCCGGCTCCGGCACCGGCCCCATCGACCAGACCGTCATCGGTGACGACACGAACATGTACCTGTTCTTCGCCGGCGACAACGGCAAGATCTACCGGGCCACCATGCCCATCGGGAACTTCCCCGGCGACTTCGGCACCACCTCGACCGTGATCATGAGCGACACGACCAACAACCTGTTCGAAGCCGTCCAGGTCTACAGACTCCAGGGCCAGAACCGGTACCTCATGCTCGTCGAGGCGATCGGCGCGCAGGGCCGCTACTTCCGCTCGTTCACCGCCACCAGCCTGAACGGCACATGGACACCACAGGCCGCCACCGAGGGCAACCCCTTCGCCGGCAAGGCCAACAGCGGCGCCACCTGGACCGACGACATCAGCCACGGCGAACTGATCCGCACGAGCGCCGACCAGACCTTCACCGTGGACCCCTGCAACCTCCAACTCCTCTACCAGGGACGCAGCCCCGGCTCCGGCGGCGACTACGGCCTCCTACCCTACCGACCGGGTCTGCTGACACTCCGGCACTGACGGCCTGAGGGGGGCGGGAACGGCCGTCCCCAGGTTCTCTGGAAACCGTCGTGGGCGGGCTCGGCACAAGGCCGGGCCCGCCCACGTCAGCTACGGCCGGCCGGTTCGCCCGCATGCCGCGGGCGGCCGGCGGAGGGCGTCACTCCCATCGTTCGCCGAGGTACGACCACGGCGGCAGGTCCCCGCAACCGAGGGCCGACTTGTGGCAGCCGTCGTGCCAGTCCGGGTGCTGCTCGCAGTGACCCCAGTGCGACTGCTCCTCGTGGCAGACGTCGTGCCAGTCCGGGTGCTGCTCGCAGTGGCCCCAATACGGATGTGCCTTGTGGCAGTCCCCCGGGTGGGACGGGGTGGGCGTCGGTGTCGGCGTGGGCGTGGGCGTCGGAGTGACGACCGGCGTGGGGGTCGGTGTCGGGGTGGGCGTCGGAGTGACGACCGGCGTCGGAGTCGGTGTCGGTGTCGGAGTCGGTGTCGGGGTCGGTGTCGGGGTGGGTGGGCGGTTGTAGACGGTGCAGCTGACGGCCGCGTCGCTCGGCACCTCGACCGTGAACCCGAGCCCGCCGCTGTTGGTCACCGGCACCTCGACGCCGGTGTCGATCAGGCGGCAGACGGCGTTGCGCCCGTCCTGGGTGACCAGGGTGTGGCCGGGGTGCTGGGCTTCGGTGACGGTGACGTCGGCCGACGGGGTCTGGCTGAAGGTGAGGTCGAAGTTGACCGATCCCGTGCCGTCGTCGGTCGTCGACTCGGTGGCGGGCAGCCCGCCGATGCCCGGCGTGGTGGTCTCGGCGGTGAAGTCCCAGCCGGGGCCGGCCGGGGTGGCGCCGGTGACGTCCTCGCCGGTGTTGCCGGACGGGACGATCTGCTTGACCACCGACAGCGACCCTCGGCACTGGGCCTGGACGATCTCGCGCAGCGCCTGTCCGGCGGCGGCGTAGTCGCTGGTCTGGAAGTAGTCGGCGGCGGCCGCGTTGGAGCCGTCGAAGGCGGTGGTGCCGGAGATGGCGCGCAGGTTGAGCGCGGTCAGGCCGGTCACGCCGTTGCCGACGCCGACGGCCAGGACGCGGGTGCCCTCGGCCTTGACCGCGTTGGCGGAGAAGATCCCGGCCTCCACCTCGGCGATGCGGGTGTTGCTGCCGTCGCCGAGCAGGGTGTCGTAGTAGGTGGGGTTGCCGTCGGTGAGCACCACCAGCAGGTCGTAGCGCGGCGCGGCCTCGGCGACCGCCCACAGGCCGCGGTCCCAGTTGGTGCCGCTGCCGAGCTGCCAGTCGGCGTACTGGTTCTTGAACGCCTCGGCGCCCGCCTCGGTGGACACCGGCATGAGGTCGGGGTTGTTCGTGGTGCCGGCGCTGGGCGAGTTGCGGTCGAAGGTGAACAGCGCCATCCGGGATGGGGTGCCGGTCAGGGCGTCGGTGAAGGTGTCGGCGGCCGACTTCAGGTCGGGCAGCGCGCTGCCCACCGAGGCCGACAGGTCGAGCAGCAGCGCGACGTCGAGGCCGCAGGTCGGATCGGGCCGTGGGTTGTCCCGTGACTGCTGCCAGACGCCGGTCGAGGCGGTGGCGTCGCCGCGAGTGTTGTTGATCATGAAGTCGCGGGTGGAGGTGTACGTGGTGTCGCTCTCCAGCGCGGGGGTCTGGAAGACGTACGGCGTGGCGACGGAGTTGGACCCGCTGCCGCGGCCGGTCCGCAGCTCGGGGTTGGTGTACCAGCCGTCGGGGGCGGAGATCTGCCTGACGTAGAAGCGCGCGCCCTCGTTGGCGCCGCCCGGCGCCGTGTCGGGGACGACGAAGCTGCAGTCGCCGTCACCGTCCGACACGCACACGCCCCAGTCGCCGTCGACCGGGGTGGTGGCGTCGGGGCCGGTGAACAGGCCGAGCTCGACACCGGCCAGCGGGCCCACCGTGGTGTCGCCGGTCCGGTCGCCGCCGGTTCGCACCGTCACCACCGACGTGTCCGGCGACGGCTCGGGCACGACCAGCGGGGACGACGGGACCGCGAGCAGCCCGGCACACAACACCTTCGCCATCCTGACGGCGACTACGCGAACACTCTTCATCTTCCCCCCTGAGCAAATCAACCACTACGGACTGTAACCAGAGGGAGATCAAGGAACGCTCCCGCCGTTTCCGGCGACACGGACAATGCCGACCGCACCTTGGGCCGCGCTTGACGCAGGCCGGGCGCGCCGTCAGCCCGTCGTGCGGTCGGTGATCCAGCGGGCGGCGAGCAGGCCGGAGACGGCGGTGAGGACGGCGCCGGCGACGACCGTGGCGCCGAGGCCGAGCGCGTCGGCCAGGACGCCGGCGACGAGGGCTCCGGCGGCGTAGCCGATGTCGCGCCAGAAGCGGTAGGCGCCCAGGGCGTTGGCACGCCAGGCGGGGTGGGCGTGGTCGGAGACGGAGGCGATCAGGGCGGGGTAGACCATGGCGGTCCCCAGCCCGAGGGCGACGGCGGACAGGACCCCGGCGAGCAGGGGGACGTCCAGCAGGACGAGGGCGAGCAGCAGGCCGGCGGCCTGGACGAACATGCCGGTGACGATGAGCGGTTTGCGGCCGAGGCGGTCGGCGAGGTGACCGGCCGGGATCTGGCCGATGCCCCACAGGAGCGGGTACAGCCCCTTGATCAGCCCGACGGCGGCCAGCCCCAGGCCGTGGTCGGTGAACAGCAGCGGGAAGACCCCCCAGGTGAGGCCGTCGTTGAGGTTGTTGACGAGGCCGGCCTGGCTGACGCCGCGCAGCGAGCGGTCACGCCAGGAGGTGCGGGCGAACACGGCGGCCGGCCCCGGGGTCTCACCGGCGGCCAGGGGCCGGGGATGCCGGTCGAGTTCGAGGGCCACGTGGGCGGCGGTGTCGCGGACCACCAGGGCCAGCGCCAGGCCGGCCGCGACGAAGACGACGCCGACGAGTTCGGGGACGGGACGCAGGCCGTAGCCGGTCGCGAGGTAGCCGGTGAGCAGGGCGGTGGCGCCGACGGCGGTGTACCCGGCGGCCTCGTTCAGGCCGGTGGCGAGACCGCGCCGGGCGGGCCCGACCAGGTCGATCTTCATGTTGACCGTCATCGACCAGGTCAGCCCCTGGTTGAGGCCGAGCAGGACGTTGGCGGCCACGATCCACCCCCAGGAGGGCGCCCAGGCCAGGACGAACGGGACGGGGACGCCGATCAGCCAGCCGGCCACGAGGAGCTGCTTGCGGCGGAACCGGGCCGTCAGGGCGCCGGCGGCCAGGTTGGTGAACGCCTTGGTGAGGCCGAAGGCGACGATGAAGGAGAAGACGGCGAGGTCGCTGGTCAGGCCGAAGGTGTGGGCGCCGATGAGCGGCACGGTGGTGCGTTCGAGGCCGACCAGGCCGCCGACGGCGACGTTGACGACGACCAGCAGGGAGAACTGGACGGCGTTCGCCCGGAGCCCGAGACGTACGGGCGGGCGGCCGGTCGCGGCGGGCGCGGGATTGGTCTTCACGGGCGGAGGTCCTTCGCACCTGGAACGAGGTCGCACCGGAGGGCGGTAGAGACATTCGTCCAGGTCACCATACCCCCATAGGTATGCTGAGCGATACCCAGAGGGGTATTTGACATCCGCTTCACACACAACCTACTGTCGGGTACAAGATACCCGGGGGGGTATCGGTAGCCACCGCCCCACCGGTCGCGTTCCTCACGAAGGGATTGCCGTGTTCTTCACCCAGTACTACCTGGACTGCCTCTCGCAGGCGTCGTACATGATCGCCGACGAGGGCACCGGCCACGCGGTGGTCGTCGACCCCCGGCGGGACGTCTCCGAGTACCTGGCCGACGCCCGCGCGCACGGCTTCACCGTCGTCGGCGTCGTCAACACCCACTTCCACGCCGACTTCGTCGCCGGGCACCTGGAGATGGCCGACAGCACCGGCGCCTGGATCGGCTACGGCCGGCGCGCCGAGACCGAGTACCCGATCCGCAAGCTCGGCGAGGGCGAGCGCATCTCCCTGGGCGACGTCACCCTGGAGATCATGGAGACGCCCGGCCACACGCCGGAGTCGATCAGCGTCCTGGTCTACGAACGCGCCGGGGACCGCGTCCCGTACGGGGTGCTGACCGGCGACGCGCTGTTCATCGGGGACGTCGGCCGCCCCGACCTGCTCGCCTCCGTCGGCGTCACCCCCGAGGAGTTGGGCGCGATGTTGTACGACAGCGTGCAGAACAAGCTCATGGGCCTGGCCGACGAGGTGCGGGTCTTCCCCGCGCACGGCGCCGGCTCGGCCTGCGGCAAGAACCTCTCGACCGAGAAGCAGTCGACCATCGGCGAGCAGCGGGCCACCAACTACGCGTGCGCGCCGATGGACCGGGAGTCGTTCGTCGCGCTCGTCACCGCCGGGCAGCCGGCCGCGCCCGGCTACTTCGCCTACGACGCCGACCTCAACCGCAAGGAGCGCGCCCGCTACGACGCCTCTGCCGCCCCCAGGCCGCTGACCCTCGATGAGTTCATCGGGCTGCGGGCCGCCGGCACGGTCGTGGTGGACGCCCGCGACCCGCAGGACTTCGCCGCCGGCCACCTGCGCGGCGCGGTGAACGTGCCCGCCGACGGGCGCTTCGCCGAGCAGGCGGGGACCGTGCTCGACCCGGCCGGCGAGCTGGTCGTCATGGCGCCGCAGAACCGGGAGGAGGAGGTCGTCACCCGGCTGGCCCGGATCGGCTTCGACCGGGTCGCGGGCTACCTGCGCAACCCCGACGACGCCCTGGTCGAGCTCGCGGACGAGGTCGCCCCGGCCAGCCGCCTGACCGCCGCGCAGCTGCGCGCCGCCCTCGCCAGCGACGCCCCTCCCGTCGTCGTGGACGTCCGCACCTCCGGCGAGCGCGAGGCGAACGGCTTCATCGACGCCGCCGCGCACATCCCGCTGAGCGAACTGCCCGCCCGCAGCCGCGAGCTGCCCGCCGACCGGCCCGTCGTCCTGCACTGCGCGGGCGGTCACCGCTCGTCCATCGCGGCGAGCCTGCTGCGGCACCGCGGCTTCCGGGACGTCTCCGACGTCCTGGGCGGCTACGCCGCGTGGGCCCTGTCGGCCGGCGTCTGACCCCATTTGCTGACGCACGTCCCCTCTATACCCCCCGTGGTATTCGAACCCGAAGGAAAGTCTCATGAGCACCGCCCCCACCTCCTCCCTCACCCCCGCCGTGCTGCGGCGGCTCGTCGCGGAAGGGCGGGCGCCGCGCCTGCTCGACGTGCGCACGCCCGGCGAGTTCCGTACGTCGCACATCGCGGGCTCGTACAACGTGCCGCTGAACACCCTGCGCGAGCACCGGGCCGAACTCCTGAGCCACCTCGACGAGGACGTCGTGCTCGTCTGCCGCTCGGGAGCGCGGGCCGCCCAGGCCGGGCAGGCCCTCGCCGAGGCCGGGCTGCCGAACCTGCGCGTCCTGGAGGGCGGGATCGTCGGGTGGGAGACCGCCGGCGCGCCCCTTGAGCGGGGGCCCGAGCGGTGGGACATCGAGCGTCAGGTCCGGCTGGTGGCCGGTTCGATCGTGCTGACCACCGGTCTCGCCGGGATCTTCGTGCCCGGCGCGCATCTGATCGGCACCGCGATCGGCGCCGGCCTGGTGTACGCGGCCGTCAGCAACTCCTGTGCCATGGGCGTCATGCTGTCCCGGCTGCCCTACAACCGCGGGCCGCGCCCGGACATCCGCACGGTGATCGCGCAGCTGCGGAAGACCCCGTGACCGTCCTGATCGTCGCGGCGTCCCTGCTCGTCGGCGTCAGCCTCGGCGTGCTGGGCGGCGGCGGGTCGATCCTGACCGTGCCGATCCTGGTCTACCTGGCCGGTCAGGACACCAAGGAGGCGATCGCCATCTCGCTGTTCGTGGTCGGCGTCACCAGCCTGGCCGCGCTGGTCCCGCACGCGCGGGCACGACGGATCCGCTGGCGCACCGGCCTGCTCTTCGGCGCGTTCAGCATGGCCGGCGCGTACGGCGGCGGACGCCTCGCCGAGTACGTCCCCGGCACGGCGCTGCTCGTCGCCTTCGCCCTGATGATGCTGGCCACGGCGGTCGCGATGCTCCGCAGGCCCCGGCACGCCGGGAGGCAGGCGCGGCCCGCCCACGGCGAGCTGCCGCTGAAGCACATCGCGGCGGAAGGGCTCGTCGTCGGCGCCGTGACGGGGCTGGTCGGCTCCGGCGGCGGGTTCCTCGTCGTCCCGGCCCTGGCCCTGCTCGGCGGGCTGCCGATGGGCGTCGCGGTCGGCACGTCGCTGCTCGTCATCGCGATGAAGTCGTTCGCCGGGCTCGCCGGGCACCTGGCGGGCGTGGCGATCGACTGGCGGCTCGCCCTGACCGTCACGGCGGCCGCGGTGCTCGGCAGCCTGGTGGGCGGCCGGCTCGCGGGCCGCATCCCGCAGGACGCGCTGCGCACGGCGTTCGGCTGGTTCGTCGTCGTCATGGGCGTGTTCGTGCTGGTGCAGCAGGTCGACACCGCCGTCTGGAGCCATCCGGTCACGTGGGCGGGGCTCGCGGCCGTGCTGGCCGCCGCGCTCGTCGCCCGGCGGTGGCGCGCGTCAGACACCGGGTGACAGGTCAGGAGGCGCCGGCTCGTCGCGCACCTGGGCGGCCGTGACCGCGACGGTGGTGACGATGTCGGCCACGGTGGCGCCCCTGGACAGGTCGTTGACCGGCCTGCGCAGCCCCTGAAGCACCGGCCCCACGGCGACCGCCCCCGCGCTGCGCTGGACGGCCTTGTACAGGTTGTTGCCGGTGTTCAGGTCGGGCACCACGAAGACCGTGGCGTGTCCGGCCACCTGGCTGCCGGGCATCTTGGCCCGCGCGACGGCGGGGTCCACCGCGGCGTCGTACTGGATCGGCCCCTCCACCTGGAGGTCGGGACGGCGCTCACGGACCAGCTCGGTGGCGGCGCGCACCTTGTCGACCTCCGCCCCCGCCCCCGAGGCGCCCGTCGAGTACGACAACATCGCGATCCTCGGCTCGACCCCGAACATCGCCGCGGTGCGGGCCGAGGCGATCGCGATGTCGGCGAGCTGCCCGGCGGTGGGGTCGGGGTTGACGGCGCAGTCGCCGTACACCAGGACCCGGTCGGCCAGGCACATGAAGAACACGCTGGAGACCAGCCCCAGCCGCAGGATCTCGAACGCCGGCCTGATCGTGTGCGCCGTGGTGTGCGTCGCGCCGGAGACCATGCCGTCGGCCAGGCCGGTGTGGACCATCAGCGTGCCGAAGTAGGAGACGTCGGTGACGGCGTCGCGGGCCAGCTCGACGGTCATCCCCTTGTGCGCCCTGGCCTCGGCGTAGGCGTGGGCGAACCGCTCGCGCAGCTCGGGGTCGAACGGGCTGAGCACCCTGGCCGCGTCCAGGTCGAGGCCGAGCTGGGCGGCCTGGACCCTGATGCGGGCGGCGTCGCCGAGCAGGGTGAGGTCGGCCACGTCGCGGCGCAGCAGGATGTCGGCCGCGCGCAGGATGCGCGGCTCCTCGCCCTCGGGCAGCACGATGTGCCTGCGCCGGGCGCGCGCCCGGTCCAGCAGCTCGTACTCGAACATCAACGGCGTGACGACGTCGGTCTTGGCGATGTCCAGCCGGTCCAGCAGCAGCCGGCCGTCCACGTGCTCGGCGAACAGGCGCAGCGCGGTGTCGATCTTCCCGCCCGCCTCGGGCGTGAACCGCCCCTCCACGGCCGAGAGCCGGGTCGCGGTGTCGAAGGTGTCGTGACCGGTGGCGATCACCGGCAGCGGGATCGTCATGCCGCGCAGCAGCCGTTCCACGGAGGCGGGCAGGTCCGTGCCGCCGGTCAGCACCACCGCCGACAGGGACGGGAAGCCCGGCGCCTTGTGCGCGGCGATCAGGCCGGGCAGCAGCGCGGCGGCCCGATCGGACGGGATGATCACCGCCGCGCCCTCGGTGAGGCGCTCCAGGATGCCCGGCAGCGACATCGCGCCCACCATCAGCGCGCTCGCCTCCCGGCCGAGCCCGTCGCGCTCGCCGAGGAAGAACCGGCCTTCGCAGGCGTCCAGCAGGTCGGCCACCGTGGGCGCGCGCAGCGAAGGCGCCTCCGGCAGCACGAACACCGGCGTCGCGTGGCTGGGCGCGAGCGGCCCGCCGGCCGACCGGGTGACCACGACCGCGAGCTCCTGGGCGTGATGGTGGGCCAGCTCCCTGGACGACACCTCGACCGCCGCGGCGATCCGGGCGGCCGTCCGGCCCCGTCCGCTCACCACGTTGATCACGGGGGTGCCCAGGTCGGCGGCCAGACGGGCGTTGAACCCGAACTCCGTCGGCGCCCCCACGTCGGTGTAGTCGGTGCCGACCACCACGACCGCGTCGCACCGCCGGGCCAGCGCGCGGAAACGGGCCACGACGTCCCCGGCCGCGCGTTCGACGTCGGCGTGCACCTCGTCGTAGGTGACACCCGCGCACGCCGCGTAGGGCAGGGCGAGCTGGAACCGGCTGCGGATGGTGTTGATCAGGCCGTCCTCGCGGCCGGCCCGTACCACCGGCCGGAACACGCCCACGGTCCCCACCTGCCGGGACAGCAGCTCCACCAGCCCCAGGGCGACGGTCCCCTTGTTGCTCCCCGCCTCGCCCGCGGCGACATACACAGCACGTGTCATGACACTCATTCTCGATGTCCTGGTACGTCGGAAACGCCACGGGCCCACCCCGTCGAGGGATGGGCCCGTGGCCGGAGGCCGGTCACCTGAGCCAGGCGTTGCGGCGGACGATCGGCAGGTTGCCGAGTCCGAGGGTGGTGCCGGCGCCGGTCAGGGCCAGGCCGATGAGGACGATGGCGTAGATGATGTGCTCGTCCAGGAAGGGGTTGGTGGCCAGGGGCAGTTCGGCGGCCCACATCATGGCGAGCAGGAGGGTGCCGGTGACGGCGGCGACGCGGGTTCCGACGCCCAGCACCAGGGCCGCGCCGATGCCCAGCAGGCCGGCCATGAACAGCCAGTCCACCCACGCCTGGCCGGCCAGGCCGGCGAACAGGCCGCCGAGCGCGTTCTCGCCGGTGCCCTTGAGGAAGCCGGTCGTGGGGCTGCCGCCCGCCAGCCACGCCTTGTTCGCCGGGGTGGCGAACCCCCAGCCGAACGTCTTGTCCAGGAACGCCCACAGGAAGACCCAGCCGATCGCGATCCGGGCCAGCGCCCAGACGTAGTCGACCGGGGTGCGCTCCGCCTTGGCGGCGGCGACGTCCGTCACAGGGCGGTGAATGGTGGTGGCCATGGCGGGCCTTCCTTTCGGTGGGGGGTGTGTCCTTGTTCGCACTTCCATTCCACAGGTTCCGCCGGCCCGCGATCAGTGTCGTACGCCCCTCGCTCGAAGGACCTTGGTCCTCTCATTCCAGGACGTCGGACAGCGGGCGCCGGGGCGTGCCCTTGCCCTCGTGGGTGACGCCGAGCCTCATGAGCATCTGCGGGTACTCCCCCGAGAACAGCTCCAGCCGCAGGAACTCGCGCAACAGGTCCAGCTCAAGGGCCTGGGTGTGGAAGGCGGCGCTCACCCCGTGCGCCGAGGCGTGCAACAACATCCGTTGCAGCGCCTGCCCGGTGGCCAGCCACTCCTTGCGGCCGTCCTCCCGCGTCGTGATCACGGCCACCACCCCGGTGGCCGTCTCCTCCTGACCGCCCGGCGCGCCCCAGCCGTGCCGCCACGAGTAGTGACGCTGAGGGAACTCCGCCTCCGTCGGCGCCGCCTCCCGCGGATAGCTCTCGGCGGGCACGCCGTCGGCACGCGTGCTGCCCGGCGGCCTGGCCCACCCGACGATCTCCAGGCTGAACCGCTGATCGGCGGCCTGAACGCCCTGCGCCGCCCGCGTGAGCGCCGCCAGCACCTCCACCGCCTCCCCGGACCGGACGGGCGTCAGCTTGACGCCCTCACCCAGCGCCCCCGCCACCAGCGACTCCACCAGCCGGTCGGGAACCGGGACGTCGGCGAACCCCGCCCGATGCGTGTGACGGCGCTCGATCTCACCGCCCAGCGACCGCGTCTCCTCGTCGGGCTCGCACTCCTGCCCCGGCCTGATCGTCGCCAGCAGCCCCGGCCGATCGGGATCGGGAAGAACCCGCACCACCGGCTCGAAGCCCGCGCACCGCATCGCCGTACGCATCGTGAACAGCGCCGCACCACAACTGATCACCAGTTCCCGGCCGGACACGTCACCGGCCGAGAGCTTCCGGGAGGTGTCGGCCTTCAGCCCGATCTCCTCGTCGGAGACCGAGAAGACCCACGGCTGGGTGTTGTGCACGGAAGGAGCCCAACGCCCGGCCTCGACCGCCGCGTCCATGGCCTGCCTCGGCGAGCGCGCGCTCATGGTCCACCTCCAGAAGACGATGAGCACAGCGCATCACATCGGCGACCCTCAGTGAAGCAGCCCCGCCCGATCAAAGGACCAACGGCCCTGTCTTGGGGGTCGGGCAGCTGGGTAGCGTCACCGACATGGCCGCCCTTGACCTGCACCGGCTCCCAGCCGTGGTCCGCGACACCGACCGGGACGGGCGCGTCCGCGCGGGGTCGCCGTGAACCCGTGGACGCTCACGTACGAGGGCTTCGCCCCGGCCTCGGTCAGGCTGCGCGAGGCGCTGTGCACCCTCGGCAACGGCCGCTTCGCCACGCGCGGCGCCACGCCCGACGGCCGCATCCGCACGCCCGGCACCTACCACGCGGGCTGCTACGACCGGCTGGCGTCCGAGGTGGGCGGCCGGACGGTCGTCAACGAGGACCTGGTCAACCTGCCCGACTGGCTGCCGCTCACCTTCGCCACGCCCGGCCAGGACTGGTTCGGCCCGGAGCTGGCCGAGCTGCTGGACTACACCCAGGAGCTCGACCTGCGCCACGGGGTGCTGCTGCGGGAGCTGCGCTGGCGGGACGGGCAGGGCCGGGTCACCCGGGTGCGGCAACGCCGCCTGGTCTCCATGGCCGACCCCGCCCTGGCCGCCCTGGAGACGACCTTCACGGCGGAGAACTGGTCGGGGCCGCTGCGCGTCCGCGCCGGGCTGGACGGGCGGGTCGCCAACGACGGCGTCGAACGCTACCGCGACCTGCGCGGCGACCACCTGACGGAACACGCCACGGGCCGCCACGACGAGCTGACCTGGCTGACCGCGACGACCCGCTCCTCCCGCGTCACCGTCGCGCTCGCCGCCCGCGCCGACGGCCCCGCCCCCGGCTCGGGCTCCGTCTCCGTGGCGCCCGACCACGTCGCCGTCGAGTACGTGCTTGCGGCCGTCGAGGGCGTGCCGGTGACGTTCACGAAGGTCGTCGCCCTGCTGACCTCGCGCGACCCCGCCGTGCACGACCCGCTGTCGGCCGCCCTGCGGCGCGCGGGGACTGCGCCGGGCTTCGCCGAGCTGCTGGCGGCGCACGCCGCGGCCTGGGAGCGGCTGTGGGAACGGGCCGAGCTGAACGTGGACGGGCCGGAGCTGTCGCAGATCGTCCACCTGCACATCTTCCACCTGCTCCAGACCCTGTCCCCGCACACGGCCGACCTCGACGCCGGGGTGCCCGCGCGGGGCCTGCACGGCGAGGCGTACCGGGGGCACGTGTTCTGGGACGAGCTGTTCGTCCTGCCCTGGCTCAACCTGCGCTTTCCCGAGATCTCCCGCGGTCTGCTGCGCTACCGGTGGCGCCGCCTGCCCGAGGCCCGCGCGGCGGCCCGGTCGGCCGGGTACGACGGCGCGATGTTCCCCTGGCAGAGCGGCAGCGACGGCAGCGAGGAGACCCAGACCTTCCACCTCAATCCCGACTCCGGACGCTGGCTGCCGGACGTCTCCCACCTCCAGCGCCACGTCGGCCTCGCCGTCGCCTACAACGTGTGGCAGTACCGCCTGGCCACCGGCTCCCTGCCGTCGTGGTGCGCCGACCTGATGATCGCCATCGCGCGGTTCTTCGCCTCGCTGGCCGTGCTCGACCCCGGCTCCGGCCGGTACGAGATCCGCGGTGTCATGGGCCCCGACGAGTACCACACCGCCTACCCCGGCGCCGCCGGACCCGGCCTGGCCAACAACGCCTACACCAACGTCATGACCGTGTGGCTGCTGCGGCACGCCCTCCAGTTGGGCGCTGTGGACGGGCCGGAGGCGGCGCGGTGGGAGGACATCACCCGCCGCATGCGGGTCGACTTCCACGAGGGCGTCATCAGCCAGTTCACCGGTTACGCCGAGCTGGCCGAGCTCGACTGGCAGCGGTACGGGGGCGTGCGCCGCCTCGACCGCGCGCTCGAAGCGGACGGCGACGACGTCAACCGCTACAAGGCGTCCAAGCAGGCCGACACGCTGATGTTGTTCTACCTGCTCGACGCCGGCGAACTGCTGGCGATCCTGGACCGGCTCGGCTATCCGGCCGACCCCGGCCTGATCCCGCGCACGATCGAGTACTACCTCGACCGCACCAGCCACGGCTCCACCCTCAGCGCCGTCGTGCACGCCTGGGTGCTGTCGCGCTGCGACCGGGCGCGCTCCTGGCAGTTCTTCGCCGAGGCGCTGGTCGGCGACGTGCACGACGTCCAGGGCGGCACCACGGCGGAGGGCATCCACCTGGGCGCCATGGCCGGGACCGTGGACATGCTGCAACGCTGTTACCTGGGCCTGGAGCCGAGGCCCGAGGGCCTGCTGCTCAACCCGCTGGTGCCCGTACGGCTGGGCACGCTGTCGCTGCCGGTCCTGTTCCGCGGGCGCCGGATCACCGTCGAGGCCGACCACGGCGGCACGCGGGTGGATGGCGTCCCCGTGCCGGGCGGCGTCGGCCTCGTCCTCACGGAGAAGGAGATGATCATGACGAACAGTGGTGACTTCGGACGCAGGGTGACCCACCACCGCGACCGGCTCGGTCTCACGATCGACCAGCTCGCCGAGCGGGCCGACATGTCCCCGGGCTATGTCACGTACCTGGAGGGCCATCTCGGCGTCCCCGACAGGAACACGGTGACCCGCCTGGCCACGGCCCTGGAGACGACCCCGCAGGACCTGCTCGGCGGTGGCCGTGACCGTCCGCCGGGCCCCGGCGCCGGGCCGGAGGAGCCGGTCATGGACGTCCTCGACCCCGAGGAGTGCCTGCGCCTGGTCGCGCCGGGCGGCATCGGGCGGATCGCGTTCAACGGCTCCCACGGGCCCACGGTGCTGCCCGTCAACTACCGGCTGCACGAGGGCGCCGTGCTGTTCCGGACCGCCCGCGGCGGCCCCATGGACCAGGACCTGCGCACCGGCCTGGAGGGCGTGGACATCATGATCGGCTTCCAGGTGGACCGGATCGACGAGGTGCGCAAGGAGGGCTGGAGCGTCCTGATCCAGGGCCCGGCCCACCACGTGCCCGAGGACGAGGTCGCCAAGCTGGCCGAGGCGGGCGTCACGCCCTGGGCGGGCGGGGAGCGCCATCTGTTCATCCGGATCGTCCCGCACCAGGTCACGGGCCGCCGCGTGCACGGCCTGTAGCGACGGCCTGTAGCGACGGCGTCAGACGGTCGCGGCGGGCCGCAGCAGCGCCTGTTGCAGCGTCCTGCCGAGGTCCGCGTCCGTGATCATGCCGGTGACGAGGCCGTCCTCGACGACCACGGCACGCAGGCCGCCCGTCCGCGAAGGGCGCTCCAGCAGGGCGGTGGCGTCGTCGTCCGGCGACAGGACGCGTGGCGGCGTCTGGGTCGCGACCAGCGCCTCCACCCTGGTCTCCCCCCTGCGTTCGGCGGGCACGGCGAGCAGGGACTCCAGCGACACCGCGCCGAGCGGGGCCCCGTCGAACCCCACGACGGGGAAGACGGACTGGTGGGAGCCGAGCACCACCGCGTCGACCAGCCCCTGCACGGTCAGCCAGGCGGGCGCCAGGTCCGGCGTGGCCGTCATGACGTCCCGTACCGACACTCCGCCGAGGCCGCGCCGGGCCGCCCTGCTCATGATCTCGCCGCGGGCGGCTCCCGCGATGTACCAGCCGGTGATCACCAGCCACATCCCGCCCAGCGGGCTCCACACCCAGATCACCGCGAACCCGGCGAAGGTCAGGGTGAGACCGATGCCGTAACCGGCCCTCGCGGCGCCGACGTCGGCGCGGTGGCGATCCCCGTATCGGCTCCACAACAGCCCGTGCAGCACCCGCCCGCCGTCGAGCGGGCTGCCCGGCAGCAGGTTGAACACGCCCAGGATCAGGTTCATCATGGCGAGCCAGGCCGCGGCGGCCCTGGGCACGCCCGGCGGCAGCACCGCCGCGGCGGCGTAGGCCAGGCCGCCGAGGAGCAGGCTCGCGACGGGGCCCGCGGCCGCCGTCGCCACCTCGCTCGCGGGCGTCCTCGCCTCCTCGCGGAACTCCGTGACGCCTCCCAGCGCCCAGAGCGTGACGCACTCCACCTCCATGCCGCACCGCTTGGCCGTCAGCGCGTGCGCCAGTTCGTGCGCGAGCAGCGACGCCATGAGCAGCAGCCCGATGACGACCCCGGCCACCCAGTACGCCGCCCTTCCCGCACCCGGGGCGGCGGCGGCCAGGACTCCGGAGCCCAGGGCCACCACCACGAGGGCGACGATGCCCAACGCGGACCAGTGAGCGCCGACGGGGATTCCCGCCACCCGTCCGAAGCGCAGGGTTTGCCTCATACTTCCAGCTTGCACGCTTCTCCACCCTTCTGACCAGCGACGTTCCAACCGCCTCCCGCACGCCCCTCAGGGACGGACCACCGCGACGGGACAGCGGGCATGGTGCAGCACTCCCCTGCTGACCGAGCCGAGGAGCAGCGACCCGAACGTGCCCCGCCCATGTGAGCCGACCACGACCAGGTCGCACGGGACGCCGGTGAGCGCCTCGACCGGATGCGCGCTCTGGACGTCCTCGATCACGTTCACGTCGGGACATCTCTCCCTCCAACCGGCGGTCCGGCCGCGGACCGTCTCGTGCTGGGCGGCCCGGACCTCGTCCAGGTCGTAGGCGATCTCGGGGGCGAAGGCGTGCACGGGCAGTTGCCAGGCGTGGACCAGGCGCAGCGTGGCGCCGCGCAGCCTGGCCTGCTCGAAGGCGTAGCCGATCGCCGGTTCGCAGGTGCCGGAGCCGTCGACGCCGACCGCGATCTCACCGACCGGCTCCCGCGCCTCGGCGCGCACCACCACGACCGGGCAGGCGACGTGCCCGGCCACGTGCACGGTCACCGACCCGAGCAGGGCTCCGGCGAACCCGCCCAGCCCCCGGTTGCCGATGACCAGCTCGTCGGCCTGCCGCGCCTGCTCCTGGAGCACGGCGGCGGGCGTCCCCTCGACGACCTCGGCGCGCGTCCGGAGCGACGGCTGACGGGCGCGCGCGACCGCCTCCGCGGCCTCCAGCACCCTGGACGCCGCCACCAGCAGGTAGTTGCCCTGGCCGTAGTCGGGGAACCTGGTGACGGCGTACCGCTGCCGGTCCAGGGCGTGCACGATCCGCAGTTCGGCGCCCGTGCGGGCCGCGTCGTCGGCGGCCCATTCGACCGCCGCGGCGCCGGGGGCCGAACCGTCGGCCCCCACCACGATCAGACCGGTCACGACGCCTCCTCCTCCGCGTGCGGCCGCACCACCGCCACCGGGCAGGCCGCGTGGTGCAGCACGCCGTGGCTGACGGAGCCGAGCACCGCGGAGGAGAAGCCGCCCCGTCCGCGCGAGCCGACCACGACGAGGTCCGCGGCGGCGGCGGCCTCGGCGAGCGCGGCCACGGGGTGGCTCCGCACCTGCTCGTCGGTGATCTCGACGTCGGGGTTCTCGTTCCTCCAGGGGATCACCCGCGCGCGGGCCGACCTCGACTCCTCCTGGAAGGAGTCGGCCAGCAGATGGCTGTAGGCCGCCCAGTACGGCGACACCGCGGGCGTCTGCCAGGCGTAGACCACGTGCAGGCGGGCGCGGCGCGCACGGGCCTGCTCGACGGCGTACGCCATGGCCTGGCGCGACCCCGCCGAGCCGTCGTCACCGGCCACCACCAGATCGTGCCGGACGGCGACGACCCCGCGGACGACCACGACGGTGCCCGCGGCATGCCCGGCCACGGCCCTGCCGACCGATCCGAGCACCATGCCGGCGAACCCGCCCATGCCCCTGCTGCCCAGCACCAGGCTGTCTGCGTCGGCCGATTCGCGGATCAGCACGTCGATCACGTTGCCCGCCAGCATCTCGGCGCGGACCTCGACGTCCCCGCTGATCGCGCGGGCCCGGTCGGCGGCGGCCTCCAGCGCGCCCGCGCAGTACCGGGCGTCGTCCACGCCGAGCGCCCACTGTTCGCAGACGTGCACGACGCGTAGCGGGAGCCCTCTGCGCTGGGCGTCGCCGGCGGCCCATTCCACCGCGGCGGTCGATGACGCGGAGCCGTCCACCGCGGCCACGATCCGTCCGCGCATCATCCCTCCTTCGCCGTCAATATCCGCATTCCCTCCTATAAGGGACGGAAAGCAGCAAAAACCTCAAAAGACGTCAAGTTTCGGGAGGAACCGCATGACGGGCAAGCAGGTTAGGCCAAGAGTTTCCTCCCCTGTGGGGCTCATCGCGCGGGCCCCGGGAAGGCTCATCCGCGCAGGTACCCGGACTAATCACCTCCCGGAGGCGGCATTGATCGACGAACGCGCCGGCCGGCCCGTGCTCGTCGGCTACGACGACTCGATCGAGAGCCGGCACGCGTTGCACTGGGCGGTCGCCGACGCGCGGCTGCGCGGGCTGCCCGTCCTCGTCTGCCACGCCCTGCACTGGCCCTACGCCCCCAGGCCCGTCGCCCAGGAGATCATGGAGCACCTCGAGCCGATGGCCCTCGGCGTCGTGGACGAAGGCGTCCGGCGGGCCAGGGAGCTGGCCCCGGAGCTGGACATCCAGCCACTGCTGGGGCGGGGCACCCCCTCGGCGGTGCTGCTGGAGGCCGCGCGGGACGCCGAGCTGACCGTGCTCGGATCCCGCGGGCAGGGCGGGTTCGAGGGCCTTCAGGTGGGGTCGGCCGCCGTCCAGGTGCCCGCGCACAGCGTCACGCCGGTCGTGGTCGTACGGCCGCCCGTCCAGCCGCCCACCCGGCAGGACGTCAGGATCGTGGTCGGCCTCGACGGCTCACCCGCCAGCCTGGCGGCCTTCGACCTCGCCCTGGACGAGGCCGCCCTGCGCGAGGGCACCGTCACCGCCCTGTGCTGCTGGGCGGACTGCGGGTCGTCGTCCTGGCAGGAGCCGCTGCCCTTCGTGGACTCGCACGCGCTGCGCAGAGGCGCGGAGAACCGCTTCCGCGAGGTCGTCTCCCACCTGGCCCGCAGGCGCACCGAGGTGACGGTGGTCACCGAGTTCCTGACCGAACGCCCCCAGCGCGTCCTGGTCGACGCCTCCAAGGACGCCACGCTCCTCGTGCTCGGCAACCGGGGCAACGAGGCCCCTCCCTGCCTGCTGCTCGGAGCGGTGACGCAGGCCGCGCTGCTGGAGGCCAGGTGCCCGGTCGCGGTGACCCCCGGGGCCGTCCTGAGCCCGCGGCTGCCGCCGGGATGACACGAGAGGAGACGGACGAGATGGCCGGACGGATCGTCGCGGGGGTGGACGGGTCGCCGCCTTCGCTGGCGGCGGTCGAGTGGGCCGCCGCGGACGCCCGCAGGCGTTCACTGGACCTGCGCCTGGTGCACGTGTGCGAGCAGTGGTCGCGGGACGCCGGGATCGTCGAGTACTGCGCCGGGATGCTGGAGGCGGCGGCCGACCGGGCGCGCGGCCTGGCGCCCGGCATCGGGATCGGCACCGAGATGCTGCCCGGCCCGGTGGTGGCCGACCTGGTACGGGAGTCGGCCGAGGCCGACAGCCTGGTGGTGGGCAGCAGGGGGGTGGGCAGCTTCGCCGGCATGGTGCTCGGCTCGACGAGCCTGGCGCTGGCCGGGCACGCCGCGCGGCCGGTCGTCGTCGTCCGCGAGGCCGCCACCGTGCGGCACGGCAGAGTCGTGGTCGGGTACGACGGGCCGCACTCGCGCCCGGCCATGGAGTACGCCGTGACGCAGGCGCGCGCCCAGGACGCCGAGCTCCTGGTGCTCTTCGCCTGGCAGCCGCCGATCCTGTCGTCGTACGCGGCCGCCTACAACATGCTGAACGAGGACTTCCAGGACCGGGCCCGGGTCGCCGCCCAGGAGACGGCTCCCTGGCGGGAGGCGCACCCGGACGTGCGGATCGTCGACGACCAGCGCTGCGACCATCCCGTGGCCGCGCTCAGGAACGCCTCCTCCTCGGCCGACCTGGTCGTGGTGGGCTCGCGTGGCCTGGGCAGGTTCGCCTCGGCGCTGCTGGGGTCGGTCAGCCACGGCGTGCTGCACCACGCGGTGTGCCCGGTGGCCGTGGTGCCGTCGCCGTCCGGCTGACTCACGGCCGGGGGTGGTCCCCCGGCACGACGGCGACGGGGCAGGGCGCGTGCTGCGGGAGGGAACTCGTGGTGCCGAGGTGCGCGGCCCGCGGCCGGCCCACGACGACGAGGGTGGCCCGCTCGTGGGCCTCGCCCGGCTCAATGCGGACGTCCGGGTGGCGGGCCGGCCACTCCCCCAGGTCGGCGGAGGCCACCAGGGACAGCCCGCGCAGGGCCGCCTCGGCGAACGCGAACTCGACGATCGGCGCCTCGGGCTCCCGCTCGGCCAGGACGACCGGGCCCGGCCGGGTGGCCTTGGGCAGCGGTCCCGGGCCGCGTACGACGATCACCGGGCACTCGGCGTGGGCGGCGGCGTACCCGGCCACCGAGCCGACCACCGCCCTGGGCAGCGCGCTCAGCCCCCGGGAGCCGACCACGAGGAGCGCGGCCCGGCCGGAGAGCTCCACCAGGCGCTGGGCGGCCGGGCCCTCGTACAGGTCGGTCTCCACGCGGATGCCCGAGCTGGTGGAGCGGGCGCACTCGGCGCCGTGCCACAGGACGTGCTCGGCCGCCTTGCGCAGGTGGGCCTTGGCCTCCTCGTCCGCGTCGCCGTACGGCCATTGCCAGGCGTGGACGACGGTCAGCGGCAGGTTCCTGAGCTCGGCCTCGTCCAGCGCCCAGTCCAGGGCCTGCACGGAGAAGTCCGAGCCGTCGTAGCCGAGCACGATGCGATCCAAGTCCGTGGTCCCTTCAGTCGTCCCCAGGGCTCATCTCCCCGCGAGCCGGCCGACCACGCTGGAGCGGCCCTGTTTGACGGGACCTTGGTCCTCCTTTTCCGGCCGCGCGGGTCCGGCGCCGCTCGCGGGCGGCCGTACTGAAACGGTGGGCCCTGCGGTGCGTGCGATGGGCGGCGGTACGCCCGCCACCGGCGAGGGCCTGCGGCGCGGCCCGGTAGAAGCGGCGCTTGCCGAACTCGATGAGGGCCAGATAGGCGGCCACCATCAGGCCCAGCGCGACGAAGAAGGGGCCGGGCAGCGGCTGGAAGCCCAGGACGGCGGCGAGCGGGGTGGCCGGGATGATCGCGCCGAGGGCCACGACGCCGAGGGCCGCCATCAGCAGGGGGACGCTCGGACGGCTGCGGAAGAACGGCACGCGCCTGGTCCGGATGGCGAAGACCACCAGCACCTGGGTCGCCAGGGACTCGACGAACCAGCCGGTGCGGAACAGCGACGGCCCGGCGTGGAAGACGCCGAGCATGACCGCGAAGGTGACGAAGTCGAACACCGAGCTGATCGGGCCGAAGAACAGCATGAACCGCCGGATCAACGACACGTCCCAGCGGGACGGGCGCCGCAACTGCTCGGGGTCGACGTTGTCGGTGGGGATGGCGAGCTGGCTGGAGTCGTAGAGCAGGTTGTTGAGCAGGATCTGGGAGGGCAGCATCGGCAGGAACGGCAGGAACGCCGAGGCCGCGGCGGCGGAGAACATGTTGCCGAAGTTGCTGGAAGTGCCCATCAGGACGTACTTCATGGTGTTGGCGAAGATCTGCCGGCCCTGGGTGACGCCGTCGGCCAGGATGTCGAGGTTCTTCTCCAGCAGCAGCACGTCGGCGGCGTCCTTGGCGACGTCGGTGGCCGCGTCGACGGAGATGCCCACGTCGGCGGCGTGCAGCGCGAGGGCGTCGTTGACGCCGTCGCCGAGGAAGGCCACGTCCAGGCCGTTGCGCCGCTGGACGCGCACGATCCGCGCCTTGTGCTCGGGGCTGACGCGGGCGAACACGACGGCCTGTTCGATGAGCGCGGCCAGCCGGACGTCGTCGGCGGCCTCGACGTCCTGCCCGGTCAGCACCCGGCCGCCGGGCAGGCCGAGGTCGGCGCACAGCTTGGCCGCGACCGCGGGGTTGTCGCCGGTGAGGACCTTGACGGTGATGCCGAGCCCGGCCAGGCGTTCCAGCGCCCGCGAGGCGCCGGCCTTGGGCGGGTCGAGGAAGACCAGCAGGCCGCGGAAGGTCAGGTCGTGCTCGTCGGCCGGGGTGAGGGTCGCCTGGCGGGCGGCGGCGCCGGACAGCCGCCGGGTGGCGACCGCGACCACGCGGTTGCCCGCGGCGAACTCGGCCTCCAGCACGGCCCCGGCCCGGTCGCCGACGGCGGCGCAGCGCGCCAGCACGGCCTCCGGGGCGCCCTTGGTGATGATCATCCGGCCGTCGTCGTCCTCGACCAGCACCGAGGCCGCCCGCCGTTCGTGGTCGAAAGGCACGACGGCCAGGCGACGGCTGGTCGGCCCGGGTCGGAGGGCGGCGGCGGGCGCCTCCCACAGGGCGACGTCCAGGGGGTTGCCGCTCGCCGTGCGGCCCGTCTCACCGTCCTGGCCGTCGAGGACGGCCTCGTTGCACAGCAGGCCCAGCTCCAGCACCTGGTCGTCGGGCCGGCCGTCCGGCCCGAGCGAGCGCATGAAGCTGATCCGGCCCTCGGTCAGGGTTCCGGTCTTGTCGGTGAACAACACGTCGATGTCGCCCAGGTCCTCGATGCAGACCAGCCGTTTGACCAGCACCCGGTGCTGAGCCAGCCGGTGGGTGCCGGCGGCCAGGCTGGTCGAGACGACGGCGGGCAGGAGCTGGGGGGAGATGCCGACGGCGATCGCCAGCGAGAACAGCAGCGCGTCCAGCACCGGGCGGTGCAGGACGAGGTTGATGACGAAGATCCCGGCGGTGAGCGCGGCGGCGACGCGGACCAGCAGCATGGAGAACTTGCGCAGCCCGATCTGGAACTCGGTGTCCGGATGGCGTTCGCCGAGCTGGAGCGCGATGCGCCCGAACTCGGTCCGTCCGGCGGTGGCCACCACCACGCCGGTGCCGGACCCGGCGTGCACGACGGTGCCCATCAGCGCGCAAGCGGACAGCTCGGCCAGCGGCGTGCCCGGACCGACGGGCCGGACGGCCTTGGCCACGGGCAGCGACTCGCCCGTCAGCACCGACTCCTCACACTCCAGCCCCGCCGTCGAGACCAGGCGCAGATCGGCCGGGACGATGTCCCCCAGCCGCAGCGTGACGACGTCGCCCGGGACCAGCGTGACCACGTCCACCAGCCGGGGACGGCCGTCCCGCAGGGTCAGGCAGCGGTGCCGGATCTGGGTGTGCAGCGCCTCGGCCGCCTTCTCCGCCCGGTACTCGTTGAAGAAGCCCAGCCCGACCGAGACCGCCAGGATCACGCCGATGATCAGCGCGTCCGACGACTCGCCGAGGAAGAACGACGCGGCGGCGGTGACGGCCAACAGGATCAGCAGGGGCGAGCGCAGCTGGCGGGCCAGCACCGCGAAGCGCCTGGCCCGGTGGGTGCGCAGGGAGTTGGGGCCCACCACCGCCAGGCGGCGCTCCGCCTCGGCCTGGGTCAGGCCGCCGGTCGTGCCGTCCAGCCGGGCCACGACCTCCTCGACCGGGAGCCCGGCCGCGGCCGTGACGTCCAGGGCGTCCTTCCCGTTCATGTTCCGGTCTTCCCGCTCGTCTCCTCCTGGTTCTGGGTTACCAGGCCCTCGCCCAAGACAACGGCAAACCCGTCCAACGCCGACGCCAACGCGGCGCCGCCCCGCCGGACCGGCACGTTTACGGCCCTGACCAGGGCGAAGACTAGATCCTGAGACACCTTGCAGCGACTCCGCCGACCCGTAGGCCACGGCGGGCAGGAAGGACACCCACGTGACGCCCTCGTCCTCTGGCCTGTCGTCGGCGGAGGCGGCCGTCCGCCTGGAACGCGACGGCCCCAACCTGCTGCCGCGCAAACCGCCCACCCCCTTGTGGCGGCGCGTCGTCACGCAGCTCAGGGATCCGCTCATCATCGTGCTGCTGGTCGCGGCGGCGCTGACGATCAGCACCGGCGACTGGACCGACGCCGCGGTGATCGCGCTGGTGATCGTGGTCAACACCGCCGTCGGCGTGACGCAGGAGGTGCGCGCCGACCACGCCATCACGGCCCTGGCCGAGCTCGCCACCCCCGAGACGCGCGTCGTACGGGACGGCCACCAGCGGCAGATCCCCGCGGGCGACGTCGTGGTGGGAGATCTCCTGGTGCTCGCCGAGGGCGACATCGTCCCGGCCGACGCCGAGGTGGTGGAGTCGGCGGCGCTGCTGGTCGACGAGTCGGCCCTGACGGGCGAGTCGGTCCCGGTGGACAAGATCGCCGGCGCGGCGGTCTCCTCGGGAACCGTCGTGGCCCGCGGCAGGGGCCGGGCGGTGGTCACCGCGATCGGCGCGGCGAGCGCCAGCGGCCGCATCGCGGCGCTCATGGTCAAGGGGGCCGGCCTCACGCCGCTGCAACGCCGCCTGGCCGGGGTCGGACGGCTGCTGGCCGGGGTGGCGGTGCTGCTGTCGGCGCTGGTGCTGGTCCTGGGCCTGGTACGCGGCCAGCCGGTCGAGCTGATGGTGGTGACCGCGATCAGCCTGGTGGTCGCCGCCGTGCCCGAGTCGCTGCCCGCGGTGGTGACCCTGAGCCTGGCCCTGGGCGCCCGCCGGATGGCGGCCCGCGACGCGCTCGTCCGCAACCTGCCCGCCGTCGAGACGCTGGGCTCGGTGACCGTGCTCGCCACCGACAAGACGGGCACCCTCACCGAGGGCCGGATGGTCGCCCGGCACGTGTGGACCCCGGCGGCGGAGGCCGCCGTCACCGGTTCCGGCTACGCGCCCGACGGCGAACTCGTCACCGACCGGGACCCCGGCGCCTTCGCCGAGCTGCTGAGCGCCGCGGCGCTGTGCAACGACGCGCGCCTGCGCCCACCCCAGGAGGCGGGCGAGGAGTGGACGGCGCTGGGCGACCCCACCGAGGCAGCGCTGCTGGCCGCCGCCGCCCGCCTCGGCCTCGACCGCGAGCGCCTCCAGGAATGTCTCCCCAGAGTCGCCGAGCTGCCCTTCGACAGCGACCGCAAGCGGATGAGCACGGCGCACCTGCTGCCGCACGGAGGCGTCCGCCTGATCTGCAAGGGCGCCCCGGAAGCGCTGCTGCGCCCGGACGTGCTGGCCGACGATCCGGCGTCACGGGCGAGCGCCGCCGAACGCGCCGACCGGTACGCCCGGGACGGCTACCGCGTGCTGGCGGTCGCGAGCGCCGACCTGGACGCCCTCCCCCACCCCGTCCGGGAGGAGGGGCTGTCGCTGCTCGGGCTGGTCGCGATCCTGGACCCGCCGCGCCCCGCCGCGGCGGCGGCCGTGGCCGACTGCGAACGGGCCGGCATCAGGCCCGTCCTCATCACCGGCGACCATCCCGGCACCGCCCGCGCCGTCGCCGTCGACCTGGGCATCATCGGCCCCGCCGAGCGGGTGGTCGACTGCCGCGAGCCCGGCGCGCTCGCCGCGGGCCCGGCCGGCGTCTACGCGCGGGCCACTCCCGAGCAGAAGCTCGACATCATCGAGGGCCTGCGCGGCCGGGGCGAGGTCCTGGCGATGACCGGCGACGGCGTCAACGACGGCCCGGCGCTGCGCCGCGCCGACATCGGGGTGGCCATGGGCAAACGTGGCACCGAGGTCGCCCGGCAGGCCGCCGACCTCGTGCTCGCCGACGACAACCTGGACACCGTCGTCGCGGCCGTCGAGGAGGGCCGCCGGGTCTACGCCAACATCCGCCGTTTCCTGGTCTACGGCCTGTCGGGCGGGACGGCCGAGATCGCGGTGATGGTGCTGGGCCCGTTCGTGGGGCTGCCGCTCCCGCTGCTGCCCGCCCAGATCCTCTGGATCAACCTGCTCACCCACGGCCTGCCCGGCGTGGCGCTGGGCGGGGAGCCGACCGTGCCGGGAACCATGTCGCAGCCGCCCAGGCCACCCGGCCAGAGCATCATGGGGGCGGGCCTGTGGCAGCGGGTCGTGCGCATCGCCGTCGTGCTCACCGCCGTCACGCTGGGCGTGGCCGTCTGGGGGTCGCTGACCGGGCGGCACTGGCAGAGCATGGCCTTCTTCGCGCTCGGCGCCACCCAGCTCGGCGTGGCGCTGGGCACCCGGACCCGGCCCGGCACGCTGGCCAACCCGATGCTGCTGCTCGCCGTGGCGGGCGCGCTCGTCCTGCAACTGGCCGGGATCTACCTGCCGCCGCTGCGCGAGCTGCTCGGCACCCGGCCGCTGCCGCCGGGTGACCTGCTGATCGTCCTCGCGCTGTCCACGCTCGGGTACGCCGCCGCCCGCCTGGACCGCATCCTGCACCCGTCCCCGACGTCCGGGGTGGCGCCGCGCCGGTGACCCGGCGCCCGGCGGCTGGTCAGGAGGCCCGGACCCGGACGGACGCGGCCAGGCTCTCGCCCCACTGCCTGGCCCGCTCCAGCTCCCCCGGCACCAGCGGCCCCTGCGTGCCGGCCACGTAGAAGCCGCGCGGCGGCACGACGAGCCGGACCCCGAGGCGGCGCAGCCGCTTGGCCACCGCCCGGCCCGCCGAGCCCGGCAGGCGGGGTCTGGCCACGCGGGTGTCGAACGCCGCCGAGCAGAGCCCGGCCGACGACGTGCTCAGCGTGGCCAGCCACTCCCGCACGCCCCTGCCGCGCGACACCAGCGGCCCGCCCGCCTGCTGGGCGGCCGAGTCGCGGGTGGAGGCGCGGCTCATGGAGAAGGCGTGCGTCGGCCCGCCCACCACCAGCAGCGCGACCTCGCCGCCCACGTGCCCGGGGGCCGAGCCGACCTCCGCCACCTCGGCCCGCATCCGGGTGGCCAGCCCCTCGGCCACGGCCTGGGCGATCCGCTCGGTGTTGCCGTACATGGACTCGTAGACGACCAGGGCCTTCATCTCACGCCTCCCGCCAGCTCTTCGACGACCGGCACGATTCCCGCCGTTCCGGCAGGATCGGTTCGAGGTGGAACATCCCGGTCATCACCTCGGTCGGCTCGTGCGGCGGCTCGATCCGTCCGGCGACCGCGGCCAGGACGTCCCGGGCGGTGATCAGGCCGACCAGGCCGTCGTCGGACAGCACGGGCACCGCGTCCACGTCGGCGTCGAGCATGACGGCCGCGACCCTGCCCAGCGGGGTGCCCGGCCCGACCCTGGGCGTACGGACGCCGCCCAGGAGCTCCCGCACCTCGCGCCCGGCCTGCTCCTGCGGCCCGCCGGACCAGGACGCGGCCAGTTGCTCACGCGTCAGGATGCCCAGCAGGTGCCCTCCGTCGACGACCGGCAGGTGGTGCACGCCGGCCCGGCGCATCAGCTCCCACGCCATCAGCGGGGACTCCTGGGGTTCGACGGCCACCAGGACGCGGCTCATGACCTGTCCCGCCGTCGTCAGGCTGTTCATGCCCGGTCTTCCTGGCGAGGGCGGACCACCGCGACCGGGCAGGTCACGTGGTGCAGCACGCCGTGGCCGACCGAGCCGAGCACGGCGGAGGCGAACCCGCCCCGGCCGCGCGAGCCCACCACGACCAGGTCGCCCGTCGCGGCCGCGTCCATCAGGGCCGAGACCGGGTGCGCGCACGGCTGCTCGTCGGTGATCACCAGGTCGGGGTTGGCCTGCCGCCAGGGCGTCACGCGCTCGCGCGCCGCCGCCTGCTCCTCGCGCACCACGTCCTCGACCAGGCCGCTGTAGGCGACGGCGTACGGCGAGAACACCGGCAGCTGCCAGGCCGAGACCACATGGAGCCGCGCGTGGCGGGCCCTGGCCTGCTCGACGGCGTACTCCATGGCCGCCCGCGAGTCGTCCGAGCCGTCGTGGCCCACCACCACCGTGCCGTGCCCGGACGCCCCGGCCGCCCCGGCCGCCCCGGCCGTGCGGACGACGACGACCGGCCCCGCCGCGTGCCCGGCCACCGCCAGGCTCACCGAACCGACCATCATCCCGGCGAACCCGCCGAGCCCCCGGCTGCCCAGTACCAGGGCGTCGGCCGCCGCCGACTCGCGGATCAGCTCCTCGACCACGTTCCCGGACAGCACCTCCGTCGTCACCTTGACGCCGTCCGCCACCGCGCGGGCCCGGCCGGCGGCCTCCTCCAGCGCGCGGGCGCAGTGCCCGGCGTCCCCCTCGTGCAGCCATTGCGGGCCCACGTGCACGAGACGCAGGTCCAGGCCGCGCCGCCGCGCGTCGGCGGCCGCCCATTCCACCGCTTCGGTCGCCGGGACGGACCCGTCCACACCGACGACGACGTGAGTGCTCATCAGCATCTCCTTCACCGGTCGAAGCTCTCACCGCCACCCTCGTACGGGCGGCGGCGCGGCGCCGGAGGAGGAAGTCCCGGACGGCAGGGCCATTGGTCCTTCGGCCGAGCGCCCGTCGTCAGGACGAGGTCAGCCGCGCGAACGTCTGGTGGGCGATCTCCCACTCCTCGTCGGTGGGGATGACCAGGACGGGCACCTCGGCGCCGGGGACGGACACCGCGCGCTCACCGGCCGAGCCCGCCGCGTTGAGCGCGGGGTCCACGGCGATGCCGAGCCGGTCGAGCCCGGCCAGGGAGGCGGCCCGGGTGGCGGCGTCGTGCTCGCCGACGCCGCCGGTGAACACGATCGCGTCCACCCGGCAGCCGAGCAGCGCGTGGTAGGCGCCGACGTACTTGCGGATCCGCCGGGCGTAGATCTCCAGGGCCAGCCGGGACTCGTCGTCGTCGCGGGCGCGCACCTCGCGCATGTCGCCGGACCCGGTGAGCGCGAGCAGGCCGCCCCGGTGGCTGAGCGCGTGCTCCACCTGCTGGGCGTCCAGGCCGCCGGTACGGGCGAGGTAGGCGGCCAGGGCCGGGTCCACGTCGCCGGATCGGGTGCCCATGACCAGCCCTTCCAGCGGCGTCATGCCCATGGACGTGTCGACGCTGCGCCCGCCGGAGACGGCGGTGACGCTGGCGCCGTTGCCCAGGTGGAGCACGATCAGGTTGAGGCCGGCGAGGTCGCGGCCCAGCACGGCGGCCGCGCGGCGGGAGACGTACGCGCACGAGGTGCCGTGGAAGCCGAAACGCCGCACGCCCTGCTCACGCCACTCGCGCGGCACCGCGTACGTGTACGCCTCGGGCGGCAGCGTCCGGTGGAACGCGGTGTCGAACACGGCCACCTGCGGCACGTCGGGGAACACCTTGAGCGCCAGCCGGATGCCGGTCAGGTTGATCGGATTGTGAAGGGGGGCGAGCGGGGCCAGTTCCTCGATGGCGGCGATGACCTCGTCGTCGATGCGCGTGGCCGCGGCGAACCGGGTGCCGCCGTGCACCACCCGGTGCCCGACCGCGGTCGGAGCCAGGTCGGGGCCTGCGGCGGCGAACGCCTCCAGCATCGCCTCCAGCCCCTCGGCGTGGCCGGGGAAGGAACGCTCCAGGACGTACGGCGGGCCTTGCCCGTTGCGGTGCGTGAGCCGTCCGCGTTCCTCCCCGACTCGCTCGACCAGCCCTCTGGCGGCGCGCGTACGGGTGTGCGGGTCCACGAGTTCGTACTTGATGGAGGAGGATCCCGTGTTCAGCACGAGAATGGGGTCGGCCATGTCCCTGAGCCTATTTCCGGCCGACTCCGGCGAGGGACTCGGTGGCGTGCTCGGGATAGGGGTCGCCGCCGTACGGCCGCCAGTCGCCCAGCGGCACCAGCCCGGGGTCGAGGAGGGTGAACCCGTCGAAGAAGGCCCGGATCTCGGCCTCCGTGCGCGCACGCACCGGGTTGGCCGTCCGCGCGTAGACGGCCTTCCCCGCTCCCTGGGCGGGCTCCGGGACGGTGTCCGCGCAGACATGGCTGATCGCCAGATGGCTGCCGGACGCGAGACCCGCACGCAGGGTCGCCGCGTACTCGACCGCCTCGTCCTCGGGGACGAAGTGCCAGACGGCGACGGTGATGACGCCCACGGGCTCGCCGAAGTCGACGAGCCCGGTCACGACCGGATCGTTCAGGATCGCGGCGGGGTCGCGCAGGTCGCCGAAGACGGTGGGCGCGTCCGCGAGAGCCTGCCGCGCGGGGGCGATCTCGGGGTCGTTGTCGACGCGGACGACCCGGGCGTCCGGGTGGACCTCGCGGACCACGCCGTGGACGCTCGGCTCGATCGGCAGGCCGCACCCGATGTCGAGGAACTGCCGGACGCCGGCCTCGGCCATCGCGCGGGCGGCCCGCAGGACGAAGCCGCGGTTGGCCCGGGCGGCGGCCTCGATCGTGGGCAGCCGCGTCTTGAACGCCTCGGCCGCCTGCCGGTCCACCGGATGGTTGTCGGTACCGCCCAGCAGGTAGTTGTAGATGCGGGCGGAACTGGGAGCCCGATCGTCGACGGTCATGGAATTCCCTTCGTGGACGGGGGGACGGGTCACGCGTGCCCGGCTGATTCCCGGTGCGCACGGCGCCAGAACGAGGCCGGATTCCGGTCATGGGAGGAATAGCTGTCATTTCAACTATTTCCGGAAGAGCCGAACCCAAGTCCATGATCACACGGACGCGGTCCGTCCGGCGAGAAGGGATCACGCCGGGCCGCCCGCGAGAGGCCGGTGAACTTGGTATGACCATTCGATGAACGGCCTTCCGGTGCTGGTCAGGCCGTCTTTTCCGAGCCCGCCCGACTGGCCTCCCGCCTTGGGAACGTTCCGAATTCTCCGGCGGAAAAGCGGGGCGATCTTGTCTATTGACCCGGGTGATCGCGCATGTAAGGCTTCGCTCCGAATGATCAAGCGCGGCCCCGCGAACTGCCATGAAAGGCTAGGGCTTAATGGCGCATTTATCCTCTTTCCGGACCGTCAAGAACGCCTTCCTCCATCTCGAAGTCGAGGACTCCGAGGCCGCCTCGCTGGCCTCCTGGACCGGTCACGTCCGCTACACCCCCAAGTACGGGGCGCGGAAGACCACCGCGGAAACCTGGGGACTCGAACTGGCTCCCCTGTCCTCCCTGACGGCAGGCGTCAACTCGGTCCGCGGGCGAGAGCGTGAGCGCTTCTCGCTGGCCGGCGGAGAGGTCGTCGTCTACGACTGCGAGGACCCGTCCGACGCCAGGTGGGCGGCCTGGCTCGGCCCGTGGCACATGGCCCACGGGCTCTTCTACGCCCCCGAGTGGGAGTCGGCCGACATCGTCGACATGTTCAGCCGCGTGGCGTGGCACGACACCCCCGAGGGCATGACGACCGACGGAGGCCGGCGTTTCGACGTCTCCATGGAGCTCTACGCGATCTCGATCGCGGGCGTCGGGACCATGACGGTCGAGCCGAAGCAGGCGGGGATCAACCGGATCCCCAAGTGGCGGGGCTTCGGCGCGCCCTCGGGCGAGCTGTGGCGGCTGCCCGCGCCTCCCACGGACCAGGCGACGCCGTTCCTGCTGGTCACCGACACCGCGATCGTCACCCTGCACCCCTGGAACGCCCCGAGCTACAACAAGGCCGGGCTGGCCGCCCGCGCCGCGGCGGGCACCCCCGAGACCGCCGCCGACTTCCTGAACAAGGTCAAGCGCGTCGAGTGGCGGGCCTGACGTGGAACCGATGACCGCAGTGGTCATCATCCTGGCCGTCCTGGTCGCCCTGCTGTTCGCGGCGGGCGCCGGACTCTACCGCCGGGTACGCGAACTCGAACTGGCCACCTACAACGGCGTCGGCGTACGCTTCGCCGCCGCGGGCCCCGAGGCCCGGGCGAACGCGCTGGCCGTCCCCGGTGCCACGACCATGGTCATCAAGGTCAACCGTCGCTGCCCCATCTGCGACGACGTCCTGCTTGCTGCCGCCGCGATGGCGGCCGGCCTTCCCTCGGACCTGTCGTTCACCGTGTTGTCCGACGACCCCGGGTTCGACAAGTCCCTTCCCGACTCCATCCGGGTCATCAAGGACCCGGCCATCTGGCGCGCGACGAGCGTGCCGTACGCCCCGGCCCTGCTCGTCGTGGACGAGAACGGCGTCGCGGTGTTCACGGCCCCGGTGGGGTCGGGAGAGGCGCTCACGGAGATCGTCGAGCGAGCGGTAGCGAACAAGAAGGAAGTGAAGCTGTGAAGGCAGAGAAGCGGACCTCGATACTCGACCAGATACCCAGCGCCGAGGAGATGCCCGAGCAGGCGTTGCCGACGCTCGTCGGCGCCAAGCGGGAAGGCTGGAGCAGGCGGCGCGTGCTCGGCCTGGCCACCGGCGCCGCGGTGGCGACGGGGCTGGGCGTTCTCGACCTGCTGCCCTGGTCGAAGCCGCGCGGCGCGACGGCCGCCGCCTACGCCGTGTGGGAGACCTGCCACGGCTTCGCCGACGCCGGTTCCGTCTGCGTGCCCTCGTCCGCGCTCTACTCGGGCAACTGCTCCGGCTCGTGGCACCGCAACGACGGCGCGTCCGGCACCTGCTACAACCTCCGGTACACCCACAACCCCTCCAGCTGTGACGGCAACAACGCCTGGAAGTGGTACGGCGGCGGCACCACCAGCACCCGCCGCATGTGCTCCGACGGCTGGTACGAGTACCACGACTGCGGCGGCGGCAACGTCTCCCGCTTCTCCATCTGCCGCACGGCCATCTGACCCGGGTCCATGAGCGACTCCGCCACCAGAACGTCCGTCCGCCTGCTGGTGCCCGGTCTGGCACTGATCGCGGCGGCGGAGGCCCTGGTGCTGTATTCGAGGGTTGCGGGCGGGGACACGAAGGGCTTCACCTGGCTGGTGGCCGCCCTCGTCGCCGGCTTCTCCCTCTCGGGCTCCGTTTGAAGCCTGAACAGCGCCTGGGTGCTGTCCTCGTCGGTCCGGCGGGGTGCTGATGTCGCCGGCTTCATCGCCGGATTGTTCGTGGGAGCGGGCGCCGTCACGTTCGTGCTGGTGGTCCTCGGCTCCGTGCTGCGGGCTCCGTTCCCGGCAGTGGTTCTGCAGATCCTGGTCGCCGTGACCGCGGTGATCTTCCTGCTGCGCGAGCTGGACGTGTTGTCCTTCCCCTTGCTCCAGAACGCGCGGCTCGTGCCGCAGTTCGTCACCAGAATTCCCTTCTGGGGCGCCGTGCAGTTCGGCGCCGAGATGGGCACGGGGATGCGCACGTACTCTCCGACGGGGCTGCCGCACATCATGGCGGTCGCGATCCTGTTCCTGGCGTCCTGGGAGGAGGCGCTCCTCGCGGGCGTCGGCTTCGCGGCGGCGCGGGCGATGATGCTCCTGACCTTCGCCCTGGCACGGGACAGGATGCAGGCGGACACGGCGTTCTACTTCACGCTGCCGAAGATGAAGGTCCTGTTCGTCGTTCTCGCGCTGCCCATGGTGGCGTTGCTGGTGATCGGGTGACCGGGTGATCGCCTTCGTCGCCCGCTACGGGCTGGGCGTCGTCCTGGCGCTGGCGGTGCTCGGGAAGGCGCGCGACTTCGGCGCCTTCCGGAGCAGCCTGGCGACCTTCGGGCTGCATGGACGGACCGCCCAGGTGGGCGCCTTCACGGTGGTGACCGTGGAGGCGCTCGCCGCGCTGGCCGCCTTCTCCTTCCTGGCCGACGACCTGGTCGTGGGTGTGACGGGGACGTGCCTGGGCCTGTCGTTCACGGCGGCCCAGACGTATCTCCTGGTCATGGGCGAACAGGCGGCTCCCTGCCTGTGCTTCGGCTCGGCGGAGCGGGCCTCGGCCCGCACGTTCGGCAGGGCCGTCCTGGTCCTGCTGCTGGGGCTGGCACTGTGGGGTGCCGCGGTCTGAAGCGGAGGTGTGCGCTCATGAACCGGGCTCTCGGCGGGGCCTCGGCCGCCCTCATGATGATCGTCGGCGGGGTCGCCGCCTGCCAGGCGCGTTCCCCCGCCGAGCCGGACGCCGCGGTGATCGTGGCGTCACCGGCGTACGCCGTCGAGCCGCCCGCCCAGGCGCCGACGCTGCCCTCCACCGGCCCGGTCGGCCGGGGCGCCTTGGTGTACACCGCCTGCCGGTCGCAGTGCCCCACCTTCCTGCTGCTCGCGGACGGCCGGCAGTACCTGCTGGGCGAGCGGACCGTCAGCCCGCCGGGCAACCTCACGCTCTCCCCCGACGGCCGCTGGCTCGGACGGCCCGCCGACGGCGGGTACGAGGTCAGGGACCTGCTGGGCGGCGCGGTGCACAGACTCGAACCGCCGACCGGCGGCGACGCGGACAGCGCGTACAGCCCATGGGCCTGGTCCGCGGACTCCCGGCGGCTGATCGTCGGGTACCACGCCAGCGGGGACGTGCGTTCGTATCAGGCGCTGGAGTTCCCCGGCGGCCGCGCCGGCGAGCTGGACCTGCCGCGCGGGCAGGAGCCGGTCGGCCTGCTGCCCTCCGGCGAGCCGCTCCTCCTCGACGTCGCCCGTCACGACAGGCGGCCGCTCAAACGCGTCACGCTGACGCAGGCGGACACCGGCCGTGCCCTCACCCTGACGTCCGGGGCGGGAGTGCTCGCCGACGCGGACCACGGGTTGACCGTCCAGGTGCGCGGCGAGCGCGTCTACACCCTGGAGTACTCCGGCGACCGGATCGCGGTCCTGGAGTTCGACGTCACGGGCAGGCAGGTGGGCCGCCTGCCGCTGCCGTCCGGCCAGTTCCCGGTCGGACCGGTGGACGGCGGCTTCGCCGTCGTCCAGGTTCCCCAGGACCAGGCCCGTGGGCGGCAGAAGCTGGAGGTCGTCTCCCCTTCGGGCCGCCGTCCGCTGTTCGACGTCCCGGGCCTGGCGGCCGTCGTCCTGCCGGGAGGAGCCCGCCACTAGCCGGCGGCTGCTCCCTACAATGGCCGGGTGAATCGGGATCGGGTCGTGAGCGGCACATGCTGAGCGCGGCGGGGCTGGGCGCGGAGGAGGAAGCCGCCTACCGGCTGCTGGTCAGGACCACCGAGGTCGAGTCCGACGCCCTGGCCGAGGAGCTGGGCGTGGCGGTCGAGGTCGCGCGGCAGGCGCTCGGCTCGCTGCTGGCCAAGGGGCTGGCGCGGGCCGTGCCGGGAGATCCGGGCCGGTTCACGGCGGTCGCGCCCGACGTCGCGCTCGCGGCCCGGCTGCACCGGCGGCAGGCCGAGATCGACCGGGCGCGCCACGTCATGGAGCAGCTCACGGGAGAGTATCTCGCGCACGCGCGGCGCCGCGAGGCGGCGCAGCTCATCGAGGTGATCACCAGCCGTACGGCCCTGCGCGAGCAGCTCCGCCTGCTCCAGGACGGCGCCCGCCACGAGGTGCTCAGCCTCTGCCGGGCCGGGCACGTGGCGATGACCTCGCAGGAGAACACCGAGGAGCTGGCGGCGCTGCGGCGCGGCGTCGGCTTCCGCGTCATCTACGAAGGGGCGTTGCTGGAGGAACCCGGCATGCTGGTCAACCTCGCCGACGGCATCACGCTGGGCGAGCAGGCCCGCGCGCTGCCCGTCCTGCCGGTACGGATGATCATCGCGGACGGCGAGCTCGGGGTGCTCCCGCTCATCCAGCACACCGACGGCCTGACCCAGCTCACCGCCGCGCTGATCAGGCCCAGCAGCCTGCTCGACGCCCTCAAGGCCCTGTTCGAGAGCCTGTGGGAGCGGGCCACGCCGATCAGCCTCACCAACCCGGGCAGCCCGCTCGACGCCGACCATCTCTACCTGCTGTCGCTGCTGGTCGCCGGCGTTCCGGACAAGTCGATCGCCACCCAGCTCAAGATCTCGCAGCGTACGGTGCAACGGAGGATCGCCTACCTGATGGAGCGGGCGGGTGCGCAGACCCGGATGCAACTGGCCTGGCACGCCGCCCGCGAGAACTGGCTCTGACCGATCAGTAGGCCTTGATCACCGTCTGGCGGACCGAGTTGCCGGCCGAGTCGGTGGCGGTGACCCGCAGCGACGGGTGCTGACGCAGGACGACCGCGGTGTAGCGTCCGCCGCCGAGCGCGACCACCGGCTGCGCCCGCCACGTCGCGCCGTCGTCGTACGACAGCTCCAGCTTCAGGTCCTTCGCGCGCGCTCCGCTGACGCCCTCCTGATGCCGTACGGCGAAGCCCACCAGACCGGGGCGCTCCGGACGCACGTCGTAGTCGATCTGCAGCAGCGGCAGCACCCCGTCGCCCGGCTTGGAGCGGAACGTCCACGCCGTCTCGGTCGCGGTCGCCGTGGTCCACTCCTCCGAGGCGCGCCTGGTGGACAGCTCCAGCCGGTAGGCGGCCTCCTGCGGCGCGGCGGGGAACGCGCCCCAGGCGGCGTCACCCTCCGCCACCAGCTTGCCGTCCCGGTAGAACCGGGCCGACGCGGTGTCGTTGTCGACACCCGCACGGGAGACGTGCCCGGAGGAGTCCACGAACTCGGGGATCCGGATGTCCATCGTGTCGCCCTCGCGGGTGGAGGGCTTGAGCCAGGCGGGGATCGCCGGGCGGACCACCGGGGCGTGCCAGCTCTCGCCGGTCCGCGCGCCCGGCTGGTACGTGCGCGGCTGCTCGGTCATGCCGTCGAGCAGCCGGCCCATGTCGTCCCAGACGTACTGGTGGTTGACGAGGTGCTGCCAGTAGGAGCCGTTGGCGCTGACGTACTCGGTGCGGCGCAGCGGGGTCTTGACGATCCGCTGGGTCTCCATCTGCTGGCCGAGCGAGTACGACTGCCAGGGCCGCCAGCCGAAGCGCTGCTCCTTGGCCCAGGCGAAGCCCCCGTTGTCGGCATATGTCGTGTCGACACGGGCGGTGTTTCGGTCGCTCACCTCATACACGATCTTGTCCGGCACGCGTCCCTCGGAGACCTGCATGACGTCGTAGAGGTAGGGCGAGTCCATCTGCCCGGTGACCTCCAGCTTGGCGTTGCCCTTCGTCATCCGCTCCAGCATCCGCCGCCCGTCGTCGTTCGCGACCACCAGCGCCGGGATCGGCAGGTCGGCGCCGAGCGGCCGCCACCCGTGCCCGAACGCGTCGTCGGGGGGCAGCACCAGGACCACGGCGGCCGCACCCGCCTTGATCGCGGCCCCGGACGGGTCGGCCCAGTCGATGTCCTCGCTGCGGATGACGGCGGCCTTGCCCTTGGACCCGGCCGCCCCGTCGGAGAGCCGCCACATGTGCCGCCCGTCCACGCCCGGCGACCTGCCCAGGAACCCCATCGGGAACGACTCCGCACCGGGCACCCGGGCGGTGAGCTTCGGCGCGACGAGCTGCCAGCGCGAGGCGAACTCGAACGACCCGTCACGTACCGGCTGGGTCGGCGAGACGTTGAGCCCCTCGATGACGTCGAAGTTCATGACGCCCTGGGAGATCTTGCGCGAGCCGAACGCGCGATAGGTGAAGTAGGTGTAGATGCCCACCTGCTCGGCGGGTTCCTTCGTCCTGATGGTCACCGGGGTGGTCTTGCGGAAGTCGAGCACCACGTCCAGGTCGCGGTCGACCTTGAGCTCGGGGATGACGACCATGCCGTCACGCGGGTGCATCCGGCCCCAGCCGCTGCCCAGGTTGAGCGACTGCGTCATGTACGTGCCCTCGGACACCTCCACCGTCAGCCCGTCCTCGGGCAGCCAGGTGAAGACGTCGTCCAGCTGCGACGCGCCGAACATCGACAGAGTGTCGGCGCCGGTCCGGTTGCCCGCGGCGTCGATGGCGGTGAAGCGGACCTTGTGCTGCGGTCCCTTCCAGGTCAGCGCCAGCGTGGTGTGCACCTGCTCCGCGCCCGCCGTGGCGGTGACCAGCCCGCCGTACCGGCCGAAGGAGAGCGCCGCCAGGTTCACCGTGACCTTGACGTCGGCGGTGCCGCCCGCCGCGACCGTCACGGACCTGGCGCTGAGCTCGGCCCCTTCGAGGGTGGCGGCCAGCTCCAGCGTGACCGGCGCGGCCGTGCCGTTGGTGTACGTGATCGTGCCCCCGGCCGTGGCCGGGCCGTCGCCCTGCTGGTGCTTGCCGAGGTCGACCACGCCGGTCGCGGTCACGCCCTGGCGCACCGCGCGGGCCACGTCCAGGCGGCCGGCGCCGGCGTCGTCGATCGGCTGGCCCGTGATGGGCTTGGCCGAGCCGACCAGCGCGTCCTTGATCTGCCTGGCCGTCCAGTCGGGGTGGCGCTGCTTGACGATCGCGGCGGCCCCGGCCACGTGCGGCGTGGCCATCGAGGTGCCGGAGGCGGCCGTGTAACGCTCGTCCACCGGCTCGCCCATGCCGGTGCCCGCCGCGCGGGCCGCGACGATGGCCACGCCGGGGGCGGTGAGGTCGGGCTTGGGCGCGTCGTCCAGGCGCGGGCCCCGGCTGGAGAACTCCGCGAGCGCGTCCTTGCCGTCGACCGCGCCGACGGTCAGCGCCGAGGTCGCCGCGCCGGGCGTGCCGATGGAGTAGGCCGCGCCGTCGTTGCCCGCCGCGACCACGAACAGCACGCCGGTGCGCTCGGTGAGGGTGTCGACGGCGAGGCTGAGCGGGTCGGTGCCGTCGGTCGCGCCGCCGCCGAGGCTCATGTTGATCACCGACGCGCCTTCGGCGGCGGCCCACTCCATGCCCTCGATGACGCCGGACAACATGCCCGAGCCGTCGTCGCCGAGCACCTTGCCGACCATCAGCTCGGCGCCGGGGGCGACGCCCTTCCTGCCGTCGCCGCCCGCGATGGTGGCGGCCACGTGCGTGCCGTGCCCGTTGCCGTCCTGGACGCTCGGCTCGCCGGTGAACACCTTGCTCTGCTTGACGCGTCCGGCCAGGTCGGGGTGGGTGGCGTCGACGCCGGTGTCCAGCACGGCGACCTTGACTCCCTCGCCGTCGAACCCGGCCTGCCACGCCTCCGGCGCGCCCACCTGCGGCACGCTGTGGTCGAGCGTGGCCTTGACCTTGGCGTCCAGCCAGATCTTCGTCACGCCCTGCGACAGGGTGGCCCGCGGCTCGTCGAGCGACTTCCACAACTGCCCGATCGTGCGCTTGTCGGCGGCGACGGCCCGGCCGTTGACGCTCTCCAGCTCGGGCGCGGTCGCGGTCTTGGACGCGGAGCCGTCGTAGAGGAACAGCAGCGGCAGCTTGTCCGTCTTCGCGTCGTCGTACCCCTGGGCGATCAGCCGGGTGACCGAGAACAGGCTCGGGTCCAGCCGCTTGGCCGCCAGGAAGGGGACGATGTCGCTGGGCAGAACCCGCAGCTCACCGTTCTCCTCGGTGGTGCTGAACGCCATGCGTTCCCGGCCCGGCCCGGGCTTCACCTCGACCGCGCGCCGGCCCGCCTCGGCCTCCCTGACGGTCACCACGTCCCCGGTGATCAGCGTGACGCGGTGGACGCTCCCGCCGGCGGGCTCGGGCGCGGCCGCGGCCGCGGATAACGGGGAGCTCAGCAGGGCTGCGGTGGTGACTCCTGCCACCGTCACATGGGCGGACCAGTGCATGGGGGTGAAACCTCTCGTAGCAACAACTAGTGCACACGAGAGTGGGTGACGGGGTGCCCGGCGCGCCAGGTGTCGGACGTGCCGTTTGTCCGCCATGTCGCGATTACGACACCGGACACCTCCCGCCGGACCTTGACCCGGGCGGCCCCGAACGTCCTGCCCGGCATTTCCGATATGTTCTCTTTGTCGTGTCTTTGCACTGTCTTGGGGGAATTCTCGGTGCGCGCAATACCGCTGATCGTGGCTCTCGTCCTGAGCCTGGCCGGCTGCGGCGCGATCCCCGGACTGCCGCTCCGGCCCGCCCCCACGCCGCCGCCCGCCGCCTCACCGGCCCCGACGCCGAGCGCCGCCCCTTCCGTGAGCGGCAGCCCCACCCCCTCCGCGACCAGGGCCGCCCTCACCGTCCCCCAGGCCCGCCAGGCGCTGCGGACGTGGCTGGGCACGTACAACGCGACGCTCGGGAAGCGCAAGTGGTGGCGGTCGAACGCCCGGCTCGACGCGCTGTTCATGGAGGGCGCCCTGTACGAGGGCGTGCTCGAACGCAGCCGGGAGGACCTCGGATGGCGGCCGGCGCACAAGCCGATCAACCCGGCCGGCACCCCGGTGATCTACCTGCCCAGGCCGGAGCGGCAGCCCTCGGCCGGTGACTGGTTCATCGCGCAGGCCACCTACAAGGACACCAAGGGCCACAGCCGCCCGCACGTGCTCGCGTTCTTCCGCTCCCCCGGGCAGTCCTTCAGGCTGGCCGTCGTGACGCCGCTGCACTGGGGGCAGCGGATGCCCAGGCCGCTGCTCGACGCCGACGGGTACGTCACCGACATGGACGACGCCGTGGCGGGCGCCGTGGCCGAGGAGTACCGGAACTTCTGGAACGGCGAGAAGAAGAAGGAAGGCGACTCCGGCTACCGCCTGGCCAGGAACAGCTACAGCCGCCAGGCGTTCCCCCGGGCCAACAAGGGGATGTACGTCGGTTTCGCCGGCCACGGCTCCGTCTTCGGCTTCCGATCGGCGGACGGCGGCATGTTCTTCCTCTTCGCGCTGCTCAACGACGCCAAGAGCGTCAACAACGTACTGAGCGAGGCGCTGCTCGTCCCCAAGGGCAGCAGGACCATCCAGGAGCTCGGCGGCAGCTGGTTCTCCTGACGTCGCCGTCTCAACGGGCCAGGAAGGCGTCACCTTCTCGATAGGTCGCTCTAGGTAATCGCACGCCTACTTTGTGTATGCATTACCGGCCCGCAAACGTGGAGGAGTCCCCATGCCCGTCAGTCCCCTCGCCCGCCTTCTGGCCACGTCCGCAGTCGCCGTGGTGGCCGTGGCCGTCGCCCCGGCCGCCGCCTCCACGGCTCACGCCGCCCAGGCCGGCCCACCGGTGTGCCTCGACGCCACCAACAGCCGCGCCGACAACACCGTCGTCCGCCTGTGGACCTGCCTCAACCACCCCAACCAGAAGTGGGTCATCCAGAACGGCCACATCAAGGTCGAAGACACCATCGGCACCGGACGCGAAGTCTGCCTCGACACCACCAACAGCCGCGCCAACAACACCAACGTCCGCCTCTGGACCTGCCTCAACCACCCCAACCAGAAGTGGGTCATCCAGAACGGCCACATCAAGGTCGAAGACACCATCGGCACCGGACGCGAAGTCTGCCTCGACACCACCAACAGCCGCGCCAACAACACCAACGTCCGCCTCTGGACCTGCCTCAACCACCCCAACCAGAAGTGGGTCGTCCAAGGCGGCCAGATCAAGGTCGAGGACACCCTGACCTGACCCTGCGCCCCCGCCGACGGCGGGCGGCACGGAGGAGCAGCCGACCGGGCCCCGGCGCGGGTCCGGCGGCAAGGCTCCGACCCGGGTGCTTCGCCATGACGACGACCTGCGGCGGGCGACCGGCTCACCGGTCCGGGGAGGCTCCCGTCAGCCCGCCGCGGCGGCGCACGCGGGCGCCCCGCTCACCGGTCCGGGGAGGACCCGGTCAGCCCGTCGCGGAAGGCGATGGCCGCCGCCTCCGTGCGGGTGGTCGCGCCCAGTTTCGCCAGGATGTGGGAGACGTGCACACCCGCCGTACTCGGCGAAATGTGCAGGCGGGCGGCGATCTGCCGGTTGCTCAGCCCCTCGGCGATCAGGGTGAGCACGTCGCGTTCGCGCTCGGTGAGCCCGTCCCGGGCCGGCCTGGGCCGTCCGAGCAGGGCGATCTCGCGGGCGAGCGGCGCGGCCCCCAGGTCCTCGGCCAGCCGCCCGGCCTCCCTGAGAAGGGCCGTTCCGCCGGGCCGGTCGCCCGCCGCCAGCGCGGCCCGCGCGCCGTGGAACAGGCTCAGCGCCAGCTCGTACGGCTGCCGCAGTTCCCGCCAGGCGGCCGCCGCGCCGTCCCAGCCGTCGTCCTCGACCAGCGCGCGCAACATCACTTGCCAGCCTCGGTCGAGCGGCCCCTCCACGCCGAGCCGATCATCGACGGCGACGAGTTCGGCCTGCCGGGCCGCGACCCGCTCGCCGGGCGCGCCGCGGTCGAGCCGGGCCCGCTGCACCAGGGCGCCGGCGACCAGGACCGGCCGGGCGTCGCTGCTGTAGCCCCGGGTGAGCGCCGGGTCGGCCAGCGCCCGGCCCAGCAGCAGGTCGGCCCGTTCCGGGTCGCCCTGGGCGACGGCGAGCAGGCAGAGCAACTGGTGGCGGGAGAACAGGCTGCCGCTCCCCGCGTGCTCGACCGCCGCGGCGGCGTCGGCGGCGGCCAGGTCCCCGCGCAGCAGCGCCAGGTGCCCGGCCAGGACGCGCAGGGCCTGGCGCGACAGCGGCGGCGGATCCTGCTGGAGGCTCTCCGCCAGCAGGGCGGACGCCTCGTCCCACCGCCCGGCCAGGATCAGGCCGTGCGCGGCGTGGCGGGCGAGTTCGGCGCCGCGGCTGCGGCCCAGCCCGTACCGGCGGGCGTGGCGGATGCCGTCGCCGGCCGCCTCGACGGCGCGATGCTGGTCGCCGGCCTTGGTGTGCAGCGTGGCCTCGTACATGGGGACGGTCATGAGCAGGTCGGGGCTGTCCAGCCGCTCGGCCAGCGTACGGGCCTCGGCCAGCCGCCCCCGCTGGACGCCACCGGATGCGGCGGCCAGCAGGTCCAGGGCGCGTTCCCAGTCGGAGACGCCGGTCGCGTTCAGCCGGTGCGACAGCCTGCCCCGAAGCTCCAGGAGGTGGGCGGCCCGCTCGGGTTCGCGCCGTTCGTCCACGGCGGCCAGCCCCGCGGTGGCGTGGTCGATGCCGCGGGCGTACTCGCCGCTGAGCATGGCGGCCTCGGCCGCGTCGGTCAGGACGCCGACCCGGTCGACGCCCAGCCGGGCCCGCGGGTCCCACAGTTCGAGGACCTGGTCGAGCATGCGGACCTGTTCCTGGTAGGCGTAGGACCTGCGCGCCTGCCCCGCGGCCAGGTAGGCGGCGGACAGCGCCAGCCCGCGGTCACCGGCGGCGTAGGCGTGCGCGGCCAGCTCGGCGTGGGCGTTGCCGTCGCGCAGGGCCTCGGCGTAACGCGCGTGCAGGCGTGCCCGCTCGCCGGGCAGCAGATCCTCGTAGACGGCGTGCCGGATCAGCGCATGGCGGAAGTCGTAGCCGTCCCCTGCCGTGACGATCAGGCTGCGGTCCACGAGCTCGCGCAGCAGGGCGTCCAGCTCGGTCCCGTCCTGCCCGGCGACCTCCGCCAGCAGGCTGTCCGGGGTGCGCTCGCCGGCGGCCAGCTGGCGGCCCACGTCCTGCCGGTCCAGGCGGTCCAGCCGCAACGCGGTGGCGCGCGGGCGGCGGACGAGCTCGGACAGCAACGGCCCGTCGGCGGTCTCGTGCGGCCGGTAGGTGATCAGCAGGAGCACGCCGGGCCGGGTCAGGTTCCTGGCCAGGAAGCCGAGCAGCTCGCGGGTGGCGGCGTCGGCCCAGTGCAGGTCCTCGACCGCGAGGACGACCGGCTGGTCCGCGGCCACCCGCTCGACCAGCGTCAGGACCTCCTCGTACAGCCGGTGCTTGCCGCCCTCCGCCTCACCGGCCTCCCCCAGCTCGGGGAACCAGCGGGCCAGCTGCCGGTACGGCCCGGGCAGCACCCCCTCGACGCGGATGAGCCGGCGCAGCACCGTCACGAACGGCGCGTACGGCAGGCCGTCGCTGCCCAGCTCGGCGCAGGCGCCCTCGACCACCCGCACCCCCGGGCCCAGCGACCGCGCGAACTCGGCGAGCAGCCGCGACTTGCCGATCCCGGCCTCCCCGGCCACCAGCGCCACCGCGGGCCCCTGCTCGACGGCGGTGTCCAGGGCCGCCACCAGGGCCGCCAGCTCCTCGCCCCGGCCGACGAACACCGGGCTGACCACCCGCTCCGCCACCACCGCGCCAGCATATAAATACCTGGATCACCCGATGTGCGACGCTTGTTTACCCGGCCACCCTCGAAACATGACAGCCACCTACCCGCTGCGGACCATCGCCGCCCACGAGCTCGACACCTGGGCCCGCATGATCACCACGACGTACGGCCAGGACTGGCGCGAGGGCGGCCTCCGGAACGCCGCCGTCTCCATCGAGCCCGAACGCACGATCGCGGCCTTCGACGGCGAGGAGATCGTCGGCGGCGCGTCGATCTACGGCCGCGTCATGACGATCCCCGGCGCGGCCGTCCCCGTCGCCGGCATCACGCTCGTCGCGGTCCTGCCCACGCACCGGCGCCGCGGCATCCTCACCGCGATGATGCGCAAGCAGCTCACCGACCTGCACGAGTCGGGCGGTGAGCCGATCACCGCGCTCAACGCCGCCGAGGCCACCATCTACGGCCGGTTCGGGTACGGCATCGCCAGCCACGTCGCCGAGATCCAGGCGGACAAGAGGCTCATGGCCCTGCGGCCCGGCACGGACCTCGGTGACGGGAGGATCCGTCTGCTCGGCCGCCAGGAGGCCCGCCCGCTGCTGGAGAAGGTCTACGACACCGTCCGCCGCGGCGCGGTCGGCTGGGTGGACCGCACGGAGAAGTTCTGGCAGGCGCGCCTGGCGGACGGCGAACGCGTCCGCGACGGCGGGACGGAGCTGCGCTTCGCCGTCCACGCCGAGCCCGGCGGCGAGGTCACCGGCTACGTCCTCTACCGCTCCAGGCAGGCGCTGGTGCAGGTCGTCGAGGTCGCGGCTGACGGCACGCCGCTACTCGACCCCGCTGGACCTCGTCCTGGAGGTCCAGGACCCGTTCTGCCCGTGGAACGCCGGACGCCACCACCTGCGGGCCGACGGCGACTCCGTCACCTGCGAACGCACCGAGGCCCGGCCCGACCTGCGGCTGACCTCCGCCGAACTGGGCGCGGCCTACCTGGGCGGCACCACCCTGTCGTCCCTGGCCGCCGCCGGCCGGGTCGAGGAACTGCGCCCCGGCGCGGTCACCGCCGCCTCGCTCGCCTTCCGCGGCGAGCGCGCGCCCTTCCACCCCTCGGGGTGGGCCTTCCCCGCCTTCTGAAGGGGCCGCCAGGTGGGTGCGGCGGCTTCCGAGGCCGCGCGGCGGTGAGGGGGAGCGGCCAGAATCGAGGCATGCCCGATGCCACGCTTCTCCCGGCCGTCGTCTCCGCACTCGGTGGCGTGATCGGCGCCCTCAGCGCCCTGGGCGGCGTCACCCTGACCAACCGCGCCGCCGCCCGCAAGGAGGAGCGGGAGGCCCGCCGCCGCCGCGAGGAGCAGCGGGAACAGCAGCGCGACGAAGCCTGCGCCAACCTGCTGGGCGGCGCCCGGAAGCTCAGGCTGCAGATCGAGGTCGCCGCCCACCGCCCCTGGGAGGACATGAACCAGCGGCTGGCCGCCATCGAGACCCAGGCGGCCCTGCTCGGCGACCTCGCCGCCCGCGTCGCCGTGCTCTCCCCCGGCCCGGCCGCCACCGCGGCCCGCAGGCTCGCCGACGCCACCTACGAACAGGCCAGCCGCGCCGCCCAGGCGACGAAGCTGACCTACGACGTCGAGGGCCAGTTCCTGAAGGGGGAGATGGTCGGGCCGCTGGCCTTCGAGGAGCTGGACGCGAGCTGGGAGGCCTTCAACCGGGCGACGTCGGACCGGGAACCATCGGATCAGAAGGCGCTGGACCCGCCGCCCAGGAGCTGAAGCGCCGCCTGGTGCTGGTGGGGCGCCAGCGCCGGCGCGGTGGCGGCCAGCGAGAGCCGGGCGAGGTCGGCGGCGCCGGTGCGGTTGCCGCCCAGCTCGCGGACCCGGGCGGCGTACAGGAGGGCGGGCCCGTTGCCCGAGCCGGCGGACAGCGCGGCCTGCACGTCCTCCTCGGCCTCGCCGGGCCGCCCCATGGTGCTGAGTGCGAGCGCGCGGGCGGCGCGGCCCTCCGGGCGCAGATGGCGCCCGACCTGGTTCAGGTCGCGCAGCGCCGCCTCGGGCTGGCCGAGGTCGGCGAGCATCTCCCCGCGCGTGCGCAGGGCCTCGGGGGCCCGGGAGTCGGCGTTGAGGACGTCCGTGAGCACCGTCACCCCGGCGCGTGCCTGGCCGACCAGCCACAGGACGCGGCCCAGCTCGGTCTGCAGGGTGGAGTCGGCCGGCGTGCGGTCGACGGCCGACCGCATGGTCTCCACGGCCTCGGCGTCCTTGCCCTTGGCCAGCAGCGAACGCCCGATGGCCGCCAGCAGCCGGGCCACGGCCGAGTTCTCCTGCACGGCCTCGAACAGCGCCGCCGCCGTGCGGTAGTGGTCGACGGCCTGGGCGGGATGGCGGCGCAGGTGCGCGACGTCGCCGAGCCGCGACTCGGCCACGGCCCGGATCGACAGGTCGTCCTCCTCGGCGGTGGCCAGGGCGGCGTTGGCCAGGCGTTCGGCGGCGGTGAGATCGAGCCTGGACAGCGCGGACTCGGCCGACTCCAGATATCGCTCTGGGGTGATCTCGCCGGTCTGGAGCTCGGGCACGTCCACCCGCATCAGGGGGGCGGCCAGCAGCTCGTGCCGCAGCCGGTACGCCGTGCCGCCTTTGAGCACGTGTTCGTCCTCCAGGGCCCGGAGCACCGCGGCGGAGAGCTCCTCGCGCGTGATCCCGCCGGTGCGCCCGGGTGCGAAGGCGCGCTGCAACGCCGAGGTCAGCCGCAGGGCCGACACGTTGTGGTCCCTGGCGACCTCCCTGATCGCCCGCCCGCACAACAGCGTGAGCGACCGCTCGACCCCCGGCCGGGTGCGCACGTCCTGGACGGTGATGCCCGGCGTGTCGGCGGGCAACGACGCCCACAGGTCCGAACACGCCGCCTGGAGCAGCACCGGATCGACCCCGCCCGGCCCTCCCGTGCGGGACACGATCTCCTCGGCCGCGCCTTCGGCGAACCACCGCCCGCTGCCCCGGATCGGGCCCTCCACGGCCTCCAGCGCCTGCCGCTCCGTCAGCGGCCCCAGCCGGTACGGCTCCAGAGGCCCCAGCGCGCTCTCCAGATCACCGAGACGCTCCTCGCGGATGGACACCAGCATCCGCAGATCCGGCATCTCCTCGATGACCTCGCGCATCTGGGCGAGGAAGTCGTCGCGGTGGGCGCTCAGCTGCGGCGGCCCCTCGAACACCTGCTCGACCCGGTCGACGACCACGGACCGCACGGCGTTCCCGCGCAGGAACTCGTAGATCGACAGGCCCACGAGCCGATGCGGCGGCACGGCCGGGGACCACGTGGACAGCAGCGCCAGCGCATACGGGTTGTGCTCGGGTACGGCGCCGAGCGGGAGCGGAGGTGCGCTCAGCGGGCTCCCGACGGGCACGGCGGCGGACACGATCCTCGCGTTGATCAGCGAGGTCTTCCCCACCCCCGACGCCCCGGCGAGGACGGTGACGCGATGCCGCGCCCAATGCCGGGAGAGCTCGGCCGCCACCTCGTCCCGCCCGAAGAATTGACTGGCCTCATCCGTACGAAAGGGACGACCGCCAACATATGGATGCCTATCGACATCATGGGACATCATGCTGATGGTCATCCCGATGGCCTCATTCGAATCCGGCGGGCGGCGCCCGGTTCGGCGTACGAGGCGATTTTAGGGTGGCCGAGAGAGTGGAAATGGCGCGACCCACCGCGCGGGACGCGGACGGTGTCCTGCATGGCGGTCGCCTCCCAAACGCAGTCGGCGAACAAAACGGGTCATATGGATTGATTGAACCCAGGGAGGAATCCACTCTGGGCGATCGCCCTCTTGACCGCCTCCGCGAAGACGGACGGGTCGTCGTCCGAGAGGGCCGCGATGTCTCGTAGTGACGCCTCAGAGAGGTCGAACGAGCCCTCGCCGCCTTCCTCTGGACTCTTGTGCACACCTTCCTCCTGTGTCCCCGCCGGGCGGACGGCCGCAAAGCTCACCCGCTACAGCATCGCCCATTGGGCGATCCTTGCCTAGATAGACGTAACCTTCCGGGCGAAAGATAAATATATCAGAAGGTTATACCGAGATGTCCTTTTTGCCGACACTGGTGTGGCGGTGCGCTCCACAAGCGGGTTATTGCTACGATCGGAAGCGTGACGGGTTCGCGGGCTGCGGCCATGCCCAAAATTTGGGGCGACAAGATACCACCGCGCAATAAGAATTTCACGGGCCGAGAAGCCCTTCTTGAACAACTTCACGCTGGAATCGCCTCAGATGTCACAGCGGTCGTGCCGCACGCCCTGCACGGCATGGGCGGCGTCGGCAAGACCCAGGTGGCGGTGGAGTACGCCTGGCGCTACGCGGCCGACTACGACATCGTCTGGTGGATCGCCGCCGACCAGGCCCTTCTGGTGCCCGCCGCCCTGGCCGCCCTCGCCCCGCGGCTGGATCTCCCGCCGGTCAAGGCCGTCGGCATCGAGGACACCGCGGCCGCCGTTCTCGACGCGTTGCGCCGGGGCGAGCCCTCCGACCGCTGGCTGCTCATCTTCGACAACGCCGACCAGCCCGAAGACATCAACAGGCTGATCCCGCGCGGTCCGGGCCATGTGCTGATCACCTCGCGCAACCAGGAATGGCGCAGCGTCGTGGACACCGTCCCGGTCGACGTCTTCACCAAGGGCGAGAGCGTCCAGTTCCTCCACAAGCGGGTGTCGAACAAGTTGCAGGAGGCCGACGCCCGGCGCCTCGCCGAGGAGCTGGGGCACCTGCCGCTCGCCCTTGAGCAGGCCGGCGCGCTGCAGGCCGAGGCGGGAATGTCGGTGGAGGAGTACCTCCAGCAGCTCGCCCGGCACATGCCCGACACCCTCCAGGACCCCAAGCCGCTCGACTACCCGCGCTCGATGACGGCCGCCTGGAGACTGTCGGTCTCCCAGCTGGAGCAGCAGATGGCCGAGGCGGTCGACCTCCTGCGCTGCTGCGCCTTCTTCGGCCCCGACCCCATTCCGGTCGACGTCTTCCGCTGGGGCGCCGAAGGAGCCGGCCCGGGTCTGCAGGATCTCCTCGACAAGCCGCTGATGCGCAGCAAGGCGATCCGGGTCATCGGCCGCTACGCCCTCGCCGGGCTCGACCCGGAGAACCGCACGCTCCAGGTGCACCGGCTGATCCAGGCGCTGCTGCGCGCCGACCTGAACGACGAGGAGCAGGACCGCTTCAGGAAGGTGGTCCACCGGCTGCTGGCCAGCGCCCGGCCCGGAGACCCGGAGAACGAGGCCAACTGGCCGCGTTACAGCGAACTGGTGCGCCACATCGTGCCCTCGGAGGTGGCCTTCACCCGCGACCCCGAAGTGCGTGACTTCGCCCTGAACATGGTCCGCTACCTCTACCGGTCCGGGCAGCACCAGCTGGGCCTGTCCTTCGCCGGCGACTTCCTGCGGCAGTGGACCATCGACTCCGGCCCCGACGACCGCCATGTGATCGCCGCCCAGGCCCAGATGGGAAGCGTGCAGCGCGAGCTCGGCGACTACCCGGGGGCCTACGAGACCGACAGCGCGGCGTGGGAACGCGCGAAGCAGGTCCTCGGCGACGAGCACGAGATGTCGTTGTTCATCGCCCAGGGCCTCGGGGCCGACCTGCGCGCCCGGGGCGACTTCGCCGACGCGACCCGGCACGAGGAACAGGTCCTCCAGGCGCACGTCTCCGCCCTGGGCCGCACCCACCTCGAAGTGCTCAACGCCACCAACAACCTGGCGCTCGACTACGCCCTGATCAGCAACTACACCCGGGCCCGCTCGATGCACGAGGACGTCTACAACGCCTCCAGCAAGCGCACCGACGTGAGCAAGGTCTCGCACCTGATCTTCTGGGGCAACCTCGTCCGGGTGGTCCGGCTCTGCGGCGACTACGAGGAGGCCTGCGACCTCGCCGAGGAGGCGCACGCCTTCGGCGTCAAGGAGCTCGACGTCGAGCACTGGGTGACGCTGCGCACGGCCAAGGACTGGTCGATCGCGCTGCGGCGCTCAGGCCGCTACGACGAGGCCAGCGCCCTGGCTCAGGACGTGCTCGAACGCAGCACCCGGCTGTTCGGCCCGAGCCATCCCGACACCCTGGCCGCCGCCATGAACAACGCCAACGCCATGCGCACCACCGGCCGGATCAACGCGGCGTTCGACCTGGCCGCGCAGACCATGGAGCGCTACCCGGGGGCCTACCGTCCCGAGCACCCCTACAACCACGGCTGCGCCGGCAACCTCGCCCTCATGCACCGCGTGCGCGGCGACGCCGCCAGCGCCCGCAAGCTCAACGAGCAGTGCCTGGAGGCGCTCGACGCCAGGCTCACCCGCGACCACCACTACTCCCTCACCGTCGCCATCAACCTGGCCAGCGACCTGACCGCGCTCGGCGAGCTGACCCTCGCACAGCGACTCGGCGACGACACCCACAAACGAACCAGGCAACTCCTCGGGGAGAGCCACCCGCTGACCCTGGGCTGCGCCGCCAACCTCTCCGTGATCCTGCGGCGGACCGGGTCCGAGGAGGAGGCCGACGCCCTCCTGTCCAGCACGCTCGTCCACTACGACCGCGTGCTCGGCCCCAACCACCCCGACGCGGTGGTGGCCAGGGAACAACGGCAGCTCGACTTCGACTTCGACCCGCCGCCGATCTAGACCCGCGGCTCGCCGTTCGCCAGCCGCCACCGGGTGAGGTGCCGCTCGGCCCGGTGGCGGGCGTTGGCCATGGCGGGTGCGGGCACGGGCTCGCCGAGCCAGGAGAGCAGCACCCGGCCCATGCCGGTGACGAAGCGCCGGCCTGCCGGGGTGAGCAGGCCGCTGTCCATCAGCGTGTCCACCGCCTTGCTGGTGCCGTCGCGCCAGCGCGCGAACTCGGCGTCGGCGTACAGGGCTATCTGCTGGTGCCGGCGTTGCCGCCGCCAGAACCCGCTGACGCCCAGGAACGCGTACGCGCCCTGGAGCAGCGCGGCCACGGGCCGTGGATCGTCGCGCCAGGGGGCGTAGAAGCGGCTGCGGTCGTCCGGCTCGGTCAGGCGGACGACCTCCTGCAGCGCGCCGAGCTTGGCGTGCTGGACCTCGTGGGCGAGCGCGGCGGCGAGCGTCAGCCCGTCCGGTGGGGCCGACACGCCGACGGCGCCGAAGGTCTCCGACGCCGTCCCGCTCACCTGCCCTCCTCGTTCGGGTTCGCGCAGCGGAGTGACCACACGGTAGGCGAGCCGGATCTCGTCCGCCGTGGCGGGATGGTGGGCGGTGAGGATCTGCCACGCCTCGCGCAGCGCGGCCCGCCACCAGGGGAGCTCCTCGTCCGGCAACCGGCCCGCCACGTCGGCGGCCATCCGGTGCGGGTCAAGGTCGTCGACCATCAGTTCGAGCGTGTGGCCGTTCGCGGAAGCGGTCAGCCGGCGCAGCCCCCGCCAGCCCGGGGCGTCGCCGGAGGGCATGATCACGACATCTCCGACCCGCGCCCCCTCGGGCGTGGAACGCACCGTCACCCGGTCCTCCGCCACGGACGCCACGCCCAGCGACGGGAGCACCAGGGAACCGTCATGGGTGCTCACCTCGACGGACAGCGGGGCCCGCGCCCTGATCGCCGCGGCCGCCGCCAGCGCCGCCAGGCCGTCCGGACGGGCCCGCGCCGGGTCCCGTTCCAGCTCCATCACGGTCGTCCGCAACCAGGCTCCCACGGACGGATAGCACAACACCGCCTCGACGGCCGCGGGCGCCTTGTCCTGGACGGCGGCCAGCAGCTCGTAGGCGTCCGCGGCGTCGCGTGCGCCCGGATGGCCGGCGGTCCGGGCGCCGAGCACGACTCCGCGCAGCAGCAACAGGTGTTTACTGCGTTCGATGGCGGCCAATTGGCGCATGGCCTCGGCCCCGCCTCCGCCGGACGCCATCAACGTGAACAGCTCGTCGGATATGCGATGCCTCCTGAAGCTCATCTGAACCTTTCCAGATCGGCTGCCACGGCTTTCCTGACGTGCCCGATGAGTTTCAACAAGTCAGGGCAGTAGACGGACGGATTCGCAAAACCCCGGCCCCGGTCGTAACGATGCGCGTAATAACCGCCGCCGCAAACGCTGCGCACCCGGCAGGAACGGCATTCCGGCGCCAGCGCCCGCTCCCCGATCTGCCGGGCGGCGGCGTCGGGCAGGAGCAGCGCCTCGTCGAAGGTGTTCCTGGAGACGTGCAGCCCGGTCGGGGGCGAGTCCGGGCGCAGGGATTTGACGGTGTCGGACAGCTCGATCGCGCCGTCGGTGTCTATCACCACGACGGTCACCGGCATCAGCCCGATGGACTCGTTGACCGACCGCCCGCCGAGCAGGAGCTGGATGATCTCGCTGAACAGGCGGATCTCGGTGTCCTTCCGGGGGGCGGCGTACCAGCGGTCGAAGACGGCGACGAGCCAGTCGGCGTACGGCGTGCGCGCGGATCCGCGGACCCGCCCCGGCGGCGGGGACGACCAGTCGCCCAGGGGCAGCAGGAAATCCATCTTCGGCGGCTCATGGCCGAGCAGCGCCTCGTAGGTGGTGACCGGGTCGTTCGCGAGGTCGACGGTGCACAGCAGGCCGCTGAACAGGTGCGGGAACGAGCCGCGCAGCAGGGCCAGCGACCGGGCGACGGCGTCGTGGCTGCCCTTGCCGTTGGCGTACCGGCGGTGACGGTCGTGGGCGGCCCGGTCGCCGTCCAGGCTGACCGCCACTTTGATGTCCAGCTCGTCGAACGCGCGAAGGGATCGGGCGTCTAGCCGGACGCCGTTCGTCTGCACGCGGGCGTTCACCCGGGCCGTCCCGCCGACGGCCTCGCGCACGCCGGCGACGACGGCGCACAGGCGGTCGGGGCCGGCCAGGAGCGGTTCGCCTCCGTGCAGGATCAGCTCGACCGAGCGCAGCCCGTGGGTCTCGGCGTGCTCGGCGATCCGGTGGGCCGTCCAGGCCGCCGTCGAGGTGGACATGCGCATCGGCTGGTCACGCCAGCTCTGGTCGGCCATCTCGTACACGTAGCAGTAGTCGCACGCCAGGTCGCACCTGCTGTTGACCTTGACCACGAACTCGCCGAACGGGGTCGGCGTCCATCCGCCGGCGACGAGCGCGGGCACGTCCAGCGTCGCGGGCCACTCGGGTCGGCCGTCGCGCGGCATCGATCCGGAGTCCACTGCCACGCCTCGATCAACTCCCGAAGTGAGCATCCGGCCGCCGTCGCGCATTTGACCGACGTGCATAACCACTATGAGCGGGTAAAGCTGCGCAGTCAAACGATGTCACGGTCCATCCGGCACGCCGGAATACGGTGGCGAATTTGGAAAAGGAGGCGCGGGAGCGCGATTTGGCGCGGCGAAAGTCGCCGCGAAAGGCCCGGCCCGGCGGCGGGCTCAAGGCGGCGCTCGGCACAGGAATCGATCTCACCTCGCTAGGTGACTTCAGCACATACTGTACCGACTTACTTACCGTACGTGTGCATCTCTTGCTATACCGGACACCGTGGGCCCGGATGACACCTTCGACAGCGTCCGCGCGATCGCCGACGCGATCCTGTACGAGGGGTACCTGCTGTACCCCTACCGCCGCTCCTCCGGCAAGAACCGGGTCCGGTGGCAGTTCGGCGTGCTGCTGCCGCCCGCCTGGGCGCGGGCCCGGGGGCTCACCGGCGCGGGCGTGGCGGGCTCGGCCGAGTCGTGGTGCCAGCAGACGGAATGCCTGCTCGAAGCGGCCGGTGAGGCCGCGGTCGAGCTGCGCGTCCGGTTCCTGCACCAGCAGCGGCGGCAGGTGCAGCGCCGGGACGCCGACGGCGTCTGGCGGCCGGTCGACTCCCTGGGGGACGGCCCCGGGCTGGAGCTGAGCTTCGACGAGGCCGTGCCGCGCGAGTTCGAGCTGCGTACCGGCACGGCGGAGCTGCTCGCGGGCGAGAGGCGGATCACCGTCGGCGTGCCGGCGGGCGAGGAGATCCGGCCGCTGGACGGCGGCCGGGTCCACGTCAGCCGGTCGGCGATCCGGGCGACGGTCGTCGTCTCGCTCACGCCGTGCGCGACGGCGTCCCCGCTCCTGCGCCTGCGCTGCCGCGTCGAGAACGACGACCCGGCCACCCCGGCCGACGCCTCCCGCGAGGACGCGCTGCGCGCCTCGCTCCTGGGCTGCCACACCCTGCTCGCCACGCGCGGCGGCTCGTTCGTCTCGCTGCTCGACCCGCCGGAGTGGGCCGCGGCGGCGGCCCGCGGCTGCGTCAACGCGGGCACGTTCCCCGTGCTGGCCGGTGAGCCGGGCGGGCGGGACGTGGTGCTGTCCTCCCCGATCATCCTGTACGACCACCCGCGCGTGGCCCCCGAGAGCCCCGGCGACCTGCACGACGCCACGGAGATCGACGAGATCCTGTCACTGCGCACCCTCACGCTGACCGACGCCGAGAAGAGGGAGGCCCGAGCCACCGACGCGCGGGCCGCGGAGATCATCGACCGGGTCGACTCCATGCCGCCCGCCGCGCTGTCGCGGCTGCACGGCGCGGTCCGCTCCCGCCGTCCCGCGGCGAGCGCCCACGGCGTGACGGTCGCCGGGGTGGAGGTCTCGAAGGGCAGCCGGGTCAGGCTCCGGCCGCGACGGTCGGGCACCGACCCCCAGGACATGTTCCTCGACGGCAGGACCGGCCTGGTCGAGGACGTCCTGCAGGACGTGGACGACAGCTGGCACCTGGCCGTCACCGTCGAGGACGACCCGGGCGCCGACCTGAACCGCTGGTACGGGCGCTACCGCTACTTCACCCTCGACGAGGTCGAACCTCTGGAGACGACATGAGCTCGAGGCGACATGAGCATGGAGGCGAGATGAGCGCCGACGGCTCCCGGAACGTGCTGGTGGCCGGCATCGGGAACGTGTTCCTGGGCGACGACGGCTTCGGCGTCGAGGTGGTCAGGCGTCTGGACCGGGCGGAGCTGCCCGTGACGGCCGACGTCGCCGACTACGGCATCCGCGGCGTGCACCTCGCCTACGAGCTGCTGGACGGCCGCTACGACACCCTGATCCTGGTCGACGCCGTCCCGCTCGACGGCCCGCCGGGGACGCTGGCCGTCATCGAGGCCGACGACCGGCCGGCCGGGGGCGACGTGGCGATCGACGGGCACGGTCTGCATCCGGACGCCGTGATCCGGCTGCTGAACCACCTCGGCGGCGGCGTCGAGCGGGTCCTGATCGTGGGCTGCCGGCCCGCGGTCCTGGACGAGGTGATGGGGCTGTCCGAACCGGTGGCCGCCGCCGTGGAGGAGGCCGTCCGCCTCGTCGCGGAGCTGGCCCGGCAGGAGGCGGCGGGGAAGATCGAGAAGGAGACCACCGATGCATGAACTGGGACTGTGCGACGCGATCGTGGAGGCCGCGCTGGGACGGGCCGGCGGACGCCGGGTGGACGCGGTGCGCGTCCGCGTCGGCGGGCACCCGGTGGACCCGCGGGTCATCGACACGGGCTTCCGCCTGGCCGCCGCGGGCACCCTCGTCCAGGACGCGACCGTCGAACTGGTCACCGCGCCGTACGTGGTGCGCTGCGCGGGATGCGAGGCCGAGCAGGAGGCGCGGACCGCCACGGACCTGCTCGCCTGCCGGAGCTGCGGCGGGATGGACGTGGAGAGCGTCACGGACGAGAGCGTCGTGGTGGAGTCGATCACGTTCGCACCGGCCCCCGGGACCGCCTGACGGGCCTGCCGGCACCAACCGGTGAACAGGCCGCCGACGTGAAGGAGAGAGGCGACATGGCCGACCAGACCAACGGATTCGACGAGATGCACATCTTGTGGATCTCCGAGGGCATGAGCTGCGACGGCGACACCGTCTCCGTGACGGCCGCGTCCCAGCCCGCCATCGAGGACGTCGTCACCGGACTCGTGCCGGGGCTGCCGAGGGTGCATCTGCACAACAAGGTCCTGTCGCCCACCGTGGGCGGGGAGGACTTCCTGGCCCCGTTCCGGGCCGCGGCGCGCGGCGAGCTGGAGCCGTTCATCTTCGTGCTGGAGGGGTCCGTCCCCAACGAGAAGATCAACGGAGAGGGCTACTGGACGTCGTTCGGCAACGACCCGGACACGGGCGAGCCGATGACCCTCAACACCTGGATCGACCTGCTCGCGCCCAACGCCTGGGCGGTCGTCGCGATCGGGACCTGCGCCACCTACGGCGGCATCCATGCCATGGCGGGCAACCCGACCGGCGCCATGGGCCTGGCCGACTACCTGGGCTGGGACTTCCGGTCGGCCGGCGGGCTGCCCATCGTCAACGTGCCGGGCTGCCCGGTGCAGCCGGAGAACTTCATGGAGACCCTCATCTGGGTTCTGCAGCACGCGGCCGGTTCGGCGCCGCCGCCGCCGCTGGACGCGCTGCTGCGTCCCCAGTGGCTGTTCGGCAGGACCGTGCACGAGGGCTGCGACCGGGCCGCGTACTACGAGCAGGCCGACTTCGCCAAGGACTACAACTCGCCCAAGTGCCAGGTGAAGGTCGGCTGCTGGGGCCCGGTCGTCAACTGCAACGTGCCCAAGCGCGGCTGGATGAACGGCGTGGGCGGCTGCCCGAACGTCGGCGGGATCTGCATCGGCTGCACGATGCCGGGCTTCCCCGACAAGTTCATGCCGTTCATGGACATGCCGCCGGGCAGCAGCCTGTCGTCGATGCTGATCAAGCCCTACGGGGCCTTCATCCGCCGCATGCGCGGCATCACCAACAACACCGCGAACGCCGAGCCGCGCTGGCGGCACAACCGTGACGCGCTGACCAGCGGCTTCGATCCGCGGTGGCGCCCGTAAGGGCCCACGACGCCAGAGAGGACACATCAGCACATGGCCATCTCCGAGCAGGAAGCGCCCGACCGGCGACCACCGGGGGAGCTCGTCGAGATGTCGTGGGATCCCATCACACGCATCATCGGCAACCTGGGCATCTACACGAAGATCGACTTCGCCAACCGGCGGGTCGCCGAGTGCCACAGCACCTCGTCGCTGTTCCGCGGCTACTCGGTGTTCATGAAGGGCAAGGACCCCAGGGACGCGGGCTTCATCACCAGCCGGATCTGCGGCATCTGCGGTGACAACCACACCACCTGCTCGGTGTACGCCCAGAACATGGCGTACGGCATCAAGACGCCGCCGATGGCCGAATGGATCGTCAACCTCGGCGAGGCGGCCGAGTACATGTTCGACCACACGATCTTCCAGGACAACCTCGTCTTCGTGGACTTCTGCGAGGCGATGGTCAAGGAGACCAACCCGACGCTGCTGGCACGGGCCAGGACCACCGAGGCGCCCGGGGCGGCGATCCACGGCAAGCGCACGATCGCCGACATCATGGAGGCGTTCAACCCGTTCGAGGGCGACATCTACAAGGAGGCGCTGCGGGTCAGCCGCGTCACGCGGGAGATGTTCTGCCTGATGGAGGGGCGGCACGTGCACCCGTCGACGGTCTATCCGGGCGGGGTCGGCACGATGCCGGAGCCGACGTTGTTCACCGACTACCTCTCGCGGCTGCTCGGCGTGGTGGACTTCGTCAAGAAGGCCGTCGCTCTGAACAACGACGTGTTCGACTTCTTCTACGAGGCGCTGCCCGGCTACGAGGAGGTCGGCCGCCGCCGGATCCTGCTCGGCTGCTGGGGCGCCTTCCAGGACCCGGCCGTGGTCGACTACCGCTACGAGACCATGAACGACTGGGGCAAGGCCATGTTCGTCACCCCGGGCATCGTGGTGGACGGCGAGCTGGTCACCAACAACCTCGTCGACATCAACCTCGGCATCCGCATCCTGCTCGGCAGCTCGTACTACGAGGACTGGACCGGCGAGGAGCCGTTCGTCACCCACGACCCGCTCGGCAACCCGGTCGACATGCGGCACCCGTGGAACCAGACGACCCTGCCCGCGCCGCAGAAACGCGACTTCGACGGCAACTACAGCTGGGTCATGAGCCCCCGGTGGTTCGACCGGCGCACCGGCGACCACCTGGCGCTCGACACCGGCGGCGGCGCCTTCGCCCGGCTGTACGTCACCGCCCTGTCGGGCATCGTGGACACCCCGTACGTGAAGGCGACGGGCTCGTCGGTGCAGATCTCGCTGCCGAAGGGCCGCGACCTGCCGGAGACGACCCTGGAGTGGCGCATCCCGCCCTGGTCCAACGCCCTGGAGCGCAACCGGGCCCGGGTGTACTTCGTGGCCTACGCCGCGGCCATGGCGGTGTACTTCGTCGAGCAGGCCATGGAACGCATGCGCGCCGGGGACACCAAGGTGTTCACCGACTTCGCCGTGCCGGAGGAGGGCATCGGCGTCGGGTTCCACGAGGCGGTGCGCGGCGTGCTCTCCCACCACATGGTCATCCGGGACGGGAAGATCGCCAACTACCACCCGTACCCGCCCACGCCCTGGAACGGCAGCCCGCGCGACAGCTTCGGCACGCCCGGCCCGTACGAGGACGCCGTCCAGGACATGCCGATCTTCGAGGAGAACGGCCCGGACGACTTCAAGGGCGTCGACATCATGCGCGCGGTGCGCAGCTTCGACCCCTGCCTGCCCTGCGGCGTGCACATGTACGTCGGCAAGGGACGCACGGTGAAGAAGCTGCACTCGCCGATGTTCGGCGCGAGCCATGGCTGAGCCGGACCGCCTGGACGACCAGGCGGTGGCCCGCCTGCTGGAGCGGCTGGAGGAGACCCTGGGGCGGCTGGAGGGCACGCCCGGCCCGACGGCGGAGACGGCGCTCGACGCCGTCGCGATCCTCGCCGAGGTCTACGGCGAGGCCCTGGCCCGGGTCATGGACCGGGCCCCGGCCGGGTCCGCGGTCGCCGCCGCCCTGGCCGACGACGAGCTGCTCGGCCACCTGCTGGTCCTGCACGACATCCATCCCGAGCCGCTCCGGCGGCGGGTCGAGCGCGCGCTCGACGGCCTGGCCGGCGCCCTGCGTGCCCAGGGAGTGGAGGCGCGGCTCGCCGACGTGACGGACGACGTCGCGCGGGTGCGGCTGACGGGCGGCTGCTCGTCCGGGTCTGAGCCCGTACGGCGGGCCGTCGAGCAGGCGGTGCGCGCCGTCGCGCCGGAGGTGGGGACGGTCGAGGTGAGCCGCGCCGCGCCGGTCGCCTTCGTCCCCGCCGACGCGCTGCTGGTCCGGCCCGGCGGCGCCGCGTGAGCACGTCCGCGCACGGCCGGCTGCTCAGGCGGACCGCGCGCCGCCGGGACGCGGGCGCGCGCTGCGAGCTGTGCGAGGCGCCGGTCCAGGGCGGGCACGGGCACGTCGTGGACACGCGTTCGGCGGAGGTGCTGTGCGCGTGCCGGGCGTGCGCGCTGCTGTTCGAGCCGGACGGCGACGGCCACTTCCTGCGGGTGCCCGAACGGCGGCTGCGGCTGACCGGGGTGCGGCCGGCCGACCTCGGCATCCCGGTCAGCCTGGCGTTCTTCGTGACCGCGCCCGACGGCTCGGCCACCGCGCACTACCCGAGCCCGCTGGGCGGCACCCGCAATGACCTGGACGCCGCGGCCTGGCAGGCGGTCGCCGCCCGCGCCGCGGAGCTGGGCACCATGCGGCCGATGGTCGAGGCGCTGCTCGTCAACGGCGTACGGGGGGCCGGTGAGTGCTGGCTGGTCCCGATCGACGACTGCTACCGGCTGATGGCCCTGATACGAGGTGAATGGACCGGTATGTCAGGCGGCGATCAGGTATGGGCAAAGATCGCGCAGTATTTCGCCCAGCTCGACGACGCAGGGCATCGCCGGGGGTAGGACCCGCACCATGGCACACATCAAGGTGGGCAAGCCCGACGTCGCACCCGACGCGACGGCGCACGTCAAGGGCGTCGAGCAGGGCAACCGGCCCGGCGCGTACGAGCAGCAGGCGGGACACCACCGGGACGGCACGGCCGACGCCCGGCGCTCGACGGGGATCAGCCCCAAGAAGCACGACCCGATCCTGCCCGTCATGCCCAACCTCCCGCCAGGCTGAGAAAGAGGAAACAGACATGCGGCGACCACGTACGACGCTGCTGGCCGGGCTGGCCGGGGCGGTGCTCCTGGGGATGTTCTGGAAGGAACTCCCGGCGCTGAGGCGCTACATCAAGATCAAGCAGATGTGATCCCGGAACGATGTGTCTTGGCATCCCCGGGGAGATCGTCGAGCTGCTGCCGGACCGGGCCGACCTGGCCACCGTCGAGGTCGCCGGCGTACGCCGCGCGATCAGCGTCGGCCTGCTGGACGGCCCGGTCCGGCCCGGTGACTGGGTCCTGGTGCACGTGGGCTTCGCGATGTCCAGGATCGACGAGAGCGAGGCCGCGGCGACGCTGGCGCTGCTGAACAGCCTCGGCCCCGCCTACGCCGACGAGCTCCAGGCGCTCGCCGAATCCGACATCACGTGAAAGGCGCCGGCATGCGCTTCGTCGACGAGTACCGCGACGCCCGGACGGCACGGGCCCTGGCCGCGCGGATCGCGGAGCTGTGCGAGCCCGGCCGCCGCTACACCTTCATGGAGGTGTGCGGCGGGCACACCCACACGATCTACAAGCACGGCGTCGAGGACCACCTGCCGCCGAACGTGAACCTCGTCCACGGGCCCGGCTGTCCCGTCTGCGTGATCCCCATGGGACGCGTCGACGACGCGATCGCCATCGCCCGCGAACCGGACGTGATCATGACCTCGTTCGGCGACATGATGCGGGTGCCCGGCGGCGAGGGCTCCTTCCTGGACGCCAAGGCCGCCGGCGCGGACATCCGCATGGTGTACTCCCCGCTCGACGCGCTGCGGATCGCCCGCCAGAACCCCGGCCGCCGGGTCGTCTTCATGGCGATCGGCTTCGAGACCACCGCGCCGTCCACGGCGATGACCGTGCTGCGGGCCGCGGCCGAAGGGCTCGCCAACTTCTCCGTCTTCTGCAACCACGTCATGATCATTCCGGCGATCAAGGCGATCCTGGACTCGCCGGACCTGCGGCTCGACGGCTTCATCGGGCCGGGCCACGTCTCCACCGTGATCGGCTGCCGGCCGTACGCGTTCATCGCCGAGGAGCACGGCAAGCCGCTCGTCTGCTGCGGGTTCGAGCCGCTGGACGTGCTGCAGTCGATCCACATGCTGCTGCGGCAGCTCGCCGAGGGGCGGGCCGAGGTGGAGAACCAGTACACGCGGGTGGTGCCGTGGGAGGGCAACGGCCGGGCGCTGGAGGCGATCGGGAAGGTGATGGAGCTGCGCCCGTACTTCGAGTGGCGCGGCCTCGGCTTCATCTCCCACTCCGCGCTGCGCCTGCGCGACGCCTACGCGGCCCACGACGCCGAACGCATCTTCCAGGTGCCGGGCGTACGGGTGGCCGACCCGAAGGCGTGCCAGTGCGGCGAGGTGCTCAAGGGCGTGCTCAAGCCGTGGGAGTGCAAGGTGTTCGGCACCGCGTGCACGCCGGAGACGCCGATCGGCACCTGCATGGTGTCCTCCGAGGGCGCCTGCGCCGCGTACTACAACTTCGGCCGGTTCACCCGCTCGCGGGCCAAGGAGGCGACGACGGCATGACGACCGAGCGCACCGCCGGATGGGCCGAACGAGCCGTCCGCGAGGCGGGCGGGCCCGCCGGCACGGCGACCCGCGAGGAAGAGGTGCTGCTGCGCATCGAGCGTGCCCGTGGACGCCGGGCCCGGGTCCGGGAGGAGCGCATCACGCTGGCCCACGGCGCGGGCGGGAGCGCCTCGCACACGCTGGTCGAGGCCGTGTTCGTGGACGCGTTCCGCAACCCGATCCTGGAACCGCTCGGCGACGGCGCCGTGCTGGAGGTCGGCGGCGGGCGGCTGGCCTTCAGCACCGACTCCTTCGTGGTCTTCCCGCTGTTCTTCCCCGGCGGCGACATCGGCGACCTGGCCGTCAACGGCACGGTCAACGACCTGGCCGTCTGCGGGGCGCGGCCGCTGTACCTGTCGGCCGGGTTCATCCTGGAGGAGGGCTTCCCGGTCGCCGACCTGCGGCGGATCGCCGGCTCGATGGCCGCCGCGGCGGCCCGGGCCGGCGTCCATGTGGTCACCGGGGACACCAAGGTCGTGGAACGCGGCAAGGCGGACGGCTGCTACGTCACCACCGCCGGCGTGGGCGTCCTGGAGCGGGAGACGGAGCTGACGCCGGCGGCGATCAGGCCGGGCGACGCCGTCATCGTGTCGGGGCCGATCGGCGAGCACGGCGTCACCATCATGATCTCCCGTGGGGAGCTGGACATCGAGGCCGACCTGGCCTCCGACACCGCGCCGCTCAACGGCGTCGTCGCCGCGCTGCTCGACGCCGTCCCCGGGGTGCGGGTGCTGCGGGACGCCACGCGCGGAGGGGTGGCGACGGTGCTCAACGAGCTCGCCCGCGCCGCGCGGCTCGGCATCGTGCTGGAGGAGTCGGCGGTGCCGGTCCGGCCGGTGGTGAACGGCGCCTGCGAGCTGCTCGGCATCGACCCCCTGTACGTCGCCTGCGAGGGGCGGTTCGTCGCCGTGGTCGACGGCGAGCAGGCCGGGAGGGCGCTGGAGGCGCTGCGCGGCCATCCTCTCGGCGCGGAGGCCGCCGTCGTCGGCCGGGTGCGGGCCGAGGCCCCTGGGCTCGTGCTGCTCGACACGGCGTTCGGCGGCACCCGGATCGTCGACATGCTCGTCGGCGACCCGCTGCCGCGCATCTGCTGAGGTCCCGATTGTTGCGATGCGGCCCGTCCGGTGCGGCGGGGCTCATCCGGCGGGGTCGAGGGCGGCGGCGACGGCGGCCTGGCCCAGGCTGAGGCCGCCGTCGTTGGGCGGCACCCGTGAGTGCAGCAGCACCCGCAGGCCCGCCTCCCGCAGGCCCGTCTCCATCCGCTCCAGCAGGACGACGTTCTGGAAGACGCCGCCGGACAGCGCCACGTCCCGCAGCCCCGTCCGCTCGCGCAGCGCCTGCACCGCCCGCAGCAGGGCCCAGGCCAGGCCGTTGTGGAAGCGCGCGGCCACCAGCGGCGTCGGCACGCCCGCCAGCAGGTCCTCGACCGCGCCGCGGACCAGGTCGGTCCCGGACACGACCAGCTCCGGCCCGGTGGACAGCGCCGCCGGGTAGGCGGCCCGCTCGCCCGGCTCGGCGAGCTGCTCCAGTTCGATCGCGGCCTGCCCCTCGAAGAGCACCCGGTCGCGCAGCCCGGCGATCGCCGCCACGGCGTCGAACAGCCGGCCCGCACTCGATGTGACGGGCGCGTTCGTCCCGGTGCGGGCCAGCGCCGCCACCGCCGCCCACCGGTCCCGGTGCCGCCGGACGAAGGGCAGGTCCGGGGGCTCGTCGCCGTAGATCGCGTCGAGGTAGGACACGCCCATGCGCCACGGCTGCCGTACGGCCGCCGCCCCGCCGGGCATCGGCAGCGCCTCCAGGTGTCCCGCCCGCTCGAACCCCCGCAGGTCGGCGACCAGCAGCTCGCCGCCCCACAGGGTGCCGTCGGAGCCCAGGCCCAGGCCGTCCAGGGCGACGCCGATCACCGGGCCCTCCTCGCCGTTGTCGGCCAGGCAGGAGGCGATGTGGGCGTGATGGTGCTGCACGCCGACGAGTTCGACGTCGTCGAGGCCGAGCGCGTACTTGGTGGACAGGTACTCCGGGTGCAGGTCGTGGGCGACGAGCCGGGGCCGGACGCCGAACAGCCGGCTCAGCCGGTCGATCCCCTCCGCGTACGAGCGCAGCGTCTCGTAGCCCTCCAGGTCGCCGATGTGCTGCGACAGGACCGCGTGGCGGCCCTTGACCAGGCAGAAGGTGTTCTTCAGCTCGCCGCCGCAGGCCAGCACGTGCCGGGACGGCGGCCGTCGCAGCGGTACGGGGGCGGGCACGTACCCGCGCGAGCGGCGTACGGGCAGCTCCCGGCCGCGGAACAGGCGCACCACCGAGTCGTCGGCCCGGACGTGGATGCGCCGGTCGTGGACGAGGAAGCCGTCGGCGATTCCGGACAGCCGTTCCAGGGCGTCGTCGTCCCGGTGCGCGATCGGCTCGTCCGACCGGTTCCCGCTGGTCAGGATCATGGGACGGCCGAGCCGTACGGCCAGGAGGTGGTGCAGCGGCGTCGCGGGCAACATCACCCCCAGCTCGCGGTTGCCCGGCGCGACCGCCTCGGCGACCGGCGCCCCGTCCCGGCGCGGCAGCAGGACGACGGGCCGCCGCGGACCGCTCAGGACGCCCTCGGCGGCCGGGCCGAGCAGGACCAGCTCGCGCGCCGCGGCCAGGTCGGCGGCCAGCACCGCGAACGGCTTGCCCTCCCTGCGCTTGCGGGCCCGCAGCGTGCCGACCGCCTCCTCGTCCCCGGCCACGGCCGCCAGGTGGTATCCGCCGACGCCCTTGACGGCCAGGATCCTGCCCTGCGCCAGCCAGAGCGCGGCCGTCCCGAACGGGTCGCCCGGTCGGGGCCGGCCGTCGGCGTCCAGCAGCCGCAGCGACGGCCCGCAGGCGGGGCAGCACACCGGCTGCGCGTGGAAGCGCCGGTCGCCGGGGTCGCGGTACTCCCGCGAGCAGTGGGCGCACATCGCGAACGGGGCCATCGTGGTGTTGGGCCGGTCGTAGGGCAGGTCGGTGACGATGGTGAACCGGGGTCCGCAGTCCGTGCAGTTGGTGAAGGCGTAGCCGTGGCGGCGCGCGGCCGGGTCGGCGATCTCCGCCGCGCAGGCGTCGCACGGGGCCGTGTCCGGCGGCACGCACACCTGGCGGGCGCCCTCGCCGCGGCTGGGCACGATCCGGAAGCCCGACTCCGCGATGGGCTCGGCGTCCGCCACGGTGACGCTCTCGACCAGCGCCGCGGGCGGCGCCCGCCGTTCCAGCTCGGCGACGAAGGCCCGCAGCGCCGACGGCTCGCCCTGGGCCTCGATGAACACACCGCGCGGATCGTTGCCTACGAACCCGGCCAGCTCGTGCCGTCCGGCCAGACCGCTGACGAAGGGCCGGAAGCCGACGCCCTGGACCAGCCCCTCGACCCGGACCCGGATGCGGCCGGGCCCCTCAGCCGTCACCGGTCAGCGCCCGCTGCACCAGCTCCCACAGGACGTGGTAGAGGGTCACCTGGGCCTCCTGGATCCGGTGCACCGACGGCGACGGCACGACGAACAGGTGATCGACCAGGCCGTCCGCGGCCATCCGTCCGCCGTCGCCGCCGGCCAGGCCGACGGTCAGCGCGCCGCGGCGGCGCGCCTCGGCCAGGGCGTGCAGCACGTTCGCCGAGCCGCCGCTGGTCGACAGGCCCACCACGACGTCGCCGGGCCCGGCGAAGGCGGCGACCTGACGGGCGAAGGCCAGGTCGTAGCCGACGTCGTTGGACAGGGCGGTGACGACGGCGGCGTCCACGGCCAGGCAGGTCGCCGCGAGCGCCCGGCCGCGCGGCGGGTGGGCGAAGAGCTGGGCGAGCGCCTGCGCGTCCGTGGCGCTGCCGCCGTTGCCGACGGCGAACAGCCTGCCGCCGGATTCGAAGGCCGCCGCCGTCCGCGCCGCGCAGCGCGCCAGCTCCTCGCCGTGCAGCCCGGCGACGGTCTCCCGCAGGGCGACGATCTCGTACGCCTTGTCCGCGCAGGAGCGGCGCACCTCCGACAGGAGGGCGTCCGGGTCGGTGGGCCGGACGTACAGGAAGGGGTAGAGGGCCTCGACGCCGGTGCCTTCTGTCGTGCTCATCCGCATTCTCCTCCCACCGCGATGGCCTCCCCGGCGTGCACCAGGACGACGTCGCCCGGCCCGGCCTCGACCAGGGCCACGCTGATCTCCTGGGGACCGCCGGCGTCCGCCCGCGCGATCGCCATCCCGTCGCCGAGCAGCTCGACGACGCGCATGGGCACGGCGAGGTCGGAACAGGTCAGGCACACCGGCTCCGCCGGCTCCATCGGCTTCTCGGTCATCGGGCCTCCTCCGGCTGGTCGAGGAAGACGTGCACCAGCTCCCACAGCAGGTGGTAGACCGTCATGTGGATCTCCCGCACCACGCACGGGTCGCCGGACCGGGCGGCGAGCACGTGGTCCACGGCCGGGCTGCGGCCGATCGCGCCGCCGTCCCCGCCGCCGTCCCCGCCCACGAGTGCGACGGTCAGCAGTCCGAGCCCGCGAGCCGCCTCCAGCCCGCGCAGCACGTCCGCGCAGCCGCCGTCCCAGGAGAACCCGAGCGCCATGTCGTGCTCGGCGGCCAGCAGGCGCACCTGCTCGGCGTAGATCTCCTCGAACCCCCTGCGCGCGGCGACGGCGGTCAGCCGGGCGGCGTCGTGGCTCAGGGAGAGGGCGGGCAGGGCCCTCTTGCCGACGATGACCGGATGGACGAACTCCACGGCCACGTGCTGGGCGTCCGCCGAGGCGCCGCCGTCGCCGAAGACCAGCAGCCGGCCGCCCCGCGCGAACCGCAGAGCCATGGCCCGGCAGGCCAGGGCGATCGGGGCGGCCTCCTCGGCGAGCGCCCGTCCTGGCGCGACCCGGCGCTCGAAGGCTGTCGACACAAGCGTCATCTCACCTCTCCTTGCCACGCCTCTCCCTGCCATGGGGCGGCGTCATGGGACGGCGGCCGGTGCCCCTCGTCCCACAGGGCCGCGCAGGCGCGGAGGACGTCCTCCAGGTCCCGCAGCCGGATCATGGCGGCCTTCAGCTCGCTCAGGCCCGAAGCGGTGATCTCGTACCTCCTGCGCGGCGGTCCCGTACGCGAGGCGGTCCACGAGGAGACCAGGCACCGGTCGCGTTCGAGGGCGCGCAGCAGCCGGTAGACATGGCCGGGCTCCGCCCCCGCCACGCCCAGCTCCCCCAGCCGGTCGATCAGGTCGTAGCCGTGGCCGGGCCGCTGCCAGACCAGGAGAAGCAGGAGCGGGGACAACAATCCTCGCCTCTCGCCGCCTTCCATACGATCTCCCCCGCCGGCGGAACGCACACTCCAAGGGGTAGTAGAACGTGCACGGGGGGCGATTCCGTAGCTCCGCACGCCGTCCTTGCCAACTTCTGACAGAAGCCAAGCCAAGGGTTAGGTCTCCGGCGGTCGGCACCGCGCCGAGCCGGCGGTCTCGGCGCCGCTGTCAGGGAGACGTCGGCCGCGAAGTAACACGAGTAGTTCACGTAGTTCGTACTGCGGAACGGATGATCACGGTAAGTCGGATTTGCCGTCCGACACCGTCGCCCGGGCCATTCCTTCAGTCGGAATGGATGACCCGACGCCCTGGACCACCCGTCCCACCAGGGCTTTCGTGGCGTCCCGCCGCAGGACTGCGCCTGTTCGCCGTTCTCGCACTCGGGCCGGCGAATAAGTGATCGGCCGTGTTTCGTCGAATCCGTCAGAACGATGAGCGCCGCCGGAATGGGGGGCGCCCCACCCTCACGGCCTCCGTCGTCGTCCGGACGCGGGACGGCGGCTGTCAGGAGGGCGCAAGGCCGACTGTCAGCCGGATCGCCGCAGATCTGACCCTTATACCGAATCGGTCTCGACTCAATCCGTCAATAGGGACAGACACCCCTGTCGATCGGATGACCGAAACCCTGATTACGGGCATTCCATAGAGGGACAAGATCATCACGCAGAGTGGCAAAACCCCAGCATGCGCGGGGCGACGGAGATCATCCGCCCAGCGGGAGCGCCCTACCGGCCGCCGGCGGCCCCGCAGGTGACGGGTTTTTTCGATGCCCGAAACCAGGCTTCCATCGTTGGTTTAAATTTCATCCCTTGACTGACTTTCGGACAAAATAATAGGAATGGCGTGGCCTCAGCCGAGAGCCGCCCCTCGCCAGGCCGAACCCTGACGAGCGGCCCATACTTCCTGCTGCCCGCGTGACGACCTCGCCCGGAGCAGTGGACCTGCCGGGGGGGTGACTTCGCGTGGCGATGCCAGCTGAACACGTGCTGTCCGAGACACCGTTCGCCTCGCTGACGCGATACCCGCCCGGCGCCCGGACCCTCTTCTGCCTCCCCTACGCCGGTGGGGACGTCACCGCCTTCTGGGCGTGGCGGCAGGCGTTCGACGGCGTCCTCGACGTGCGGGTGGCGATGCTCCCCGGGCGTGAGGGCCGGATCGCCGAACCCGGAGCCCTCTCCCCCGAGCTGATCGCCCGGTCCATCGCCGCCCACCAGCGCACGTCGTACTCGATCTACGGGCACAGCATGGGCGGCCGGGTCGCCTTCGAGGTGGTCCGCGAGCTGCGGCGACTCGGCGTACGGGCGCCCGAATGCCTCTACGTCGGCGCCGCGCACCCGCCGGAGCGCCAGGAGACGCTGGGACGGTGGACTGGCCTGGGCGACGAGGACCTCCTCGACGAGGTGATCGCCCGGCTGGGCGCGCCGGCGGAGTTACGGACGCAGCCCGAGATCAAGGCCCTGCTCCTCCCCGCCCTGCGGACGGACATGGAGTGGCTGCGCCGCTACCGCTTCACCCGGCAGGAGCCCCTCGACGTCCCCATCGTCGCCTTCGCCGGCGCGCACGACCAAGAGGTCACCCACCCCACCATGCTCGGCTGGGCCCGCCACACCTCCTCGACCTTCCGCCTGCACACGCTCGACGCCGCCCACCTCTTCCTCGCCACGCACGGCGACCAGGTGGCGCGGACCATCGCGGCAGACCCCCGGCCGAGCGTGACCGCGGACGAGGTGCACGTGTGGCTGGCCAACCTGGACGAGCTGCCCGAGATGTGCGCGGCCGTGGACGAGCTGTCGCCGCGGGAGGCGGCACGGGCGGCCAGGTTCCGGCAGGAGGACCACCGGCGCGGGTTCGTCGGCGGGTCGGTGCTGCTACGGCGGCTGCTCGCGGAGTACGGGGCCGAACCGGGCGTCGCGCCCGCCCGGTCCGGCGGCGTGCCGTACGCCGGGACCCAGCTCGCCTACAGCCTCAGCCGATCGGGCGGCCTGGTGCTGGTCGCGCTGACGGCGGGCCGCGAGGTGGGCGCCGACCTGGAGCGCTTCCGGCCGCCGGCCGACGAGCAGGCGTTCTTCGAGCGGGTGCTGGACGAGCGGGAGCGCGACGAGTACGCCGCGCTGCCCGAGGAACTGCGGTTGCACAGCGCGCTGCGCACCTGGACGGCCAAGGAGGCGCTGCTGAAGGCGATCGGTGACGGGCCGCGGGTGGATCCGGCGCTGTTCGGGTTCGCCGGGCAGCGTCCGGGCGCGACCTGGGTGCCCGAGGCTGCCCCAGAGGCCGCGCATACGGCGGAGTGGCAGGCGGAACGGCTGGCGGAGTGGCGGGTGACGCACCTGCCACTGGGCCGGGCGCTCGCCGCGATCGCCGTCCGCGCGCCGCGCTTCCTGCTGCGTTTCGAGACGGTACGGCAAGGCCGGCTGGTACGGCCGGGTGTGGAGGCCGCAGGATGACACTCCTCAGCAGTCTGATCACGGCTCAGGCCGCGAGGACTCCGGACGCCCCGGCGGTCCGGCAGTGGGAGAACGTGCTCACCTACGCCGAGCTGGTCGAGCGGGCGTGGGCGCTGGCGGGACGGCTCCGCGAGCTCGGCGTCGGGCCGGAGGCGCGGGTGGGACTGTGCACCCGCCGTACACCGCTGATGCCGGTGGCGTTGCTGGCCATCCATCTGGCGGGCGGCGCTTACGTGCCGTTGGACCCCGGGCATCCGCGGCAACGGCTGGACGAGGTGCTGGAGGACGCCGGGATCGCTGTGGTCGTCGTGGACGAGCGCGGCCAGGAGCTCCTGGACGGCTGCGCCGCCACGCTCGTCCATGCCTTCCAGCCGGGGCCGGCGGAGCGGCGGGACGGCGACGCCGTGGCGGGCAACGCGGCGTGGGTGATCTACACCTCCGGTTCCACCGGACGGCCCAAGGGCGTGGTCGTGAGCCACGCCAACGCGGTCTTCTTCGTCACCTCGACCGTCGCGCACTTCGGCCTGGACGCGAGCTGCAGCTCGATGGCCTTCTCCGCGCTGGGCTTCGACGCCTCGATCATGGACATGGTGCTCCCGCTGACCATCGGCGGCTGCGTGCAGCTGGTGCCGGACGAGGACCGCGTCGACCCGGCCCGGTTGCAGCACTTCCTGGAGGAGCACGACGTCACCTGGGGGTACCTCCCGCCCGCGCTGCTCCCGCTGGTGGACCCGAGCCGCCTGCCGTACCTGAGGGACGTGGTGACGGCGGGCGAGCCGCCCCCGCCCGAGCAGGTGGCGCGGTGGTCGGCGCACACGCGTTTCCACAACCTGTACGGCCCGACCGAGCTGACCGTCGTCGTCGTGGGCGGCGAGTTCCACGGCGTGTGGGAGCGGCCGCTGCCGATCGGCCGGCCGCTGCGCGGCTGCCGGGCCTACATCGTCGACGAGGACATGAACCCGTGCCCGCCGGGCGTCCCCGGCGAGCTGCTCATCGGCGGCCCGCAGGTCAGCCGCGGGTACCTGGGCCGTCCCGGGCTGACGGCCGAGCGGTTCGTGCCCGACCCGTTCTCGGACGAGCCGGGAGCGCGGCTGTACCGGACCGGCGATCACGTGGCGTGGCAGGAGGACGGCCAGATCGCGTTCATGGGCCGCCTGGACCGCCAGGTGAAGGTCCAGGGGCAGCGCGTGGAGATCGGTGAGGTGGAGACGACGCTGCGCGCGCATCCGCGAGTGCGGCAGGCGGTGGTGGACTTCGCGGGCGAGCTGGTCGCCTACGTGACGCCCGAGGACGCGCCCGACCTGGCCGAGCTGCGCGAGGACCTGGCGGTGCGGCTGCCGCCGTACATGCTGCCGACCAAGCTGGTACGGCTGGCCCTCCTCCCGCTGAACGCCTCGGGCAAGGTCGACCTCGCCGTCCTGCGGGCGGGGTCCCGGCGGGAGCAGGGGACGGGGACCGGGCTGGCCGGGATCTGGGCGCGGGTGCTGGAGGCGCCCGTCCCGGACGACGAGGACGACTTCTTCCAGCGCGGCGGCCACTCACTGCGGGCGATGCGCCTGGTGGCCGCGGTACGCGCGGAGCTGGGCCGGGTCGTGTCGGTCCAGGACGTGTACGAGGGCAGGACCTACGGCGCGCTGCGCGCGCTCGTGGAGGGCGCCCGGCGGGCGACCACCGCCGCGCCGCCCACCGGGAGCCCTGCCGCCTTCTCCCCCGCCCAGCGCCGGATGTGGTTCGTCGAGCAACTGGCGCCCGAGTCGGCCGCGCACAACATCGCGATGGCCGAGCGGATTCACGGCCCGCTGGACGTCGCCGCGCTCCGGCGCGCGCTGACCGCCGTCGTGGCGGCGCACGAGGCGTTGCGCTGGCGGGTGGGCTCGCGCGACGGCATCCCCGACGTGACGGTCGCGCCGCCGGAGGAGGTGCCGCTGCCGGTGGACGACCTCTCCCCCGCCGACCTGGCCGCGGCGCTGCAGAAGGAGGCGCGGGAACGGTTCGACCTGGCCGCCGGGCCGCTGTTCCGGGCGCGGCTGATCCGGCTGGCGCCCGACGAGCACGTGCTCTGCCTGACCGCGCACCACCTGGTGTTCGACGGCTGGTCGCAGGACGTGCTCTACCGGGGCCTGTCCGCCGCCTACCGCGGCGAGCCGGTCGAGGTGAGCGAGCACACGTTCGCCGACTACGTGCGCTGGCTGCGCGGCAACGGCGACGCCGAGGCGCTGGGCTGGTGGCGGGAGCGCCTGCGCGACGCGCCGCTGGTGCTGGACCTGCCCAGGGACGCGGCCAGGCCGCCCGCGCAGACCTTCAACGGCGCCGCCTGCCAGGGCGAGCTGGACGCGGCACTGGCCGGCCGGGTGGCCGAGCTGGCTGCGCGGCTGGGCACCACGCCGTACGCGGTGCTGCTGGGTGCCTTCGGACGCCTGCTGGCCGGGCTGGCGGGACGTGACGACCTGGTGGTGGGGTCGGCCTACGCGGACCGGCCGCACGTCGCGTTCGAGTCGATGGTGGGGATGTGCGTACAGGTCCTGCCGGTGCGGCTGCGCCCCCGGGGGGACTTCGCCGAGCAGGTGACGGCGTGCGCGGCCGAGCTGAACGCGGCGATCAGGCACCGGGACGTGCCGCTCGGGCAGCTCCTGGAGTCGCTGCGGCTGCCGCGCGACCTGAGCCGCAACCCGATCACTCAGGTCATGTTCAACATGTACAACTTCGCCCAGGCCCGGCTGGACCTGGCCGGTTGCGCGAGTGAGACGTTGCGCCCCGGGCTGCCGGGAGCGCTGTTCGACCTGACGATGTACGTGGGCGAGCAGCGCGGCGGCTACGCGCTGGAGCTGGTCTACAACCCCGACCTCTACACCCCCGAACGCATGGCGGCGCTGGTCGACGGCTATGTCGAGCTGCTCGACGAGCTGCTGACCGGACGGGCCGAACCCGACGCGCCCGACGAGGAGCTCCCGGCCTGGGACGGGCCGGGACTGCTGGAGCTCGTCGGCGACGCGTACGCGGGGGCACGGCGGCGGACCGAGGCGGCGCTCCGGCGGGCGGGTGTCGGGCCGGGGTCCGTGGTGGCCGTCGTCGCCTCCCGGGTGCCCGAGCTGCCGGGGACCCTGCTCGGCGTGCTGGCGGCGGGCGCGCGGTGGGCGGTGATCGACTCCACGTATCCGCCTGCCGTGCAGGAGAGGCAGATCGCCGCCGCGGGAGCCCGGGCGGTGCTCCGGGACGGCGAGGTCGAGCTGCGCGAGGGCGGCGTCGAGGTGCCGGGGACCGGCTATCTGTCGATGACCTCGGGCACCACGGGCGATCCCAAGGCGGTCGTCACCGCCGACAGGCCGCTGGCCCACTTCGTCTCCTGGTACGTCCGCACCTTCGCCGTCGAGCCGCACGACCGGTTCGCGCTGCTGTCCGGGCCGGCCCACGATCCGGCGCTGCGCGACATGTTCGTCCCGGCCGCGGCGGGCGCCGAGTTGTTCGTGCCCGAGCAGGAGCTGGTGCGCGACCCGGGCAAGCTCGTCACCTGGCTGCGCGAGCACGCCATCACCGTCCTCCATCTGACGCCGCAGCTCGCGACGATGCTGGCGGACACCGGCGCCACGCTGCCCGACGTGCGGCTGGCCGGCGTGGGCGGCGACCTGTTCACCGGCGCCCAGGCGGCCCGGCTGCGCGCGCTCGTGCCCGGCGCCCGGCTCGTCGCCTTCTACGGCACGACCGAGACGCCACAGGCGCACGCCTGGCACGAGCTGACCGAGCCGTACCCGGAGATCGTGCCGATCGGGCGGCCCGTCGAGGGCAGCGAGATCATCGTGCTGGCGCCGGACGGCGGGCGGGCCGGGGTCGGCGAGCTCGGCGAGGTGGTCGTCCGCAGCCGCCACCTGGCCTCCGGCTACCTGGACCCGGCGCTGACCGGCCGGCGCTTCGCCGGTGACCGCTTCCACACCGGGGACCTCGGCCGGCGCAACCCCGACGGCACGGTCACCCCAGCGGGGCGCGGCGACGACCAGGTGAAGGTGCGCGGATTCCGGGTCGAGCTGGGCGAGGTGGAGGCCGCGCTGGCCGCCTGCCGGGACGTGCGCGCCGCCGCGGCCAGGGTCGAGGGCGGCACCCTCGTCGGCTACGTGGTGCCCGCCGGGCCTGGGGCGGCGGCGCACCGGATCTTGGAGGACCTGCGCCGCGCGCTGCCCGAGCACGCCGTCCCCACCGAGGTGGTGACGCTGCCCGCGCTGCCGCTGACGCCCAACGGCAAGGTGGACCGCGCCGCGCTGCGCGGGCGGCCGGTGGAGCAGCCGAAGGCCGTCGGCGGCCTCGACGGCCCCACGCAGAAGACGGTCGCCCAGGTGTGGCGCGCCGTGCTGGGCGTGCCACGGCTGGGCCCCGACGACAACTTCTTCGAGATCGGCGGCCATTCGCTGGCCGTGGCGGCCGTGCAGGCACGGCTGAAGGCGGCGACCGGCCGCGAGATCCCGATCACGGAGCTGTTCAGGCATCCCACCATCCGGACGCTCGCCGCCCACCTCGACGGCGCGGGCGGCAGTCCGGGACTGGACCGGGCGGCACGCCGCCTGGCTTCACGACGAGACAGGTTGAGGAACCGTAACGAGAAGGGGATTGCCCCATGACGGACGAGCCCACGGCCGAGCCGATCGCGATCATCGGCCTGTCGTGCCGGGTTCCGGGAGCGGGTGACGCGCAGCAGTTCTGGCGCAACCTCGCCGACGGCGTCGAGTCGCTGACCACGTACACCCTGGAGGAGCAACGGGCGCTGGGCACGGCGGAGAGCCTGCTGGCCGACCCGAACTTCGTGCCGGCCGCCATGGCGCTGGACGACTACGAGGGTTTCGACGCGGCGTTCTTCGGCATGTCGATCAGGGAGGCCGAGGTCCGCGATCCGCAACATCGGCTGTTCCTGGAGCTGTCGCACACGGCGTTGGAGGACGCGGGCTACGACCCGTTCCGCTACCCGGGCGAGATCGGGGTCTACGCCGGCACCGGGACGGACACGTACCAGTGGCGGAACATCCGCAGCAACTCCCAGGCCCACAAGAACGCCGGCTGGCTGGCGGTCATGGTGGGCAACCACGTCGACTACTGCGCGACGCTCACCTCCTACAAGCTCGACCTGCGCGGCCCCAGCTACACCGTGCACACGGCGTGCTCGACCGCGCTGGTGGCCTTCCACATCGCGTGCGAGGCGCTACGCAACGGCGAATGTGACATGGCGCTGGCCGGCGCGGCCATGCTGGACCTCCCGCAGGGCGAGGGGTACATCTACGACCAGGACGGCATCGTCTCCCCCGACGGGCACACCCGCTCCTTCGACGCCGACGCCGGCGGCACGACCTGGGGCAGCGGCGGCGGCGTCCTCGTGCTGAAGCGGCTGTCCGAGGCGATCGAGGACCGCGACAACATCCGCGCGGTGGTCCTGGGCAACGCGATCAACAACGACGGCGCGGGCAAGGTCGGCTTCTCCGCGCCCAGCCTGGACGGCCAGGCCGCGGTCATCGCGCAGGCGCTGGGCGTCGGCGGCGTGGACCCGCGGACGGTGACCTACGTCGAGGCGCACGGCACCGGCACGGCGCTCGGCGACCCGATCGAGGTGGCCGCGCTGTCCAGCGTGTTCGCCCAGCACACGAGCGACACCCAGTGGTGCGGCATCGGCTCGGTCAAGAGCAACATCGGCCACCTCGGCCAGTCGGCCGGCGTGCCCAGCCTGATCAAGGCGGTGCTGTCGCTGGAGAACAAGCTGATCCCGCCGACGTTGCACTTCAAGAGCCCCAACCCGAAGATCGACTTCCCGGCGAGCCCGTTCTACGTCGTCTCCTCGCCGACGAAGTGGGAGCGCGAGGACTTCCCGCGGCGCGCGGGGGTCAGCTCGTTCGGCATCGGCGGCACGAACGCGCACGCCGTGCTGGAGGAGGCGCCGCCGCGTCCGCCGCTGCCCCGCGAGCGGCCCGCCCACCTGCTGAAGCTCTCGGCCAGGACGGAGTCGGCGCTGGCCGCCGCGCGGGAACGGCTGGCCGCGCACCTGGCCGCGCACCCCGAGACGGACCTGGCCGACGCGGCCTTCACCCTGCGCGTGGGCCGCCGGGAGCTCAAGCACCGGGCCACGGTCGTCGCCACCTCACCGGGCGACGCGGTGGCCGCGCTGTCCGACCCCAAGCGGATCGTCACCGGCGCCAAGCCGAAGCGCCCCGCGCAGGTGGCCTTCCTCTTCTCCGGTCAGGGCTCCCAGTACGGCGGCATGGCCGCCGAGCTGTACCGGAACGAGCCGATCTTCCGCGAGGCGGTCGACGAGTGCGCGGCCGTCCTGGACGTGCGTGAGCAGATCTTCGCCACCGGCGAGGAGGCCGACGAGGCGCTGCGGCAGACCTCGCTCACCCAGCCCGCCCTGTTCACCGTCGAGTACGCGCTGGCCAGGCTCTGGCTGTCGCTGGGCGTCGAGCCCGCCGCGATGATCGGCCACAGCATCGGCGAGTACGCGGCGGCCACCATCGCCGGCGTCTTCACGCTGCCCGACGCGTTGCGGCTGGTCGCGGCGCGCGGCCGGCTGATCCAGGCCCTGCCGCCCGGCTCCATGCTGGCCGTGCAGCTCATGCCCGACGAAATCGCGCCGATGCTGCCCGACGACGTCTCCGTGGCCACCGTCAACGGCCCCGGCACCTGCGTCGTGTCCGGCCCGTCGGAGTCGATCAGGGAACTGGCCGAGATGCTGGAGGAGGAGGGCATCGGCTGCACGCCGCTGCGCACCTCGCACGCCTTCCACTCGGCGATGATGGAGCCGATGCTGCGCGAGTTCCGCGAACTGGTCGCGGCAGCCGGGCCGGCCGCGCCGAGCCTGCCGTTCCTGTCCAACGTGACCGGCACCTGGATCACCGCCGCCGAGGCCACCGACCCGTCCTACTGGGCCAGGCACGTGCGCGAGCCCGTCCGTTTCGGCGACTGCGTCTCGACGCTCCTGGCCGACGGCGAATGGATCATGATCGAGTGCGGGCCGGGACGGCAGTTGTCCGGCCTGGCGAGCACCCAGCTGGCCACCGGTGCGATCGCCCCGCTGCCGTCGCTGCCCGGCCCGCGCGACCGGGCCGGTGACGTCGCGGTCTTCTCGCAGGCCGTGGGCGCGCTCTGGGTCCACGGCATCGAGCTGAACGACTTCGGCTCCCCCGGCTTCCGCGTCTCGCTGCCGGGTTACCCGTGGGAGCGGCAGCGCGCCTGGATCGACCCCGATCCGCAGGGTGCCTTCACCGGTGGCGTGGCCGCCCCGCGGCAGGCCGACGGTCCGCTGCCGCCCGAGCGGTGGTACGGCGTCCCCGTCTGGCACCAGGCGCCCGTCCGTCCGGCGGCGGCGTCGCCGATCACCCGCTGCCTGGCCTTCGTGGACGAGGACTCGGCCGCGCTGGCCGACGCGCTGCGTGCCTCGGGGGCCGAGGTGCTGGAGGTGCGGCCGGGCAGCGCGTTCGGCGCCTCCGACGGGGGTTTCACGGTGCGGCCGGCCGTCCGGGAGGACTACGACGCGCTGCTCGAAGCGATCGGCGACATCCCCGAGCGGATCGTGCACGCCTGGGCCCTCACGGGCGGCGACGAGACGTGGGCCGCACAGGACCGCGGCTTCTTCGGCGTCCTGGGGCTCGTGCAGGCGCTGTCGGCGGCCCAGCCTCCGGGCGGGGTGCAGCTCGACCTGGTGACCGCGGGCACGATGGACGTCGTCGGCGGCGACCTGACCAGGCCGGAGCACGCGACGCTGGCCGCCTTCGCCCGGGTCGTCCCGCTGGAGACGCCGTGGCTGCGCGTCCGCCACATCGACGCGGCCGACGGGGACGCCGTGCGTGGCGTCGCGACCGAGCTGGGCCGCGCGGCGGAGCCCGGCGAGGCCGGGCTGCTGGCCCCGGTCGCCCTGCGCGGCGGGAAGCGGTGGCTGCTCGGGTACGAGCAGGTGGAGGTGGCGAGCGAGCCGGGCGAGCCGCGCGACGGCCAGGTGTACGTGATCACCGGCGGTCTGGGCGGCATCGGCGTCTCGCTGGCCGAGGACCTGGCGGCGCGGGCCCGCGTCAACCTCGTCCTGCTGTCCAGGACCGGGCTGCCCGCCGGCCCGCCGCGGTCGGCCCGCGAGGCGCGCGCCGCCGAGGCGATCCGCCGGATGGAGGCCGCCGGGGCACGGGTGCTGACCCTGGCCGCCGACGTGACCGATCCGGCGGACATGCGCCGGGTCAGGGACGAGACGCTCGCCGCCTTCGGCCGGGTGGACGTGCTGGTGCACGCGGCCGGCCTGCCCGGCGGCGGCATGGCCCAGGTCAAGGAGAGGGAGGCGGCCGAGGCCGTGCTCCGTCCCAAGGTGCTCGGCACGCTGGCGCTCCAGGAGGCGTTCGGCGACCTGGAGCTGGAGGCCGTGGTGCTCTGCTCGTCGATCACCGCGGTGGCCGGCGGGTTCGGGCAGATCGACTACTGCGCGGCCAACAACTTCCTCGACGCGCACGCCCGCGCCGGACGAGGCTGGAACGCCGCCCAGATCGTCAGCGTGAACTGGGGCAGGTGGCTGGAAGTCGGCATGGCGGCGGAGACCGCGGCGCCCGCCGGATTCGTCGCGTTGCAGCGCGGCGACCGGATCAAGGCGATGGACCACCCGGTCCTCGACGCGCGGCACGCCGCGGACGCGGTCAACGGCCTCGACTGGTGCAGCGGCACACTCTCGCCCGGCACGCACTGGGTGCTGGACGAGCACCGCATCGCCGACGTGCCCGTGCTGCCCGGCACCGGCCACGTCGAGCTGGCCAGGACGGCCACCGAGGCGGTGCTGCCCGGCAGCGGGCTCGTCGAGCTGCGGGACGTGGTGTTCGTCGAACCGTTGTCGGTCGCCGACGGCGCGACCGCCGAGGTACGGGTGATCTTCACCCCGGAGGCGGACGGCGCCGAGTTCCAGGTGCAGAGCATCATCGGCGGATCGCACCGCACCCATGCCAGAGGCACGGCGGCCAAGGTGAGCCCGCCGCCCGCCGACCGCGTGGACCTGCGCGCGATCATGGACCGCTGCGTGTCCTCGGCGGACGAGCAGGGCGGCGTCCCGCTGTCGGGCCTGCTCACGCTGGGCGGGCACTGGCACCGGACCCTGACCGCCACGCATGTCGGTCAGCAGGAGGCGCTCGGCCTGTTCGAGGCCAACGACGTGCTGATGGTCGACCTCGACCGCTGGGGGCTGCACCCGGCGCTGCTCGACGCCGCCACCACCTTCAGCTGGGTCGCGGTCGAGGGCCACTACCTGCCGCTCGGCTACGGCCGCATCACCGTGTTCGGGAGCCTGCCCGAGGCGTTCTGGAGCCATCTGCGCATCACCAGCACCGACACCGACGAGGTGCTGGTCGTGGACGTCACGCTGATCGCGCCCGACGGCACGGTGCTGGTGCAGATCTCCGACTACGTCCTGCGCAGGATCGACACCGAGGCCGTGGTGTCCGGGGTCGTCACCAGCGCCGACTCCCAGCGCGCCGCCCCGGCGGCGGCCGCGGCCGACGACGAGGTCGGCATCAGGCCGGCCGACGGGGCCCTCTCCCTGCGCAGGCTGCTCGCCGCGCCGCTCGGCTCCCAGGTCGTGGTGGCGGCCAGCACGGTGGCCGAGCTCGTCGCCGGGGTCGGCTCGCTGACCCAGGAGACCGTCGAGACCGAGCTGGACCCGGCGGCGGTCGCCGACCGGCAGGACAAGGCGCCCGCCGAGGGCTACGTCGCCCCGCGCAACGACGCCGAGGCCACGATCGCCCGCCTGTGGGGCGAGGTGCTCGGCGGCGACCACATCGGCGTCGACGACGACTTCTTCGAGCTGGGCGGCAACTCGCTCATCGCGGTCCAGCTCATCGCCCTCATCCGCAAGGAGCTGGGGGTGCGGCTGCCGATGCGCAACCTCTTCGAGGAGCCGACCGTGGCCGGGGTCGCAGCCCTGCTGGACGCCGCCACCGCCGCCACCCCCGAGCCCGCCGCCGGGCCCGCCACCCAGACCATCCCCCGTCTCCCCCGGAGTTCCGCATGAGCGCAGACACCAAGGTCGTACTGAACGACGAGGAGCAGTACTCCATCTGGCCCGCCGACCGGGACAATCCCTCCGGCTGGCACGACGCCGGCTTCTCCGGCACCAAGGACGCCTGTCTGGACCACATCGAGCAGGTGTGGACCGACATGCGGCCGAAGAGCCTGCGAGAGGCCATGGACAGTGAGTGATGCCTTCCCCGCATCCTCCGGCCAGGAGCGGATGTGGTTCCTTTCGCGCTTCGAGCCCGATCTGGCCGTCTACAACATCGGCATGATCATGCCGATGGCGGCCAGGCAGCCGGTGGACCCCCGCCGGCTGGAGCGGGCGATCGATCTGGTCGTGCGGCGCCATGAGGCGCTGCGCACCACGTTCGAGTTCCGGGACGGGCAGGTGGTGCAGATCATCAGCCCCGGTGCGCCGCCCACGGCGCTGACGGAGACGGACCTGTCCCACCTCCCGCGGGCCGCCGCCGAGGCGGAGCTGGCCCGCCTGGCCAGGGCGGACGCGGTGCTGCCGTTCGACATGGAACGGGCGCCGCTGTACCGGGGCCGGCACGTCAAGCTGGCCGAGGACGATCTGCGGCTGGCCGTCGTCTTCGACCACACGATCTTCGACGGCGTCTCGTCCATGGTCTTCATGGACGAGGTGGAGGAGTGCTACGACGCGCTCGGCGAGGACCGGCCGCCGAAGCTGCCCGACCTGCCGATCCAGTTCGCCGACTTCGCCGTGTGGCAGCGCGGCCGGTTGTCCGGCGAGTTCCTGGAGACCGAGCTCGTGCACTGGCGCGAGCGGCTGGCCGGGGTGCCCGCCGACCTCGCCCTGCCGGGTGACCGGCCGCGACCGGCCCGCCGTACCTACCGGGGCGGGATCCGGCTCGGCGCCTACTCCCCCGAGTTGTCGGCGAGCGTCGAGCGGCTGGCCAAGGACCTCAACGCCACGCTGTTCACGGTGATGCTCACCGCGTACGCCGCCGTGCTGTCGCGCTGGTCCGGCATCGACGACATCGTGGTGGGCACGCCGGTCGCCGGACGGCTGCTGCCCGAGACCGAGCCGGTCATCGGCATGTTCGTCAACGCGGTGCCGCTGCGCGTGGACCTGTCGGGCGCGCCCAGTTTCCGCGAGGCCGCCGGCCGCGTGCGGGCGACGGTCGCCGAGGCGCTGGACCATCAGGAGCTGCCGTTCGAGCGGCTCGTGGAGGACCTGCAACCGGCCCGGGACCTGAGCGTGCCGCCCATCTACCAGGTGATGTTCAACCTGGCCATCCGCACCAACGAAGGGCAGATCGCCAACGGCACCGCGAAGGTGGACCTCCAGCTCGACGTCAACATGCGCGACGGGCTGCTGCACACCCGGCTGGAGTACGCCACCGACCTGTTCGATCCGGAGACGATCGAACGCTTCGAGGCGAACCTGCGGACGCTGGTCGAGTCGGCCATCGCCGACCCCGACCGGCCGGTCGACCGGCTCCCCGTGCTCACGGCGGACGAGCGCGGACGCGTGCTGGCCCTCGGGACCGGCGCGCCCCAGGCCGCGCCCGGAACCCTGCACGCGCTGGTCGAGGAGCGGGCCGCGGCGACCCCTGAGGCCCCCGCGGTGCTCTTCGGCGACGTCACGCTCACCTACGCCGAGCTCAACGGCCGCGCCAACCGGCTCGCCCGGCGGTTGCGGCACCTCGGCGTGGGACGCGGCGAGCCCGTCGCGGTCTGCGCGGAACGATCGCCCGAGCTGGTCGTCGCGCTGCTCGCCGTCCTCAAGGCGGGCGGGGCGTACGTGCCGCTGGATCCGGAGTACCCGCGGGACCGGCTGGAGTTCATGCTCGCCGACTGCGGCGCGCGGGTGCTGCTCACCCAGCGCCACGTGCCGTCCCCCGGGACGATCGAGACGGTGCTGCTGGAGGACGACCACGACCTCGACTCCGGCGATCTCAACCCGGTGACCGGACCGGACGACGCCGCCTACCTCATCTACACCTCGGGCTCGACCGGCCGGCCGAAGGCGGTGGTCAACACCCACCGCGGCATCGTCAACCGGCTCGCCTGGATGCAGGACGCGTTCGGCCTGACGGCCGGCGACGTGGTGATGCAGAAGACGCCGACCAGCTTCGACGTGTCGGTGTGGGAGTTCTTCTGGCCGCTGCTGCAGGGCGCCTGCCTCGTCCCGGTACGGCCGGGCGGCCACCGCGACCCCGCTCACCAGCGTGACCTGATCAAGCGGCACGCGGTGACCACGATGCACTTCGTGCCGTCGATGCTCGCCCTCTTCCTGGAGGAGGCGAACATCGAGTCGTGCACATCACTGCGTCGCGTGGTGTGCAGCGGCGAGGAGCTGCCCCCCAGGATGGCGGCCCGCTTCTTCGAGCGGCTGCCCGGCGTGGAGCTGCACAACCTCTACGGCCCCACCGAGGCGGCCGTGGACGTCTCCTGGCACGCCTGCCGGCCGGGCGAGACGGTGATCCCCATCGGCCGTCCGATGCCCGGCTGCCGCCTGCACGTCCTCGACGAGCAGCTTGAGCCGATGCCCGTCGGGGTGCCCGGTCAGCTGCACATCGGCGGCGTCCAGGTGGCCCGCGGCTACGCGGGACGGCCGGGGCTGACGGCCGAGCGCTTCGTCCCCGACCCGTACGGCGCGCCGGGCGCGCGCCTGTACGCCACCGGCGACCTGGCCAGGCTGCGCGCCGACGGAGAGCTGGAATTCCTCGGCCGCATCGACGACCAGGTGAAGGTGCACGGCTGGCGGGTCGAGCTGGGCGAGGTCGAGACGGCGCTGGCCGCCGACCCCCGGGTGCGCCGGGTCGTGGTCGCGCTGCGTGACGACGCGCCGGGCGGCCGCGGGCTGGTGGCCTACGTGGACTGGACGGGCGAGCCGAGCCGGCTGTCGCACGAGATGCGCACCGGACCGGCGCGCACGTTGCCGGCGGCGCTGGTGCCGCAGGCGTTCGTGCAGGTCACCGAGTTCCCCTCGGGGCCGAGCGGGAAGCTCGACCGCGCCGCGCTGCCGCCGCCCACCGGGCCCGGCCGCAGCGACCTCGGCACCACCTACGTCGCGCCGGAGACGCCGCTGGAGGAGGAGCTGTGCGCGCTCTGGGGCGAACTGCTGGGCCGTGACCGGGTGGGCGTCGAGGACGACTTCTTCGCCCTCGGCGGGCACTCGCTGCTGGCCGTCCTGCTGATCACCCGGTACCGGGAGGCGTACGGGATCGAGATGGACCTGCGGGTCTGCTTCGAGGTCACCACCGTGGCCGAGCACGCGCTGGCCGTACTGGAGCTCCAGCTCGGCGACGTCGAGCTGGACGATCTCCTGGCGGAGGACGCGGACGGATGAGCGAGGTGAGAGGGCGGCTGGCCCGCCTCAGCCCGGAACAGCGTGCGGCACTGGAGCGCAGGCTCCAGCGGCAGCCGAAGGCCCGGCCCGCCGGCATCCCCGCGCGCAGCGACCCGGACGCGCCGGCGCCGCTCTCCTACGGGCAGGAGCGGCTGTGGTTCCTGCAGCGGCTCGACCCCGCCGACGCCTCCTACAACATGTACATGGTGCAGCGGCTGCGCGGCGCGTTGTCCGTCCCGGACCTGGCCGGGGCGCTGAACGCCGTCGCGGCCCGGCACCCGATGCTGCGGGCCCGCTTCCCCGCCGTGGAAGGCAGCCCGGTCCAGGTCGTCGAGCCGGCGCTGAAGCTCGATCCGGTGCTGGTGGACCTCGCGGACCTGCCCGCGGCCGAACGGGAGGCGCGCGCCACGGCGATCGTGGCCGAGCTGACCAACACGCCGTTCGACCTGGCCACGGGCCCGCTGGTGCGGGTGCACCTGATCACGCTGTCGCCGACCGATCACGTGCTCTGCCTGGTCCTGCATCACCTGGTGGCCGACGGCTGGTCGCTCAAGCTCGTCTTCTCCGAGCTGGTCGCCTGCTACACCGGGAACGCGGCCGGGCTGGGCGCCCCCGCGGTCGACTACCGCGACTTCGCGGCCTGGCAGCGTGGCCGCGAGCCGTCGCAGGAGTCCCTGGACTACTGGCGCACCCGGCTCGACGGCGTGCAGCCGCTCGACCTGCCCACGGATCGGCCGCGGCCGGCCGTCCGGGTGCCCAGCGGCGACTACTGCGCGCGCCGCATCGGCCCCGAGCTGACGGCCCGCCTGGAGCAGCTGGCCAGGGACGAGCGCGGCACGCTCTTCATGGTCCTGCTGGCCGCCTACCAGCTCCTGCTGGGCGCGCACTGCGGCACCGACGACCTCACGGTCGGCTCGGTCATCGCCGGGCGCGACCGTCCGGAGCTCCAGGACGTCGTCGGCTTCTTCCCCGAGACGCTCGTGCTGCGCGGCGACCTGTCCGGCGACCCGTCCTTCCGCACGCTGCTCGCGCGGACCAGGGCGACGGTCCTGGACGCGTTCGCGCACCAGGACATCCCCTTCGAACGCCTGCTCAACGACCTCGGCATCCGCCGCGACCTGAGCACGACGCCGCTGTTCCAGGCGATGTTCGTGATCCAGGACAAGGAGGCCGCCGCCCTGCCGCTGCCCGGCATCGAGGCGGAGATGTTCGACCCCGGGGCGACGCAGGCGAAGTTCGACCTGATGCTGGACGTCACCCAGTTCGACGGCTCCCTCTGGGCGATGTTGTCCTACGCCCGCGACCTGTTCGAGGAGGAGACCGCGACGCGGTTGCTGCGGCGGTGGGAGCGGGTGCTGGAGACGGTCGCGGGCGACCCGGACGCGCCGCTGTCCGCGCTGCGCGCGGCCATGCTGCTGCCCGAGGACCGGCAGCCCGTCCTCGACACCGCGCAGCCGCCCGCGCGCGACGTGCTCGACCTCTTCCAGGAGCGCGTACGGCTGGCGCCCGGCGCGCCGGCGGTGAGCCACGGCGCCCGCCGGGTCACCTACGCCGAACTGGACGCCCTGGTCGCCGCGCTGGCCGGACGCCTGTCCGCGGCCGGGGTCGGCCCGGACACGGTCGTGGGCCTGCGGGCCGCGCGCTCGGTGGAGCTGATCGCCGGGATGCTCGCCGTCGGCCGGGCGGGCGGCGCCTACCTGCCGCTCGACCCGGCCTACCCTCCGGAGCGGCTGCGCCGGATGGCGGCGGACGCGGGCGCGGCCCTGGTGCTGGACGAGGACGATCTCCGCGAGCCGGGGCAGGCACCCGCGCTCGACGTCGCGGTGCCGGGCTCGCTGGCCTACGTGATCTACACCTCGGGCTCGACCGGGCGTCCCAAGGGCGTGGAGGTGCCGCGTGAGGCGCTCGCGTCGCGGGTGAGCTGGATGCGGGACCACTACGAGCTCGGCCCGGGGGACCGTGTCCTGCAGTTCGCCTCGCCGAGCTTCGACACGCACGCCGAGGAGGTCTACCCGGCGCTGACCGCCGGCGCCGAGCTGGTCCTGTGCCCGGACGAGCCACTGCCCGACTTCCTGAAGACCCCGGAGGGCTCCGCGCTCACCGTGCTGGACCTGCCGACGTCGTACTGGCAGGAACTGGTGGCCATGGGCGTCGAATGGCCGGCCGGTCTCCGGCTGCTCATCCTGGGCGCCGACCCGCTGCCCGGCCCGGTCCTGGCCACCTGGTACGAGTCGGGCCCCCCGGGCGTCCGCCTGGTCAACAGCTACGGCCCCACCGAGGCCACGATCATCGCCGCCACCGCCGACATGGACCCCGCCGAGGCGCTGCGCCGCCCGACCGTGGGCGTCGCCCTGCCCGGCACCACGCTCCAGGTGCTCGCGCCCGACGGGCTGCCCGTCCCGCCCGGTGTCGCGGGCGAGCTCCACATCGGCGGCGTCGGCCTGGCCCGCGGCTACCGGGGCGCGCCGGCCCTCACGGCCGAACGCTTCGTGCCCGGCCCTGACGGCTCACGCCTCTACCGCAGCGGCGACCGGGCCCGCTTCCGCCTGGACGGCAGGCTGGAGATCCTCGGCCGCCTGGACCGGCAGGTGAAGGTGCGCGGATACCGCGTGGAGCCGGGCGAGGTGGAGTCCGTGCTGCTCGCCCATCCGTCCGTGCGGCAGGCGACCGTGGTGGTCCGCGACGACCGGCTGGTCGCCTACGCCGTCCACGACGCCGGGGACGCCTTACGCGATCATCTGGCCGCCGAGCTTCCCCCGCACATGATGCCCAGCGCGATCGTCCCGCTCGACCGCATCCCGTTGACGCCCGGCGGCAAGGTCGACCGGGACGCCCTGCCCGACCCGGGCCGGCCGCGGGGCGCGGCGTACGAGCCGCCGGCCAGTGCGGCCGAGGAGCTCGTCTGCATGGTCTGGGCCGAGGTCCTGGGGCTGGAGCGGGTGGGCGCGCTGGACGACTTCTTCCAGCTCGGCGGCCACTCGCTGCTGGCCACCAGGACCACGGCCCGCCTCGCCGCGGCCACCGAGCTGGAGGTGCCGCTCAAGCTGGCCTTCACCCGTCCGACGCCGCGCCTGCTGGCCGCGGCCCTGGAGCACCTGGCCGAGGAGGCCGACGAACGTGGATGAGCGGCAGGCCCGCGTGCAGGCCCGCTTCCGCAAGGCGATCGCGGGCCTGGGCGCCACGGAGCAGATCCCGCGACGGGCCGAGGGCAGCGATCCGCCGCTGTCGTTCGCGCAGGAGCGGCTGTGGTTCATGGAGCAGTTCGCCCCGGGGACGAGCGCCTACGTGCTGCCCGCGTCGGCCAGGCTCCGGGGCCCGCTCGACGCCGAACGGCTGCGGCGCTCGCTCGACGCCGTGGTGGCCCGGCACGAGAGCCTGCGCATGACCTTCCCGGCCGGTCCCGACGGGCGGCCGGAGGTGCGGGTGGCGGACCGGGTACGCGTCCCGCTGCGCGTCGTGGAGGTGACGACGGAGGCGGCGGCCAGGCAGGTGCTCAGCGCCGACGCCGCGCAGCCCTTCGACCTGGCGGACGGTCCGCTGCTGCGCGCCACCCTGGTACGGCTGGCGCCCGACGACCACGCGCTGCTGATCGCCGTCCATCACATCGTCGCCGACGGCTGGTCGGCCGACCTCGTCCTGCGCGAACTCCTGACGCCGCCGCAGAGCGGACCGCCGCTCGGTTTCGGCGACTACGCGCTGTGGCAGCGGGAGCGGCTGAGCGGCGACCGGCTGGCCGGCGACCTGGCGTTCTGGCGCGCCGAGCTGGACGGGTTGCAGGTGCTCGAACTGCCCCTGGACCGGCCGCGTCCGCCCCGGCAGGGCTTCCGGGGCGGCTGGCACGACCTGGAGCTGGACGTCGCGGAGTTCGGCGAGCTGTGCCGGGCCGAGGGCGCGACGCTCTACATGGGGCTGCTCGCCGCCTTCCAGGTGCTGCTGGCCCGCTGGTCCGGCATGACCGGCTTCGCGGTGGGGTCGCCGGTGGCCGGGCGGACCAGGCCGGAGTTCGAGGAGATGGTCGGGCTGTTCGTCAACCTGCTCCCGCTGCGGGCGCGGCTGACGGACGATCCCGGGTTCGCCGAGCTGCTGCGCCGTACGCGGGACGGCGCGATCGACGTCTACGGCCACCAGGAGCTGCCCTTCGAGAAGCTGGTCGCCGAGCTGGACCCCGAACGCGACGTCAGCCGCCCGCCGCTGGTGCAGGTGCTGTTCGCGCTGCAGAGCTACCGCGACGGCGGCGAGGGCTTCGAGCCGGACAGCACGACCACCCGCTTCGACCTGGAGCTCTACGCCGCCGAGCGCGGCGAGCGGGTGGAGGGACGGTTCGTCTACAACGCCGAGCTGTTCCGGCCGGAGACGATCGAGCGGCTGGCCCGGCGGTTCGCCGCCCTCCTGCGTGCGGTGGTGGCGGCGCCCGACGTACCGGTGGGACGCCTGGACATCCTGCCGGCCGAAGAGCGGGAGCAGCTCTCGCGGTGGAACGCCACTGCCCGCGAGCATCCCGGCGGGCTTCTGCACGAGCTGGTCTTCGAGCAGGCCGAGCGCACCCCGGACGCGACGGCGCTGGTCTTCGAGGGCGACCGGCTGACCTACCGCGAGCTGGCCGAGCGGGCCCGCGGAGTGGCGGCCGCGCTGGGTCCCCGGGTGGACCAGCCGGTCGGCGTCCGCATGGAACGCGGGCTCGACCTTCCCGTCGTGCTCCTCGGCGTGCTGGCGGCCGGTGGCGCCTACCTGCCGCTCGACCCGGGCCATCCGGCGGAGCGGACCCGCGGCATGCTGGCCGACGCGGGCGCCGACCTGGTGCTGACGGCGGCGGACGTGCGTACGGGCCCGGCGCCCGTCGTACGGGTGCGCGAGGACAACCTGGCCTACGTCATCTTCACCTCGGGCTCCACCGGACGGCCCAAGGGCGTCGGCGTCTCCCACCGCGCGATCGTCAACCGGCTGCGCTGGATGCAGGAAACCTTCCGGCTCACCCCCCAGGACCGCGTCCTGCACAAGACGCCCACCACCTTCGACGTCTCCGTCTGGGAACTGTTCTGGCCCCTCATCACCGGCGCCACCATGGTCATCGCCCGGCCCGGCGGACACCGCGACACCGCCTACCTACGCGACCTGATCAAGACCGAGAACATCACCACCACCCACTTCGTCCCCTCCATGCTCCAGGCATTCCTCGAAGAAGAAGACATCCAGCCCCCGGCACGGATCATCTGCTCCGGCGAAGCCCTCCCACCCGGCCACACCCTCCCCGGACTCCACAACCTCTACGGCCCCACCGAAGCAGCCGTGGACGTCTCCTGGCACCCCTGCCAACCAGGAGAAACCCTGACCCCCATCGGGAAGCCGGTCGACAACACCACCCTGCACGTCCTCGACCACAACCTGAACGAAGTCCCCATCGGCACCCCCGGCGAACTCCACATCGGCGGCATCCAACTCGCCCGCGGCTACCTCGGCAAACCAGCACTCACCGCCGAACGCTTCATCCCCGCCCCCAACGGCCAACGCCTCTACAGAACCGGCGACCTCGCCCGCTGGCTCCCCACCGGCGAACTCGAATACCTCGGCCGCACCGACCACCAGGTCAAGATCCGCGGCATGCGTGTGGAGCTGGGAGAGATCGAAGCCGTCCTGCGCGCACGGCCAGGCGTCGCGGCCGCGGCGGCCGAGCTCGTGGACGGCCGCCTGGTCGGCTACGTCGTCGGCGACGTCCCGGACCTGTCCGACCTGCTGCCGGACTTCATGATCCCGACGGCGTGGGTGCGGCTGGACCGCCTGCCCGTCACCTCCAGCGGCAAGCTCGACCGCGCCGCCCTGCCCGCGCCCGAGCGCCCGGCCGACCTGCCGTGGGAGCCGCCGCGCGGCGAGGCGGAACACGCCGTCGCGCAGGTCTGGCAGGAGGTTCTCGGCCTCGACCGGCCCGGCCGGAACGACACCTTCTTCGCCGTCGGCGGCGACTCGATCAGCAGTCTGAAGGTCGTGGCCCGGCTGCGCGCCATGGGCTACGGCGTGGAACTGCAGCACCTGTTCACCCATCAGGCGGTCGCCGAACTGGCCGCCGTCCTGCGGCCGCGGGAGGCCGTACCGGAAACCACGGCGGGAGCCTTCGACCTGCTCAGCCTGGCGGACAGAGAGAGGCTCACGCGATGATCATCGACGCCTACCCGCTCAGCGCGCTCCAGGCCGGGATGCTGTACCACAGCGAGCTGGACGGCGTGACCTTCCACGACCACACCACGCTCACGTTACGCGGCACGTTCGACGAGACGGCGCTGGTCAGGGCGCTGGAGGAGCTGTCGGCGCGGCACGACGTGCTGCGGACGTCCTTCGACCTGACCGGGTTCAGCGAGCCCGTCCAGCTCGTGCACGACCGCGCCGAGATCCCGCTGACCGTCTCGGGGAGCGAGCCGGAGTACGGGCCGTTCGACTGGACGCGGGCTCCCTTGCTGCGCGTCCACGTACGGCCCGAAGCCGACCGGTTCGCGCTGACCGTCTACTTCCACCACGCGATCCTCGACGGGTGGAGCGTCGCGACGCTGGTCAGCGAGCTGCTGGAGCGCTATGCGACCCCCGGGCTGCCGGTGGAGGCGCCGGCGGCCCGCTTCCGCGACCTGGTGGCGGCCGAGAAGGCCGTGCTCGCCCGGCCGGAGGCGGCGGAGTTCTGGCGGGACGCGGTCGCCGAGGCGCCGGAGGGCCGGCTGCCCCGGATGCCCGGCTACCCCACCGGCGGACCGCGCAAGGTCGAGGTGCTGGCCACGGCGCTCCCCGGCGATCTGGCGAAGGCGCTGGCCGAGGAGGCGGCCGCCGCCCGGGTGCCGCTGCGTTCGGTGCTGCTCGCGGCGCACGCGCGCGTCATGGCCCTGCTCACCGGCGACCCGGACGTCCTCACGGGGATGCTCACGCACAGCCGCCCGGAGAGCGAGGCCGGCGACGAGGTGCTGGGCCTGTTCCTCAACACCGTCCCGCTGCGCGTGCGCGCCGACGCTCCCGACCTGGTCCAGCGGGTCTTCCAGGCGGAGGTGGCGGCGCTGCCGTACCGGCATTTCCCGCTCTTCGAGATCCAGCGGGCCAGCGGCCGCGCGCGCCTGCTGGACACGCACGTGGACTTCCGCGACTTCCAGGTGCGCGGCGCCGCCGCCACGCCCATCGAGGGCCAGGACTTCTTCGAGCAGACCGACTTCGCCTTCAGCGCGGCCTTCGTCCGGACGCCGGGCGGTGGGCTGACGCTGACCATCTCCTACGACAGCACGCAGTTCCCCGCCGACCAGGTCGCGGCGATCCGGGATCACTACCTGCGCGCCTTGTCAGGGGACATCGGCGTCTCGCCGCAGGACGCGGCCCTGCTCGCGCTCTGGAACTCCACCGCGTCCGACCACCCGGGCGGGCTCCTGCACGAGCTGGTCTTCGAGCAGGCCGAGCGCACCCCGGACGCGACGGCGCTGGTCTTCGAGGGCGACCGGCTGACCTACCGCGAGCTGGCCGAGCGGGCCCGCGACGTCGCGGCGGGGCTGCAGGCGCGGGTGGACCAGCCGGTCGGCGTCTGCATGGAACGCGGGCTCGACCTTCCCGTCGTGCTCCTCGGCGTGCTGGCGGCGGGCGGCGCCTACCTGCCGCTCGATCCGGCCGATCCTGAGGAACGGCGCCGCGGCATGCTCGCCGACGCGGGGGCGGAGACCGTCCTCACCGGCGCGGGTTCCGGAGGTCGTTTCACTCCGGCGCGGGTGCGCGAGGACAACCTGGCCTACGTCATCTTCACCTCGGGCTCCACCGGACGGCCCAAGGGCGTCGGCGTCTCCCACCGCGCGATCGTCAACCGGCTGCGCTGGATGCAGGACACCTTCCGGCTCACCCCCCAGGACCGCGTCCTGCACAAGACGCCCACCACCTTCGACGTCTCCGTCTGGGAACTGTTCTGGCCCCTCATCACCGGCGCCACCATGGTCATCGCCCGGCCCGGCGGACACCGCGACACCGCCTACCTACGCGACCTGATCAAGACCGAGAACATCACCACCACCCACTTCGTCCCCTCCATGCTCCAGGCATTCCTCGAAGAAGAAGACATCCAGCCCCCGGCACGGATCATCTGCTCCGGCGAAGCCCTCCCACCCGGCCACACCCTCCCCGGACTCCACAACCTCTACGGCCCCACCGAAGCAGCCGTGGACGTCTCCTGGCACCCCTGCCAACCAGGAGAAACCCTGACCCCCATCGGGAAGCCGATCGACAACACCACCCTGCACGTCCTCGACCACAACCTGAACGAAGTCCCCATCGGCACCCCCGGCGAACTCCACATCAGCGGCATCCAACTCGCCCGCGGCTACCTCGGCAAACCAGCACTCACCGCCGAACGCTTCATCCCCGCCCCCAACGGCCAACGCCTCTACAAAACCGGCGACCTCGCCCGCTGGCTCCCCACCGGCGAACTCGAATACCTCGGCCGCACCGACCACCAGGTCAAGATCCGCGGCATGCGCGTCGAACCCGGCGAGATCGAGGCCGTCCTGCGCGCACAACCGGGGGTCCGGGACGCGGCCGTCACGGCGTACGAGCACAGCCTGGTCGGCTACGTCGTCGGCGAGGTGCCCGACCTCCAGGACGTCCTGCCCGAGCACCTGATCCCGCGCCGGTGGGTGCGCCTGGACAGCCTTCCGCTCACCCGCAGCGGCAAGCTGGACCGGGCCGCGCTGCCCCGGCCGGAGGCGGCGAGCGGCCGGCCGTACGTGCCGCCGCGCGACGAGGTGGAGGCGCGCCTCGCCACGCTCTACGAAGAGGTGCTGAAGGTGCCCGCGGCCGGCATCCTGGACGACTTCTTCGAGCTCGGCGGCCACTCGCTGAGCGCCCTGCGGCTGGCCGCCCGCATCCGCCAGGAGCTGGGACGGAACCTGCCGGTGGGCACCGTCCTGACCGCGCCGACGATCAGCGCGCTGGCCAGGGTGCTGCGCCAGCCCGAGGACCTGGCGCCGCCGAGCCACGTCGTGCCGCTCAACCCGGACGGCGACCGCACGCCGATCTTCTTCATCCACGCACTCGGCGGCCAGGTCTTCCGCTACCACCCGATGGCCCGCCGCCTCGGCCCCGACCAGCCGGTGTACGCCATCGCCGCGCGCGGGCTCGCGCCCGGCGAGGAGCCGCACGCCACGCTCGCCGAGATGGCCGACGCCTACGTGGCCGACCTGCTGGAGGTGCGGCCGAAGGGGCCGTACGTGCTGGGCGGGTTCTGCATCGGCGGCAACATCGCGCTGGAGGTGGCCAGGCGGCTGCGCGAACGCGGCGAGCAGGTGCCGCTGGTCGTGCTGCTCTACGCCAACGCCGAGGAGCCCGTGGCCGAGGCGTCGCTGGAGGACGACACGGTCCTGCTGTTCCACGCGCTGGCCGGCGGTCCCGAGGAGACCCTCGGGCTCGACCCGGCCGAACTCGCCGCCCAGTCGCCGGAGGAGCGGCTGCTCACGGTCATGGGCGCCGCCTCGGCCGCCGACCGGCTGGCGCCCGACACCGCCGAGGTCGAGCAGGCGCGCCGCTACCTGGCCGTCTTCCGGGCCAACGCGCACGCCGTCGGCGGTTACCGGCACGAGCCCTACGACGGCGACGTCGCGCTCTTCGCGCCCACGCGCGAGGACGGCAGCTGGTCCTCCGTCGCCAAGGGACGGCTCGCGCACTACGCGATCCCCGAGGAACGCGTCCCCATCCTGTACGAACCCCTGGTCGCCGGAGCGGCCACCGAGATCAGAAGGTGGATGGATCATGGCATCCCCGACCAGTGAGCGAACGAGCCTCTGGAAGCACCCCGACTTCCTGCGGCTGTGGGCGGGCCAGAGCCTGTCCCAGTTCGGCTCGGCCATCAGCCTCTTCGCGTTCCCGGTGATCGCGGTCACCGTCCTGAACGCCTCCGAGGCCGAGATGGGCGTCGTCGGCTTCCTGCTGCGGCTCCCGATGGTGTTCTTCCTCCTGTTCGGCGTGCTGGCCGACCGGGTGCGCAAGCGTCCCATCCTCATCTGGACGGACGTGGCGCGCTTCGTGCTGCTGATGCTGATCCCCGTCGCGTGGTTCGCCGACATGCTCACGCTGGGCTGGATCTACGGCGTCATCTTCGCCCTCGGGCTGCTCAGCACGCTCTTCCAGACGGCCTACCGCAGCTACTTCCCGTTCCTGGTGCCGCGGGAGAACTTCCTGGAGGGCAACTCCAAGCTGCAGCTGACCGAGTCGACCGCCCAGACGTTCGGGCCGGGCCTGGCCGCGGCGCTGCTGAAGGTGCTCGCCGCGCCCGCGCTGCTGATCATCGACGCGGTGTCGTACCTGGCCTCGGCGATCGCGGTGGCGCTGATCAAGCGGCCCGAAGCCCGTCCCGAGCCGGACGACACCACCCCCGGGCAGGTGCACAAGGCGATCTGGCAGGGCATGGGCTGGGTGATGCGGCACGAGCTGATCCGGCCGCTGGCCATCTCCTCGGCCGTGTACTCGCTGTTCATCCTGGGCTCGATGAACTCGATCTACGCCCTGTACGTGATCCGCGACCTGGGCGTGCCCGCGGCCTGGTTCGGCAGCATCCTGGCCGGCGGCGGCGTGGGCGCGATCATCGGTGCGCTGATCGCCGTCAAGGTGATGCGGCGCTACGCGATCGGCAAGGTGCTGGTGTGGTCGATGGTGTACGGCAACCTGGCGCTCTTCCTCATCCCGCTGGCCATCGGGCCGGTCTGGGCCTCGGTGGCCATGCTGGTCGTCGCGCAGCTCGTCAGCGGCGTCAGCTCGCAGATCTTCTTCGTCACCAACACCACGCTGGTGCAGACGATCACCCCGCCGCACCTGCAGGGCCGCGTGGTGGCGTCGATCTACTCGCTGGGCCTGATCCCCGCCCCGCTGGGGGCGCTGGGCGCCGGCCTGCTGGCCGGCGCCCTGGGGACGCGGACGACGCTGTGGGTGGTCATCGCGATCGGCGCGCTGGTGCCGATCGCGGCGATGGCCTGGTCCCCGCTGGCCAAGCTCATCGGGATGCCGGCGCCAGACCAGCAATGAGCCGCAGCTGACGGCTGCGCAGCCGCCGGGTGGGCGTGACCAGGCCGACGATCAGCGTGGTCGCGCCCGCCTCCTGGTAGGCCGCCATCCGCTCGCGCACCTTGCCCGCCGGACCGCACATGGTCATCGCGTCGACGAGCGCGTCCGGCAGCAGCGCCATGGCCTCGCCCTGCCGCCCGTCCAGGAAGGCTTCCTGCATGCGGGCGGCCTCCTGCTCGAAGCCGAGCGTGGCGGCCAGGCGGTTGTAGAAGTTGGTACGGCGCGAGCCCATGCCGCCGAGGTAGAGGGCGAGCATGGGCCGCATCATGTCGTAGGCCAGCTCCTGGTCCTCCTCGACGAGCGTGAGCACCATGGGCGCGATGTCGAGGTCGGCGCCGTTCAGGTGCTTGGCCATCCGGGCCAGGTGGTCGGGTGGGAAGTGGATGGCCAGCCAGCCGTCGGCGAGCTCGCCGGCCAGCGCGACGTTCTTGGGGCCCATCGCGGCCAGGTAGACCGGCAGCCGTTCCTGCACCGGCGAGACGGCAAGCGTCAGCTCCTTGCCCTCGCTGCCGGGCAGGGGCAGCGTCATCGTGTCCCCGTCGTGCCGCACCGGCTCGCCCTGCAGCGCCTTGCGCACCACCTGGAGGTAGTCGCGGGCGCGGGCCAGCGGCCGTTCGAAGCGTTCGCCGTGCCAGCCCTCGACGACCTGGGGGCCGGACAGGCCCACGCCCAGCCGGGCGCGGCCGCCGGAGAGCTGGTCGAGGGTGGCCGCCGTCATCGCGGCGACCACGGGCTTGCGTCCCGTCATCTGGAGCACGCCGGTGCCCAGGGCGATGCGCTCGGTCTGGCCGGCGATCCAGGCCAGCAGGCTGGCCGGGTCGGTCCCGTAGGTCTCGGCCGCCCACACGGACGAATAGCCCAGGGCCTCCGCCTCCCGTACCAGCGCCAGGTGGTCGGCCGGGCCGAGGCCCGCGCCGCCCCAGTAGCTCATGCTGTAACCGAGGCGCATCCCATCTCCTCAACGATCGCGGCGGCCAGGGCGTCCGGAGTCTCCTCGGCCAGCCAGTGGGTGGAGTCGAGCTCCTTCAACGCGGGCGGCTGCGCGCTCTGCCGCCGCCAGCCCAGCAGGCCGCCCCGGGTCAGCGAGGCGTCGCGGGCGCCGTACAGGACGGAGATCGGCACCGGCAGCGGCGGCCCGGGCCGGTGGTGATAGCCGGCCAGCAGCCCGAAGTCGGCGCGCAGCGCCGGTTCCAGCACCGGCCAGAGCGCCTCCCGGTCGGCCAGTTCCGGCGGGACGCCGCCGAGCTCGATCAGCTGCTCCCAGAACAGCCACGAGGGCAGCGACGGCAGGCGGCGCAGCAGCAGGGTCACGTCCGGCGCGGCGAACGAGCTCACGACCAGCCGTTCCGGCCGCCCGCCCAGCTCGACCACGCGACGGCAGACGAGAAAGGCCAGCAGCGCCCCGCTGCAGTAGCCGAACAGCGTGTACGGCTCCCGCCACCCGGCGAGCTCGCGCGCCAGGTCGTCGACCAGCCCGTCGAGGTCGGTCCGCGGCTCTTCGGCGAGCCTGGCCTGACGTCCCGGCAGGTTGACCGACCACAGCCCCACCCCGGACGGGAAGTGCCCGGCGAGCTCGCCGAGCGAGGCCGGGCCGCCGCCCGCGTGCGGAAAGGCGACCAGCGCCCGCTCCCCCTCCTTGACCTGGACGAACCACGGCGTCATAGGGCGTCCCCCAGATGTAGGGCCAGTTCGGCCGGCGTCGGATGGTCGAACACGGCCCGTACCGAGACGGCCCGCCCCGCCAGCTCCTCCAGCGGGCCGATCAGCCGGACGGCCAGCACGGAGTGGCCGCCGTTGAGGAAGAAGTTGTCGTGCGGGCCGAGGCCGGGCCGCTTGAGCGCGTCCCGCCACAGCGCCACCACCTGCTGGACCAGCCCGTCGCCGGCCTCCCGCGCCGGGGCGCCGTCCTCGGCGGGCACCACCAGCTCGCGGTAGGCGATCTTCCCGTTGGCGGTGGTGGGCAGCCTGTCGGTGACGATGTACCGGGTGGGGACGGCGTAGTCGGGCAGCCGCGTCCTGGCGAAGCGCCACAGCTCTTCCTCGGCGGCCTGGCCGGTGACCTCGACGAAGGCGGCGAGCCGTCCGTCGGTCTGGGGGTCGCCGTCGAGGATCACCGCGGCCGTGCGCACCGCGTCGTGCTCGTGCAGTGCCGCCTCGACCTCGCCGAGCTCGATGCGGTGGCCGCGCAGCTTGATCTGCCGGTCGTCGCGGCCCAGGAGCTCCAGCGTGCCGTCGTGGCGGATGCGCGCGCGGTCGCCGGTCCGGTAGAACCGGCCGTACCGGTCGTGGTGGCCGAAGCGCTCGGCCGTCAGCTCGGGCCGGTCGAGGTAGCCCGCGCTCACCCCCGCACCCGCGACGCACAGCTCGCCCGGCACGCCCGGCGGCAGCTCGCGGCCCGCGGCGTCGGTGACGAAGATCTGGGTGTTGGCCAGCGGCTCGCCCGCCGGGACCGGGTCGAGCGGCGGCTCGCGCAGCTCGGCGGCGGTGGACCAGATGGTGGTCTCCGTCGGCCCGTAGACGTTGAAGACCCGGCAGCCCAGCTCCAGCAGGTCCCTGGCCAGGGCGGCGGGCATCGGCTCGCCGCCGCACAGCACCGTGCGTCCGGCCAGCTCCCGCCCGGCTTCCGGCGCGATCAGCCGCCACGCGGTCGGCGTGGCCTGCACGACCTGGACGCCGGTCGCGGCGATCAGCTCCAGGAACCTGGCCGGCTGGAGCTGGTCCTCGTCCGAGGCCACCACCACGGTGCCGCCGGAGGCCAGCGGCAACAGCAGTTCCAGCCAGGAGATGTCGAAGGAGGTGGTGGTGGACCACAGGACGCTCGTGGGCGCGCCCAGCCGGTCGGCGAAGCCCACCACGAGGTTCGTCAGGTTCCCGTGCGTGACGCGCACGCCCTTGGGCCGTCCGGTGGAGCCGGAGGTGTAGATGACGTAGGCGATCTCTCCGTACTCGGCGGGTCCGGGTTGTCCGAGCGTGCCGGGCATCGGCACGACCGGCGTCTCCCCCGCCCAGTCCGGCCGGCCCGCCGTGACGACCAGCCGCGCGCCCGAGTCGGCCACCTGGAAGGCGAGGCGCGACTCCGGTTGCCGCACGTCCAGCGGCAGGAACGCCGCTCCCGCCTGCCACACGCCGAGCACCGCCGCCACCAGGTCCGCCGAGCGCCCCAAGCCCAGGGCGACGACGTCGCCGTGCCGGATCCCGCGTTCGCGCAGCAGGTCGCGGACCGCGGCCGCGCGCCCCAGCAGCTCGTCGTAGGCGACCTCGCGCCCGTCCTCGCGCACCGCGACGGCCGGGCCCGGCAGGATGCGCTCGGCCAGGGTGCCGGGCCAGGCGCGGTGGGTGTCGTTGACCCGGTCGAGCAGCGCCCGGTCCGCCGGGGAGAGCACGTCCGGCACCCGGCCGCGGGCCGCCTGCCGCACCACCGCGCACATCCTGGCCGTGAACGCCTCGATCTCGTCCTCGTCGTGCACCTCGGTGCTGTGCACCATGCGGACGGTGAGCCGGTCCGGCTCCTGGATGACGTTGCACTGCATGTCCAGGCGGCTGCGGTCGATCAGGTTGTCGACGTACCCGGGCACCTCGCCCTGGACGTGCACCTTCTCGTCGCTCCAGGGCCGGTAGTTGAACATGTGCCGGAACAGCGGGACCCGCCAGTCGTCCGTGCCGTGCCCGCGGCGGGTCAGCACCGCCTCCACCGAGGCTCCGGCGTGCTCGACGCCCTCCGCGAACGCCTCCTCCACGCGCCTGGCGACCTGCTCGAAGTCGTCGTCCAGCTCGACGTGGACGCGCAGCGGCAGTGTGCTCACCGCGTAGCCGACGCGTCTGTGCTCCTCGCCCGTCTTCGTGCTGACCGGCATGCCGATCACCAGGTCCGGGCCTGCGCCGTGCCCGCGCAGCGTCAGCAGGAAGGCGGTGGCCAGCACGATGTTGCCGGTGGTGCGCAGCGTGGTGCGCAGCTCGTCCAGGGCCGCCACCGTCTCGGCGTCGACCAGCCACGAGCAGGTGTGCCCGGCGAACGTCGGACGGCCCGGCGAGTGCCTGCTCCCCGGCAGCACCATGGCCGCCGGGTCGAGGCCGTCGAGCCGGTCCAGCCAGTAGCCGATCGACTCCTCCGGCGGCTCCCCCGGCTCCAGCATCGGCGCGGGCCCCGCCAGCTCGGGGGGCAGCGAGCCGTGCCCGGTCTGGCTGTCGTAGAAGCGGCCCAGCTCCTCCACCAGGAGCTGCATGGAGGTGCCGTCGATGACGATGTGGTGGCCGGCCAGGCACACCACGGTTCCCGCGCCGTCGGGCAGGGTGAAGTGGCCCACCCTGATGAGCAGGTCGCGGCCCAGGTCGAAGGGCTCGTCCAGGAACGACTGGAGGTCGGCGACCAGCGTCTCCTCGGTCGTGGCCCGCGTCTCGACCTTCAGCTGGGCGTCCTGGGGGGCCACCAGGTGCCGGACGGGGGCCCCGTCCACCACGGGGAACCGCAGGCGCAACGCCGGATGCCGCTTGACCAGCCGGTTCGCCGCGATCTGCAGCGGCAGCCTGCGCAGCGGCGTGTCGAACCTGAGCGCCACCGCCAGGTTGGAGACGCCGCTGTCCGGCGCGAGCTGCTCCAGGACCCAGAACGAGTACGGCACCGCCGACAGCGGGCGCGGCTCCTCCACGGAGGCGGGCAGCTCCGGCTGCGGCCTCGGGATGGGGACGCGTTGCAGCGGGTGATCGGGGTCGAGCGCGGCCCAGTCCACCCGGCCGCCGCCCGTCCAGAACCTGGCCACGGCGGCCAGCAGCCCCGCGAGATCGTCGCCTGCCCGGACCTCGGCTACGGCGGTCGCTCCCGCGAGGTCGTCATCTGCCCGGACCTCGGCTCCGCCGGTCGTTCCCGCGAGGGCGGCGAGCGCCTCTTCCGGCACGGGGTGCCCAGCGAGGAGCTCCGGGGCCGGGACCTCCGTGAGCACGCCCCAGGCGGCCAGGGTGGCGGCCAGCCCGTAGGCGGCGGCGAACTCGCGTGACAGCTCGGCGCCGCGCGCCGCGAAGACCTCTTCGCACACGTCCACGGCCTCGGTGAACACCCGCTCCACGCCGTACAGGCCGGACGCCTCGGCGGAGAGGGCCAGGCGGACCGGCCCCTGCTCGTAGGCGTGCTCCCGGCCCAGCGCGGAGGCTGCCTCCGCGGCGCTCCGGCAGACCACCGCGCCTCTGACGGGGTGGTGGACGCGCCCCTGCTGCAGGGTTCCCACGACGTCGGCGAAGCGGTCCTCCGGCAGCCCGGCGAGGAAGCCGGCCAGGCTCCGCCGCACCGACTCGGCCTCCTCGGGGGTACGGCCGGACCACACCACGACCCGCGGACGGCCGTCGCCCGGGGCGTGCACCTGCGGAAAGCCGTCCTCGACCGCCAGGTCGTCGGGCCAGATCACCCGGTGCACCAGGTCGCCGTCGAGCAACGCCCGGTCGAGCAGCCGCAGGACCAGGGTGCCGCGCAGCGTGCCCGGCGGCAGCTCGCCGGCGTCGGTCACGGCCAGTTCGCACTCCCCGGCCAGCAGCGCCGCGCACGCCTTGCCCACTCCGCCGTACGTCCGGACGACCTGCGCCCCCGGATCGTGCCCGGCCTCCTCGGCCGCCCCGGCCTCCAGCGGGAAGCGCCCCACCGCGATCACCGCGACGGGCTGTTCGTGTGAGGTCACCGACCTTCCTCGCGAATCCTGGCGCGCACGTCGCGGCGGCTGCCGCCCAGCGGACGGCGACGGGCGCCGTCCTGCCTGGCGGGGGCGGGCGCCTGGCCCTGCGCGATCAGGTGCGAGAGGGCCCGCAGGTTCGGGTGGGTGAACATGGCGGTGACCGGCAGGCTCAGACCGAGCTCGCCGGTGATCTCCTCGTGCAGCTCGACCAGGGCGAGCGAGTCGAACCCGGCTTCAAAGAAATTGAGATCGGGATCGAGAGCGCGGCCTAACCTGCGCTCCACAAGAGATGCAACCGCGTCGGCCTGGGTCATCCGGCGTCCTTCGTCTCGCCTGCGATCGGACGGGATCACCGTCCGCCTGCCAGCATCCTTCCCGAGCGCCACAATGGACCACAAGCCCGTATTTATCGGGATTTCGGACACGCAAAAAGTGTGCGACGCCGCTCCACCGGTTCCGACCGGCGTACGAGCACGCGCCGGGTACGGACGCTCGCCCGCCGTACACGCCCCCGAAGAGGGGCGCCTGATTTCCGGCGCCCCCCTTCGGTCCGTCGTGGCTCAGGCGCCGACGGAAACGCCGAACTCGGCCTCGACGAGCTGGAACATGACGTCCCACGTCTTCCACTCGGTGTTGGTGTGGACGGCGATGGTGTGCCGGCCGTCGGAGGTGCCGATCACGAGGAGCCAGGACCCCCAGAGGCTGCCGCCGACGCCGCGCAGCGTCCGTCCGCCGGTCGCCTCCGGGTCGAGCTCGAACAGGCCGAGGCCGTAACGCGCGTACGGCATCCAGTGGCTGCCCTCGGTCGGGACGGTGGTCCACATCTGCCGGTGTTGTGCGGGCGGCAGCAGGCTCCCGGTGGACATCGCGTCGAGGAAGCGGATCATGTCGCCGGTCGTGGAGACGACGTTGCCGGCCGACCAGCCCAGGGAGGTGTTGAACTCGGTGACGTCCAGGGGCGGCAGGCCGGGCTCCTCCATCATCGACTCCCAGTTCTCAGGGGTGATCGTCGACGGGTCGACGCCGTCCTTGAAGAACATGGTGGAGTAGGCGCGCGGGTGCGGGGCGGGGTAGCCGGTGTCGTCGAGGGGGCGCACGCGGGTGTGGGTCAGGCCGAGCGGCCGGATGACCCGGCGGTCGACCTCCTGCTCGTAGGTGCTGCCGGTGACCTTCTCGATGACGGCCCCGGCGATGTGGAAGCCGCCGTTGGAGTAGGCGAACCGTTCGCCGGGTTCGCCGACCGGAGGCTGGGAGGTCGCCACCCTCAGCAGCTCGCCGGTGGTGAAGGCGTCGAAGCGGTGCCGGAGGATCCCGGAGCGGGTGGCGTAACGGTGGCTGACCTCGGGCGCCAGGCCCGTGGGGAACAGGCCGCTGGTGTTGCTGAGCAGGTGCCGGATGGTGATCTTGTCGCCGTCATAGCCGTTGGCGTCCAAGACGCCCGGCAGCCACGTGTGCACCGGGTCGTCGAGGCCCAGCCTGCCCTCGGCCTCCAGGCTCAGCAGTACGGCGGCGGTGAACGCCTTGCCGCTGCTGCCCGTGTGCACGTGCTCGCCCGGCCGGCGTGCGGCGCCGGTTCTCAGGTCGGCCACGCCGGCGGTGGCGAACCAGGTCCGGTCGCCGTCCTTGACCTCGGCGACGATGCCGGGGATGCCGACCTCGGCCACCGCCCGGTCGAGCACCCGCTGAACTCTTTCGCGCGTTGCCATCGCACTGCCCTTCTGTGGTCTGTCCTGTACGCCCTCCACAGTGCCGACCAGCGCTTCCATGCCTCTTAGATCGCTCTTTCAGCCGACATCGCACTGCTTTCGACGACGTCGTACCCTTGGCCCTTGTGCGGATCGAGGTGCTGGGACCGGTTCGGGCCTTCACCCGTGACGGCGCGCCCGTCGACGCCGGCGGCGTGATGGTGCGCGCGCTGCTGGCCCGGCTGGCGCTGGCCGGAGGCGGGACCGTGCCGGCCGGCACCCTCGTCGACGACCTGTGGGGCGCGCGCGGGGGCACCGTCAACGCGCTGCACGGCCTGGTGCACCGGCTGCGCAAGGCGCTGGGCGAGGCCGGGGTCCTGGAGTGGACGGGCGGCGGATACCTCCTGCACGTGCGCGCCGAGGACGTCGACGCCTGCCGTTTCGAGGACAGGGCCAGGCGCGGCGGTCGCGAGCTGGCCTCGGGCTCCGCGCGGCGAGCAGGCTCGCTGCTGGAGGAGGCGCTGGCGCTGTGGCGGGGAGACGCGCTGGCCGACGTGCGCGACGCCCCCTTCGCCGGTACGGCCGCGCCACGCCTTGAGGAGTTGCGCGTCGCGGCCGTCGAGGACCGGTTCGAGGCGCAGCTGCGCCTGGGACGCCACGACGACGTCCTGGCCGACATGGCGGCCATGGCCGCCGCCCACCCGTTGCGTGAACGGCTGGCCGGGCTGCGCATGCGCGCCCTGCACGCGGCGGGCCGACGGTCCGATGCGCTGGCCGTGTTCGAGCAGGTCCGCGGCACGCTCGCCGAGGAACTGGGGGTCGACCCGTCCGAGAGGCTGCGCGACACGCACCTGGCCGTGCTGCGCGGCGAGCCGGAGCGCCGCGAGCCGGACCGGACCCGGCCGCAGGCGGCGCGGGGACGGCTGCCGGCCCCGCTGACCAGCTTCGTCGGCCGGGCGGACGAACTGGGACTGCTGACCGGTTCGCTGGAGACCTCCCGGCTGGTCACCGTCGTGGGGCCGGGAGGGGTGGGCAAGACCCGGCTGGCGATCGAGGCGGCGAGCCGCCATCGAGCCCGTCAGCGGGGCCGCGTCTGGCTCGTCCTGCTGGCCGGGGTGACCACGGCCGGCGGGCTGCTCGAGGCGGTGCTGGGCACGCTCGGCCCCGCCGGCGTGCAGCCTTCCGGCACGCCTCTGGAGCGGGTGGTCGACCTGCTGGCCGGCGGCGAGGGCGTGCTGGTGCTCGACAACTGCGAGCAGATCGGCGGCCCCGTCGCGGAGTTCGCCGGGCACCTGCTGGAGCGCCTGCCGTACCTGACCGTCCTGGCCACGAGCCGGGAACCGCTGGAGGTGATGGGCGAGGCGCTGTGCCGGCTGGGCCCGCTCGGCCTGCCGCCGGCACACGCGGACGTCGCCCAGGCCGCCGGGTCGGACGCGGTGCGCCTGTTCCGCGATCGCGCGACGGCCGTCCAGCCCGGCTTCGCCCTGGACGCCGCCGGCACGGCCGCGGTCGTGGACATCGTGCGCCGGCTGGACGGGCTGCCCCTGGCCCTCGAACTGGCCGCCGCGCGGCTGCGGACCATGAGCGCCGAGCAGGTCGCCAGGCGGCTGGACGACCGCTTCCGGCTGCTCAGCACCGGCAACCGGGCCGCGCAGCCCCGCCAGCAGACCCTCCACGCGGTCATCGAATGGAGCTGGGACCTCCTCACCGACCAGGAACGCGTGCTCGCCCGCCGGATCTCGATCTTCCCGGGGCGGACCGGGACGGCCGCGATCGAGGCGGTCTGCTCCGACGGGACGCTTCCTGCCGGCGAGGTCGCCGATCTGCTGGACTCCCTGGTCGGCAAGTCGATCGTGGAGCGGTCCGGCGACGCGTACCGGATGCTGGAGACCATTCGCGCCCATTCGGCCGGCAAGCTTCGCCAGGCGGGCGAGGCCGAGGCCGTCCTGCGTGGGTTCGTCCGGCACTTCGCCGATCTGGCCGCGGGGCACGAGCGGTCGTTGCGCTCGGAAGGGCAGGCGGAGTCGCTGCGGCTGTTCCAGGCCGAACACGACAACCTGGTGTTCGCCCTGCACACGGCCATCGACGCCGGCGACGCCCACACGGCCGCCCGGCTCCTCGGCCCGCTGTACTGGTACTGGGTCGTGCTCCGCTACGACGCCCGGGCCGGCTCCTACGTCGCCAAGGTGGCCGCGTTCGGCGACGCGCTGCCCGCCGACGCCCGGGCCGCGTTCACCGCGATCCACCTGGTGGCCGGCGAGGGCGGGCCGATCCAGGACCCCGAGCGCCTGCGCGCGCTCGTCGACGACTGCGCGCGCACGGGCGCGCTGCGACGCCATCCGATGCTGCTGACCGTCGTGCTGCCCATGGCGGCGGTGATCGGGCCGCAGGAGCTGGTCGACCGGGAGATCGCCCGCGTGCGCGACGGCTCGGACCGCTGGGCGACCGCCTGCACCCTCATGATCGAAGCCATGCGTCACCGGCAGCGGGGCGACCGGGCGAACTCCGCGACCGCGATGGCGGCGGCGCTGCGCGCGTTCGAGGAGACGGGCGACCGATGGTGGACGGCCAAGGCCCTGTACGGGCTGGCGCAGATCCACGCCGTCGGCGGCGAACACGACCAGGCGATCGCCGCCTACGAGCGCACCATCGCGATCGCCGCCGATCTCGGCTCGCAGGACGAGGTCTCGGCCCGGCTCGGGCTCGCCGCCGAACGCATGCGCACCGGCGACCTCACCGGCGCCGGGCACGACATCGAAGCCGCCGAACGGGCGGCCTGGGAGCGAGGTCAGCCCGTCCTGGAGATCGACGTCCTGGGCAGGCGGGCCGAGCTGTGCCGCCGCCGCGGCGACATCGAACGGGCCGGCCGGGAGCTCGACCGCATCGAGACGCTCGCCCGCCAGGCCCGCATCGCCCCGGAGACGATCGCGAACCTGCTGACGCCCGCCAGGATGTCGAACCTCCTCACCGCCGGGGAGGCCGCGGCCGCGCGGGCGTTGCTGCCCGGGGCCGTCCGGGCCGCGCGGGCGACCATGGACGTCCCCTCGGCCGCTCATCTCCTGGCCCGGCTGCTGTTCCTGGAGGACGACCCGGCCGGCGCGGCCACCGCGCTCGGCCTGAGCCAGGCCATCCGCGGCACCTTCGACCACGGCGACATCGAACTGCGCACTTTGGCGGACACGCTCGCGTCCCGTCTCGGTCGTCCCGCCTACGACACCGCCTACCAGCAGGGCGCCGCCTTGCCTCCTGACGAGGCCGCCGACCGGCTGAGGTAATCTCGTCGACAATGTCCTTCCTGGCCGCCTATCGTGCGGATCATGGCGGACAGCCCTGACGTGGGTCGGTGTGAGTGCGGCGCGGCCGCAGGCCCGTTGGGCACCTGCGTGGACTACTACCACGCCGTCCTCGCCGAAGAACAGGCCGATGCTCGGATGTACAGATGGCACCCGCTGGTGGTCTGTGCGTTTCTCCTGCAGCATCCTTCCAGGGCTCACCCGAGGCATCTCGACGGCCAGTTCCGCCAACTGCAGCTCTACGTCGATCAGGGTCTTGACGCGCTGCTTCGCGTGGGGGCCCGTCAGGTGGCGCGGAACAAGCACGGAGGGCACCAGGACGTGGAGCTGTTGGCAGCGTACGCGCCGCTCCCCCCGGGCGGACCGCCCGCGTCCTTCCGTGCCACCTTCTGCCGCCTCCCGGCCGGGGACGGCAGTTTCGTGTCCGATGGGCATCCGGCATACGGCCACCGCATCGAGACCATCGCCGAGGCGACCGTGGAGTCCTGGAGATCCGTCCAGGACTGACCGGGGGTGCGCGTCGGGACGTCGCCGCTTGTTGGTCATGATGGGTGGCCGAGCAGCCCAGTCACGAAGTGGTGGCCGGAGGGGAGTTCGGCGAGGGGCAGGCGTCCTCGGCGGTCTTCGGGATCACGTGGCGAGCGCCCGGCGGTCACGTCCCTTCGCCGGGACGGGCGGGCGGGGGCGACAGGTGGGTGCGGACGCGGGCCAGCACGGCGAGGGCCCGCTGCTCCCACACCGCGTCGCCGGTCTGGGACAGCAGCGACAGCGCCTGCTGCACCGAGCTGTGCGCCTCGTCGACGCGCCCGGCGTCGCAGCACAGTTCCGCCAGGACGACGCGGCACCGCCCGGACAGGGTCCGCTCCCCGCATCGCTGGGCGAGGGCGAAGGACTGTTCGACCGTGCCGACCGCCTGGTCGTACCGGCCCTCCCGGTGCTGGACCATGCCGATGCCGAGGAGGGCGGCGGCCTCGGCGAGCCGGTCGCGGCCCAGCCTGGCCTCCTCCAGCGCCAGCGAGAAGTGCATCTCCGCGCGTTCCAGATCGTCGTCGCCCAGGTACAGGTTGCCCTGCTGCTGCCGGATCCGTACCTCGACGAGCCGGCAGCCGACCTCCCAGACCAGCCGCAGCGCGTTCTCCAGCAGCTTCCCGGCCCGGTCGCGGTCGCCGCGGTCGATCATGATCCCGGCCAGCCGGCACAGGACGTCGGCCTCGGTGACCGGGTCGTCGAGGTCGCGGAGCAGGGCGACCGACTCCTCGTACCGGCTGACCGCCAGGTCGGAGTGTCCGCGCAAGTGGTCCAGGGCGCCGAGGTGGCGCAGGCCCAGGGCACGGCCGTGGGCCTCGCCGACCTCGGTGAACACTCGCATCGCGAGGCCGAGGTGGGCGCGCGCCTCGTCGAAGCGTTGTTGTTCGAGGGCCAGCACGCCCAGCGAGTACAACATCGCCGCCTCGCCGCGACGGTTGTTCTGCGCGCGGCAGGCCTCCAGCGCCGCCTCGTGCGTGGAGCGCCAGTCGTCCCAGGCGCACCGTGCCTGGAGGAACGGCACGACGGTCAGGGACAGGTCCCAGCTGGTCTCCGGATATCCGTGGGTGGCCGCCTGCCGGGCCGCGGTCGTGATCGCGGCGTGTTCCTGGCCGAACCACTCGGCCGGTTCGGCCAGCAGCTGGTCCAGCAGGTCCTCGGGCAGGGCCCAGCGCGGGGTCCGGCCGTGGATGCGCGCGTAGTCGCCGCCGTGCTCGCGCCGGTGCGCCTGCTCGGCCAACGTCAGCCACGCGGCGAGGGCGCGGCCCAAAGCGGCGTGCTGCTCGTCCTCCGGTTCGGCGGCCAGCAGCTCGCGTGCGTAGAGCAGCACCCGATCCGGCATGGCGTAGCGGGAGAAGACGCCGTGCCCGCGGACCACGTCGATCAGGTGGGCGTCGACCAGGATCTCCAGGGCGGCGCTGTGGTGCCCCTCGCCGAGCAGCGGCGCGGCGATCCAGACCGGGAAGTCCTGGACGGTGAGCACGCCCAGCAGCCGGAACAGCCGGCGGGCGGGCGCGGGCAGCCGTTCGTACGTCGAGGCCAGGCTGTCCCGCACGCTGAGCGTGCCGTAGCTGAGCTCGTCGAGCCGGTGTTCCCCGGCCGAGAGCAGGTCGACCAGCTGGGCCACCGACCAGTGCGGCCGCCCGGCCAGCCTGGCGGCCACGATGCACAGGGCCAGCGGCAGCCGTCCGCACAGGGTGACCAGCTCCAGCGCGGCGGTCGGCTCGGCGAGGATGCGCGCCTGGCCCACCACGTTCGTCAGCAGGTCGATGGCGTCCTGGAGGCTCAGCGGGTCCACTTCGACGACGTCGGCGCCGCGGATGCCGGCGAGCCGCCACCGGCTGGTGATGATCAGGCCGCAGGAGCTGGAGCCGGGCAGCAGCGTCGCCACCTGGGCGTCGTCGGCCGCGTCGTCGAGCATGATGAGGATGCGGCGGTCGGCGATGCGGCTGCGGAACAGGGCCGCGCGTTCCTCCACCGACTCCGGGAGCAGGTAGGCGGGCACGCCGAGCATGGCGAGCATGCGCTCCAGCGCGCGGTGGGCGGTGATCGGCATGCCCTTCTCGCTGAGCGACAGGTAGAGCTGGCCGTCGGGGTAGGCGTCGTAGAGCTGGTGGGCGATGTGCACGCCCAGGGCCGTCTTGCCGACGCCGGGCGGCCCGGTGAGCACGGCCACGGGCGGGGTGTGCGGCCGTTCACCGTGCGACACGACGGCGGCGAGCTTGGCGTGCAGGCGGCTGACGTACGTCTGCCGTCCGACGTAGTGCGGGCTGTCGGTCGGCAACGTCCGGGGCGCGACGTACGGCGCCGACACGGTGCTGAAGGCGGCCGGCGGGGCGTGCGGGGAGACCGGCGGCGCGGGCGCCGGCGGCGGGGCGCTCGCCGCGGCGCCGTCGGTGAGGATGACCCGTTCGGCGGTGCGCAGTTCCTGGCCGGGTTCGAGTCCGAGCTCGTCGATCAGCCGGCTGCGGACCACCTGGAACTGCGACAGCGCCTCGGCCTGCCGGCCGGAGCGGTAGAGCGCGATCATGAGCAGGCTCCAGAGCCGCTCGCGCAGCGGGTGGCTCTCCGCCCTGGCGGTCAGCTCGTGCAGCACCTGATGGTGGTGGCCCAGTTCCAGTTCGAGCTCGAAGCGCTGCTCCAGGACGTCCAGGCGGCGTTCGGCCAGCCGGGCCGCGGCGGCCTCGACCAGTTCGCCCTCGACACCGGCCAGGGGCTCCCCCTGCCACAGGGCCAGGGCCCGGCGCAACGCCTCGGCGGCGGCTTCGGTGTCGGAGCGTGCCCTGGCCGCGGCGGCCTCCTGCACGAGCCGGTCGAAGATGTGCAGGTCGACGCTGTCGGCGGGGGCGAGCAGCTGGTAGCCGGGCGCCTTGGTCACGATCCGCGCGGGCAGCGCCGCCCGTCTCAGCAGCCGCCGCAGGCCGGAGATGCAGGTGTAGATCTGGCTGCGGACGGTCGAGGGAGGCGCGTCCGACCAGACCGCTTCGATGAGACGGTCGACCGACACCACGTGGTTGACGTCGAGCAGCAGCATCGCGAGCACGGCGCGGTGCCGGGGGGCGGTGATCTCGACGGGTGCTCCGTCGGTGGTGATCTGCACTGGCCCGAGAATCCTGAAGTGCACGCCGCCGCCCCATCCGTCCACATATCTCGATTCCTATCGATGAGATATCACATGGAGGTGAAAATCGCGCCTAACAGAGGAAAGGCAGGCTAAACAGTGCACTAGCGGCAAATTCGGTTACTGATTAATGCCGGTCGAAAAACATCACTGCCGCAGGATTTCGGTCTGCGGCCTGCGGGCCGGGCGCAACGCGAAGTAGGCCACCGCGCCGGAGGCCAGGTACAGCACGGCCTGCACGTTGAGGACGAGCACCACGTCGAGCACGTCGCCGAGCACGCCGGCCGCCGCCATGCCCAGCCCTTGTGAGGCGTTGTAGACCACGTAGAACGCGCCGAAGGCCCGTCCCAGATCGCTGTCGGACACGCTTTGCTGGATCTGCGCGAACGCGCCGCTGTTGTACGCGATTCCGGGCACGCCGATCAGGATGAAAAGCACGACATAAATCTCGACCTGACGCGAGAGCGCCGGGCCGTTCCAGATGGTCAGACTCAGCAGGCCGAACGAGACGGCGCCCAGGCTCATCAGCAACCAGGGGCTCAGGCGCGCGCCGAGCAGGCCGACGATGAGCCCGCCCGCCACACCGCCGATCGCCTGGACACCGCGCAGCACGCCGGTGAGCGTGCCGTCGGCGTGCAGCGCGCGGCTGACGAAGACGACGAAGAGCACCACGAACAGGCCCTGTGCGACGCCGCCCAGCGCCACGCTCTGGAACGTCGCCCGGACGCCGCGGTTGCGCATCATCGTCACCAGGCCGGACCGCCAGTTCGCGAAGAACGACGCGGCGCCGCCGTCCGTGGCCGGTTCGGCGGCGTCGTACCGGGCCGTCCGGCGGGCGACCGCGATCAGGGCGGCGGCCGTCACGAACGCCACGGCGGCGCCGATCGCCAGGTACCGGGTTCCCTCCCGGGTGATCGCGAAGCCGCCCAGCGAGCTGCCGATCAGGCGTCCCGCGCTGGTGTTGAGCGCGACCATGCTGTTGGCGCGCACCAGGTGCGCGGCCTCGACCAGCCGGGGCAGGGCGGCGTTGCGGGCCGAGTCGAACGTCTGGGTCAGCACGGCCTGGGCGCCGGCGACCACGCAGATGATCCACAGGCGGTGACCCGGCTCGCCCACCAGCGGCAGCACCACCACCGCCTGCACCACCGCGACGCCGCTCATCAGCCGGAACCGGTCGAAGCGGTCGGCGAGCGCCCCGGCGAACGATCCCAGGGTGATGCCGCACAACAGCTCGACGAGGAACACGGCGGAGGTGACCAGCGCCGAGCCGGTGACGCCGAAGACGTAGATGGGCAACCCGGTGATCAGCAGCCAGCTCGCCACGCTCGACGCGAGCCCGGCGATCCAGATGAGGACGAATCCGCGGTGACGCAGCAGCATCAACATGTCAGATGAATTCCGGTGTGGGATAGGCCTGCAGGCTCAGGCTGACCGGCAGGGCGTCACCCGGCGCCCCGTCGCGCACCGGGCGCAGGTACGGCCTGATGACGGCGTCCAGCGTCAGGGTGAGGTGCCGCAGTTCCTCGGGGGTCAGCGAGAGCGTGTAGTTGTGGAAGGTCGCGCTCTCCCGCCACTGGTCGGGCAGCTTGTGCTGCTGTCGCTGGTAGTGCTGGAGCGACCGGAACACCTCGTCCAGCTCCAGCGAGGTCAGCGCGTCGTTGACCTGGCGGCCCTGCTCGTCCCCCGGCTCGGGCAGGAACTCCAGGCCGGTGGCGGCGGCGCGCCACGGCCGGTCGCGCCGGTTGGCGCCCTGCGCGGGCGCGCGCTCGATCAACCCGTGGCGGGCGAGCTGGTGCAGGTGGTAGCTGCAGTTGGAGCCGGTGTCGCCGAGCGCCTCGGCGCACTGCGCCGCCGTTCGCGGGCCGGCCGCCAGCAGGTAGCGCAGCAGGCGCAGCCGTAGGGGATGGGCGAGCGCGCGCAGCTTGGTGGGGTCCTGTACGCGTACGCGCCGTTCCGGTCTGGTCGGTTCCATGGACACTCCCGTACGAAAGACTCCTTTCGTTGATACCCCCTCAGAGCCAGTTTTCGCAAGACTTCTTGTGAATCAGTGGATCGCGCCTCGCCGGCACAGCTCCCACGCGGCCCGCAACAGCACGTCGCCGCCCGCCACCAGCTCCCGGTCGCCGGTGTGCTCGTCGGGCGCGTGGCTGACCCCGCCGACGCTGGGCACGAAGATCATGCCGATCGGCGCGGCCGCGGCCATGATCTGCGCGTCGTGGCCGGCGCCGCTGGCCACCGTCCGGTTCGGCAGGTCCAGCCCGGAGCTGGCCCGCGCGATCACCCGCCGCAGGCCCGCGTCGGTGGCGACCGGCGTCGCGCGCATCACCGGGTCCAGTTCGATCGTCGTGCCGGTCAGGGTGGCGATCCGCTCCGCCACGGCACGCAGCGCCACCTCGGCGGCGGCCAGGCGGTCCTTGTCGGTGTCGCGGAGCTCGGCCGTCATCCGGACCTCGCCGGCGATCACGTTGGGCACGTTCGGCGTGGGGTTCAGCGCGCCCACCGTCGCGACCTGGCACGCGCCGGAGCGGGCGAGCTCCTCGACGGCGAGCACGACCCGCGCGGCGGCGGCCATGGCGTCGCGGCGCAGGTCCATGGGCGTCGTCCCGGCGTGGCCCTGCCGGCCGCGCACCCGCGCCTCGAACAGGGTGCGGCCGACGATGCTGGTCACCACCCCGATCGGGACCCCGGCGCGCTCCAGGACCGGGCCCTGCTCGATGTGCAGCTCCAGGAACGCGCCGATCGAGCCGTCGGGCCACGCGGCGTCGGCGACCCGATCCAGGTCACCGCCGGCCTCGCGCAACGGCCCGGCGATCGAGACGCCGTCGCGGTCCACCGCCCGCCGCGGGTCGCACAGGTCGCCGGTCAGGGCCATCGAGCCCCAGAACGCCTGCGGGAAGCGGGCGCCCTCCTCGTTGGTGAAGGCCACCACGACCGGTTCCCAGCTCAGCGGCTCGTCCCGGCCGGCCAGGACGCGCAGCGCCTCCAGCGCCGCGACCACCCCGTACGCGCCGTCCAGCCGCCCGCCGTGCACCACGCTGTCGAGGTGCGAGCCCATCAGCAACACCGGGCCCGCGGTGCGCCGGCGGCGGCGTACCACCAGGTTCCCCGCCGGATCGACGGCCGGCGCGAGGCCCGCCGCCTCGGCTCTGCCGATGAGGTGGCGGCGCGCGTCGGCGTCGGCGCGGCTGAAGCCGGGACGGGACACCCCGCCCCGGTCGTCGGCGCCGAAGCGGGCCAGCTCCGCGAGGTCGCGCAGCAGGCGGGGACCGTCGACCCGCGGGACGTCCGCCACGACCGTTGCGCGCGACTCGGTCACCGAAGAGCTCATCTCAACGCCCCTCCACGTCGGCGGCGACCGGGACGGCCACCTCGGCCAGGTACGTCTCCAGGCACCGCAGCGCGTCCTCGGCGCTGTCGGTCACCGAACAGTGCGGGCCGAAGCCGGGCTCGGTGAAACCCCGGTGCGCCAGGTCCCGCACCAGCGCGACGAAGCGCCCCCAGAAGCCTTCCGAGTCGACCAGCACGATCGGCTTCGCCAGCACCTCCAGCTGGTTGAGGCTGATCACCTCCAGCACCTCGTCGAGCGTCCCGAACCCGCCCGGCAGCGCGACGAAGGCGTCCGCCCTGGTCAGGAAGGCCGACTTGCGCTCGCCCATAGTCGTGGTCAGCACGGTGTCCTGCGGCGGGGCGGCGATGCCGCGCTCGCGTTCGTACAGGAACGTGGGGATGACGCCGGTGATCGGCGCGCCGTGCCGCTGCGCGGACCACGCGAGCTCGCCCATCAGTCCCGATCCGCCGCCACCGTAGAGCAGCCGGTGCCCGCGGCTGCCGATCAGCCGTCCCAGCCGCCGGGCGGTCTCCGCGTCGCCGGCGTGCAGGCCCGGCCGGGCGCCGCAGAAGACGCAGATCGTCAGGGGGCGCGGCGCCGTGCCGCTGGACATCTCGTCGGCCGGCATCGCCGACAGGTTTCGCAGGGTCATGCCGATGCATGGAACACGCGCCGCCTATCACCGGCATATCGGCGGCGTCCGACGGCGTCGGGTGGCGCGGTGAGAGATCGCCGATAGGACGGCGACAGCTCCCCGGTAGGCCCGCCCTCCACGATGGCCCAGACGTGAACGAGCCCCGCCCGCCACCAGAAGGGATGGCCGCGTGCTTGCCACCGCAGTCGCCGCCGCCGCACCGGAGGTACCCGTCCGGTCCGGCCGCGGGCATCTCACCGTCCTGCTGTCCGGCACGTCCTCCGACGCGCACACCTGGAACCTGGTCTACCTGCAGCTGCTGCTGGAGGAGGCCGGTCACGCGGTGGCCAACCTGGGCGCCTGCGTACCGGACGACCTGCTGATCGACCGCTGCCGCGACCTGCGTCCCGACCTGCTGGTGATGAGCAGCGTCAACGGGCACGGCCGGCACGACGCCGCCCGGGCGGCACGACGCCTGAGACAGTGCCCGCAGACCGCCGGCGTGCCCGCGGTGATCGGCGGCAAGCTCGGCATCGCCGGCCGGCCCAACTCCCGCCTCGCGCCCGAACTGCTCGCGGCGGGCTTCGACCGGGTCTTCGGGGAGCAGGTGAGCGAGCTGCTGGCCTACGCCGCGACGGTCCCGGCGCGATGACCACCGCCGAGTACGCGTTCGGCGCGTTCGTCGCCGCGGCGGCCGCCGACCGCCGGGTCGTGGTCCAGCCCCGGATGGGCTTCAGCTCGCTGAGCCGTACCCGCGCCGGGCTGGAGGCCACCCGCGACGCCGCCCGCACCACCGCGGGAACCATCACCGTGGACAGTTACACCAGGGTCGGCGACCACGCCTCGGCGCGCCGGGCGCTGACCGCGGGCGAGGACCTCAACGGCTTTCCGATCGTCGCGCACGGCGCCGACGCGATCCGGCGGATGCTCGACGGCGTGCGCGACCAGACGTTCCCGGTCCAGGTCCGGCACGGCTCCGCCGACCCACGGCCGATCGTCGCCACGGCGCTGGCCGCCGGCCTGGACGCCACCGAGGGCGGGCCGATCTCCTACTGCCTGCCCTACTCCCGCACGCCGCTGACCGAGTCGGTGTCGAACTGGGCCCGCTGCGCCGGCATGCTCGCCGCCGGCATCGGCCCGGACCGCGAACCGCATCTGGAGACGTTCGGCGGCTGCATGCTCGGCCAGCTGACCCCGCCCGCCATGCTGGTGGCGCTCAGCCTGCTGGAGGCGCTGTTCTTCGCCCAGCACGGGCTGCGCAGCGTCTCGCTCAGCTACGCCCAGCAGACCAACGAGGCACAGGACCGCGAGGCGGTCGGCGCGCTGCGCACCCTGGCCGCCGAACGGCTCGGCGGCCTGGACTGGCACATCGTCGTCTACGCCTACATGGGGTTGTATCCGCGGACCGCGCACGGCGCTTCGCGGTTGCTGAGGCAGGCGGCTCGGCTGACCGTCCACAGCGGCGCCGCCCGGCTGATCGTGAAGACCACCGCCGAGGCGTACCGGATCCCGACGGTCGCCGAGAACGTGCAGGCCCTGCGCACCGCCGAGCACGCGGCGGCGCGGGCGCGGACCGCGCCCCTCCCTGCGGTCGCCGACACCGGCGTGCTGGCCCAGGCCCGCGCGTTGATCGAGGCGGTGCTGGATCTCGACCCGGACGTCGGGACCGCCCTGATCCGCGCGTTCCGGCACGGCTACCTGGACGTCCCGTACTGCCTGCACCCGGACAACCAGGGCCGCACCCGCAGCTTCCTGGACGGCGACGGCGTCCTGCGCTGGTCGCGGATCGGCTCACTGCCCCTCGGCGACCTGGTGGAACCGACGCGCCACCGCATGCGCGCCGGCGACCTGCTGGCCGCCCTGTCGTACGTACAGCGAACCTTCGACGAACAACGAGGTGAATCCCATGACGCGGGGACCGATGCCGGAGCTACGTGACCACCTGACCTCACCCGTCACCCGGGCGGCCCTGACCGTCCAGGGCCAGGTGCTGGCCTGCGCCCGGGAGTTCCTGACCGCGGCCGGGTTCATGGAGCTGCAGGCGCCGATCATCGGGCCGGTGACCGACCCCGGCGGGCGCGGCGCGAAGCCGGCCGACGTCGACCTCTACGGTTCCCGGTACAAGCTCATGACCAGCGCCATCCTGTACAAACAGGCGTCGCTGCTGATGTTCGACAAGATCTTCTTCATCTCGCCGTGCGTGCGGCTGGAGCCGCTGGAGACCGCCGCCACCGATCGGCACCTGGTCGAGTTCCACCAGATCGACGTCGAGATGGCCGGCGCCTCCCGCGACGAGGCCGTCGAGCTGGCGCAGAACCTGCTCCGGCACGTCGTGACCCGCACCGCGAGCCTGCGGCCCGACGCCCTGGAGACCCTCGGCCGCGACCCCGGCGCGTTCGCCGGCTACGGCGAGGGCGACTTCGACCGCATGACGCACGCCGAGGCGGTACGCACGTTGCACGCCATCGGGCACGACTCGCAGCAGGCGGACTCCGAGATCGACTGGCCGGGCGAGGCGAAGTTGTCCGCCAAGGCCGCCCGGCCGTTCTTCATCGTCGACTACCCGAAGGGCAGCCGGGGGTTCTACGACCGCGAGAGCGAGACCGAGCCCGGCGTGCTGCGCAACTTCGACCTGATCGCCCCCGAGGGGTACGGCGAGCTGGCCAGCGGCAGCGAACGCGAGTCCGGCTACCGGCGGGTCGTCGCCCGCATCCGCGAGTCCGGCGAGAATCCCGCCAAGTACCAGTGGTACCTCGACCTGCTGCGCACCGGCGTCCCGGCCAGCGCGGGCTTCGGCCTCGGCCTCGAACGGCTGACCCGCTACGTCGCCGGGCTCGACGCGGTCTGGCAGGCCAGCGCCTACCCGAAGCTGCCCGGGACGGCGACGCCGTGACCGGGCTCGTCGCGCACGGGTTCCCCGAGCAGCCGGTACGCCGACGGGCGCGCCACGGCGTCGCGGCCCTGTTCCCGGACGCCGGCGGCTACGGCAGCGCCCTGTTCGGCTCCCTGTTCGGCGCCCAGGACACCGCCGGCGACGACCCACTGGAGTCCACCCGGCTGGTGCCGCCGGTGTTCATGCCGAACCGGCTGGAGAAGCTGATCGAGCTCGGCCGCGAACCCACCTACCGCGACGTCGACCTGTCGACCGTGATCGGCGCCCTGCGCTCGCCGCTGCCGGTGTACGTCTCCGCGTTCGGCTCGACCCGGGCCGCCGGCCACGAGCTGGGCCTGGCGGTCAGCCGGCAGGCGGCGAGCCTGGGCCTGCCGATGGTGATCGGCGAGAACGTCGTGCCCGTCAACGGCTTCGGCCGCGACAGCGAACCGGCGGGCCGGTCCCTGCTGTCGCGGCTGCGCGCCTACGCCGCCGAGGCCGACGACGTGACCGGCGGGGTCGTCGTGCAGCAGAGCACCGAGGACGCCGACGCCGAGGTCTGGCAGCTGGTCTACGGCGACCCGTCCACGCAGCGGCTGCTCGACTCCGGCCGGCTGGCGTTCGAGCTCAAGCTCGGCCAGGGCGCCAAACCCGGTCTCGGCGGCATGACCCTGGTGGACCAGGCGGCCGCGCGGCGGCTGGCGGACCGCTACGCCCTGGAGGAACTGCTCGACTCCGGCTCCGACGCCGGATCCGGATCCGCGACGCTGCTGCGGTGCGGCACGCCGGGCACCTTCACCGCCGAGATCCTGGCCCAGCAGATCCGCTTCATGCGCAACAACTTCCCGCGGGTGCGGATCTGGGTGAAACTGCACCCGGGTCGCGACGTCGCGGAGGCCGCCACCGTCGCGCGGGCCGCCGGGGCCGACGCCGTCACGGTCGACGGCGCGGAGGGCGGCACCGGCTGGGCGCCGTCGGCCTTCCTCGGACACGTGGGCCTGCCGCTGCACGAGTGCCTGCGCCGGCTGGGCCCGGACCGGCGCGGCCTGCTGGTGTCCGGCCGCATGTGGGAGGGCGCCCGCGCGGTGAAGTGCATGGCGCTGGGCGCCACCGCCGTCGGGCTGGGCCGCGCGGCCATGCTGGCCGCCGACGAGGACCCCGCGGCCGGTCTGGTGCGGCTGGTCCGATGCCTGGAGCTGGAGATGCGGATGCTGATCAGCGCCCTCGGCCAGTACGCGCCCGCCGCGCTGAGCCCGCACGACGTCTGGAACCCGGCCGGCTCCCCCGCCGACCGCACGCCCGAGCTGCAAGGAGTAGCGCCGTGACCAATCCGTTCGAGTCCGACAACGACCGATACTTCGTGCTGGTCAACGCGGAGCGCCAGCACTCGTTGTGGCCGGTCACGGCCGCCGTACCGGCCGGCTGGTCGGTGGCGCACGGCGGCGACACCCGCGACGCCTGCCTGCGCTACGTCGAGCAGAACTGGACGGACCTGCGGCCGGCCGGCCTCGCCGCCGAGATGGACGGGACGGGAACGGTGACGCCATGACCCAGGAGTCCCCGGTCGTCCCGGCCGGAACCCTGGTCGGCCTGCTGCGGGAGCAGGCGGCCCGGACCCCGCGGGCCCCCGCGGTGGTCGCCGAGGACGCCTGCCTCACCTACGCCGAGCTCGACGCCCGCACCGACCGGCTGGCCCGGCGGCTGCGGCACGCCGGGGCCGGCCCGGAGCGGGTCGTCGCCGTCGCCGTGCCCCGCGGCGCCGGCCTGGTCGTGGCGATCGTCGCGGTGATCAAGTCCGGCGCCGCGTACCTGCCGCTGGAGCCCGGCGACCCGCCGCGGCGGCTGCGTTTCCTGCTGGCCGACGCCGGGGCCGTCGCCGCCGTCACGTCCGGAGCCGGTGACGCCTTCGAGGGCGTCGTCACCGTCGATGTCGCCGATGCCGGTGCGCCGTCGGTCACGCTGCCCGAGGTCCGGCCCGGCAACCTGGCGTACGTCATCTACACCTCCGGCTCGACCGGACGTCCCAAAGGCGTCGGGATCAGCCATCGGGCCATCGTCAACCGCCTGGCCTGGATGCAGGCGCAGTACGGCCTGCGGCCCGACGACCGGGTGCTGCAGAAGACCCCGGCCGGCTTCGACGTGTCCGTGTGGGAGTTCTTCTGGCCGCTGCTGCAGGGCGCGACGCTGGTCATGGCCCGCCCGGACGGCCACCGCGACCCCGCCTACCTGGCCGAGGTCATCGACCGCGAGCGGATCACCACCCTGCACTTCGTGCCGTCGATGCTCGCCGCCTTCCTCCGGGCCCGGCCCGGGACACCGTTGCCCAGCGTGCGGCGGGTGCTGTGCAGCGGTGAGGCCCTGCCCGCCGAGACGGTCCACCGCTTCCACCAGGCACACGACGCCGAGCTGCACAACCTCTACGGCCCCACCGAGGCCGCCGTGGACGTGACCGCGTGGCCCTGCCCACCGGGCATGCCGGACGTCCCGGTGCCGATCGGGCGGCCGGTGTGGAACACCGGGGTGCACGTGCTCGACGGCGCGCTGCGTCCGGTCGCCGACGGCGAGGTCGGCGAGTTGTACCTGACCGGCGTCCAGCTGGCCCGCGGCTACCTGGGCCGGCCGGGGCTCACCGCCACCCGCTTCGTGGCCGCCCCGTTCGGCGCCGCGGGCGAGCGCATGTACCGGACCGGCGATCTCGGCCGGCGCCGGCCCGACGGCGCGTTCGAGTACGCCGGCCGGGTCGACAACCAGGTCAAACTACGCGGACAGCGCATCGAGCTCGGCGAGATCGAGTCGGCGCTGACCGGCCACCCGGCGGTCGAGCAGGCCGCGGTGCTGGTCCGTGAGAACGCCGGGGGCCACCAGCACCTGGTGGGCTACCTGGTCGCCGCCGACGCGGTGACGGACGAGGCCATGGAGGCGTACCCGCCGGTGACGGGCGACGCCCTGGAGGCTTACCTGGCCGAGCGCCTGCCGGCGCACATGGTGCCCGCCCGCTACGTCACGCTGGACGAGCTGCCGGTCACCGCCAACGGCAAGCTCGACCGGGCCGCCCTGGCCGCGATCGAACCGCCGCGGACCGGCGGCGGCCGGGCCGCCCGCACCGACCCGGAACGGCTGGTCTGCGGCATCCTGGCCGAGGTCCTGGCCCTGCCGGCGGTCCACCCCGACGACGGCTTCCTGCGGCTGGGCGGCGACAGCATCCAGGCCATCGACGCCGCCGGGCAGATCACCCGCGCCGGGCTGCCGGTGACCGTGCGCGACGTCATGGGCGCCCGGTCGGTCGCCGAGCTCGCCGAGCGCGCGCTGTCGCGCCCCGCGCCCGCCGTCGCCGCCGAGGCGCCCGAGGCCGGTCGGGGCGCCGTGCCGCTGACTCCGATCGTGCACTGGCTGCGCGAGCGGGGCGGGCCGGCCGACGCGTTCTGCCAGCGGCTGGTGCTGCGGATCCCCGCGCAGGTCACCGGCGAGTGGCTGACCGGCGTGCTGCGGCGCCTGCTGGAGGTCCACGACATGCTGCGGGCCCGCCGCCGGATCACCGCCGACGGGCAGTGGGAACTGCTCGTGCCCGCACCGGACGACGTGGACGCCCTGCAGTGCCTGACCGAGGTGCCGCTGAACGGCCGCACCGGCGAGGCCGCCGACGAGCTGATCCGCGCGGAGCTCGCCGCCGCGCAACAGCGCCTGAGCCTCGACGAGGGACGGCTGGTCCAGGCGGTCTGGTTCAGCGCCGAACCCGGGCGGCAGGCCATGCTCGGCCTGGTCGTCAACCATCTGTGCGTGGACGGCGTCTCGTGGCGCGTCCTGCTCCACGACCTGCGCGAAGCCTGGCAGGGCGTCGCCGGATGGCGGCCCGCGCCCGCGGTGACGTCCTTCCGCACCTGGGCGCGGCTGCTGAACAACGAGGCACGCTCCGGCGCCCGGCCGGGCGCGGCGGCGTACTGGTCGTCGGTGCTCGACGCCGGCCGCGCCCGCCTCGGACGGCCGTCGGACGCCCGGACCGACCACGAGTCACCGGACCGCCTGCTCACGCTCGACCTGGACCCCGCCACCACCGAGCGGCTGGTGGGCCCGGACTCCCCCACGGTCAACGAGCTGCTGCTCACCGGCCTCGCCCTGGCCGTGCGCGAGCAGGCCCGCCGCGACGGCACGCCGGACCGGCCGGTCGTGGTGGACGTCGAGGGCCACGGACGGGAGGACCGCGACGGCACCGATCTGTCCCGGACCGTCGGCTGGTTCACCACCCTGTTCCCGGTCCGGCTGCTGGAGGCCGGTGACAACGACGGGGACGACCCGCGGGCCGCTCTGCGGCTGGTACGCGAGCAGTTGCGGGAGCTCCCGGACAAGGGCCTGGAGTACGGCCTGCACCGGTACCTGCGCGCGCCCGGCGAGCGCGTCACGGGGACCGAGCCGGAGATCGGGTTCAACTACCTGGGCCGCTTCGACGGCGGCGGCACCGGCGACTGGACGATCGTCGCGGACTTCGGCGTGGGCCTGGACTGCTTCGGCGCCGGCATGCCGACGGCGCACGCCGTCGAGGTCAACGCGGCGGTGGTCGACGGCGCCGGCGGGCCGGTGCTGCGCGCGACCTGGTCCTGGGCCGCCGGCGCGCTGACCCGGCCCGAGGTGACCCGGCTCGCCGAGACCTGGTTCCGCCTGCTGACCCGGCTCGCCGACGACACCGCCGCCGCCGCGGCGCCACGCGACCTGACGTTGCGCTCGGTCAGCGCGGCGGAGCTGGCGGAACTCGAAGCGGAACTCAACGCGATCCGGTCGTGACCGCGGCCAGCAGAAGGAGCTGACATGACGACCAGCACGCCGTCACCGATCGAGGACATCCTGCCGCTCTCCCCGCTTCAGGAAGGTCTGCTGTTCCACGCCCGGCTGGAGAGCGAGGCGTCGAGCCTGTACGTCGCGCAGTTCACCGTCGACCTCGACGGCGACGTGGACGCCGGCCACCTGCGACAGGCCGCGGAGTCGGTGACGCGCCGGCACGGCAACCTGCGGGCGGGCTTCCACACCCGCCGCTCCGGCAGCCCGGTCCAGGTGGTCCACCGCGAGGCGCCCCTGCGGTGGCGCGAGATCGACCTGTCCGACCGCGATCCGGGCGCGGCGCGGAAGGAGGCCGCCGTACAGGCCGAACAGGACTGGACCCGGGGGTTCGCGCTGGACCGGCCGCCGCTGATGCGGTTCACCCTGATCCGGCTCGGCCACCGGCGGCACCGCCTGGTGATGACCGTGCACCACCTGCTGCTCGACGGCTGGTCCACGGCGCTGCTGCTGCGCGAGCTGCTGGACGTGCTGGCCGCCGGCGGGCGCGACGACGGCCTGCCGCCGGTGGCGCCGTACCGCGACTATCTGCGCTGGCTGGAGCGTCAGGATCACGGCGCGGCCCGCGACGCCTGGGCGCGCGCGCTGTCCGGGCTGGACGAGGCGACCCTGGTCCAGGGGGTGCTCACCGGCTCCGGGAGCCGTCCGTCCGGTGGCGGTGAGCGCGACGACGTCGTCCGGGGTCTGCCGCTCGACCTGTCGGACGGCCTGCGGCGACAGGCCAGGGAACACGGCGTCACGCTCAACACGGTGCTCCAGGCCGCCTGGGGCGTCGTGCTGGGCCAGCTGACCGGCCGCGACGACGTGGTGTTCGGCGCCACCGTCGGCGGGCGGCCGGCCGACCTGCCCGGGTCCGACGCCATGGTGGGCATGCTGATCAACACCGTGCCGGTGCGGGTGACCTGGCGGCACACCGACTCGCTGAGCACCCTGCTGGCCGCCGTCCAGGAGCAGCGCCTCGCCCTGTACGAGCACGATCATCTGGGCCTGGCCGAGATCCAGCGGCGCGACGGCCGGTCCGGCCCGCTGTTCGACACCACGATCGTCTTCGACAACTTCCCGGACGGGGACCTCACGGTGAACCTGCCCGGCGGCGGCGCGGTCCGGGCGAAGGTCGGGTTCCGCGACACCACGCACTACCCGCTGTCGCTGGTGGTCGAGCCCGGCGACCAGGTGGAGCTGCGCCTGCACTTCCGCACCGACATGCTCGCCGCCGGGGACGTCAGCGCCCTGATGGCGCGGCTGGTCACCGTTCTGGAGGCGGTCGCCGCCGACGCCGGGATCCCGATCGGGCAGCTCGACCTGCTCACCGCCGACGAACGGCACCGGGTGCTGGCCGAGTGGAACGACACCGCCGGCGTGCCGCCCGCCCACACCGTGCCGCAGCTGTTCGAGGCCCAGGCGCGCGCGAACCCCGGAGCCGTCGCGGTGATCGACGTGGACGGCGGCGCCGTGTCCTACGGCGAGCTCGACGAGCGGGCCAACCGGCTGGCCCGGCACCTGGACGAGCAGGGCGTCGAGCGCGGCGACGTGGTGGGCGTCCTGCTGGAGCGCGACGCCGACCTGGTGACGGCGGTGCTGGCGGTGCTCAAGGCCGGCGCCGCGTACACCGTGCTGGATCCGGCGCTGCCCGAGGCCCGGCGCGACGCGGTGATCCGCGACGCCGGGGTGCGGCTGGTCGTCGGCCGCGACCGCGCCGAGGCCGGCCCCGTGAGGACGGTCGACCTGCACCGCGACGCGCCGGCGATCGCGGTCCGGCCGTCGTCGGGCCTGCCGCCGGTCGCCGGGCCGCAGGACCTGGCGTGCGTGATGTTCACCTCCGGCTCCACCGGCGTGCCCAAGGGCGTGGCGACGCCCCACTTGGCGATCGTGAGCACCCTGCAGGGCCAGGACTTCGCCCGGATGGGCCCAGGTGAGGTGTGGCTGCAGTGTTCACCGGTGTCCTGGGACGCGTTCGCCCTGGAGCTGTTCGGCGCTCTGCTGTTCGGCGGCGCCTGCGTGCTGCAGAACGGCGGGCGGCCCGACCCGGCGGCGATCCGCGACGCGGTGGCCCGGCACGCGGTCACCACGCTGCATCTGTCGGCCAGCCTGCTGAACCTGATGATCGATCAGTATCCGGAGGTGTTCGCCACGGTCGCGCAGGTGCTCACCGGCGGCGAGCCGGCCTCGCCGGCGCACGTCGAGCGGCTGCTGCGGGCACGTCCGGACCTGCTGCTGGTCAACGGCTATTCGCCGGTGGAGAGCACCATCTTCACCACGACCCACCGCATCGACGTGCGCGACACGGCCGGCGGCCCGGTCCCGGTCGGACGTCCGCTGCGCAACAAGCAGACGTACGTGCTGGATCGTTGCCTGCGTCCGGTGCCGGTGGGCGTCACCGGCGAGCTGTACATGGCGGGTCTGGGGCTGGCCCGCGGCTATCTGGGGCAGCCCGCCCTGACCGCCGCCCGGTTCGTCGCCAATCCGTTCGTCGCGGGGGCCCGGATGTACCGCACCGGCGATCTGGTGCGCTGGCGGGCCGACGGTGTGCTGGAGTTCCTCGGCCGGGGTGACGACCAGGTCAAGATCCGCGGGTTCCGGGTCGAGCCCGGCGAGATCGAAGCCGCCCTCGTCAGGGACCCGG
>NZ_JBITEZ010000027.1:0-127764 GCF_044455665.1 Nonomuraea sp. NPDC051191 | reverse complement strand
CTGCTCGGCGAGAGCGGTGGGGGGGGGGGGCGGGCGGGGGGGGGGGGCCCCCCCCGCCCCCCCCGGGGGGGGGCCCCCGGGCGGGGGCCCCCCGTGGGGGGGGGGGGGGCCCCCCCGCGGGGCCCCCCCCCGCCCCGACGTAGTGTCGCAACCAACCTCGGAAGGAGCGGATCGATGGCGATGCGGTTCGAGCACGAGTTCACTGTCCCGGTTCCGATCGAGCAGGCATGGGCGGTGCTGCTCGACGTCGAACGGGTCGCGCCCTGCCTGCCCGGGGCGACGCTCGACATCTTCGAGGGCGACGAGTTCACCGGCCGGCTGAAGGTCAAGGTCGGCCCGATCACCGTCACCTACCGGGGCTCGGCCAGTTTCGAGGACGTCGACAAAGACGCCCACACGCTCACGATCCAGGCGTCGGGCAAGGAGGCCAGGGGCTCCGGCACGGCGTCGGCCACGGTCAGGGCACGCCTGACGCCGGCCGAGGGGCGCACGTCGGTGGCCGTGGAGACGACGTTCAACGTGACCGGGCGGCCGGCGCAGTTCGGGCGCGGGGTCATGGCCGAGGTCGGGGCCAAGCTGATCGACCGGTTCGCCGGCAACCTCGCCCAGCTGCTCTCCGAGCCCGTGGTGGAGCCGGTCGCGCCCCAGGAGCCGGTCGTGCCGCAGGTGCCGGTCGCGCCCGTGGAGTCGCAGGTGGAGGAAGAGGAGCGGCACCTGAGCCCGGTGCCCGCCCCCGAGCCGGACGTGCGGCCTTCGGGCACGCTGCGCACCTCGCGCACCCCTGACGAGGAGGCGCTCGACCTGCTGGAGATCGCCGGGCAGCCGCTGCTCAAACGGATCGCGCCGATCGCGGGCGGCCTGGTGGCGCTCACGATCCTCATCTGGGTGATTCGTCGCCTTATACGCTGATTTTCAGCAAAAACCACATAAAGTCCGGTCACTTCACGCCGTCCCGGGGAAGTGCCATTCCCGCAGGTCATTACTGGGGGGACGTCGGGATGCCGGACTGCAGCGTTGTCGTGATCTCCTACAACGACGCTGCTCGCCTGCCCAGGGCCGTGCGGTCCGTGCTGCGACAGACGTTGCGCGACCTCGAAGTGATCATCTCCGACGACGCGAGCACGGACGGCACGCCCGAGGTCGCCGCGCGGCTCATGGCCGAGGACCCGCGGGTGCGCTACCTGCGCAGGGAGAGCAACAGCGGCGGCTGCGGAGCCCCGCGCAACGACGGGATCGACGCCGCCAGGGCGCCGTACGCCATGTTCCTCGACAGCGACGACGAGCTGCCCAGGCACGCGTGCAAGAGCCTGCTCACCGAGATCGAGCGCACCGGGGCCGACTTCGTGTCGGGGCAGATCTCCCGCCTGTTCGAGCGGGACGGGCGGCTGCGCCCGTACTATCCGTCGCTGTTCGCCCGGCGGCGGGTGGTCGAGGGCATCCGCGCGGAGCCCGAGCTGTTCCTCGACTCCTTCAGCACCAACAAGCTCTACAACGTCGCCTGGCTGCGCGACAACGTGCTGCGCTTCCCCGAGGACATCCACTACGAGGACCACGTCTTCGCCACCGAGCTGTACGCCGTGGCCCGCCGGTTCGCGATCGTCCCGTGGGTGGTCTACCACTGGCACCGGGCGTCCTCGAACGAGTCGATCTCGCTCAGCATCGACGAGATGGACAACGTGCGGCAGCGGGTGATCGCGGCCCGGCTGAGCGACGACATCCTGCGCGGCTACGGCGCCGAGGATCTGGTCCCGCACCGGCAGTACCGGTTCCTGCGGCAGGACCTGCGGGTCTACCTCAACCCGCTGCCCGCGCGCGACCTGGTGTGGGTGAAGGAGTTCGCCTCGGTCGTTCGGCCGTACCTGGAGGAGATCCCCGGCGAGGTGTTCGACCGGATCGAGCCGATGGACCGGGTCTGCTGCCGGCTCATCCTGGACGACAGGATCGACGACCTGCGCGTGGCGGCCGGCTCGCTGACCGGCCCCCGGGCCGCGCCGCGGGCGGCCGTGCAGGTGGACGGGCGCACGTACTGGGGCACGACGGCCGCGCCGTGGCTGGACATCACCCCGCTGCGCCTGGCCGAGCTGCCCTACACCGACTCCCGGCTGCGGCACGAGGTGACCGGCCTGGCCACGAACGGCGAGCGGGTGCGGATGATCGTGCGCACCTACGACCCGTTCGGCGTGCTGCCGCCCGAGTGGGAGGCGTTCCTGGAGGCGGGCGGGGAACGCGTGCCGATCCGGCCGGTCCCCTCCGGCGACGGCGGGTACGTCAGCGAGGTCGTCTTCTCCCCCTGTGGCAGGAGCGACCCGCGCATCGGCTTCAGACGCCGCTCCGACGGCCACGTCACCACCGACCGGCTGATCGTCGACCCCAACCTGGAGCCGATCGAGCTGCCCGGCTGCACGGTGAAGGCCGAGGGCTATGCCGCCTACCTGTGCGTGCGCACGCACTCGCGGGTCCGCTCGGCGCTGCGGCGGGCCCGCCGGCTGCTGCTGAAGCTCAACACGCCGCGCGCCAAGCTGCGCGCGTACAAGCTGCTGATCAAGGTGGTGCCGCGGCGCGACGACCTCGCCCTGTTCGAGTCGGACGTCGGCAAGGGCTACAACGGCAGCCCCCGGGCCATCTACGAGGAGGTGCGGCGGCGCGGCCTGCCGATCGAGGCGGTCTGGTCGGTCGCCAAGGGCCGCAAGAACTTCCCCGCCGACGCGCGGCTGGTCCGCCGGGGAAGCTGGCGCTACCTGTGGACGATGGCCCGCGCCGGGATCTGGGTGGACAGCCACGGCTTCCCGCTGGACTACCCGAAGCCGCCCGGCACCCGCTACCTGCAGACCTGGCACGGGCAGGGCATCAAGTCGATCGGCTTCGACGCGCCCGACCTGCGCGGCGACTTCGACCGGCCGCGCGAGCAGTGGCGGGCCGCCGTCGCCCGCTGGGACGCGCTGGTCTCGCCGAGCGCGGAGTTCTCCCGGGTGTTCCTGCCCTCCAACGGCTACGACGGCAAGGTCTACCGGTGCGGCACGCCGCGCTGCGACGCGCTGGTGCGGGCGAAGGCGACCGGCGACGTGCGGGCCCGGCTGGAGATCCCGCCGGGGCGCAAGGTCCTGCTCTACGCGCCCACCTACCGCGACCGGGACAAGATGAGCGGCCGCTCGGTACGCGCCGACCTGGACCTCATGGCCAGGGAACTGGCCGGCGAGTGGGTGGTCGTCCTGCGCACGCATCCGGTCGAGAAGTACGACCCGCCCGAACGGCTCAGGCACTTCGTCCGGCCGGCCGCGTCCTATCCGGAGATCAACGACCTGATGCTGGCCTCGGACGCGCTGCTGACCGACTACTCGTCCGTGATGTGCGACTACGCGGTGACCGGCAGGCCGATGGTGTTCCTCATCGACGACTGGGACGACTACCGGCTCTCCGAGCGCGGCGTCTACCACGACCTGCCCGCCATCGCGCCCGGCCCGTGCGTGACGACCACGGCGGAGCTGGTGGACGTGCTGCGGAACCTGCCCGAGGTGCATGCCGCCTTCGCCGCCAAGTACGCCGCCTTCCGCGCCCTGTGGTGCGCCGACGAGCACGGGGACGCCTCCGCCCGCATCGTGGACGACTTCTTCGAGGGGCGCAGGCGATGACCGTCGTCTTCGCCTGCCTGGACGCCGACACGCTCGGCGGCATCCAGCAGGTCACCCACACCCTGGCCCAGGGCCTGGCCGGACGCGGCCACGAGGTGCACGTCGTCGGCCTGCACCGGGCCGCCACGCCCTTCCGCTACGTGGACCGGCCGCGTTACCGGCAGCACGTGGTCGGCGGCCCGACCGGCACGCAGGGCCCGCTGGCCCGGCGGCTGGCCGACCGCAGGGTGAAGGAGCTGCTGCGCGACGTCCGCCCGGGGTACGCGGTGCTGACCTCGCCGTCGGTGGTGACCAGGCTGGCGGGGCTGCTGCCCGCCGGGTTCCGCTCGATCGGGCAGTACCACGGCTCGTACGGCCACGCCCGCGACTGCTGGCACCTGGCCTCGATCAGGAAGCACTATCCCGACCTCGACCAGGCGCTCTTCCTCAGCGAGGACGACGCCTGGGCCTTCTCCGAGCACGCGCTGCTGCCCAACACCTGGACGCTGCCCAACCCGCTGGGCGCCTGGCCCGAGGAGACGTCGGCGCTCGACGTGCCGCGGGTGCTGGGCGTGGGCCGGCTGGAGGGCGTCAAGCGGTTCGACCGGCTGATCAGCGCGTTCGCCCGCGCCGAGCCGCCGCGGCCCTGGGAGCTGCACCTGATCGGCGACGGCGCCGAACGCGAGCGGCTACGGGCGCACGCGGCCGGGGAGGGCGTCGCGGACCGGGTCGTCTTCCGCGGCCTGGTGCCCGCTCATCGCATGCGCGAGGAGTACCTGAACGCCTCGCTGGTGGCGCTGACCAGCGAGCACGAGGGCCTGCCGGTGGTGCTGCTGGAGGCGTGCGCCCACGGTGTGCCGTCGGTGGCCTTCGACGTGTCGGGCGGCGTCCGCTCGGCCGGCCCGGTACGGGTGCCGCCGGGGGACGTGGACGCGTTCGCCGCCGAGCTGGCCGCGTTGATGGGGTCGGCGCGGGAGCGGCGGCGGCTGGGGGCCGCCGCCCGGGCACGGGCCGAGGCGTTCCGCCTCGACCACGTGCTGGACCGCTGGGAGTCCCTGTTCGCGCACATCGAGCGCTAGACGGTCACCTCGGGACGCTGCTGCGGGATGCCGGCCAGCGTCTGCTGCGTGGAGGTGAGCAGCGCGCCGACCGGGCTGGGCTCGCGCAGCCGGTTGAAGCGGTCGCGCATGGCCTTGCGCGAACGGCTGGCCTTGCGCTTCTGCATGGTCTTCTGGCAGGCCGTCACGTGCTCCTTGGCCGGCCTGGGCGCGTCGGTCAGCTCGTAGCCGTTGGCCCGGAGCCGCTCGCCGAGCACGTGCTCGCACAGCGCGATCTCCCAGTCGTCCAGGCGGTTGGCCCAGCTTCCGACGCGGCTGCGGGTGACCTCGCGGTGGGTGTTGCTGTGCCAGACCTTGTGCTGCGGGACCGCCTGCACGGCCGCCTCGCGGGGGGAGATCATCGACGGCGCGAAGTCCTCCTCCAGGAAGTGGCAGAGCTTCTTCATCTCGGTCATCGGGTCGTCGGTGAGGTCTTCGTAGCGCAGCTCGTAGTAGGTGTCGTCGGGCAGCGTGCGGCGCAGCCGCTCACCGGCGTCGATGGCCTCGGCCCAGGTGGAGATGGCGTGGAAGGAGTCCAGCGTGTACCAGGGCATCTCCTTCAGCGAGGCCACGCAGTCGCGGCCGTCCCTGATCAGGTGGATGAACTGGGCGTCGGGGAAGAGGCGCAGCAGCAGGTCGGTCTGCTTGACGTAGCTGGGCCTCTTGTCGCCCCAGCGGGCCTTGTCGAAGCGGTCGGCGTACATGCGGAAGGCCGTGCCGATGACCGAGCCGAGCGAGCCCGGCCCCTCCACGGCCTGCCGGATGAACTCGTCCTTGTCGATCTTGAGCTCGCGGAACTTCGTGCTGCGGTCGGTCGCGATCCACTGCGCCAGTGCCTTGCGCCGCTGGGGGACCCGCAGGTCGCCCCATGTGCGGCGCCGGTAATAAGCGGGAACGAGGAAGCGCGTCTCCGGCGGCACCGCCATGCGCGGGTGCGAGTGGAGCATGAGCTGGAGCATCGTGGTGCCGGACCGCGGGCATCCAATGACGAAGACTGGCCGGTCGGACATTTCGTATTAACCCCCGAAAACTTAGACGAGAACGTGCTCTCGGCTCTCCTGGGAGGGCACGCTGTGCCTGCGCGTGAAGAGCCACATCCGGTAGACAAGGAAGATCTCGTTGGCCAGGAGCAGGACTCCGGCGGCCGCCGCGAGCGGGATCAGCGCCCACACGCCGGCGAGCGGCGCGATCACGAAGACCGCCGCATGGAACTCGATGCCGCTGATCAGGTGCGAACGCACCCGGTGCCTGGCCAGGAACCTGTTGAGGCGCCTGAAGAAGGAAGGCAGCCGGCGCCTGCGACCGCCGGGGCGCGTGCCGCGCTCGACGAGCATGCGCAGGTCGAGGTCCGCGGGCGCCCGGTCCAGGGGGACGGTGTCCTCGCCGGGCAGCTCCGGCTCCCCCCGCTCCTCCCTGACGGCCTCGCGCACCCGCTTCATCTGCGGGGCGTTGACGTACCTGAACAGGTCGAGCACGGCCACCGCCGCGCCGAGCACCACGTACCGGACATCCTCCGTCAGGACGTACTGCCCGTACGCCAGCCCCCCGGCGCACAGGACGACCCTGACCCGGTCCCCCACGTAGTCCAGCCAGAGCCCGAAGGGCGTCCCCGTGCCCTTGAGCCGGGCGATCTTGCCGTCCACGCAGTCGATCGTGAAGCTCAGGTAGAACATCAGGGCGCCGGCGACGAGCTGGTCCAGCGCGAAGCAGGCCGCTGACACCATGCCGAGGACCAGCGAGAAAACCGTGAGCCCATTGGGCGTGATCCGGGTGCGGTTGGCGACGGGAAGGGCGACCCGGCAGGCGACCGGGTCCACGAAATACACGGTCCACCAGGAGTCTCTCCGCTTGCGTGTCTCGTAGACGTCATCCAGCGAATAGGTCCTCATGGATCCCAGCATGGCTACGGTCCGCCGTCTGACGATTACTGTCTGGAACTACTGGGGCATGTCCATGCCGCTTCTTGACCAACCTTGCAGGGAAAACCGCCACGCACCGTGCGCGTCTCCGTCGCGGAACCAGCCCTTGAGCACGAGGCCACGGGTCTCCGCCTTGACCATGAGCCGCCAGGACGGGCCGCCGCCTTCGAGCACCCTGGGGTCGATGCCGACACTCACGCCGTACCGGCCGGCACGCCGGACCTCCAGGGGTACTCTGCGGCGGCCGTCGCTCAGCCACACGCTCACCTTGCCGACCTTGCGATCGACCCGGTGGAAGGACACCTCGCCGCGCACCCGGTACTCGGTGCCCGTCCAGGCGCAGTCGTCCACCCGGGCGATCAGCTTGAGCTCGTCGCGGGCGTCGTAGACGTCGTCGGGGATGCCGAGCCGGCGGCGTTGCCGGAAGAAGGGGTAGTCGCCGTACCAGTTGACGGTGCGGAAGCCGCGCGGACGCACCCGTGTGCCGTCCAGCCGGCTGCGGCGGAAGTCGCGTACCGCGCGGAGCTGGTCGATCAGGCCGCGTCTGGTCAGGTGCAGCTCCAGGCGGCGCAGCGAGGGCGCGGTGGCCAGGGCCCGGGGGCTCAGCTCGTCCAGCCAGGCGTCGGCCAGCCCCAGCAGCGGCACCAGGTCCTGGCCCGCCTCCTGCGCCGCCTCCAGCGCCTGGAACAGGAAGACGATGTCCTTCTCCAGCACCAGCGCGTCGAACTCGGGCAGCAGCTCCGGCGCGCCGTCCTCCAGGAAGGCGCGCACCGAGCGGATGGCGGTCAGGCGCTCGTGCAGGTTGGGCAGTTGCGAGCGGCGTTGCGTGATCGAGGTCTCCCCCTCGTCGCGCCTGCGCCAGTGGTAGACGACGTCGTCCACCATGTCCACGCTGGTGGCCAGGACGTGGGCCTGCATGGCGACCGGCACGTCCTCGTAGATGCCGGCGGGGAAGCGCAGCCCGTGCCGCCGCCAGAAGTCGGCGCGGTAGACCTTGTTCCACACCGTACGGTCCCTGATCAGGACCTTCTTGTCGGTGATGTGGGTGCACAGCACGGGCCGCCGGAAGACCCGCTCGTGCAGGATCGACTCCTCCAGAACGCCGTCCACCATGCGCCTGACCGCGCCGCAGGCCAGGTCGGAGCCGGTCTCGCCGAGCTTGGCGATCAGCACCTCGTACGCGTGCGGCGGAACGACGTCGTCGCTGTCGGCGAAGGCGAGATAGGTGCCCCTGGCCCGGCCGATCCCCTCGTTGCGCGCCGGCCCCGGCCCCAGGTTCTGCTGCTCGACCAGCGTGAAGCGGGAGTCGCGGGCCACGAAGTCGTCGGCCAGCCGCCGGCTGCCGTCGACCGAGCCGTCGTCGACCATGATGACCTCGAAGTCCTCCATGGTCTGCGCGGCCAGCGATTTCAGGCACTCCGTCAGGTACGGCTCCACATTGTGGACCGGGACGATGACACTGAGCAGGGGGATCATGACGCTCCTTGGCTTTCGTGGAAGGCGGTCGAGGGCAGCATGCCGTGGCCGCCTCGCCGATTCCGCGCCTGATGCCCGTCCCTGATGAGCTCTTTACCCGACACGGAATCCGCTACGTTGTGCAATGAGTCGAGCACGAATGGTAGGGGGAACGGTGCTGAGATGCGTCCGGGACGATGATCTGCCCGTGATGCGCCGCTGGCGCAACCATCCGAGAGTGCGCGCCACCAGCTTCACCGGCCACGAGATCTCCGCCGACGAGCACGCCCGCTGGTGGGCCGCCGTCCGCGCGGACGCGACCAGGCAGGTGCTGATCTACGACCACGCCGGGGCCCGTGCCGGGGTGGTGACGTACTCGGAGCTCGGCGGCGACAGCGCCTCCTGGGGCTTCTACCTCGACCTCGACGGCCTCGAACGGTCCGGCGCGGTGCTGAGGGCGTGGGTGGGCCTGGAGCGGGCCGCCATCGACCACGCGTTCGGCCCGCTCGGGCTGACGACCCTGCGCGGCGAGGTGCTGGCCGACAACGAGTCGGTGCGGCGGCTGCACAGGCGCTTCGGGTTCACCGAGGTCGCGACCTACCGGATGCCGGTCGACGGGGTGCCGCGCGAGGTCGTCGCCGTCCAGCTGACCAAGGAGGAGCAAGGATGATGTCCATCGGAGGGCGGACGATCGGGGCCGACCGGCCGCCGTTCGTGATCGCCGAGATGTCCGGCAACCACAACGGGAGCCTGGAGCGGGCCCTGGCCATCGTCGACGCGGCGGCGGCCGGCGGGGCGCACGCGCTGAAGCTGCAGACCTACCGGCCCGACACGATCACCGTCGACGCCGACGGCCCCGCCTTCCGCGTGGGCGACGGGCACGCGCTGTGGGGCGGCGAGAGCCTCTACCGCCTGTACGAACGCGCCCACACCCCCTGGGAGTGGCACGAGCCGATCTTCGAGCGGGCCCGCGAGCACGGCCTCCTGGCCTTCTCCGCGCCCTTCGACCCCACCGCCGTGGAGCTGCTGGAGAAGCTCGACGCGCCCGCGTACAAGATCGCCTCGTCGGAGATCGTGGACCTGCCGCTGATCAGGCTGGCCGCGTCCACCGGCAAGCCGCTGATCATCTCCACCGGCATGGCCACGGCGGGCGAGATCGAGGCCGCGGCCACGGCGGCCCGTCAGGCGGGCTGCACGCAGCTCGCCGTGCTGTCCTGCACCGCCTCCTACCCCGCCTCCCCGGCCGAGAGCAACCTGCGCTCGCTGCCGCTGCTGGCCGCGCTCACCGGCGCCGAGGTCGGCGTCTCCGACCACACCCCCGGCATCGGGGCGGCGCTGGCGGCGGTCGCGCTGGGCGCCTGCCTGATCGAGAAGCACGTGACGTTGTCGCGGGCCGACGGCGGCGTGGACGCCGCCTTCTCGCTGGAGCCGCCCGAGCTGGCGGCGCTGGTGGAGGAGAGCGAGCGGGCCTGGCAGTCGCTGGGCCGCCCGGTACTCGGGCCGCGCGAGTCCGAGCGCGAGGGGCTGCGCTTCCGCCGATCGCTTCACGTGGTCCGCGACGTACGCGCGGGCGAGCCGGTGACGGGGGAGAACGTCCGGTCGATCCGCCCGGCCGGCGGCCTGCACCCCGATGCCGCCGACGAGGTGATGGGCCGCAGGTTCACCCGCGACGCGCCCCTCGGCACGCCGTTGACCTGGGACCTCATCTGATCCACAGGTCGAGGAAGGCGTCGGCGACGCGTTCCCTGCCCTTGCCATCGACCAGCCCGCCGCCCCGCCTGCCGTGCTCCTCGCGCAGCGCGGGGTCGGCGAGCAGCCGGGCGAGCACGCCGACCGCCTCGGCGTCGGCCACCCGGCCCAGCCCGGCGGCCACCCCCCGGCCCACCAGCGCCCGGTAGCCGACGAGCTGGTTGTCGGCCACCCAGCTCAGCGCCGTGGGCACGCCGAGGTGGAGCAGCTCCCAGATGGCCGAGCCCGCGGCGGTGACCACGAGGTCGGCGGCGGCCATCAGCTCGGGCAGGCGGTCGGTGGGCGGGATGACGGTGATGCCCTCCCCCGCCTCGAACGGCTCCGGGCTGACCAGCGTGGCCTGGAACGGCACGCCCGTGCACGCCAGCGCCTCGGCCCAGGCGGGGGCGACGCCCGCGCTGTCGGTGCCGCCGAAGAAGCAGAGCACCCGCGGCACCGGCCCGGCCTCCCGCACCCTGCGCCGGCCCCGGACGCTGTCACGCAGCAGCGCGTACCGGGTGCCCGCCAGCCGCCAGGAGTCGCGTGGCAGCGGGAAGGGCCGGTCCTCGGCGCCGAGGTTCTGGTCGAGGTAGAGGTCGGCCTCCTGGCCCAGCGGATCGCCGTCGACGATCGCCAGCACCGGAAAGCCCGCCGCCCTCAGCGCCGCGCCGGTGCCCTCGGGCAGCTCGTACGAGTCCAGCACCACGGCGTCGAGCCGCAGCTCGCAGGCCAGCGCGGCCAGCCGGTCGGGCGGCGCGGGGGCGGCCACCAGCGGCAGGCCCCGGCTCCTGAGTTGATCCATCGCCCATTCCGAACCGGAGACCGTGCCGAGGAAGACCACCTCGACGCCCCGCGCGCACAGCTCCTCGGCCAGCGCCACGCACCGCACCAGATGTCCGGCCCCACTCCCCGCCGCGGCGTCGCAGCGCACGCCCACCCGCCCGCTCATGCGTCCTGCAGCTCCTTCTGGCGTACGTGGGAGTTGAGCTCGCAGACCTCCGGCCGCGCCCGCAGCCAGCCCACCAGCGTGCGGACGGGGACGCAGACGTCGCCCAGCTCCTCCACCACGCGGGCGATGAGCCGCCAGTCGTCGTCGGTGTCGAGCGTGACCCGCAGGTCGTCGGCCGCGGGCTGGTAGGCGAGGCCGAGCAGCCGCGACTCGCCCGGGTGCGCGTAGACGTAGGAGGTGACGTGGGCGCGGTGGAAACCGGTGGCCTCGGCGTCGGCGCGCTCCAGGGCCGCCCTGCCGACGATCTCCACGTCGAGCCCGCGCGGCAGCGTCCTGGCCAGGCTCGTGCTGAGGTAGTCGAGGCCCGGGACCGCGCGGAAGACGAGCGCCGCCTCCCTGATCACGACGGGGTCGAGCAGCGGGCAGTCGGCCGTGAAGCGCATCACCGCCCCCGCTTCCGTTTCGGCCTCCCGCCCGGCCAGCGCGTCCATGAACCGGGTCAGCACGTCGTCGACGGGCCCCCGGTGGCAGGCCACGCCGAGCCGGTCGCACTCGGCCGCCACCGCGTCGTCGGCGGCCTGCGTCGTCGTGGCCACCACGAGGTCGTCGAGCGCCCGCGACTCGCGCGCGGCGCGCACCACCCACCCCAGGACCGAACGTCCGCCGAGGTCGCGCAGCACCTTTCCGGGCAGCCGCGTGGAGCCCATCCGAGCCTGGATGATTCCGACAATACGCATCAAAACCACATTCCCCTGTGTGACCATACGTGGTTGACCGATCGCGCTATGCTACCGGCCAGCTCGAACGACCACAGTTCGTCAGCGCGATTTCAGGGGGCCGCGTGAGCATTCTCAGTGGATCGTCCATTCTGATCACGGGAGGAACGGGGTCCTTCGGCAAGGCGTTCATCCGCCACGCGCTCGACTCGCTCGGGGTGCGCCGCCTGGTGGTCTTCTCCCGCGACGAGCTCAAGCAGTACGAGCTCAAGCAGCTCTTCCGCGACGACGAACGCCTGCGCTGGTTCATCGGCGACGTACGCGACCGCGACCGCCTCACCCGCGCCATGCACGGCGTCGACCACGTCGTCCACGCCGCCGCGCTCAAGCAGGTCGACACCGCCGAGTACAACCCGTTCGAGTACGTCCGCACCAACGTCGCCGGGTCCCAGAACGTGGTCGAGGCGGCCATCGACTGCGGCGTACGCAAGGTCGTCGCGCTGTCCACGGACAAGGCCTCCAGCCCGATCAACCTCTACGGCGCCACCAAGCTGGTCGCCGACAAGCTGTTCGTCTCGGCCAACCACTACGCCGCCGCCCACAAGACCCGCTTCGCCGTCGTCCGCTACGGCAACGTCGTCGGCAGCAGGGGCTCGGTGGTGCCGTTCTTCCTGCGCCTGGCCGAGCAGGGCGGCAGCCTGCCGATCACCGACAAGCGCATGACCCGGTTCTGGATCACCCTCGACCAGGCCGTGCGGTTCGTGGTCGACTCCTTCGACCTCATGCAGGGCGGCGAGCTCTACGTGCCGCGCATCCCCAGCATGCGCATCACCGACCTGGCCGAGGCGCTGGCCCCCGACAGCCCGGTCTACGAGATCGGCATCAGGCCGGGCGAGAAGCTGCACGAGGAGATGATCGGCGCCGACGACGGCCGCCGGACCCTGCGCCTGGCCGACCGCTACGTCGTCCAGCCCACGATCGCGACCTGGGGCTACCAGGCGCCGCAGACCGGCGAGCTGCTGCCCGAGGGGTTCTCCTACCGCTCCGACACCAACGACCGGTGGCTGTCCGTGCGCGACCTGCGCGACATGGTGGCCGGCTGATGCTGCCCTACGGACGACAGTCCATCATCGAGTCCGACATCGAGGCGGTGGCTGAGGTGCTGCGCGGCGACTGGCTGACCACAGGTCCGGCGGTCAGGCTGTTCGAGAGCGAGCTGGCGCGGTGGACCGGCGGCGTGCCCTGCGTGTCGGTCACGTCCGGCACGGCCGCGCTGCACGTCGCGTACGCGGCGGCCGGCGTCGGTCAGGGTGACGAGGTGATCACCTCGCCGCTCACCTTCGTCGCCACGGCGGCCACGGCCGCGCTGCGCGGCGCGCGGGTGGCCTTCGCCGACGTCCAGCCCGACACCGGCAACATCGACCCCGACTCGGTCGACGCGTTGGTCACGCACCGGACGCGGGCGATCACGGGCGTCGACTACGCGGGCCATCCCGCCGACTACGACGAGCTGCGTACGCTCGCCGAACGGGCCGGCGCCGTGCTGGTGGCCGACGCGGCGCACTCGATCGGGGCGTCCTACAAGGACCGGCCGGTGGGGTCGGTGGCCGACCTGACGACGTTCTCGTTCTTCCCGACCAAGACCGTGACGACGGCCGAGGGCGGCGCGGTGGCCGTGGCCGACCCCGGCCGGTTCGAGCGGGCCGCCCGCTTCCGCGACCACGGCCTGGTCCGCGACCCAGCCGGGCAGCGCGACCCCGGCCACGGCGGCTGGCACCAGGAGGTGCACGAGTTCGGGCTCAACTACCGGCTGCCCGACGTGCTGTGCGCGCTGGGCGTCAGCCAGCTGCGCCGCCTCGAACGCTTCCGCGCCCGCCGCGCCGAGCTGGTCGCCCGGTACAACACGCTGCTGCGCGACGTGCCCGGCCTCACGCTGCCCGCCCGGCGGGCCTACGTCACGCCGAGCTGGCACCTCTACCCGGTCAGGGTGCGCGACGGCCGCCGGCGCGAGGTCTACGAACGTATGCGGGCCGCGGGCATCGGCGTGCAGGTCAACTACATCCCGGCGTACTGGCACCCGGTGTTCGAGGACCTCGGCTACCGGCGTGGGCTGTGCCCGCGCGCGGAGGCGTACTACGCCGAGGAGCTGTCGCTGCCGCTGTTCGCCGACCTGACCGACGGCGAGCAGGACCTCGTCGTCGAGACCCTCGCCGAGATCCTCGCCTGATAGCCCGGGCGGTCAGCGTTCGGCCAGCAGCAGGCAGCCGTCCTCGCTGCGGTCGATGAGGAAGCGCCGGTCGTCCACGGTGGCGACCTGGCGCCCGGGCCGCCGTACGAGCGGGCGGATGGGCCGGCCCTGGTCGATGACCACCTCCCACCACGACTCGCGGCCCACGCACTCGTCGATGCCGGCCAGCGGCACCCGCGCGGAGAAGTCCTGGCCGGCCAGGGCGACGGGGAAGTACATCTCCTCGCCGTCGCTCTTGCGCCGCAGCCGCACCACGGGCTCGCCGTCGCCGAGGTCGTTGATCCGGCCCGAGAACACCAGGTCGCCGTCGTCGACGCGGCACTCGCCGATGAGCGCCTGGGCGTGCCGCAGCCGCAGCCCCCAGGCGCCCTTGGCGCTGCGCGCCGGCACCAGCCACACGCCCGACCTGCGGCGCGGCGCGGGCACCGGCGGCGGCAGCCAGCGCGGCCCGGCCACCTTGGCGTCGAGCTTCAGCCCGTGGCCCTTGAGCATCACGCGCAGCTCCCAGTGGCCGCGCCGGGCGAGCTGGGCGGGCGTGAACACGGCGGGGTCGACGGCGAAGGCGAACGGGAAGGCGTGCTCGGGCGCCGCGACGCCCTCCTCCAGCTCGACGGTCTCCCAGACGGGGGCGCTGTCCTCCTCCGACAGGTGGATGACCTCGCCGGTCGCGCGTTCGGCCAGCCAGGCGCGCAGGCGCACCCGGCGCAGCGCCCCGGCGTCGAAGCGGCCGAGCGCGGCCCGGCCCGCGCCGGTCAGCACGCCGTCGCGCCACTCCAGCGACACCAGGCGGGCGGTCAGGGTCAGCGCCTCGGAGATCTCCGACAGGTGCGCGGGGATCGCCGGGTGGCGGCCGTACCAGCGCCTGCGCAGCAGGCCCGCCGGTCTGACGCGCGGTTGCAGCAGGCCCGCGCGGGCCTGCTCGTACACCTCGGCCAGCTCCTCCAGCCGGCGCCGGTGCAGCAGGTGCACCTGGATCCGGTGCTCGAACGGGACGCTCCGCCAGCACTCGCGGGACACGCCGTCGAGGTAGCGGACCATCAGGTCCAGCAGCTCGGGCCGGACGCCCGTCGTGGCGGCCGCCTCGACCGCCACCGTCATGTCGATGTCGAGCGTGTCGCGGTCGAAGTCGGGCTTGAGCTTCGGCGCCTCGCGGGCCAGCAGGTCGGCGGTCTGCAGCACCGACAGCAGCCGGTCGCGCAGGTTCCCCGCCTCCAGGCGGCGCTGGGTGATCGAGGAGCCGGGCTCGTCGCGCTGCCGCCAGTGGTAGACGACCTTGGACAGCACGTCCACCGAGCGGGCGCCCACGTGGGCGGCCATGGCGACGGGCTGGTCCTCGTACATGCGCTCGGGGAAGCTCAGGCCCAGCCGGTCCCAGAAGGACCGGCGGTAGACCTTGTTCCACAACATGCGGTCGCGGATCAGCAGCGGGTGGCGGGTGATGTGGGTACGCCTCACCGGCGTCGCGAACGCCTCCCGATGGGCCCAGGAGGGGATGAGCAGGTTGCGGTAGAGCCGCATGACGTTCCCGCAGGCCAGGTCGGAGCCCGTGGACTCCAGCGAGGACACCAGCCGCTTGAACGCCTCCCGCGGCACGGTGTCGTCCCCGTCCACGAAGGCCAGGTAGCGGCCGGTGGCCTGGGTCAGGCCGACGTTGCGGGCCCGTCCGACGCCCTGGTTGGGCTGCCTGAGGAGACGGATCCGGGGATCGGCCGCCTGCCTGGACTCGACCTCGGCGCAGCCGTCGTCGCGACTGCCGTCGTCGACGCAGATGACCTCCAGGTCGGACATCGTCTGCGCGGAGATGGAGTCCAGGCAGGGACCGATGTACTTCTCGACATTGTGGAACGGGACGATCACCGAAAGAACCGGCACATGCACTCCTCAGCGTTGTCGTCGGCTCGTCAGCCGGACAGCAGTCGGATGACCCTGCGGGCGACCTTTCGCGGGCGGGCCAGACGGCGGGAGAGGCGGTACCCGAGCGTGCGCCGGTAGGCGGCGGTCTTGCGCTGGGTCCTTCTCAGCTTGGACCTGGCCCTGACCAGCTCCCGCTCACGGTAGGAGAGCTTGGTCTCCAGACGGGAGACCCTGGCCAGGGCTGCGGTGAGCTGGTCGGCCAGACGGTCTCGGGCGCCGAGCAGGTCACGGTAGGTGGGCGGGTCGGCCTGCTCGGCCGGGTGGCCCAGCTCGGCGTCGAACTTGCGGGCCAGGTCGAGGTCGCCCGGGTCGCAGGGACGGCCGGCCATGCCGCAGAGCGTCAGCGTGAGCTGGTCGGCCTCCAGCGGCCACGGCCAGGGGTGGTGGTGGCCGGCCGCGAGCAGCCGTACGGCGAACCGCCACAGGATCCTGCACAGCACCACACGCGGCTCGGGCGGGACGGTCGGCGCGGCGGTCTGGACGATGGCGGCGAACCGCTCGCCGTCGTGGACCAGGCCGTCGGCGGTCACACAGGGACCGCCGTCGGCCTCCAGCCAGGCGGCCAGCGCCGACAGCAGCTCGCGCACGGTCTTGGTGTCCTCGCGGGCGCACGCCTCGACCAGGATCTCCTCGACCACCCGGCCGGCCGGGACGGGACGCTCCTCGCCGTCGGGCAACCGCCGCACACCGGCCCTGGTCAGCTCGTGGACGACGGCCCCCTCCTCGATCAGCCCGAGCGGCAACGCGACCACCCCCTCGGCCGCCGGTTGCCGGGTTTCGGCGCCTTCCCCCTCGGTCTCCGGCCGGCGGGCTCGCGCGCCTGCCTCCTCGGCCTGCGGCGCCCGCCCGGCCGCGCTCCGGTTGGCGGACTCCGGTGTCGGAGGCCGGGTGGCGACCGCGAGCCACAGCGGGGCCAGCTCCTCCCCCAGCCGGTGCCGGAACACCAGCCGGGTCAGCCGCAGCGGGTCGGCCACGTGCATCCGGTCGCCGCCCCTGGCGCTCAGCGGGAACGTGACCGCCTCCGGCAGGTCGAAGGCGAGCGCCTCGCGCGCCAGCAGCGCCCGGGGGGCCTGCCGCCCCGGATAGGCCGCGTAACAGCGCTCGACGCTCAGCCCCGCCGCCTCAAGGGCGCCGTCGAGCGCGCCCGGCCCGCTCGGGTAGCTCGGGTCGAACCCGTGGGGGGCCCACTGGTCGTCGCCGCCCTCCCGGTCGGCGGGCCTGGCCTCGATGAACCGGTCGACGCCCAGGTCGTTGCGCACGCCCAGCACGAGCCGCCCGCCGGGCGCGACGAGCGCGGACAACGCGTGCAGCGACTCGATCCACGCCGCCGCCGGCGCCTCGGCCGAGTGCGTGCGCAGCAGCCCGTCGAGCGCCAGCACCAGCTCGTACGGCTCGTCCGCGTCGAACACGTCGAGCCGCCCGCAGTGGACGGCGAGCTCCGGATGCCGTTCGCCGAGGGTGCAGGCGTCGGGGTAGGACCGCAGCAGCACGGCCGTCTCGCCCGCCCGGCCCACCACGTCGTCGACCAGGACCTGCGGATGCGGCCCGACCAGCAGCACCCGCCCGGTCGCCGGGATCATCCGCCCGACCAGCTCAAGGGCCGCGCCGCGCCAGTCGGTGACGCCGGCCATGTTGGACAGGTCCGACCACAGCAGCATCTCGCCGCCGATCAGGCGGACGTTGTCGGGCGCCTCGTTCACGCGCTCGCTCATGACGTCACCCCGTGGAGCAGGACCGGCCGCCCTGAGGCGGTCGCCTTCGCCCATGGCTCGGGCCGCCCGGCCCCCGCCGCGCCTCCTCCTGCCGGCGCTCCTCCGGGCACCCGCTTCCATCCGAACATTCGCCGTAGCTCCTCCGGTGTCGCCTGATGTTCGAATCCCAGCTCCTGCCGCGCCACCTCGGCGGCCAGCTCGGGATCGACGTGCGTGCCGTGCAGCTCGGGCCAGAGCCGCATGCGGCGCGCCGTGCCGCCGTACTCGGGGCGCTCGTCCTCGTACTGCATCGGGTCTCCGTACACGGCGACCTCGCAGCCGACCGAGGCGCCGTAGAACAGCGCGCTGCCGAGCCGGTTGGAGGCCACCCTGCGGTGGCGCCGCAACTGGATCAGCTGCCGGCGCAGGAAGTCGCGCCCCTTGGTCTCCCACCGGGAGCCGCGCTCACCGTGACAGATGACCTTGAATCCCCTCGATTCGTACGCCCGCCGGATGTCCGGATTCGCATATTCCAGCCAATATAGACAGACAGTTACCGGTTCGGTCTCGACATTTCGGATTTCGTCGGCGAGGTGGGCGTGGTCCCCGATCACGGAGGACTTTTCCCAGCCATGAAAGGGATACCAGATCGTACCCTTCCGCTCGGAGACCACGCCCAGATCCGGCTCCAGGTGAAGGAGGTAGATCCAGGGCGCGCCGATGAGATAGTGGCCACGTCTGCCCATCGACCAGCCTCGACGACGAAGCACGTCAGACCAGACGAAACGGGGATATCCGGGGCTGCACCAGTGGTCGTTCGGGGGAAATCCGTGGAGATAGTTCCATCCGTGTTGAAGGAAGCCCTGGATTCGCTTCGGCGTCTCGTCCGGCACGTCGCAGTACCTGCCCAGAATGCGCGAGTGCCCGTACCAGTGATTGGATTCGTCCATCATTCCCCCTGTAGCGGTTGGCGCGCCTCTTGGGACATTCCCAGCCCCGAACGACGACCACGCGCCGTTATACGCTTCCATTACTCACGTCGGGGGTTTGGTTTCTCCTGCCACCGCAATCACCGCTACACTTCGTCATGGCTTGAGGACAGAGAGTGAGACATTATGAGTCATCTCGACCGCCTGCGGGCCGTCTTCCGCACGGCGCTCAACCTGCCGGCCGACACACACGTCGACCGCCTCGAATACCGCGGCATCCCCCAGTGGGACTCCCTGGCCCACATGGCGTTGATCGCGGCGATGGAGGACGAGTTCTCCGTCATCATCGACACCGACGACATGATCGACATGAGCTCGTTCGCCAAGGCGGGCGAGCTGCTGGAGAAGCATGGAATCGGCGCAGCCGCGGTCTGAGGCCCGCGTCGCCCTGGTCACGGGGTCGACGAGGGGCATAGGCCGCGCCATCGCCACCACCCTGGCCGCGGCGGGCCACACCGTCGTCCTCCACGGCCGCGACGCCGAACGCGCCGACAAGGCCGCCGCCGAGGTGGCCGCGGCGACCGGCGGCCAGACGTGGTCCGTCCACGGCGACGTCGCCGACCGGGCCACGGTCGCCGGTCACATGCGCGACATCGCCCAGCGCCACGGACGGCTCGACGCCCTGGTGGTCAACGCCGGCGTCTACGCGTCCGGCCCGCTGGCCATGGCCCGCGCCGAGACCCTCGACGAGCTCTACCGCACCAACGCCCTGGCCCCGGCCCACACGCTGCAACTGGCCTTCCGGCTGCTGCTGCGCGGGCAGAGCCCGGCCGTCGTGCTGGTCTCCTCGCTCATGGGCCGCGCGGGCGGCGCCAACCAGGCGGCCTACTCCGCGACCAAGGCGTCCGTCATCGGGCTCACCGTGGCCGCCGCCAGGGAGATGGGCCCGGCCGGCATCAGGGTCAACGGCGTGGCCCCCGGCTACGTCGAGACCGACATGCTGAAGACGCTCCAGCCGGAGGCCCGCGAGACGGCGATCTCGGTGACCCCGCTCCGGCGCATCGGCAGGCCCGACGACGTCGCCCAGGCGGTCGCCTTCCTGCTCTCGCCCGGCGCGTCGTTCATCACCGGCCAGGTGCTCGGGGTCGACGGCGGGCTGGTGCCGTGATGTTCCCGTCCGGGCAGGCCCGGCTCGTCGTCGCCGGTGACCAGGAGGGGCTGGGCGGCGACGAGCTGACGCGACGCGTCGGCCGCGTGGCCGACGCCCTGTCCAGGCTGCGGCCGGGGCCGCTGTTCTGCGGCATGCGCAACAACCTGGCGTCCGTGCTGCGGTATCTGGCCGCCTGGCAGACCGGCAGGCCGATCGCGCTGCTCGACCCCGATCTGTCGGCCGCGGCCCTGGCCGACCTGGTGAACCGATTCCGGCCCGCGGCGCTGGTGGGGTTCACCCACGCGCCCGACGGCCCGCCGGGCTCCCGCGGCCAGGCCCCCGACCCGCATCCCGACCTGGCCGTGCTCCTGGCCACCTCGGGCTCGACGGGCAACCCCAAGCTGGTGCGGCTGTCCCGCGAGGCGGTCTCGGCCAACGCCGCCGCCATCGCCTCGGCATTGTCGATCATGCCCGGCGAGATCGCGCCCACGAGCCTGCCGCTGCACTACAGCTACGGCCTGTCCGTGCTCAACAGCCACCTCCACGCGGGGGCGACGGTCGTCCTGACCGAGGCCGGGCTGCTCGAACGTTCCTTCTGGACGCACCTCGACGAGCACAAGTGCACCTCGCTCGCGGCCGTCCCCTACCAGTACGAGATGCTGCGCAGGCTCCGCTTCGACCGCGCCGAGCATCCCACGATCTGCACGCTCACCCAGGCGGGCGGGCGGCTCAATCCCGAGCTGGTGTCCCTGTTCGCCACCCAGGCCGATCGCTTCTTCGTCATGTACGGGCAGACGGAGGCCACGGCCCGCATCGCCGTCCTGCCGCCCGACCGGCTCGCCGACAAACCGGGCTCGGCGGGGCAGGCCGTCCCCGGCGGGCGGCTGGCGATCCACGACGGCGAGGTCGTCTACCACGGGCCCAACGTGATGATGGGCTACGCCGAGACCGCCGCCGACCTGGCCAGGGGCGACGACCTGGGCGGGGTGCTGCGTACCGGCGACCTCGGCCGGCTCGACGACGAGGGCTTCCTCCACATCACCGGCCGGCTCAGGCGCATCGCCAAGATCTTCGGCGTACGGGTCAACCTCGACGACGTCGAGCTCCTGCTGCGCGACACCGTGCCGGTCGCGGCGACCAGCGGCGACGACCGGGTGACGGTGTGGGCGGAGGGGCTCGACGCGGCCGGGTGCCGCAACCTGGCCCGCCGGTTGGGCGCCGAGCTGCGGCTGCACTGGAGCGGCATCGACGTACGCGCCGTCGAACGACTGCCGCTGCTGCCCACCGGCAAGATCGACTACCGGACACTGGAGTCGAACCCGGAGGCCGGGTGATGGGGCTGTCCACGGTCGGGGTGGGTGTTCCGGAGGCGCGGGTGAAGCGGCTGCCCTTGGTCGGTGCGGGTGTTCCGGAGGCGCGGGTGAAGCGGCTGCCCTTGGTCGGTGCGGGTGTTCCGGAGGCGCGGACGATGCGGCTGGCCACGGTGGGGGTCGGGTTGTGGGGGGAGGCTGGGCGGTGAGTGTGTTCACGCTCGACGCCGCCGCGCGGGAGGCGGTGCTGGCCGGGGAGCTGGCGGCGCTGACCGAGCGGCACCGGCGGGCGTGCCCGCCCTACCGGCGCATCCTCGACGCGATCGACTCCCGTCCGCCCTACGAGCGGGTGGTCGACCTGCCGTGGCTGCCGGTGCGGCTGTTCAAGACGCACGAGCTGCGCAGCGTCCCGTCCGAGGAGGTGTTCCGGGTCCTGACCTCCAGCGGCACCACCGGGCAGCGCCCGAGCCGGGTCTACCTCGACCGGGAGGCGGCCGCCGCGCAGCCGCGCATGCTGGCCGCGACCCTGCGGGCGGTGCTGGGCGAGCGGCGGCTGCCGATGCTGATCGTCGACGGCCGCTCGGTCGTCCGCGACCCGACCTTGAGCGCCCGGGGAGCCGGGGTGCTCGGGATGATGAACTTCGGCAGAGACCACACCTTCGTCCTCGACGAGCAGGGCGAGGTCGACACGGAGGCCGTCGAGGCGTTCCTGGCCCGCCACGGCAGGAAGCCGTTCCTGATCTTCGGGTTCACCTTCATGGTCTGGCTCTACCTGCTCGATCTGGGGGCCGACCTGTCCGAGGGGGTGCTGATCCACTCGGGCGGCTGGAAGCGGCTGGCCGAGCAGGCGGTCGACAACGACGGGTTCCGCCGGCGGCTGGCGGCCGACTGCGGGCTGACCAGGGTCCACAACTTCTACGGCATGGTCGAGCAGATCGGCACGGTCTTCCTGGAGGGCCCCGACGGCGACGGGCTCTACTGCCCCGACTTCGCCGACGTCGTCATCCGCGACCCCGACACCTGGCGGGAGGCCCCGCCCGGCGTGCCGGGGCTGATCGAGGTGGTCAGCACCCTGCCCACCTCCTATCCCGGCCACGCACTGCTGACGGAGGACCTGGGCATGGTGCACGGCGTCGACGACGGCCACTGGCCGGGCAAGCGGTTCACCGTACTGGGCAGGCTGCCGAGGGCCGAGGCGCGCGGTTGCAGCGACACGTTCGGGCAGGGCGGCCGATGACCGATCAATCGATCACCGCCCGGATGCCGCGGCTGGGCGACGCGGCCGGGGTCGTGGTGCGCTTCCCGCCCGGCGCCTCGCCCGTCGCCGTCGAGGACCTGCTCGCGCAGATGCGGCAGGGCGTCCCCCTTGAGGTGGGCGACGAGCGGATGCGGGCGTTCCTGGCGGCGTTCGGCAAGCGGCTGCTGCGGCCCGCGCTGGCCCGCCGCCATCCCGAGCTGGGCTCGCTGGGGTTCTTCCTACGGCCCAGCGAGCTGGCCCGCACCCTCGAAGGGCTGCGCACCTCCCACGTACGCGTGCCGCGCGGCCTGGTCTTCCACCTGCCGCCCGCGAACGTCGACACCGTCTTCGTCTACTCCTGGGCCCTGTCGGCCCTGATGGGAAACCGCAACGTCGTCCGCCTGTCGCCGCGCGCGGGGGCGGTGGCCGAGGTCATCATCGACACGCTGCGGGAGGCGCTGGCCGACGCCGATCCGGTGGTGGCGGCCACGCAGCGCATCGTGTCCTACGACCGGCGGGCCGAGGCCGTCACCGCAGGTCTCTCGGCGGCCTGCGACCTGCGGGTGATCTGGGGCGGCGACGACACCGTACGCGAGGTGCGCCGCCATCCGCTCGCGCCGCACGCCCGCGACCTGACCTTTCCCGACCGGTCGTCGTTCGCGGTGGTGAGCGCGGCGGCGTGGCTGTGCGCGCCGCGCGCGGCCCGGGTGGCGGCGGCCGAGGGGTTCGTCAACGACAGCTACTGGTTCGACCAGGCCGCCTGCTCCTCGCCCCGGACGGTGTTCTGGGTGGGGGCCGACGGCGACTGCGAGGCGGCGCGGGGTGACTTCACCGAGCAGGTGTCGCGGGTGCTGGCCGGGCGCGGGTGGGAGGTCGACGCGGCGATGGCGGTGGAGAAGCGGGTCTCGGTCTACGGGCTGGCCGCCGACGGGCTGGTGGACCTGATCGAGTTCCGGGGCAACGCGCTGGCCAACGTCACGCTGGCGGCGGCGGCCGCCATGCCCCGGCGGTGGCTGGGCGCGGGCACCTTCGCGCACGCGCGGGTGTCGACTCTGGCGGAGCTGATCCCGATGGTCGAGCGTAAGGACCAGACGTTGACGCACTTCGGGTTCTCGCTGGGCGAGCTGGAGGAGCTGGCCCGGGGGCTCGGCGGGCGTGGGGTCGATCGCATGGTGCCGGTGGGGAGCGCGTTGAGCTTCCACCGGGTGTGGGACGGGGTCGACCTGCCGGGCGAGTTCACGCGACTGGTGACCGTGGTCAGATGAGCCCTCGTCGGACGAACCGGCCGCGCACGGGGCTGGGCCACCGATGACGGCGCTCTCTCCGCCTGCCGCCAGGCGACTGCTGACGACCGTCCCACCACTCGAAGGCACACCACCCCGAAGCCCAGACGCCCGCGCCCTCTGTCCCGCCGCTTGGTGCTGAGGGGGTCCTGAGGGAGGGGCCGCCGGCCGAGGGTGAAGCGGCCGGCGTTCTGAGGGAGGGGGCGCCGGTTGAGGGTGAGACGGCTGGTCCGCTGCCTGGGGCTGTCGTTCGGGGGTGAGACGGCTGGTCCGCTGCCTGGGGCTGTCGTTCGGGGGTGAGACGGCTGGTCCGCTGCCTGGGGCTGTCGTTCGAGGGGGAAACGGGTGTGCCTTCCCGTTCGCTGGGGGCTCGGCGGGAGGGTCGGGTTTGTGGGGTTGGTTGAGTAGGGGGTTGGTGGGATGACGGTTGTTCTGGCGGAGGGGGTGGCGGGGCGGAGGGGGCTCCGGTTTCCGGGGTGGGGGCTGTCGGGGTGGGCGCCGGCGGGGGTCGTGCTCGGTGCGGCGGTGTGGGTGCTGCTGTGGTGTGGGGTTTCGGTACGGGACCTGGCGGCCTTCGCCGCGTACGTCGGGCTCGGGGTGGCGCTGCCGGGGACGTTGCTGTGGCGGGCCCTCACCGGCGGCGGACGGTCGCTCGCCGAGGACGTGGCCGCCGGGCTGGCACTCGGGTACGCGGTCGAGGTCCTGGCCTACATCCCCGCCCGCGCGGCGGGCCTGCCGCTGCTCGTGCTGGGCTGGCCCGTCACGGTCGTCGGGGCGTTCCTCGTGGTGCCGCGGTTGCGGCGTCACTGGCGGGGCCGGGCCGAACGCGAACGCATGCCCTGGTGGTGCGCCTGGTCGCTGGCGGGGGTCGCCGGTTACCTGCTGGCCTTCTGCGCCCGGTCGCTCTACCGGGTGCCGATCACCGACGCGTACGTCGACATGCCCTACCACCTGGCCCTGCTCGGCGAGGTCAGGAACCACGTGCCGCCCACGGTGCCGTCGGTGCTGGGCGAGCGGCTGTCCTACCACTGGTTCGTCTACGCCGAGATGGCGGCCACGAGCTGGGTCACCGGGATCGAGCCGCTGACGCTGGTCTACCGGCTGTCCACGCTGCCGATGACGTTCGCGATGGTCGTGCTCGTGGCGGTGCTCGGGCGGCGGCTCGGCGGCCGGTGGGGGGCAGGGGTCGCGGCGGTCGGCGTCACGTACTTCCTGTTCGCCCCGGCGCTGCAGGAGGGCGTGGTGTTCACCTCGCGGTCGATGTTCACCGCGTGGGCCAGCCCGACGCAGACGTTCGGCGCGTTGTTGTTCGCGCCCGTGGTGCTGGTGCTCACCGCCATGCGGCCGAAGGGGTGGGCGGCGGTGGCCGTGCTGCTGCTCGCGCTGACCGGGGCGAAGGCGACGTTCCTGCCGATGCTGCTGGCCGGGCTGGTGTTCGTGCTGGTCGTGCGGTTGCCGGTGGACCGGCGGCCGCGGCTGGAGTGGGTGGTGCCGACGGCGATCACGTTCGGTTGCCTGCTGATCGCGCAGTTCGTGGTGTTCGGGCGGGGGGCGCAGGGCACGGTGGTGGCGCCGTTCGCCACGATGCGCACGTTGTGGGGGGTGGTGGCGGACGTGCAGCCGCCCGCGCTGGCCGCCGAGCCGTGGGGGCCGGTGCTGGTGTTCGCCGGCGTCCACCTGTTCTGCCTGGTCTGCGTGTGGGGCGGCGTGGCGGGGCTGAAGGCGCGGCTGCTGGACCCCGCGGTGCTGTTGCCGGTCGGGATCGGGCTGGCGGGCATCGGCGCGATCATGGTGCTCGGCCATCCCTCCGACGCGCAGCTCTACTTCCTCGAAGGGGTGCGGCCGTACCTGTCGGTGGCCGCGGTGTGCGGGGTGACGGCGGCCATGGACCGGCGGCGGGTGCCGTGGGCGGTGGTCGCGGGCCTGGCCGGGCTGGGGGTCGCGGTGGCCGTCGTGGCCGCGCGGCTGGAGCCGCCGGGCGAGACGCTGGTGCGGGTGATGGTGCCGTACCTGGTGCTCGCGGCGGTGGCCGTGGTGGTGCTGGCGTTCCGGCGGAAGGGGTTCTCGCTGGCGGTGGTGGCGCTGCTGGCGGGGTACGCCGTGCCGACCTCGCTGCGGGAGGTGGTCGTGCACGTCGCGCCCGAGTCGTGGGAGCGCGAGCGGCTGATCCCGGCCGGGGCGCTGGAGGCCGGGCGGTGGCTGCGCGACCACTCCTCGCCCGGCGACGTGGTCGCCACCGACCTGCACTGCCGCAACCCGGCGCCCCGCCGTACGTGCGACAGCAGGCACTTCTGGGTCTCGGGGTTCACCGAGCGCCGGGTGCTGGTCGAGGGCTGGGCGTACGCCGAGAGCACGTTGTCGCGCGCCGAGCTGTTCGTGACCCCCTACCTCCAGGTGCCGTTCGCCGACCAGGCCAGGCTGGCGGACAACGACGCGGCCTTCCGCGAGCCGTCGGCCGCGAACGTCCGCAGGCTCCGGCAGAAATACGGCGTCAAATGGCTGTTCACCGGCAATGATCCGGCGTTGGGGAAATACGCCGAACTGCGCTTCCGCAACGCCGACTCCTCCGTGTACGAGCTCACAGCCGGGTAAAGCTTGTCCCCGTTCATGGAATGGTGACGAGAAACGGCACGCGCCCCGCTGGACGCCCCCAGCACCATTTCCGTGAACCTACCGCCACAAGCGATCAGGGAACTCTATGGACACGCGCGCCGCCATGGACCCTAGCCCCAACGTCCTGGACACCTCGGCCGGCCTGGCGACCGTCGACATCGTCATACCGGTGCTCAACGAGGAACGGGCGCTGCCGGGCTGCGTGCGCACGCTGGCCGGGTTCCTGGAGGACAGGTTCCCGCTGCCGTGGCGCATCACGGTCGTGGACAACGGCAGCACCGACGACACCTGGAACATCGCCACCGGGCTGGCCGCCGAGCACGAGCGAGTGCATGCCCGCCGGCTCGACATCCGGGGCCGGGGGGCCGCGCTCAAGGCGGCCTGGCGGGAGAGCCCGGCCGACATCGTCGCGTACATGGACGTCGATCTGTCCACCGACCTCGGCGCGCTGTTCCCGCTGGTCGCGGCGGTGGCGAGCGGGCATTCCGAGATCGCCATCGGCACCCGGCTCGCGCACAGCGCCCGCACCCTGCGCTCGATCAGGCGCGAGGTGGTCTCGCGCAGCTACAACGCGCTGCTCCGGTACGGATTCGGGGTCAGGTTCAGCGACGCGCAGTGCGGGTTCAAGGCGGCCAGGACCGACGTGGTCAGGCCGCTCATGGACAAGATCGAGGACGACGCGTGGTTCTTCGACACCGAGCTGCTGCTGCTGGCCGAGCACAACGGCCTGCGCGTGCACGAGGTGCCGGTCGACTGGATCGAGGACACCGACTCGCGCGTCCGGGTGGTCAGGACCGCGATCGACGACCTGAAGGGGCTGGCCAGGGTCGCCTGGTCGATGTCGATGGGCCGGGCCGAGGTCGAGGTGACGCGTTCGGAGCTCACGCCCACGCATCCCGACGCGGTGGTCGCCCGGCCGAGGGCGGTGACGCTGGCGAAGTTCGCCTCGTTCGCCGCGATCGGCGTGTTCTCCGTCCTGCTGTACGCGCTCATCTACCTGCCGTTGCGCGGCGTCTGGGCGCCCGCGCCGGCCAACCTGGGCGCGCTCGTGCTCACCGGGTTCGTCAACACCGAGGCCAACCGGCGGTGGACGTTCAACCGGCTGGGCGGGCGGCGTACCGCGATGCACTTCCGGGCGGCGCTGCTCTTCGTGGCCAACTACCTCCTGACCACCTCCGCCGTGCTCGGGCTGCGCAGCGTCTCTCCGGGGGCCGGGCGGCTGATGGAGATGAGCGCGGTGGTCGCCACGTACGGACTGCTCACCCTGATCCGCTTCACCGCACTGGACCGCTGGGTCTTCTCCCGCACAAGGAACCAGGTACATGGAAACCACTGAAATCCGTCGGCTGCTCGACCTGGAGGACACCCACTGGTGGTACCGGGAGCGGCGCGCGATCCTCCGCAGGGAGCTGCGCGAGCTCGGCCGTCCCGGGCGGGCCCTCGACGTCGGCGCGGCCGGCGGCGGGAACACCCGGGTGCTGGTCGAGGCGGGCTGGGACGCCACCGCGACGGACTACTGCGAGACGGCGGTCGAGGTGGCCAGGGAGCGCGGGCTCAAGGCCGTGCACGCCGACGCGCGGGCGCTGCCGTTCGAGACGTCGAGCATGGACCTGGTGACCGCGTTCGACGTGCTCGAACACATCCACGAGGACCATCTCGTCACCGAGGAGATCGCCCGGGTGCTGGCGCCCGGCGGGCACGCGCTGATCGCCGTCCCGTGCGACATGGCGCTGTGGTCGGCGCACGACGACGCCGTGGGGCACGTACGCCGCTACGGCCGCGACACGTTGACCGTCGTGGTGGAGAAGGCCGGGCTGAAGGTGGACCGGCTGTGGAGCTGGAACGTGTTGCTGCGCCCGCTCGTGGCCCGGCACCGGCGGCGGTCGCAGGGCAGCGACCTGCAGCGGACGCCCGCGGTGGTCAACGCGGGCCTGTCGATGGTGGTGCGCGCCGAGCGCTACCTGCCGGTCAGGTCACTGAAGGGCGTGACGCTCTTCCTGCGGGCCAGGCTGGGACGGTAAGCGCGCGGGCTGCCGGAGCCGGGCCGAGGGCGGGTCCCACGCCGGAGCCGGATCGAGGGAAGGTCCCAAGCTCGCGGAAGGTCCCACGCCGGAACAGGCCGCGAGCCAGGGCGCAGGTCTCAAGTCGATGTCCGCGCGCACGGGCGGGCCCGGATGGTTCTAGGCTGTCGCCTGTGGTGATTCACGCCCTCCTCGCGGCCACTCTGGCCCTGACCGCCACGCCCGCGGCCGCCGCCCCGAAGATCGACTGTGCCCGGCTCAAGTGCCTGGCGCTGACCTTCGACGACGGCCCGAGCGAGCACACGGCGACGCTCCTCAAGGTGCTCAAGAAGGAAGGGGCCAAGGCCACCTTCTTCCTCGTCGGCAAGCAGGTCGAGCGGCGTCCGGCGCTGGCTCGGCAGGAGGCCGCCGAGGGGCACGCGATCGGCGACCACACCTACTCGCACCCCTCGCTGCCGACGCTGCGCGACGACGACATCATCGAGGAGCTGCGCACCACGCAGGCCCTCATCGAGGACGCCACGGGTCGCCGGCCGAAGATGTACCGCCCGCCCTACGGGCACACCGACGAGCGCGTGCTGCGGATGGCCGACCAGCAGGACCTCGCCGAGATCCTGTGGACGGGCACCACCCTCGACTGGAAGCTGCGCGACGCCAAGAAGATCAAGGCGACGGTTCTCAAGCTGGCCAAGCGCGACGGCGTCATCCTCATGCACGACACGGTCCCGCAGACCGTCAAGGCGATGCCTGAGATCCTCAAGGAGCTCAAGAAGCAGGGCTACACCCTCGTCACCGTCCCGACGCTGTTGCGCGGCAAGGTGCCGGAGTCCGGAGTGAGCTACTTCTGAGCACGCCTCCCTCCGAAGTGCTGGAGCCATGGAGAGTGTCGGTGCCGTAGCGCGTCCCAGGCCGTGGGGCGCGCTCGCGACCTTCCTGATCATCCAGGCGGTGCTCGCCTGCTGGTGGGCGGCCTTCTACCCCGGGCTGTTCAGCCGCGATTCGGTGCTCTATCTCAGCCACACGGTCGTCGGGCCGTGGATGAGCGATCATTCGGTGGCCTACGACGCGCTGCTGTGGCTGAGCTTCACCAAGACCGGTGACCTCGGGGCGGTCTCGTTCGCCCAGACCACGGCGATGGCGGGGGCGCTGACCTATCTGGCGCGGTCGCTCGGGGCGTCGGGGGCGCCGCGGTGGGCCACGACGCTGGTGGCGGTGCTGGCGCCGGTGACGCCGACGGTCGGGGCGTTCACGGTCACGCTGTGGAAGGACGTGCCGTTCACGATCTGCGCGATCATGATCGCGGGGGTCTGCGCGCGCATGGCCGCGCGCCGGCGGGTCTCCCTGGCCGGGCTCGGCGTGCTCATGACGCTGCTCGGGCTCTTCCGCGCGAACGGCTTCCTCGTCGTGGGCATCGCCGTCGTCGTCCTGCTGGTGGTCGTCGCCACGCGACGGGTACGCCTCGCGCTCGTCGGCATGGTGGCGGCCGCCGTGCCGCTGCTGCTCACCAACCTGCTGTTCCCGCGGTTCGGCATCACGCCGCCGTCCAGCACGTACGTCTACCACACGGCCTTCGCCGACGTGGCGGTGGCGTTCAGGGAGCGTCCTGAGCTGTTCACCGAGCAGGACAAGGCGCTCATGACCTCGGTCGCGCCGCTCACCAGGTGGTGGGAGGGCGGCACCTGCGCCACGGTCAACCTGCTCATCTGGCGGCGCGACTTCAGCTGGCAGGCCGCCGACGCGCACGCGACCGAGCTGCTCGACCTGTGGAAACGGCTGCTGACCAGCGAGCCCGGGATGATCGTCGACGCCCGGTTGTGCCGGGGGGCGATCGCGTGGAGCCCGGTGCAGGACCCGTTCGTGGTGGGCGGGATGACGTACCGGTTCTCCCGGCGGCCCACCGCCGACACGTACGTGGGGCCCGGCAAGGTGCCGGACTTCGCCGGTCGTGGGGTGTTCTCGCTCCGGCCGCTGTCGGCCGAGCTGAACCAGGTGGCCGAGCCGTGGCTGACGGGGGCGCTGGCCCCGGAGTGGGACTGGGTGTTGTGGCGGGGGGCGTCGTGGGCCTACCTGTCGTACGCGGCGGTGGCGCTCGGGGCGCTGGCCCTGCGCAACCGCTATGTGCTCGGGGTGGCGGCGGTCGTGGCCGGGCAGCAGCTCGCCGTGCTGGCCAACATCTCGGCGCAGGACTTCCGGTACATGGCCACGCCGATCTTCGTCGGGCTGCTGCTGGTGCCGCTGCTCGTCGGGAGCGTCGGACGACTGCTGCTCGCCGCGGCCAGGTGGGCGTGGCGGGCGCTGCGGCGCCGGGCCACGCCCGCCGCGGAAGGCGGCTAGGCCAGATCCTGGCCGTCGGGCAGCCGGGTACGGCCGGGCAGCCGCACCACGGTGACGAAGAACTCGTCGATCTGCCGGATGACGGCCATGAACTGCTCCAGGTCAACGGGCTTGGTCACGTACGCGTTGGCGAACAGCTTGTAGCTGCGCAGGATGTCCTCCTCGGCCGAGGAGGTGGTCAGGACGACGACCGGGATCGCCCGCAGCTCCGGATCGCCCTTGATCTTCTCCAGCACCTGCCGCCCGTCGTACTTGGGCAGGTTGAGGTCGAGCAGGACGAGGTCGGGCCGGGGCGCGCCGACGTGCGCACCGCGCTGGTAGATGAAGTCGAGCGCCTCCAGGCCGTCGCGTACGACGTGGAGGTTGTTGCGGATCTTGTTGTCCTCGAACGCCTCGCGGGTGATGAGCTCGTCACCGGGATCGTCCTCCACCAGGAGCACTTCGATGGGCTGGACGGTCATTCGGGTGCTCCTTCGTCGGTGACGGCGGGCAGGGTGAAGCTGATCCGGGCTCCCTCGGTGTGGCCGGTGTCGAGCCAGATCGTACCGCCGTGGTTCTCCACGATCTTCTTGCACATCGCCAGGCCGATGCCGGTGCCGCTGTACGCCTCCCGGCTGTGCAGGCGCTGGAAGATGACGAAGATCTTATCGGCGAACTCGGCGTCCACGCCGATGCCGTTGTCGGTGACCGAGAACAGCCACTCCTTCTCCCGCTGCTCGCAGGTGATCCGGACGCGGGGTGCGCGGTCGGGGGCGCGGAACTTCAGCGCGTTGCCGACGAGGTTCTGCCAGAGCATGCCGAGCATCGTGGGGTCGCCGATCACGTTCGGCAGCGGGTCGGGCCGCTCGATCTCGGCGCCGGTCTCCTCGATCACCGTCGACAGGTCCACCAGTGCCTTGTCGAGCGACTCCTCCAGCTCGACCGGCTTGCGGTCGTCGTACAGGCGGCCGACGCGGGAGAAGGTGAGCAGGTCGTTGATCAGGACCTGCATGCGGGTGGCGCCGTCGACGGCGAAGTGGATGTACTGGACGCCGCGCTCGTCGAGCACGTCGCCGTAGCGCTTCTGGAGCAGCTGGCAGAACGTGGCGATCTTGCGCAGCGGCTCCTGGAGGTCGTGGGAGGCGACGTAGGCGAACTGCTCCAGCTCGGCGTTCGACCGCCGCAGCTCCTCGGCCTGGGCGTCGAGGCCCGCCGCCTGCTCGCGCAGCAGGACGTGCTGCTTGCGGGAATCGTCGAGGGCGAAGACGATCTTCGTGCGCATCGACTCCACGTCCCGTGCGACCTCGCGGATGTCGGCCGGCCCGCTGACGGGGATGACCCGGTCGAAGTCGCCGCCGGCGATGTCGCGGGCGGCTTCGCGCAGCTCGTCGAGCGGACGGCCGATCGCCCGCCGCAGCAGGACCGCCATCGCGACGCCGGCCAGCAGGAACAGGATCAGCATGATGACGAAGGCCAGGTTGCGCACCTGCTCGACCTGCGCCAGCTCCTCCTGGGCGCGCTGGCGGGTCTTGGCCAGCCGGTCGTCCTGCCGGTCGAGCAGCGCCCTGATCTCGTCGAAGGCGTGCTTGCCGCTCTCGATGCGGCTCGCGGAGATGATGCCGTCGGCCCGCTTGTCGGCGGTGAGCGGCTCGGCGTAGTCGCGCCGCCAGGCGGCCGCCGTGTCGCTGACGGCCTGCAGCTCGCCCTTCAGCTCCGGACGGTCGCCGATGAGCGCGGCGATGCGTTCGCGGCTGCGCCGCTCGGCCTCCACGCCCGCCGTGTACGGCTCAAGAAAGTCCTCGTTGCCGGTCAGCAGGAAGCCGCGTACGCCGGTCTCCTGGTCGATGAGCGTGCTGCGCAACTGGGCGGCCTCGATCCTGGCCGGCGAGATGCGCAGGATGACCTGGTCCGACAGCCGGGCGGTGCGGTCGAGCATCACGGTGGCGACCACGACGCAGGTGACCACCAGGACCGACACGGCCGCGATCATCAGCACGAACCAGCCGTGCACGGTCAGCCGCCGCCAGCCCTGCTCATCCGCCCGCGTACGGGAAACCTTCTGCACGGCCCGCCTCTCCGGAGCGGACGCCTGTCCGCTCACGATTCGTCTTTCCAGCGCAGGTGCACGACGGCGACGTCGTCGGCCGTCGCGTCGTGGACGGAGGCCGCCTCGACGTCGGCGAGGATCGCGTCGAGCAGGGCCTCGCTGCCGAGGCCGGTCCACCGGTGGGACAGCTCCAGCAGGCCCTCCTCGCCCAGCCACCGCGGCGCCTCCCCCGGCAGCCGTCGCTCGAAGAGGCCGTCGGTGTAGAGCGTCACGCCGCCGCCCTCGGGCAGCTCCAGCAGGTCCTCCTCCCAATCGGCCTCGATGGGCAGGCCGAGCGCGGGCCCCTGGCGGGGGTCGGCGAGGAGCACCGAGTCGGCCGTGTGCAGCAGCAGGCCGGGATGCCCGGCGCGCCAGACGCGCATGGTGTGCCGGTCGGGCTCCAGGACGACGGTGGACATCGTGACGAAGATCTCCGAGCCGGCCCGTTCGGCCAGGAGGATGCGTTCGAGCTGGCGCAGCAGGGGGACGCCGGTCACGCCGTTGAGCACCAGCGCGCGCCAGGCGATGCGCAGGCAGACGCCGAGCGCGGCCTCGTCGGGTCCGTGGCCGCACACGTCGCCGATCACCGCGTGCACGACCTTGTCGTCGGTCTCGACGACGTCGAAGAAGTCGCCGCCCAGCGTGGACGACCCGCGGCTGGCCCGGTAGCGGGAGGCGACCTCCAGCGGCATCTGCTGCAGCAGCGGCGACGGCAGCAGGCCGCGCTCCAGGCGGGCGTTCTCCTTGGCCCGCATGCGCTCGGTGTGCAGCGCCACGGCCGCCTGCTCGGCCTGCTTGCGCTGGATGGCGTAGCGCAGGGTGCGGCCCAGCCATTCGGCCTCGACCCGGCCTTTGACCAGGTAGTCCTGGGCTCCGGCGGTCACCGCGGCGAGGCCCGCGCCCTCTTCGGCCAGGCCGGTCAGCACGACGACGGCGGCGTCCCCTGCCTCCTCCAGCACCGACGACAACGCGGAGAACTCGTAGGAGTCGGGCAGGCCGAGGTCGAGCAGCACGCACTGGGGACGCAGCCGGGCCAGCGCCCTGCGCGCCTCGTCGACCGAGCGCGCCCACTCCAGCCGCACGGCGAGGCCGCTGTCCTCCAGCAGCTCCTGGACGATCAGCGCATCCTGCGGATCGTCCTCCACGAGCAACACCAACGGCTGCCGGTCATCCTCACTCGCATGGGCCATGTTGGCAATTGCACCCTTCGTCACCGGCACCGAGCTCTAGCGAATCGACGCCTCAGGTGCCCCACTGCCCACTCCGGCCAAGATTTGGCCCAAACTCACCGACTTTTCCCAGAAAACTTTCCGGTATGCGTCCACGGGCTGAGCAATCGTCACGGGCCAGGATCCGGCGGGCACGGCGAATCGACCTCTTTCCACCATAACCAATGCTCTGACCTGCATTAACCGCTCATGGCCGGACATGCGAACGGTCCGGACCGAAGCCGGCCCGGACCGTCAGCACAACGGCGTCACTCCCACTCGATGGTGCCCGGGGGCTTGCTCGTCACGTCGACGACCACCCGGTTGACCTCGCGTACCTCGTTGGTGATGCGGGTGGAGATGCGCGACAGGACGTCGTAGGGCACCCGCGCCCAGTCGGCCGTCATCGCGTCCTCGGACGTCACGGGCCGCAGCACGACCGGGTGGCCGTAGGTGCGGCCGTCGCCCTGCACGCCCACCGAACGCACGTCGGCCAGCAGCACCACCGGGCACTGCCAGATCTGCCGGTCGAGGCCGGCGCGGGAGAGCTCTTCGCGGGCGATGGCGTCGGCCTCGCGCAGCAGCGCCAGGCGGTCGCGGGTGACCTCGCCCACGATGCGGATGCCGAGCCCGGGGCCCGGGAACGGCTGCCGCCAGACCATGGCGGGCGGCAGGCCCAGCTCTTCGCCGGCCCTGCGGACCTCGTCCTTGAACAGCGCGCGCAGCGGCTCGACCAGCTTGAACTGGAGGTCTTCCGGCAGGCCGCCGACATTGTGGTGGGACTTGATGTTGGCGGTGCCCGTGCCGCCGCCGGACTCGACGACGTCGGGGTAGAGGGTGCCCTGGACCAGGAAGTCGACCGGGCCGTCGGCCATGATGGCGCGCTGCTCGTCCTCGAAGACGCGGATGAACTCGCGGCCGATGATCTTCCGCTTCTCCTCCGGGTCGGTGACGCCCTCCAGCGCCTTCAGGAAGCGGTCGGAGGCGTCGACGACGCGCAGCTTGACGCCCGTGACGGCCACGAAGTCGCGCTCGACCTGCTCGGCCTCGCCCTTGCGCAGCAGCCCGTGGTCGACGAAGACGCAGGTGAGCCGGTCTCCGATGGCCCGCTGGACGATCGCGGCGGCCACCGCGGAGTCGACGCCGCCCGACAGCGCGCAGATGGCGCGGCCGTCGCCGACCTGGCGGCGCACGGACTCGACGGAGTCTTCGACGATGTTGAGCATCGTCCAGGACGGACGGCAGCCGGCCGCGTCGAGGAAGTGCTTGAGCACGGCCTGACCGTGCTCGGAGTGGAGCACCTCGGGGTGGAACTGCACGCCGTAGAGGCCGCGCTCGGGGTGCTCGAAGGCGGCGACCGGCGTCTCGCTCGTGGACGCGGTCACCGCGAAGCCCTCGGGGGCCGCGGCCACGCTGTCGCCGTGGGACATCCAGACCGTCTGCGCGGCGGGCAGCCCCTGGAAGATGACGCCCTCGTCGAGCACCTGGAGCGCGGTGCCGCCGTATTCGGCGACGCCCGTGCGGGCGACCTCGCCGCCCAGCGCCTGGGCCATGGCCTGGAAGCCGTAACAGATGCCGAACGTGGGCACGCCGGTCGAGAACAGGCCGTGCGGCACGGGCGGCGCGCCTTCGGCGTAGACCGAGGACGGCCCGCCGGACAGGATGATCGCCTTGGGCTTCTTGGCCATCATCTCCTCGACGGGCATCGTCGAGGGCACGATCTCGGAGTAGACGTGGCACTCGCGCACCCGCCTGGCGATGAGCTGCGCGTACTGTGCGCCGAAGTCGACCACCAGCACTGTGTCGAATTCAGACACCGTGAGAACCCCCCAAAGGCGAAATGCGGTGCCTTCATTGTATCGGCCTCGGGTATTACGCCTGGCCTCACACCCGCACTCGTGCTAACACAGAACGGTGGATCTTGTCTGGCCGGCCTTGGCGTGGGCCGTGTGGGCCGCCGCGCTGGCCGCCGCGTTCGGGTTGACGACGCGCCGGGCCGCCTCTCCCCCGCCCGTCCCTGCTCCCCAGGCGCCGCCGTCCGTCGTCGAGCTCTTACGCGGGCTGCGCGCCGGCGAGGTCTTCCACGCCACGGTCTTCGACCTGGCCAGGCGCGGGTTCCTGACGATCCGGGGCGACCGGCTCACGCTCTCCGCGAACGGCGAGGGGCAGTTGTGGCCGTACGAGCGGTGGGTGCTCGACCGGATGGCCGCACGGCTGGCGGGAGCGCCGCAGGCGCCGGTCGTCGCCGTGATGCCGGACAGCGGCGACCTCGACGCCGAGTTCGTGCCCCTGGTGCGGCAGAGCGCCATCGACCTCGGGCTGGCCCGGCGGCGCTGGCAGAGCATGCTCGTGCCGCTGCTGCTGGCCGCCGCGCTCGCCGTCCCCTGGTACGTCACCATCTCCCAGGCGGGCGTGTCGTGGCCCGGCTGGATCGCCACGGCGGGGGCGTTCGTGGCCGGGACCGCGCTGCTGCTCGGCGGGCGCGGCTTCCTGCTGACGCCGCTCGGCCGCGAGGTCGCCGGGCCCGAGCCCGCGCCGGTGGACCCGCGACAGGAGTGGATCTTCACCGGCGACGGGTGGCGCGGCGTCCTGGTCGAGCCCGCGCCCCGCGACGGCGGCGCGGCCAAGCGGCAGGAGGTCGAGGGCCGGGTGGTCAAGCGCTGGATCGTGACCGAGCACGGCGACGACCTGTCCTCCTCGCGCACCTGTTACGTGGCGGTGCACGACGGCACCTCGGAGCGGGCGCCGGCCTACCGGGCCAAGGAGCGGTTCTACCAGGACGTGCTGCCGGGCGACTTCGTCCGGCTGCTGGTCAATCCCCGGCGTGGGAGCGTGGTGAGCGTGCTGGTCCACGAGCGCCGCTGGTAGCGCCGGGCAGGTCGCCCGACAGCAGGAGCTCGGTCTGCCTGCGCAGGCGGTCGCCGAACTCGGGGTGGGTCAGCACGAGGAAACGTTCCTCGTGGATGGCCCGGACGACGAGGGCGGCGACCTCGGCGGGCTCGACGCCGCGCGCCATGGCCGCCGCGACGGCCTCGCGGGCGGCCGACTCGTCGTCCGTCGGGGTGGTGACCAGGTCGGCCGGGCGGGAGCGGTCGGAGTCGTCGATCCGCGTCCGGACCGCGCCGGGGCAGAGCGCGGTCACGCGGAGCTTGGAGCCCACGGTGGCGAGGTCCTGGGCGAGCGACTGGGAGGCGGCCAGCGCGGCGTACTTGGTGATCGCGTAGCCGCCCGCGCCCGGCGCGGCGAGCAGCCCGGCCACGGACACGGTGTTGACGACGTGCCCCTCGGTGTCCTGCCGGATCATGCGCGGCACGAACGCGTGCACGCCGTGCAGCACGCCCCACAGGTTCACGCCGAGCAGCCAGGCGAAGTCCTCGGCGGTCCTGGTCCACATGTGACCGCCCTGGTAGACGCCGGCGTTGTTGCACAGCACGTGCACCGCGCCCAGCTCGCCGAAGCTCCGGTCGGCCAGGTGCCGCACGGCGGCCGCGTCGGAGACGTCGGTGACCTGCGTGAGCACCTCGCCCGGCCCGGCGGACGCCTTCTCCGCGAGCGCGGCCGTCCCGGCCAGCCCGCCGGGGTCGACGTCGGCCAGCATCAACGCCATGCCCTCGGCGGCGAACCGGACGGCCAGGGCCCTGCCGATGCCGCTGGCCGCGCCCGTCACCACCGCGACCTTGCCGGACAGTTCACGCACCGCCTGAACCTCCCTAGCGCTCGCTCGGTCCCCCCGACGCTACAGGATCGCGCCGAGCAAACCCAGGGGCGGCGAGCCGAGATCGAACAGCGCCTTGTGGAAGCGCTGGAGCGTGAAGCCCGCTCCCCACTGCTCGCGCGCCTGCTCGCGCAGATCGAGGATGAGCAGCTTGCCCCAGGTGTAGCGGCCGTACGTCGGGTCGAAGGAGGCGCGGCGGGCCTCCGACAGCGCGGCGGGACCGGCCAGGTGGGTGTCGGACTCGAAGCGCCTGGCGCCCTCCTCGACCGTCATCTGCCCGGTGTGCACGCCGATCGCGCAGGCCAGCCGGGTGACCCGGATCAGGGCCTCCACCCAGACGCCGATCTCGAAGCGCGGGTCGTCGGGCGCGAAGCCCTCCTCGACGCACAACTCCTCGGCGTAGTGCGCCCAGCCTTCGACGAAGGCCATCGACTGCAGCAGCCGCCGCACGTCCGAGGGGGCCCGGCGCAGCGCGCGGGCGTGCGAGAAGTGGCCGGGGGCCACCTCGTGCACGTTGATGGCGGGCAGCGTGGTGGCGCTGAAGACCTCCAGCCACTCCTCCTGGTCGCGCTCGCTCCAGGACGCGTCCGGCGGGGTGATGTGGTACCAGGAGGGCCCCTCGGGCTCGCCCGGCGAGTTCCACGCCATCATGGCCATGGCCCAGCGGCGCGACTCCGGCGCCAGCCCGACCAGGCACTCGCCGTCGTGGTAGGGCACGAGGTCCTTCTCGCGGGTGAAGGCGATGGCCTGTTCGGTGCCGATCCTGGCCGCCTCGATCACGCCGTCGGCGTCGGGGTGGTCCTTGACCAGCTCGCGTACGACGTCGAGGGGCGGTTCGGAGCGTCCGAGCTTCGCGCAGGACTCGGCGAGCAGCCCCATGAGCCGGTCGCGTTCGGCGTCGGCGCGCTCGGCCAGCCTGCCCAGGTCGACCGGCAGGCCCTCGGCGCTGCTCATGAGCTTGACCAGGGCCGCGCCGCCGAGCGCCGCGTCGGGGTCGCCCTCGGCGGCGGCCCGCGCGACGTGCGCCACGAGCCTGCCGTGGGCCTCGATCGCGGCCTCGTCGGTGATGCCCGCGGCCAGGCCCTTCACCGCGCCCAGCAGGGACGTGGCGACCGGCGCCGCGACCTGGTCGAGCGAGGCGATCGCGGCGTCCACGGCGGCCGGCCACTGCGCCAGGTGGGCGGCCTTGGCGGCGGCGCGCTCGGCCTCGGGGCCGTAGTCGCGGTCGTAGCAGGCCAGGTCGAGGTTGGACAGGTGGATCAGCGGGTTCCTGCGGTGCAGCTCCAGCTCGCCGAGCTGGGCGCGCATGGTCTCCTCGAAGATCTGCAGGTGCTCGGCGTCGTGCGGGTCGGCCGGCGCCTCGCCCTTGCCCAGGCGCTCCAGACCGGCCCGTACGCCCTCGGGAGACAGGTCCTGGATCTGGCCGTCGTACTCGTGCCTGCCGCCCCCTTCGCGCGCCTCGGACACCATCAAGTCGGTGATCGCGCGCAATCTGGGGTCAAGTTCTGTCATGTCGCCGACGCTAGCGCACGGCCCTGATCCTGAGGACCCCGACGGAGCCGACCAGCGAGATCACGATGCCCACGACGAACAGCGCCGGGTAGCCGCCCGTCCCCACCACGACGGCGGCGAGGGCGGGCGCCAGGATCTGCGGCCCGGCGTTGGCGATGTTGATGACGCCCATGTCCTTGCCCGCGTCGTCGGGGTCCGGCAGCACCTTCGTCACCAGGGCCATGTCCACGGCCAGGTAGACGCCGAACGCGATGCCGTGCGCGACGTTGTAGACGATCATGCCCTCGAACGTCGGCATCACCAGCGGGATGCCCAGGAACACCGCCGAGGACAGTCCGGCGACGAGCGCGAACAGCCGGAAGCGGCCGAGGCGGTCGGAGATCGGGCCGATCACGAGCACCGCGAGCAGCGTGGCGGCCTGGCCCATGAGCATCAGCAGGCCCATCGTGGCGACCACCTCGCCCTTGGGGATCTTGATGAAGTCCTCAAGGAGGAAGAGGTTGAAGGTGAAGATGACGAAATATCCGAGCATGACGCCGAAGCGGGACACGAAGGCCCAGGTGAAGTCCGGGCTCTTCAGCGGGCGTACGAACCCGGCCAGGAACGCCCTCAGGCCGAACGGCTCGCGCGCCATCCCCACCGAGGACGTGTCCGGCGTCGCGACCACGACCAGCACCGCCGCGACCAGCAGCAGCACCATCGCCACGTAGTACGCCCCGCCGGCGGCCAACTGCGGGAACACGACGAACATGATCGACGCCGCGATGGTGGCCAGCGGCGTGCCGAGCCCGAACAGGCCGGAGTAGGTGCCGTACCGGCTCGGCGGGACCCGGTCGGGCAGGATCGCGGTCATGGCGGCCTGGTAGCCGTTCATGATGGTCTGCACGCCCGCCCAGCTGATGCCGAGCATGAGCACGCTGCCCGCGTTGGCCTGCGCGAACAGGGCGAGCACGCCGAGCAGGACGCAACCGAGTATCCACGGCGAGCGGCGGCCGAAGCGTGACCTGGTCCGGTCGGAGATCTGGCCGAAGACGGGGTTGGCGAGGGTGGCCATGAGCGGGCCGATCGAGTTGGCCAGGCCCAGCGCGGCCACGTCGTTGACGCCGGTGATGCGCTGCACGTGCACGGGCAGGACGAACGCGCCCACGCTCATCCACAGGAACATGACGGCGACGTTGGCCAGCGGAAGCGTCAGGTGGAGCGGCCCGAGCCGCCGGGTGTCCCTCTGCGCGCCGCTCAGAACTTCAGCCATGGGGGGACCTTTCCGAGCAGTGATGATACGTATCACCGACGATTGCTCTGGACTGTAGGTCGCACGGGAAGGGCTGACAAGACGCGCGTCCAACTTGTTACGCGCCTCAGGCGCTGGCCCTGATCACCAGCCGGGGCTCGAACCGGGCGACGACCTCGCCGGCCACGGACGGCCGCTCTCCCCGGACGATCCCGTCGATCTCGCCCGCCAGGTCGGCCGGGCTCGCGGTGGCGTCGAAGTGCACGCTGGTCAGCCGGGGCCGCATGAGCGTGCAGATCGGCAGGTCGTCGGCGCCGACGACGGCGACGTCCTCGGGGACCCGCAGACCGGCGTCCTGCAACGCGCTGATCAGCAACATCGCGTACTCGTCGTTGTAGGCGAAGACGCCGTCGGGCAGGTCTCCCGCGCGGACGATCCGCCCCGCCTCCTCCTCGGAGAAGGCCAGGTCGATGCGCGCGGCGCCGGGAACGACCTCCCGCACCCCCGCCAGCCGGGCCCGTCCCATGGCGTCGACGCCCTCCTCCCGGGGCACGACGGCCGCCAGCCGCCGGCTCCCCCGTTCGACCAGGTGGCGGGCGGCCGCGGCGCCGAGGGCCCGGTGGTCGAACACCACGGCCGGCACCAGGGGGGAGGGCTGGTCGGACAGGCCGACGACGGCCCGGACGCCCGAGGCGTGCAGCAGGTCCACGGCGGGCCTGGTCAGCCGCGCGGCCTCGACGATGACGGCCGAGGGCCGCAGGGCGAGCCAGCTCCTGGCCGCCGCCACGCCCTTGAGGGTGCGCTCGCCGTACTGGACGAGGGTGTAGCCGCGGGTCCTGAACTCCTCCTCCAGCTCGTCGAACACCTGCTGCGCCAGCCGGCCCACCCTGGCCCGCGACAGCGGCATGAGCACGATGCCGCTGCGGCCCGTACGCAGCGTGCGGGCGGCGGCGTCGGGCACGTAGCCCAGCCGGGCGGCGGCGTCGCGGACCCGCCTGCGGGTCTCCTCGCTCACGCGGGCGTGGGGGTTGTCGGTGAGCACGTAGGAGACCGTGGCCTGTGAGACTCCCGCGGCCCTGGCCACGTCGACGCTGGTCGGCGGGCGGTCCCCCCTTGTCGTGTTCACGGGGTGGATGGTATCAACTGCTTATACGTATAATCAGGAGAGGTTGCCGCATGAAGCTGCACACTCGTGAATGGGGCTCGGGCGACCGCCTGGCCGTCCTCGTCCACGGCATCATGGCCGACTCGCGATGCTGGTGGCGGGTGGGCCCCGAGCTGGCCGCGCGCGGCTACCGGGTCATCGCCGTCGATCTTCCCGGCCACGGCGAGAGCCCCCGCGCCGACGCCTATCCGCCCGAGCTGTTCGCCTCGTCGCTGGCGGAGTCGGTGCCCGCGCACCCCGAGCTGGCCATCGGGCACTCGCTCGGCGGTCTCACGCTCGGCCTCGCCGTCGAACGGCTCATGCCCGTACGGGCGATCTACTCCGATCCGGCCTTCCGCCTGCCGACGCCGGAGAGCGGCGCCCTGGAGTCGATGGCCGAGTTCACCGACGAGACCGGCGAGCTGATCGCCGCTCTGCACCCCGGCTTCTCGGCCGAGGAGGTGGCGGTCGAGGTCGAGATGCTCGCACGCTGGGACCGCGGGTCGGCGCTGTCGCTCGTCGAGGCGTCCGGCATGGACTTCACGCCCGCGCCCGTCGTGCCGTCGCTGGTGCAGGTGGCCGACCCGAGTCTCCTGGTGCCGCCGGCGTTCCAGGAGGAGTTGCGGGGCAAGGGGTTCGAGGTGCGCGTGGTCACGGGGGCCGAGCACACGATCCACCGCCACCTGTTCGAGGACTTCCTGGCGGGGCTGGAGGGCTGGATCAGACCCGCTTCCGCAGCTCGGTGAGGCGTGCGGCGACGTCGAGGCCCTTGGCGGCGGCCCAGGCGTCGTCGTGGTACGTCGCCAGGTGCCGGTCGGCCGCGTCGCCCACCAGCGAGACGACCGTGCCGGTCTCGCCCCTGGCCCGCATGCGCGCGGCCAGGTCGAGCGCGGCCCACAGCGCGGTGCCGGACGAGCCGCCCACCGGCAGCCCGGTGACCTCCCTGATGAGCCGGGCCCCCGCCACGCTCGCCGCGTCGGGCACCGGGACCACCAGATCGACCAGGTCGGGCCGGAACCCCGGCTCCACGCGCGGACGACCGACGCCCTCGATCCGCGAGGGCATGCCGGTGGCGTAGTCGGGCACGTCGAGCGTCCAGCCCGGGAAGTACGCGGAGTTGTCGGGATCGGCGACGGCCACCCGGCAGCCGAACCGCCCGGCCACGGCCCCCAACGTGGCCGAGGTCGCGCCGGTGCCCGCGCCCGTCACCACCCAGTCGGGACGGACCTGGGCGAACAGCTCCTCGGCCAGATCGTGCGGCGCGGCCCGGCCGAACTGGTCGAGGAAGTGGCCGCCGATCCGCCTGGCCGCGTCGTAGATGGCCAGCGGCGGCGTGACGAACCGGCACTCGCCGCCCAGCGCCTCCACCGCGCGAGCCCGCGCCGGGTCGTGCCTCCCCGGCATGACCACGACATAGGGCAGGCCGAGCCGCCGGGCGAACCACGCCTGCGCGACCGCCGCGTTGCCGCCGGTGGCCTCGACCACGGTGGTGCCCTCGGTGACCAGGCCGTCGAGCACCGCCTGCCGGAACAGGGCCCTGGCGTGCCGGTGCCGCAGGCTGCCCGTCGGCTGGCCGGACTCGTCCTTCAGCAGCAGGCGCACGCCCGGGACCCGGACGGGGAAGTCGATCAGCCTGGTGGGGGGCCCGGCGGCCAGCGCGTCGAGCGCGCGCGTGCTCCAGCTCACCGGACCACCATGTCAGGACGAGGTCAGGAAAGCTCCACCTGTTCGCCAGGGGCGAGCAGCACGAACCGCTCGCCGAGCCCCGCGAACGCCTTCTCCAGCGTGTCGCGGCCCTGCGTGAAGTGCGCCCACTGCTCGAAGTGCAGCGGGACGACGTGCCGCGCGCCCAGGATGTCGGCGGCGGTGACGGCGTCCTCGCTGGTCAGCGTCAGGAAGCCGTCCACCAGCGGGGTGCGCGCGCCGCCCGCGAACAGCAGCGCCACGTCGATCTGGGGGAACCTGGCGGCCACGGCCCGTACGACGTCGAGCGAGGCGTTGTCGCCGCTCACGTAGACGGTGGGCAGGCCCTCGCCGCTCAGCACGAAGCCGGTGACCTCGCCCGTCAGGTGCTCGGTCCCGTCGGGGCCGTGCTGGGCGGGCACGCCGGTCACCCGCACCGGGCCGACCTCGGTCTCGCTCCAGTTGGGCAGGGCGCGCACCGGCTCGCCCACCCGCTCGGCCGCCGACGCGGTGGACAGCGCCAGCGGCACCGTGGCGAGGAGCGCGCGGCCCGCATTGTCCAAGTTGTCGGGGTGCTGGTCGTGCGAGAGCAGCACGGCGTCCACCGGGCCCACCTCGTCAGGGGCGAAGGCGGGGCCGGCCGTCTTCTTGAGCACCCTGGCGCCGACCGGGTGGTCGCCCGGCGCGTCGAAGGTGGGGTCGACCAGCAGCCGCACGCCGCCCAGCTCGATGACGGCGGTAGGACCACCGGCGTAACGAATCTTCATGTCCGTCAACGACACGGCGGCACGGCGGGTTTATTCCGCAGGCCGTCGAGCACCCGGGTCAGCGTGCGGTGGCAGAGCGCGCGGAAGTCGGGCGCCGCCATGCCCATCCGGCCGCTCAGGTACTGCTGGACCAGGCCCTGGGTGCTCGCCGTGACCGCGAGCGTGGTCTCCAGCGGGTCGTCCTCGCGCAGCACGCCCGTGCGCATTCCCTCCTCGACCAGCGCCACGACCACGCTGAACGGCGGGCCCTGGCCGTCGCGGAAGTCGTCGGGGAAGCGGCGGGCCCGCGCCCAGGCGTCGGAGGTCAGGAAGTGGTACAGGTGGGGGCTGCCGAGCGCGAAGTCGAGGAAGTCGTCGAGCGCCGCCCTCACGCGTTCCTCCAGGCCGCCCGTCCGGGGCCGGCGGGCCCACGCCTCGGCCAGCTCGCGGGCGGCGGCGTCGGCGACGGCACGCAGCAGGGCCTCCCTGTTGGGGAAGTGCCGGTAGATGGCCATGGCGGTGACGCCCACGGCCTCGCCCACGCGCCGCATGCTGACGGCCTCGGCGCCCTCCTCCAGCAGGATGCGCCGGGCCACGGCCTCGATGCGCGCCGCCGTCCCTCGCTCACTCACGTTTACAGTGTATACAGACGCAGTGCGCCCGGAGCCCGCTCCGGCACGGCCGGACTGCGGGGCGCCACCGGGGACAGCCGCACGTACGGCGCGCCCGGGGCGGGCCTGGGGTCGGGGTCGCCCGCGTTGGGCCACAGGGACATGGCCCGTTCGGCCTGCGCGGTGATGGTGAGCGACGGGTTCACCCCCAGGTTGGCCGACACCGCCGAGCCGTCCACCACGTGCAGCCCCTCGTGGCCGTGGACGCGGTGGTAGGCGTCGATCACACCGGTCTCGGGCGAGTCGCCGATCACGCAGCCGCCGAGGAAGTGGGCCGTGGTCGGGATGTCGAACAGGTCGAGCCAGGTGCCGCCGGGCACCCCGCCGATCTCGGCCGCCGCGTGCCGTACGGCCTCGTGCCCGGCCGGGATCCAGGTCGGGTTGGGCTCGCCGTGGCCGCGGGCCGACCGCAGGCCCCAGCGGGTGCGCCGGATGGTGATCGAGTTGTCCTTGGCCTGCATGACCAGCGCGATGACGGTCCGTTCCGACCAGCGGCGCAGGTCGAGCAGGCGTAGCGCCTTCATGGGCCGCGCGGCGACCTCCCGGAGCAGGCCGCGCCAGCGGGACTGGCCGCCGTCCACGAGCAGGGTGCGGAGCAGGCCCATGGCGTTGGAGCCGTCGCCGTAGCGCACGGGCTCGATGTGGGTCTCGGCGTCGGGGTGGATGGAGGAGGTGATGGCCACGCCCTTGTTGAGCTTCTCGCCGCCCGCCGAGGTGCGTTCGAAGCCGAGCAGGGCCTCGGAGTTGGTCCTGGTCAGCGTGCCGAGCCTGGGTGACAGGCGGGGCAGGTCGCCGGTGGCGCGCAGCTTGTGCAGCAGGCGCTGGGTGCCGTACGTGCCGGCCGCGAAGATCACCTGCTTGGCCGTGAACGAACGGCGGCGCAGCGCCGACCCGGTCCGGCGGGCGACGACCCGGTAGCCGCCGGAGGGCAGCGGACGCACCGAGGTGACCGTGCACTCCGGGTAGACCCGGGCCCCCGCCTGCTCGGCCAGGTGGAGGTAGTTCTTGACCAGCGTGTTCTTGGCGCCGTGGCGGCAGCCCGTCATGCACTGCCCGCACTCGATGCAGCCGCGCCGCTCAGGGCCCGCGCCGCCGAAGTACGGGTCGACGCCGTCCTCGCCGAAGTAGACGCCCACCGGGGCCAGGTGGAAGGTGTCGCCGACGCCCATCTTGTCGGCGACCCTGCGCATGATGTCGTCGGCGCGGGTGAAGGTGGGGTTCGTGACCGCGCCGAGCATGCGTTTGGCCTGGTCGTAGTGGGGGGCCAGCTCCGACTTCCAGTCGGTGATGCCGGCCCACTGCGGGTCGCGGAAGAAGGGGTCGAGCGGCTCGTAGAGGGTGTTGGCGTAGACCAGCGAGCCGCCCCCCACCCCGGCTCCTGCCAGCACCATCACGCCGGTGCCGCGTTCGCCGCGCAGCACGTGGATGCGCTGGATGCCCTTCATGCCGAGCCAGGGCGCCCACAGGAAGTCGCGCAGCTTCCACGACGTGGCCGGCAGCGTGGACTCGTCGAAGCGGCGGCCCGCCTCCAGCACGCCGACCTTGTACCCCTTCTCGCTCAGCCGCAGCGCCGAGACGCTGCCGCCGAACCCCGAGCCGATGACCAGTACGTCGAACGTCACTTGATCCGCAGCTTCCGCATCGTCTTGAGGGTGCCGGCCAGGACGTCGGCCCACGTCTCGTACGTCAGGTCGAAGGGCGGCTCGAAGCCCAGCCAGGACGCCTGCGAGGCCACGGTCTTGGACTCGGTGTACCGCAGCAGGCCCTCCGCGCCGTGCCGGCGGCCGAGACCGGACGCCTTCATGCCGCCCATGGGCGCGTCGTAGGAGGCGTAGGCCGAGCCGTACCCCTCGTTGATGTTGACCGTGCCGGCCTTGACGCGGGCGGCCAGGGCGCGGCCGCGGGCCAGGTCGGTGGTCCAGATGGAGGCGTTCAGGCCGTAGATGGTGTCGTTGGCCAGCTCGACCGCCTCCTCCTCCGAGGTGAAGGGGTAGAGGGCGACCACCGGCCCGAACGTCTCGTTGCGGCACAGGTCCATGTCGTCGCGCACGCCGGTGAGCACGGTCGGCTCGTAGAACAGCGGGCCGAGGTCGGGTCTGGCCCGCCCGCCGGTCAGCACGGTCGCGCCCTTGGCCACGGCGTCGTCCACGTGGGCGCTGACCGCGTCGAGCTGGCGTCGCGAGGTGAGCGAGCCCATCTGGACCGACCAGTCGTGGCCCGCGCCGAGCTTGAGGTTCCCGACCTGCTTGACCAGGCGCGCGGCGAAGTCGTCGAACACGGACGCGTGCACGTACAGCCGCTCGATGGACAGGCAGAGCTGGCCCGCGTTGGTGAAGCAGGCCCTGATCGCCCCCTGGACGGCGAGCGCCAGGTCGGCGTCGGCGAGCACCACCATCGGGTTCTTGCCGCCGAGCTCCAGCGAGCAGCCGATGAGCCGCTTGGCCGCCTCCTCGGCGATCTTCCTGCCACCCCTGGTCGACCCCGTGAACGCGACGTAGTCGGCGTCGTCGAGCAGCGCGTCGCCGATCTCGGCGGGCTCGCCCAGCACGACCTGCCAGATCTCGCGCGGCATGCCCAGCTCGGCCAGCAGGTCGATGGTCCACAACGTGGACATGGCGGTCTGGGTGTCCGGCTTGTGCACCAGCGCGTTGCCGGCCAGCAGCGCGGGCACGGCGTCGGTCACGCCCAGGGAGAGCGGGTAGTTCCACGGGGAGATCAGCGCGACCACGCCCTTGGGCTGGCGCAGCTCGGCCACGCGGGTGGCGCCGGGGAAGATGCCCTTGCGGCCGCGCGGCGCGAGCAGGCCGGGGGCCCGCCGCGCGTAGTAGAGGCTGCACCCGGCGACGTCGAGCACCTCCTCGAAGGCGTGCTTGCGGGCCTTGCCGGTCTCGTCCTGGACGATGTCGAGGATCTCGTCCCTGCGGTCGAGGATGGCGTCGTGCAGCAGCAGGAAGGGTCTGGCCCGCGCCGCGGCGGGCCTGGCCGCCCACTCGGCCTGGGCGGCCCTGGCTCGCTCGTAGGCCAGGCGTACGTCGTCGGCCGTGGAAATGGGCAGCTCGGCGAGCGGCTCGCCGGTGAAGGGGGCGGTGATCTGCCGGGTCTTGCCGCTGGACGTGACGTGCATGCCAGAAGGATATTCCGCTTGGCTACCGGCGGGTAGTTTTTGCGGATTCGCGGGGTGGGGTCAGAATCCTCTTATGCCATCGTTCGCTCCGCTACGGCCGGGAGATCCGGCGAGTCTGGCCGGCATGGATCTCCTCGGCAGGCTTGGCGAGGGCGGCCAGGGCGTCGTCTACCTCGCGAAAGATCATTCCGGCACGCATGTCGCCGTCAAATGGCTGCGTCCCGACCTGTCCGGCGACGACGTGAGCGTCGAACGGTTCCTGCGCGAGGTCCAGGTGGCCCAGCAGGTGGCGCCGTTCTGCACCGCGGCCGTCCTCGGCACCGGCGTCGAGCAGGAACGGCCGTTCATCGTCAGCGAGTTCATCGAAGGGCCGTCGCTGCAGCGGGTGGTGCAGGAGGAGGGGCCGCGCACCGGGTCCACGCTGCACCGGCTGGCCATCGGCACCGCGACCGCGCTGGCCGCGATCCACCAGGCCGGCATCGTCCACCGCGACTTCAAGCCCGCCAACGTCATCCTGGGCGCGGACGGCCCGCGGGTGATCGACTTCGGCATCGCGCGGGCGCTCAACGCGACCTCGACGATCAGCAGCATGGTCGTGGGCACGCCGTCGTACATGCCGCCCGAGCAGATCATGGGCCACACCGTCGGGCCGGCGGCCGACATGTTCTCCTGGGCGAGCGCGATGGTCTACGCGGCGTCGGGGCGGGCGCCGTTCGGCAGCGACACCATGCCCGCCGTGATCAACCGGGTCCTCAACCAGCAGCCCGACCTGGGCGTGCTCGACGGCGCGCTGCGTGACGTGGTGGCCGCGTGCCTGGCCAAGGACCCGGCGCAGCGGCCGACGGCCGAGCAGGTGATCATGCGCCTGCTCCAGCACCCGATGCCGGCGAACTCGCCGATCCTCGCGGCGGCCGCCGCCGAAGCCGTCCCGGCCGGGCCTCCCCGGCCCGGGCCGATGACCGCGCCCTCGCAGGGGCCCTTCCAGGGACCGCATCAGGGGCCGCCGCCGGGGCCGATGACCGGGCCCGTGCCCGGGGGCCCGCAGCCGTACCCGCAGCAGCAGCAGCAGTGGCATCCGGCCGGACCGTACGCGCAGCCCACCCACCCGAACGTGCACCCCGGGCACCCGGCCAGGAAGAGCAGGGCGCCGCTGGTCATCGGGGTCACGCTGGGCGTCGCCATACTCGTGCTGGCCGGGCTCGCCGTGCTCATCGCCAACGACAGGGCGACCGTGGCCGCCGACGACGGCCGCACGACCCCCGCGTCCGCCCAGCCGTCCGACCGGAGCCTCCCGACCGTCTCGCCGTCGGTCGCGCCGTCGGTCGCCGAGGTCTCCGTCCCCAAGGAGGGCCCGCGCCAGGCGCTGCCCGGCGCCGCGATCGGCCTGTACGAGAACACCTCCGACGCCATCGTCCTGACCTCGTACGAGATCTACGACAAGAAGAAGGACGACTGGATCGACCACGCCAGGGACTCGCTGCGCGGCCCGTTCCGCAAGTACGCCGGCAACTGGGAGTCGAACGTCTCCCCAGGCGGCCGCTACCTGGCCACCCGGGGCCGCAAGTACACCGACGACAACTACGACTACATCATCGTCAGCGACCGCCAGACGGGCGAGCGCACCACGATCAAGACCGTCCGCGGCCCGCTGATCGCCAGCATCCGCGGCTGGTCCGAGGACGGCTCGAAGATCCTGCTCAACATCGAGCGGAAGAGCGGCGAGACCTGGACCTACCCGGGCTTCGTCATCGTGGACGTCGCCACGAAGAAGGCCAGGATCGTCATGGTGGACGACACCGCCGTCCGCAAGACCGCCTTCGGCTGGGACGGTGAGGGCCAGGGCGTGGTCAACGTCTTCGGCCCCGAGAAGAACCGCAGCCTGCGCTTCTTCGACGCCGCCGGCAAGGCCACGCGCGACGTGCGCTCGATCGGCACGCTGCCCGCCGGCACCCAGGACATCTTCTCCCCCTCGGGCGAGTCGTTCCTGTCCACCTGCCCCAACGGCAGCGACGGCGACACCTGCGTGTGGGACACCGAGTCGGGCGACCGCACGCACAAGTTCACCTCCGACTGCGACAAGGTGCTCGGCTGGTACGACGACAGCCGCCTCTACTGCTGGGAACAGGACAACAACACCAAGGACGAGATCCAGGTCGTCGACTTCAAGGGCACCCTCCTGCGCAGGATCCTCGACGTGCCCGGCGACGTGGACTTCAGCCCGGTCTTCACCGCCAACCCGGCCAAGGGCTCCTGAACCATCCGGCCCGCGCAGCCGTCAAGGAGGTCATGAAGACGCTGATCCGTACGGCCGTGACCGCCGCGGCCCTCGCCACGGTCACGGCGGCCTGCACCTCGGCGGCGACGGGCCAGGCGCCCGTGCCGAAGGTCACGCTCGACGCCGTCCGCCTGGTCGCCTACGACAGTTGCGACGACATGCTGTCGGGCCTGCGGGAGCACGCCGCGGAGAACGTCGGCCCCTGGGGCTTCGGCGGCCCGCAGATCATGTACATGGAGGACACCGCCACCACCGCGAGGGCGAAGACCACCTCCGACACCCCTGAGCACTCCACCACGAACGTGCACGAGGCGGGCGTGGACGAGCCCGACCTGATCAAGACCGACGGCAACCGGATCGTCACGGTCGTGGACGGCAACCTGCGGATCATCGACACCGCGACCAAGAAGGTCACCGCGTCGCTCAAGCTCACCAAGAAGGACGAGCCGACCTTCGCCCCCGCCGACCTGCTGCTGTCCGGCGACCGCGCGCTGGTGCTGTTCCGCGGCGGCGACATCATGCTCAAGCGCTTCGCGCCGCCCGGCGAGACCCGCTACGTCGTGGTCGACCTGGCCGGGCAGCCGAAGGTGCTCAGCACGATCCGGGCGCAGGGCTCGTACGTGGACGCCCGGATGATCGGCTCCACGGTCCGGCTCGTCACCCGCAGCCAGCCCGACATCACCTTCCCCGAGCCCAAGAGCCCGGACACCACCGAGGCCGACCGCAAGAAGGCCAACCAGGCCGTCGTACGGCAGGCGCCGCTCACCGCCTGGCTGCCCACGGTCGAGATCACCAGCGGGTCCGGCACGGTCAAGAAGGACACGGTCAAGTGCGAGCGGGTCAGCCACCCCGCCGACTACACCGGCACCTCGCTGCTGACCGTCCACACCATCGACCTGGCCCAGGACGTCGCCGCGACCGGCACCGAGCCCATCAGCCTGGCCGCCGACGGCGACACCGTCTACGGCAGCGGCAAGAGCCTGTACGTCGCCAGCAACCCCCGCTGGTGGTTCCCGGTGGTCACCGACCCGATGCCCGTCGAGCCCGTGCCGACGGCCACCGACGGTGCCCCGGCCGTCGAGCCCACGCCGAGCGACCCGGCCGTGACCACCGGCCCGGCCGAACCGGCGGTCACCAGCAGCGCCCCCGCCACGCCCGCCACGTCCGAGCCCGCCCCCGACCCCACTCCGACGGCCCCGCCCGAGGAGACCGAGGTCCACCGGTTCGACATCGGCGCCCCCGGCGCCCCCACGTACGTGGCCTCCGGCAAGGTCCCCGGCCGCCTGCTGAACCAGTACTCGCTGTCGGAGTACGAAGGCCACCTCCGCGTCGCCACCACCCTCACCTCCACCGACGGCAAGAACAGCGCCAGCAGCGTGTACGTGCTCGCCGCCGACACCATGGCCAAGGTCGGCGAGGTCGGCGGCCTCGGCCGGGGCGAGCGCATCTACTCGGTCAGGTTCATCGGCCCGGTGGGCTACTGCGTGACGTTCAAGCAGGTGGACCCGCTCTACACGCTCGACCTGCGCGACCCGGCCGCCCCCAAGGTGACCGGCGAGCTGAAGATCACCGGCTACTCGGCGTACCTGCACCCGGGCGCCGACGGCCGGCTGATCGGCATCGGCCAGGAGGCCAGTGACAAGGGCAGGACGCTCGGCACACAGGTCTCGCTGTTCGACGTCAGCGACCCGGCCGCCCCGCGCAGGCTGTCGCAGCTCTTCCAGAAGGAGGCGGGCTCCGAGGCCGAGTGGGACCCGCACGCGTTCCTGTACTGGCCCAAGACCGGCCTGTCGGCGATCCCGCTGATGACCCCCAAGGAGTCGGGCGCGCTGGTGCTGAAGATCGACGACTCGGCCGTGACGAAGCTCGGCATGATCAAGCACCCGACGCACCAGGCCGAGGACTACGCCTACCAGCCCGGCATCCAGCGTTCGATCATCATCGGCGACGCCCTCTGGACGCTGTCCTGGGACGGCCTCCAGGTCAACGACGCCACGACGCTGGCCCGTCAGGGGTGGATCGCGCTGCGCTGACCCCCGCGGCCCCTCGCGAGGGCGGGTGACCGGTCCGCCGGGACGGTCACCCGCGCTCCGGCGCGACGACGGGGACGATCTCGGGCGCGCCCAGCCGGATGGCGTCGGCCTCCTGGTCGGAGTCCTGCTCCTGCGAGCGCCGCTCGGCCTCGACGCGCTTGGTGTAGTACTCCACCTCCCGCTTGACCTGCTCGGCGTCCCAGCCGAGCGGCCCGGCCAGCAGCTCGGCGGCCTCCTGGGCCACGGCCAGCCCGCGGTGGAAGGTCTCGATGGAGATGTGCGTCCGCCTGGTCAGCACGTCGTTGAGGTGCCTGGCGCCCTCGTGGGTGGCGGCGTAGACGATCTCGGCCCGCAGGTAGTCGTCGGCCCCGGCCAGCGGCCTGCCCAGCGACGGATCGCCCTCGACCAGCACCAGCACCTCGTCGATGAGCGAGCCGTAGCGCTGGAGCAGGTGCTCGATCCGGGCGACGTGCAGGCCCGAGGTGTGGGCGAGGCGGTAGCGGGAGTTCCACAGCGCCTGGTAGCCCTCGGCCCCGGCCAGCGGCACGCGGTCGGTGCACGAGCGCGGCACCCGCTGGTCGAGCCCGTGCGCCACCGCGTCCACCGCGTCGCGCGCCATGACCCGGTACGTCGTGTACTTCCCGCCGGCGATCATCACCAGCCCCGGCACCGGATGCGCCACGACGTGCTCGCGCGACAACTGCGACGTCTGGTCGGACTCCCCCGACAGCAGCGGCCGCAGCCCGGCGTAGACGCCCTCGACGTCGTCGCGGGTCAGCGGCACCGCCAGCACCTCGTTGACGTGGTCGAGCAGGTAGTCGATGTCGGTGCGGGAGGCCGCCGGGTGGCCCTTGTCGAGCGTCCATTCGGTGTCGGTGGTGCCGATGATCCAGTGGCGGCCCCACGGGATCACGAACAGCACCGACTTCTCCGTGCGCAGGATGACGCCGGTGCTGGAGTGGATGCGGTCGCGCGGCACCAGCAGGTGGATGCCCTTGGAGGCCCGTACGTGGATCTGGCCGCGCCCGCCGACCAGCTCCTGGATGTCGTCGGTCCACACGCCGGTGGCGTTGACGACCTGCTGGGCGCGTACGTCGAACTCCGCGCCGGTCTCCAGGTCGCGCGCCCGCACGCCGGTGACCCGCTCGCCCTCCCGCAGGAACCCGACCACCTGGGCGCGCGGCGCGACCCGGGCGCCGTAGGTGGCGGCGGTGCGCAGCATGGTCATCACGTAGCGGGCGTCGTCGACCTGGGCGTCCCAGTACTGGACGGCGCCGGTGAAGGCGCTCTTCTTCAGCGCCGGGGCCAGCCGCAACGCCCGTGACCTGGACAGGTGCCGATGGCCCGGCACCCCGCGGGTGAGCCCGGAGGCGAAGCCGAGCGTGTCGTAGAGCGCCACCCCGGCCCCCACGTATGGACGCTCCCACCCGAAATGGGTCATCGGGAACAGGAACGGCACCGGCCGGACGAGGTGCGGGGCCAGGCGCTGGAGCAGCAGGGCCCGCTCCTGCAAGGCCTCGCGCACCAGCTCGAAGTTGAGCTGCTCCAGGTAGCGCAGGCCGCCGTGGATGAGCTTGGACGAGCGCGAGGAGGTGCCGGAGGCGAAGTCACGGGCCTCCAGCAGAGCCACGTCGAGCCCTCTGGTCGCGGCGTCGAGCGCGGTCCCGGCCCCCACCACGCCGCCGCCGACCACGACCACGTCGAACTCCTGGGCGGACATCTCCGCCAGCGCCGCCGCGCGCTCGGCCGGCCCGAGCCGGGCCACACTCCTACCAGCCGTCATCATCCCCCCATGGGTCGTCTGCGGTCAGTACCTACCCGTACGCCCGGTTCCATGTAACGCCGGACGGATTCAGGCGCGTACGACCTTGACGCCCGCGTCGGTGAGCCGGCCGGTGAGCTCGTCGGAGAGCCGGGCGTCGGTGACCAGCGTGTCGATCTGCTCGATCGGGCAGATGCGGGAGAAGGCCCGCCGGCCCACCTTGGAGGAGTCGGCCACCACGACGACCTGGGCAGCCCGGCTGATCAGCAGGTTGTTCACGCTGGCCTCGCCCTCGTGGTGGGCCGAGGCGCCGAGGTCGACGTCGATCGCGTCGACGCCGAGGAAGGCCACGTCGAGGGTGACCTGTTCGAGCACGCCCGAGGCCAGCGGGCCGATCAGCTCGTACGACTGCTGCCTGGCCACCCCGCCGGTGACCACGATCTTGACGTGCTGCCGCACGGTCAGCTCGGCGGCGATGTTCAGGGCGTTGGTGACGATCGTGAACCCGCTCTCCAGCGTGGACAGCGTGGCGAGGGTGCGGGCCAGCTCGGAGGTCGTGGTGCCGCCGTTGAGGCCGACCACGGCCCCCGGGGCGACCAGGCCGGCGGCCGCGGCGGCGATGCGGTGCTTCTCGTCGGCGTGCCTGGCGGTCTTGTAGCGCAGCGGCAGGTCGTAGCTGACGCTCTGGGTGACGGCTCCGCCGCGGGTGCGCATGAGCATCTGCTGCTGGGCGAGCTGGTCGAGATCCCGCCGGATCGTGGCGGTGGAGACGTCGAGCGCCTCGGCCGCCTCCTCCACCGACAGCCGGCCCTCCTGCGCGAGCAGCTCCAGGATGGCGTTCCAGCGATCGTAGCGGGACACGAAGCCTCCAATGAGATCCGGACAGGATCAAGCGTGGCACAGACGGACAGGTCTGAGCGACCACTGCACAAAGATGCGCTTTTACTGTATAAAAAAGGCAGAAACAAACAACTACGGGGAGGAACGCGGTGACCACCCATACCGAAGCAGAGATCGAGTCCCAGCCGTCCTGCTGGCGGCGTGCCGTGGCCGACGTGCCCGCCGGCGCGCTGCCCCAGCCCGGCGAGCGGGTGGCCGTCATCGGCTGCGGCACGTCGTGGTTCATCGCGATGGCCTACGCCACGCTGCGCGAGCGGGCCGGGCAGGGCGAGACCGACGCGTTCGCCGCCTCCGAGGCGCCGGTCGGCCGCTCGTACGACCGGGTGCTCGCGCTGACCCGCTCGGGGACCACGACCGAGGTCCTGGAGCTGCTGTCCAGGACGGACGCCCGCACCACGGCCATCACCGCCGACCCGAAGACGCCGGTCATGACGGCCGCCGACGAGGTCATCGTGCTCGACTACGCCGACGAGACCTCGGTCGTGCAGACCCGCTTCGCCACCACCCAGCTCGCCATGCTCCGCGCCAGCCTCGGCGAGGACCTCACGGGCGCGATCGCCGACGCCGAGCGGGCCCTGGCCGAGCCGCTGCCCGCCGAGCTGATCGAGGCCGAGCAGTTCAGCTTCCTCGGCAGCGGCTGGTCGGTCGGCCTGGCCCAGGAGGCCGCGCTGAAGATGCGCGAGGCGTCGCGGTCGTGGACGGAGGCGTACCCGGCGATGGAGTACCGGCACGGCCCGATCAGCATCGCGGGCCCCGGCCGCGTCACCTGGATGCTCGGCACCGCCCCCGAGGGCCTGCGCGAGCAGGTCGAGGCGACCGGCGGCACGTTCGTCGAGAGCGGCCTCGACCCCATGGCCGAGCTGGTGCGCGCCCAGCGGGTGGCGGTCGCGCGGGCCTTCGCCCGTGGGCTGAACCCCGACGAGCCCATGCACCTCACGCGATCTGTGATCCTTTCTTCATGAGCCTTACTCTCGCCGACGCCCGGATCGTGACCCCCGAAGGGGTGCACGAAGGATGGCTGACCATCGAAGACGGCCGCATCACGCATGTCGGCCACGGATCGGCGCCCAGCCCCGGCCTGAGCCTCGGGGGGCGGCACGTCGTCCCCGGGTTCGTCGACATCCACAACCACGGCGGCGCGGGCGGGTCGTTCCCGACCGGCGACCAGGACAAGGCGCGCGACGCCGTGGCCCTGCACCGGCGGCACGGCACGACCACGATGATGGCCAGCCTGGTCACCGACGCGCTCGACGGGCTGTCCAGGGCCGCCTCCTCGCTGGCCGAGCTGTGCGAGGAGGGGCTGCTGGCGGGCATCCACTTCGAGGGGCCGTACATCGCCAAGGCGCGTTGCGGCGCGCACGACCCCTCCCTGCTGCGCGAGCCGTCGCCGCAGGAGCTGTCCGGGCTGGTCAAGGCCGCGCGCGGGCACGCGCGCATGGTCACCGTCGCCGCCGAGCTGCCCGGCGGCCTCGACACGATCCGCACGGCCGTCGGCGAGGGCCTGATCGCGGCGCTCGGCCACAGCGACGCCGACTACGACCAGGCGATCGCCGCCATCGAGGCGGGCGCCACCGTCGCCACCCACCTCTACAACGCGATGCCGCAGCTCGGCCACCGCGCGCCCGGCCCGATCGCCGCCCTGCTGGAGGACGAGCGGGTGACGGTCGAGCTGGTCAACGACGGCGTCCACGTGCACGCGGCGATGTTGCGCCTGGCCTACGAGGTGGCCGGCCCCGGCCGTACGGTGCTGATCACCGACGCGATGGCGGCCACGGGCCTCGGCGACGGCGACTACGTGCTCGGCCCCATGCGGGTGCGCGTGAGCGACGGCGTGGCCAGGCTGGTCGAGGGCGGCTCGATCGCGGGCTCCACCCTCACCATGGACGCCGCCTTCCGCCGCGGCGTGCGGGAGCTGGGCATGTCGCTGCCCGACGCGGTCCAGGTGGCCTCGCTGACCCCCGCGCGGGTGCTCGGCCTGGCCGAGGAGATCGGCTCGATCGCCGTCGGCAAGGCCGCCGACCTGGTCGTGCTCTCCGGCGAGCTGGAGGTCGACGGCGTGATGAAGAACGGCGACTGGATCACGGAGCCCTGATGATCATCACCGTGACGCTCAACGCCGCGCTCGACGTGACCTACGAGGTCCCGTCCGTCACCTGGGACGGCGTCAACCGGGTCGGCGCCGTCCACCGGCGCGCCGGCGGCAAGGGCGTCAACGTGGCCCGCGTGCTGGCGGCCCTCGGCCAGGAGGTCCTGGTCACGGGGCTGGCGGGCGGGCCCACCGGGCAGGCGATCGAGCACGACCTGCGGGCCGCCGGCCTGCCCGCCGCCCTGACCGGCGTCGCCGCCGACTCCCGCACCACGCTGGTGGTCTCCGAGCCGGGCGGCGCCACGTTGTTCAACGAGCCCGGCCCCGAGGTCACGGCGGCCGAGCTGGCGGCGTTCACGGAGCACTACACGTCGCTGCTGGCCGAGGCCGAGGCCGTGGTCATCTCCGGCAGCCTGCCCCGCGGCGTGCCGGCCGACGTCTACGCGACCCTGGCCTCCCTCGCGGCCGGCGCGGGCGTGCCGGCCATCGTCGACGCCGACGGCGACCCGCTGCGCCACGCGCCGGAGGGGCGCCCGTCCGTCGTCAAGCCCAACGCCGAGGAGCTGGCCAGGGCCGTCCCCGGCGGCACCCCCGAGGAGGGCGCCCACGCGCTGCGCGAGCGGGGGGCCGAGGCCGTGGTCGTCTCCATGGGCGCCGACGGGCTGCTCGCGGTGACGGGCGAGGGCACCTTCCGGGCGCGGATGCCGTACACCGTCCAGGGGAACCCGACCGGGGCCGGCGACTCGCTGGTCGCAGGGCTGGCACTGGGCCTGGTCGAGGGCTCCCCGTGGCCCGACAGGCTGCGGCGGGCCGCGGCGCTGGGCGCGGCGGCCGTCGCCGCGCCGGTCGCCGGCGACTTCGACGGCGAGGTCTACGCCGACATACACCCCCAGATCATCATCACGTAAGGAGCTCGTCATGGCCCTCGCCGGAATCGGCGACATCGTCCGGCAGTCCCCCGCTGGGGTGGGCGCGTTCAACGTGATCCAGCTGGAGCACGCCACGGCCATCGTGGCCGGCGCGGAGGCGCTCGGCCTGCCGGTCGTGCTGCAGATCAGCGAGAACTGCGTGCGCTACCACGGCGCTCTGGAGCCCGTCGCGCTGGCCGCGCTGGCCGTCGCGCGCCGCGCGGAGGTGCCGGTCGCGGTCCACCTCGACCACGCCACCGACCGCGCGCTGGTGGAGGAGGCGGTGTCGCTGGGCCTCGGCTCGGTCATGTACGACGCCTCCGCCCTGCCCGACGAGGAGAACGTGGCCGCCACGGCCGAGGTCGCGGCCTGGTGCCACGAGCGCGGCGTCTGGGTGGAGGCCGAGCTCGGCGAGGTCGGCGGCAAGGACGGCGTGCACGCGCCCGGCGCCCGCACCAAGCCCCACGAGGCGGTCGACTACGTCGCCAGGACCGGCGTCGACGCGCTCGCCGTGGCCGTCGGCACCTCGCACGCCATGACCACCAAGGACGCCGTGCTCGACCTGGAGCTCATCGCCGAGCTGCGGGCGGCGGTGCCGGTGCCGCTGGTGCTGCACGGCTCGTCCGGCGTGCCCGACGACGTGCTGCGCGAGGCCGTGCGCAACGGCATGAAGAAGATCAACATTGCCACCCACCTGAACAAGGCGTTCACCCGGGCCGTACGCGACTACCTGGCCCACGACGAGCGGGTGGTCGACTCCCGCAAATACCTCAACGCGGGCCGCGACGCCGTGGCCCGCGAGGTGAGTCACCTGCTGGGCGTGCTCACCGGCTGAGCTCCTTGCGCATCCGCACGGCCGAGCGGCCTTCGAGATCGACCCGGCCGGTCTCGACGTAGCCGAGCGAGGTGTAGAGCGCGATGTTCGAGGCCATCTTGACGTTGGTGTAGAGGCGCAGGGCGGGCAGGCCGAGCCGGGCGGCCTCCTGCTCGGCGTAGGCCAGCAGGCCGCGGCCGATGCCCCTGCCGTGCAGGTCGGGCCGGACCGCGACGTTGTCGACCAGCAGCGCGCCCTCCTCGGGGATGAGCACGACGAGCCCTTCGAGGCCGTCGGTGACGTGCACCCGGCCCGCGGCGATGAGGGCCGGGTAGTCGGCCTCCATGGGCAGCGGCCGCGTGCCGATGATCTCGGCCCAGGGCTGGTAGGCGTCGTGGACGAGTTGTTCGACGGCGGCCCTGTCGGCCTCCTGCGCCAGTCTCATGCGCCCAATGATCGCAGCACCCTCTCGACCTGACGAGCGAAGGTGCCGGGGGGATTGCGCGGGCTGTCGTGCGAGAGCAGGAACAGCCAGACCAGGCTCTGCAGCTTGCGGCAGTCGCGCAGCCGGCGTTCCTCCGGCCCGCTCAGCTCGAACCGGCGGGCGATCTCCACCTCGCCGTCCACCCACATCGAGACGTGCTCGGACAGCTCGGCCACCTCGTGGGCCAGGTCGCTGCGGCCGGAGTCCTCGAAGTCGACGATGCGCACGCGGACGCCGTCCCACAGGAAGTTCGCCAGGTTGCCGTCACCCGCCCCGAACGCCGGCCGCACCCCCGCCTCACCGGGACGCCAGGCCTCCAGCCAGCGCACGCCCTCCTCGACCGCGCGGTCGGCCAGCGGGTCGCGGGGCCGCCAGGCGGCCGCCCGTTCCCTGACCCAGTCGCTGACCGCCTCGATCTGCCACGGACGTACCGGGACGGCCTGGAGCACGCCCGACGGGACGGCCTCGTACAGCTCGGTGAGCGCCGCGGCCATGGCGGCCAGGGGCGACTCCTCGGCGGCCAGGCCGCGCAGCGGCTCGCCGTCGATCCTGGTCATGCGCACGACGCCGGCCTCGAAGGCGATCGGCCGCGGTGACAGGCCCGGCGCGTGCTCGGCCAGCAGGGTGAGCGCCCGCCACTCGCGCTCGGCCGCGCCCGGCTTGCCGTCGATGTAGCGCTTGGTGACGACGTCTCCGTCGAAGTCGAGGAGATGGGTGTGCACAAGATCGGCCATGCTACGGCAGGATACGCTCGACCGCCTGCCGTACGAGCTCGCGGATCTTGTCCTCGCCGAACACGTCGGGCAGCGTGAGCCGTTCGACCACCAGCCAGTTCATCGCCAGGTAGAGCAGCTCCACGCTGGTGGCGTCGCCGGGCAGCCCCGACTCCAGGTGGTAGCCGACGTTGGCCTCGACGTCGGCGCGGATGCGCTCGGTCAGCACGGCCCGCAGCTCCGGCCGCCTGGTGGCCTCCAGCCGCAGCTCCAGGAGCGCCAGGTAGCCCGGCGTGAACGCCGAGATCCGGTCGACCAGCTCGATCATGAGCCGCACCACGCGCTCGCGGTCGCGGGGGCCGGACAGGCTCGTGGCGATCGTCTGCGCGTCCGGCTGAAGCCGCTCGTAGATCCGGCCGCCGGCCTGGGTGAAGAGCTCGTCCCGGCTGGCGAAGTAGTTGGAGGCCGTGCCCGTCGGCACCCCGGCCTGCGCGTCGACCGCGCGGAAGGTCAGGCCGCGGGCGCCCTCGGCGGCCAGCACCTCGATCGCGGCGTCGACGAGCGCCGCCCGCCTGGCCAGGTTCTGTCGGACCATGTTGACACCACTCCATTTGTAGTACTACGGTGTGACCACTTCACTCATAGTACTTCAAACGGAGTTGCGTATGCGCAAGCTTGTCTACTACGTCGGCGTCTCCATCGACGGTTACATCGCCGGCCCCGGTCACGAGGTGGACTTCTATCCCGTGAGCGAGGCCCTGATGGGCTACATCAACGGCGAGGTCCCCGAGGCCGTGCCGACGCACATCAGGGCCCAGATCGGCCTCGACGCGCCCAACCAGCGCTTCGACACCCTCGTGATGGGCCGCGGCACCTACCAGCCGGCGCTAGACGTCGGCATCACCAGCCCGTACGCCCACCTGCGCCAGTACGTCGTGTCCAGCACGATCGGCAAGATCGACGACCCGGCCGTCGAGCTGGTCGAGAGCGACCCACTCGCCCTGGTGCGCCGCCTGAAGCAGGAGAACGGCCTCGACATCTGGCTCTGCGGCGGCGGCAAGCTGGCCGCGGCCCTGCTGCCCGAGATCGACGAGCTGATCATCAAGTCCTACCCGGTGGTGGCCGGAGCGGGCGTCTCCGCGTTCGACGGGGCGTTCCGGCCGACCACGTTCACTCTGACCGGCACCCGACAGTTCGAGGGCGGTGTGGTCCTCATGACCTACACCCGCTGATCACCACGGCAGCGGCACCCCGTCGCGGAAGAACCCACCGGTCGGCCCGCCGTCGGACAGATCCGCCGCCCACAACACGCTCCGCGCGCCCTCGGCGACCGGCCGCCCGCCCGGGCCGCCCATGTCGGTCGCCACCCAGCCCGGGCAGACGGCGTTGACCAGGATGCCGTCGCCGCGCAGCTCGGCCGCGAGCATCTTCGTCAGCGCGTTCAGCGCCGTCTTCGACACCGTGTACGCGGGCGTGCCACCCCCCATCGAGGCGAGCGAGCCGACCTCGCTGGAGACGTTGACGATCCGCCCGTGCGCGCCGGCGCGCAACAGCGGCAGCAGTGCGAGGGTGACCCGCCAGGCGCCCAGCAGGTTCGTCTCCAGCGCCTCCGACACCACGCCCAGGTCCGCGTCGCAGGCCCGCTGCCAGGTGTCGTAATGGATGGCGGCGTTGTTGACCAGCACGTCGACCCGCCCATGAGTCGACTCCAGCTCCCGCGCCAGCCCTGCCGCCGACCGCTCGTCGGCGACGTCGAGCCGGCGCGGCAGCACGTCGCCGGGGATGCCCGCCGCGGCGTCGCGGGCCTTGCGCTCGTCCCTGGCGGTCAGCACGACGGTGTCGCCGGCCGCCGCGAGCTGCTTGACCACCTCCAGCCCGATCCCCCGATTGGCCCCTGTGACCACACACACCCGGTCCACCTTCACGTCCCCCTCAACGTCGCGCGTCTGCGGCGCAGGAACTCCCGCTCGACCTCGTTGCCCGCGCAGGCGATCGCCTCGCCGTACGCCTGTGCCGCCTCCCCGTCGCGTCCCAGCCGTCGCAGCAGGTCGGCCCGTACGGCGTGGAACAGGTAATAGCCTGTCACCTCCAGCCCCTCGACCAGCGTCAGCCCCGCCTCGGGCCCGTCCACCTCGGCCACCGCCACCGCGCGGTGCAACGCCACGACCGGCCCCGGCGTGAACGTCAGCAGTAGGTCATAAAGCTGGACGATCTGCCCCCAGTCGGTCTCCCCCACGCTCGGCGCGTCGCCGTGCACGGCGTTGATCGCGGCCTGCACCTGGTACGGCCCCGGCCGCCCCCACCCCAGGCAGCGCCGCACGATGTCCTGCCCCTCCTCGACCAGCGCGCGGTCCCAGAGCGCGCGGTCCTGCTCGGCCAGCGGCACCAGCTCCCCGCCCGCGGTCCGCGCCGGCCTGCGCGCCTCGATCAGCAACATCAGCGCCAGCAGGCCCCACACCTCGGGCTCGTCCGGCATCAGCTCGGCGAGCAGCCGCCCGAGCCGGACGGCCTCCGCGCACAGGTCCTCCCGGACCAGCCGCTCGCCCGAACTGGCCGTGTACCCCTCGTTGAAGATCAGATAGACGACCGCCAGCACCGCGCGCAGCCGGTCCGGCAGATCCGCCGCCGCCGGCACCCGGTACGGGATCCCCGCCTGCCGGATCTTGTTCTTGGCCCTGACCAGCCGCTGGGCCATGGTCGCCGCCGGCACCAGGAACGCGTGCGCGATCTCGTCCGTGGTCAGCCCGCCGAGCAGCCGCAACGTGAGCGCCACCCGCGCGTGCGGGGCGAGCGCCGGATGGCAGCAGGTGAAGATCAGCCGGAGCCGGTCGTCCCGCACGGGCCCCTCCTCGGCGGGCTCGTCCCGGGCGTGCAGCAGCGCCGCCTGCACGTGCCTGTCGTGGCGGCCGGACTCCCTGCGCAACCGGTCGACGGCCCGGTTCCTGGCGGTCGTGATGATCCAGCCGGCGGGGCTCGGCGGCGGGCCCGCCTGCGGCCACTGCCGCGCCGCCACCGCGAACGCCTCCTGCACCGCCTCCTCGGCGACGTCGATGTCGCCGAAAGCGCGGACGAGCACGGCCACCGCCCGGCCGTACTCCTCCCGGAAGGCGCGTTCCACCTGATCGTCCCGGTCGGACATCCTGCAACCACCTCGCCGTGACGGGCGTCCCTGTGCATGTCCTGAACGAACGGCGGCCCCCGGAATCGACACGGCGCCCGCCGGAAGAACACTCGGCTCCCGGAGGTCGCAACCCCCGGGAGCCGTCGCGGACGTCGGTCAGCGCTGGATCGGCGCGACCACGACCTCGACCCGCTGGAACTCCTTGATGTCGGAGTAGCCGGTGGAGGCCATCGTGCGCTTGAGCGCGCCCATCAGGTTCATCGAGCCGTCGGCCACGCTGGAGGGGCCGTGGAGGATCTGCTCCAGCGTCCCGACCTGGCCGAACTCCACGCGGCGGCCGCGCGGCAGGTCGGGGTGGTGGGCCTCGGAGCCCCAGTGGAAGCCGTGCCCGGGGGCCTCGGACGCCCTGGCCAGCGGCGAGCCCACCATGACGGCGTCGGCCCCGCACGCGATGGCCTTGGCGATGTCGCCCGAGGTGCCCATGCCGCCGTCGGCGATCACGTGGACGTACCGGCCGCCGGACTCGTCCATGTAGTCGCGGCGGGCCGCGGCCACGTCGGAGATCGCGGTGGCCATCGGGACGGCCACGCCCAGCACGTTGCGGGTGGTGTGCGAGGCGCCGCCGCCGAAGCCGACCAGCACGCCCGCCGCGCCGGTGCGCATCAGGTGCAGCGCCGCGGTGTACGTGGCGCAGCCGCCCACGATGACCGGCACGTCGAGCTCGTAGATGAACTGCTTGAGGTTGAGCGGCTCTGCGCGGCCCGAGACGTGCTCGGCCGAGACGGTGGTGCCGCGGATGACGAAGATGTCCACCCCGGCGTCGATCACGGCCTTGTGGTACTGGACCGTGCGCTGCGGCGACAGGCGGACGGCCGTCGTCACCCCGGACGCCCGGATCTCCTCGATGCGGCGCCCGATCAGCTCTTCCTTGATCGGCGCGTCGTAGATCTCCTGGAGCCGGCGGGTCGCGGCCGCGGCATCGAGGGCGGCGCACTCCTCCAGCAGCGGGGACGGGTCCTCGTAACGCGTCCAGAGCCCTTCGAGGTCGAGCGGGGCCAGGCCGCCGAGCCGGCCGATCTCGATCGCGGTGGCGGGCGAGACCACGCTGTCCATGGGGGCGACGACGACGGGCAGCTCGAACCGGTAGGCGTCGATCTGCCAGGCGATCGACACCTCTTCCGGGTCACGGGTGCGTCGCGAGGGCACGAGCCCGATCTCGTCGAGCGCGTACGCCCTCCGCCCGGTCTTGCCCCGGCCGATCTCCACCTGCTGAGTCATGAACTTACCTTCTGTGATAGTTCGGAGCTTCCACGGTCATCTGGATGTCGTGGGGGTGGCTCTCCTTGAGGCCCGCTGCCGTGATCGGCATGAGCTCGCAGTCGGTGTGCATCTGCGTGATCGTGCGGCAGCCGGCGTACCACATGCCCTGGCGCAGCCCGCCGATGAGCTGGTGGGCGACGGCCGCGACCGGCCCGCGGTAGGGCACCTGCCCCTCGATGCCCTCGGGGATGTACTTGTCCTCGCCGCCGACGTCGGCCTGCGCGTAGCGGTCCTTGCTGAAGGAGGTGCCGCCGCGCTCGCGGTTGCGCACCGCGCCGAGCGACCCCATGCCCCGGTACGACTTGAACTGCTTGCCGTTGATGAAGATCAGCTCGCCCGGCGACTCCTCGCAGCCGGCCAGCAGCGAGCCCAGCATGACCGTGTCGGCGCCGGCCGCGATGGCCTTGACGATGTCGCCGGAGTACTGGAGGCCGCCGTCGCCGATCACCGGCACCCCGGCGGGACCGCACGCCTTGGACGCCTCGTGGATGGCCGTCACCTGCGGCGCGCCCACCCCGGCCACCACGCGGGTGGTGCAGATCGAGCCCGGGCCGACGCCGACCTTGACCGCGTCGGCGCCCGCGTCGACCAGCATCTGGGCGCCCGCCCTGGTCGCGATGTTGCCGCCGATGACCTGGACCTTGCTGTTGGCCTTGAGCTTGGCGATCATGTCGGCCAGCCCCTTGGAGTGGCCGTGGGCCACGTCGACGACGACGACGTCGACGCCGGCCTCGATCAGCGCCTTGGCCCGCAGCTCGGCGTCGCCGCCCACGCCCACGGCCGCGCCGACCAGCAGGCGGCCGTCGGCGTCCTTGGTGGACAGCGGGTACTGCTCGCTCTTGGTGAAGTCCTTGACCGTGATCAGGCCGCGCAGCCTGCCGTCGGGGTCGACCAGAGGCAGCTTCTCGATCTTGTTCTGCCGCAGCAGCGCGAACGCCTCGTCACGCGACACCCCGACCGGCGCGGTGACCAGCGGCATCTTGGTCATGACCTCGCGCACGGGGCGGGTCTGGTCGCTCTCGAAACGCATGTCGCGGTTGGTCACGATGCCGACCAGCGTGCCCGCCACGTCCGTCACCGGCACCCCGGAGATCCGGTACGTCGCGCACAACCGTTCGACGTCGGCCAGCGTGTCGTCGGGGCTGCAGGTGACCGGGTTGGTCACCATGCCGGCCTCGGACCGCTTGACCAGATCGACCTGCTGGGCCTGCTCCTCGACCGACAGGTTGCGGTGAAGGATGCCGATGCCGCCCTGGCGCGCCATGGCGACCGCCATGCGGGCCTCGGTCACGGTGTCCATGGCCGCGCTGACGAGCGGGATGGACAACGTGATGTCCCGTGACAGGCGGGACCCCGTGTCTGCCTCACCTGGCTGGAGATCGGAGTAGCCGGGCACCAGCAGCACGTCGTCGAAGGTCAAACCCATCTCGGTGAACTTGGACATGCCTCGGCCCCCTCCTGACCTCTGCGCTGATTGACCTAAGTCTAGGGCCTGCCTCCAAAACGCAATGAAGCCGGGAGGACGACGACCCCCATGGTCCGTCGTCCTCCCGGCTTCGCCGTCCGGAACGTCAAAAGTGCCGGGGGATGGGACGGTCGGTGATCCGTCCCATACCCCGGCCACCGGCACCCAGGCCCTGCGGCGCGTTCACGCCACCGAACCCCCCTCCGCGTCCTGATGGCGGCTGCCGCAAGGCCCCGCTTCAGGGTGCCGACGCTAGGTAAAGCCTGCGTCACTCAGCGGCACGGCGCAATGTGAAAACGTGCAATTGCACGAAGTTGCACGTTCCGCCGATGATTCCGGGCAAGGTCCGGACACGCACGCGGCAGGGGGTTATCCTCGCGGCACGCCCGTGTCCCCCCGACGGAGCCGCCCATAATGCGAAACCAGCCTCGGCGTGTTGCAGAGCCCTTCGAGACGCTGGGCCTCGACCCGGCGCAGACCGCCCTGTACACGGCGTTGCTGCGCCTGCACAGAGCCACGCGCACCGACCTCGCCCAGGCCATGGACGGCCCCGTCGAGAAGGTCGGACGCCAACTCGACGACCTGGTCAAGCTGGGGGTGGTCGACGAGCAGTCCGGCGAGTACCTGGCCAGGCACCCGGCGGCGGCGCTCGGCCGGGTCATCGCCGAGCGGCTCGACCGGCTGGCCGAGGAGAGCCGCAGGATCGATTCCGCGCTCGGCTCGATCCGCGGGCTGATCCACGACTACGACGCCGGTCGCGATTATCAGAGCGGAACATTTCCGGTGGAGATGGTGAACGGCGCGGACGTGCTCTACGAGAGCGTCGTCGGCATAGCCGTGCAATCGCCACCGATGGAGTTGTTGACCGCAATCCCCGACGAGCGCACAATGGCAGATTTTGTTCGTAAATTTGCGGACCCATGGATTGATGCGCAGAAACGGCAGCTTCTTACCGTCCAGGTGATCATCCCGGTCTCCACGCTGAGCCTGCCGGGCGTACGCGAGCAGCTCACCCGCCTGCTCGACACCGGCGGCAAGGTGCGCACACTCGACCGGGTGCCGAGCTGGTTCATGACGGCCGGGCCCGAGGTCGCCGGCCTGCCCGCGCTCTGGGGCGGCAACCTGCCCGACCACGCCTACAACTTCTACCTGGTGCGCACGCCGATCGTCGTCGGCGTGCTGCGCTCGCTGTTCCACGAGCTGTGGGGCCGCGCCGTGCCCCTGCCCTGGGGGCGCAGGGGCGACGGGATGGTCCAGGTGCTGCGCCTGGCCGCGCAGGGCGTGTGCGACGACTCCATCGCCCGCCAGCTCGGCGTCTCGGTCCGGACCGTACGCGCGAGGTTCGCCGACGCCATGGCCGAGCTGGGCGCGCAGTCGCGTTTCCACGCCGGCGTGGAGGCCGCCAGACGGGGATGGCTCAGCTAATACTCTCCGCCGGGGCCGCTTCGGTCATATGGTGGGAAGGTGCTGGAAGACGTCCCCCGCGACCCGTTCGCGGACGACCCGAACGACCCGTCCTCGGCGATGGGCGCTCTCGACGACGCCGAGCCACTCACCGCGGCCGAGCGCGACGAGGCCATCACCGACCTGGCAGACGTCGAGGTCTTTCGCTCCCTGCTCGAACCGCAGGGGGTGCTGGGCCTGGTGCTCGACTGCCCCGAGTGCGGCGAGCAGCACTTCTTCGACTGGGAGCTGCTGCGCGGCAACCTTCGCCAGATGATCGAGAAAGGCCAGCCGCAGGTGCACGAGCCGGCCTTCCACCCCGACCCCGCCGACTACGTCAGCTGGGAGTACGCCCGAGGCTACGTCGACGGCGTCATCGACACGGAGGAGCGCCGCTGATCGACTTCCGAGACATCGTCCAGTAGCGCGCCCAGCAACCGCACCGCAGGGTCGGACGAGTCACGCGCCCGGCCCTGTGCGACCGCGTCGAGCAGCTCGTCGGTCTTACGCAGGTCGTCGGCCTCGAGGAGCGCATGGAGCTCGTCGTCCTCCGGCGTCAAGCCGACTCCAGCTCGGCCATCTGCCGCAACCTGGCCAGCGCCCGATGCTGGGCTACGCGGACCGCACCTGGTGACATACCGAGTACATTACCGGTCTCCTCGGCGGACAGCCCCGACACCACCCGCAACAGCAGCAACTCCCGCTGGTTGTCGGGCAGCCTGGCCAGCAGTCTGCGCGCGTGCTCGACCTCGATGTAGCGGACCACCGTCTCCTCGGGCCCCGGGCCGTCGTCGGGCCCGTCAGGCAGGTCCTGGGTGGGCACGGCCGAGCGCACCGAGCTGCGCAGCGCGTCGGCCACCTTGTGCGAGGCGATCCCGAACACGAAGGACGCGAAAGGGCGCCCCATGTCCCGGTATCGCGGCAACGCGGACAACACCGCGATGCACACCTCCTGGGCTACGTCATCGGCAATGTGATATTGCCCTGAAACCCTGCCCAGCCTGGCGCGGCAATACCGCACCACCATGGGACGCAACTCCCCGAGCAGAGATTCGATCGCACTGCGATCTCCCTGCACGGCGAGGCTCGTCAGTTCCCTTAGGTCGGAGTCATCCGTTCGTGCCGGAAGTCTCGACGCGAGCCTTACCCCAATTTTGGCGTCGGCGACGCTTCCCTCGCTCACGATAGGCATGATGCCCGCACTGATCCGGCCTGTCCCCATGGCGAACGGCTACGGATTGGTCACATTGAAGCGGCGATAACTACCAGTAATCGAATGACCACACTAAGCCTTAAGAGCTGACATAATATTTCACCTGATAACCCGAAATGCACGACAATTGCCAGCCCCCGACGCTTAACCTCCACTCCCGGTTTACTCCCATAATCCACCTCTTCCCTCACTTTTTCTCACCGCATGCCCTCAGCCACCAGGAGCCCCAACCGTATTTCCGGCCCCACCCGAACGCCTCCCACCCCTCGGGGCGCGCCCGAAAGCCACCGACAGCCCACACCGGAAGGACCGCGACAGGCTGGAAGGGCCGGCACCCCGCACCAGAGGGCTCGGCGCGCCAGGACCGCATCTGAGCGGTCGCGACAACTCGAGAGAAGCCGACACGAGGTGAAGGCGGCCTGAGACCACACCGGGGGGGCGGGATGGGCCCAGGGAAGCCGAGAGCCCGCACCCGGAGAGGTCGGGGGCTGAGCCGGGAAGGCCGACAACCCGCGTGACGACCCACGTCCGGAGCAGCCGGAACGGCCGGGAAGCCGACGGCCCGCGTTCGGAGGAATCAGAGGGGGCCGGGAACGCCGACGGCCCGCACCGGAGGGAACCGGTGCGGGCCGTACAGGCGCGGGGGAACCAGGCGGGTCAGTGACCGTGGCCGTGGCCGTGGCCCTGGCCGGCGGCCGGAGCCTCGTCCTCGGGCTTGTCCACCACGAGCGCCTCGGTCGTCAGGAGCATGCCCGCGATCGAAGCCGCGTTCTGCACCGCGGACCGCGTCACCTTGACGGGGTCGATGACGCCCTGGGCGACCAGGTCGACGTACTCGCCGGTGGCGGCGTTGAGGCCCTGGCCGGCGGGCAGCTCGGCGACCTTGTGGGTCACCACGTAGCCCTCGAGGCCGGCGTTCTCGGCGATCCAGCGGGCCGGCTCGACCAGCGCGCGGCGCACGACGCCGACACCGGTGGCCTCGTCGCCCGTCAGGCCGAGGTCGTCGAGCTCCTTGCCCACGTGGATGAGGGCCGAGCCACCGCCGGAGACGATGCCCTCCTCGATCGCGGCGCGGGTCGCGGAGATCGCGTCCTCAAGACGGTGCTTCTTCTCCTTCAGCTCCACCTCGGTGGCGGCGCCGACGCGCAGCACGCACACACCGCCGGCGAGCTTGGCCAGGCGCTCCTGCAGCTTCTCGCGGTCCCAGTCGGAGTCGGACTGCTCGATGGCAATCTTGATCTCCTTGACGCGGTCCTCGATCGCCTGCTGGTCACCGGCGCCGTCGACGATGGTCGTGGCGTCCTTGGTGACGACGACGCGGCGGGCCGTGCCGAGCACCTCGAGGCCGACGTGCTCGAGCTTGAGGCCGACCTCCTCGCTGACGACCTGGCCGCCGGTGAGGATGGCCATGTCCTGGAGCATCGCCTTGCGGCGGTCACCGAAGCCCGGGGCCTTGACGGCCACGGAGGTGAAGGTGCCGCGGATCTTGTTGGTGACCAGGACGGCCAGGGCCTCGCCCTCGACGTCCTCGGCGACCACGAGCAGCGGCTTCTTGGTCTGGGCGACCTTCTCCAGCAGCGGCAGGAAGTCGGCGATGGAGGAGATCTTGCCCTGGGTGAGCAGGATGTACGCGTCCTCCAGGACGGACTCCATGCGCTCGGGGTCGGTCACCATGTAGGCCGACAGGTAGCCCTTGTCGAACTGCATGCCCTCGGTGAACTCGAGCTCCATGCCCATGGCGTTGGACTCTTCGACGGTGAGGACACCGTCCTTGCCCACCTTGTCGAACGCCTCGGCGATCAGCTCGCCGATCTTGGCGTCCTGGGCGGAGATGGTGGCGACGTTGGCGATCTCCTTCTTGTCGCCCACCTCGCGAGCGCTGGCCAGCAGCCGGTCGCTGATCTCCTTGGCGGCCTTGTCGATGCCACGCTTGAGCGACAGCGGCGAGGCGCCGGCGGCCACGTTGCGCAGGCCCTCGCGGACCATGGCCTGGGCCAGCACGGTGGCGGTGGTGGTGCCGTCGCCCGCGATGTCGTTGGTCTTGGTGGCTACTTCCTTGGCGAGCTGGGCGCCGAGGTTCTCGTAGCGCTCCTCCAGCTCGATCTCACGAGCGATGGTCACACCGTCGTTCGTGATCGTCGGCGCACCGAACTTCTTGTCGATGACGACGTTACGGCCACGCGGGCCGAGGGTTACCTTCACGGCGTCCGCGAGGGCGTTGACACCGCGCTCAAGCGCGCGGCGGGCGTCCTCGTCGAACTGCAGGATCTTCGCCATGCTGAAAGTCCTCTCCTGGCGTCGAAAGCCCCGGGCCCTCAAGAGCGCCCGGGGCTCGACACAACCGGCCTACTTCTCGATGATCGCGAGAACGTCGCGGGCGGAGAGCACGAGGTACTCCTCGCCGCCGTACTTGACCTCGGTGCCGCCGTACTTGCTGTAGAGGACGACGTCGCCCTCGGAGACGTCGAGCGGAATGCGCTTGTCGCCGTCCTCATCCCAGTTGCCGGGGCCCACCGCGAGGACCTTGCCCTCCTGCGGCTTCTCCTTGGCGGTGTCCGGGATGACCAGACCGGAAGCGGTGGTCTGCTCTGCCTCAAGCGGCTGAACCACAATGCGGTCGCCGAGCGGCTTAACGGGAACCTTGGTGGCGGTCGTCACGATCGGACCTCCCCTTCAGATTTGAATGATCTAGAAGAGGCGACCAGCGGGGCCTGCCGTCGCGGGTGTCAGACCTGCCTCGTCGCACGTTGGCACTCTCAAGGTGAGAGTGCCAACAGGAAACATATGCAAGAGGGCCTTGACAGTCAACACGAACGCGTCTGCTCAGAGCGATCAGACGTAGGAGCCCTCCACCAGATCGGCGACGACACCGGGCCGGGAGGGGTTCCAGCCGAGCTCGGCGCGCGTGCGTGTCGCGCTGACGCGCTGGCCGAGCGCCAGGGCCTCGGCGAAGCCTTCCCCCAGCACCTGGGCCGCCTCGGCCACCGGCCAGGGCTCGGCCTGCGGCTTGACGCCCGCGGACCGGGCCGCTGCCTCGGCCACGTCGGCGACGGACACGGCCTCCTCGCTGATGCCGTGGTAGACGCGGGCGCCGCCCCTCTCCAGGACGGCGACGACGAGGTCGGCCAGGTCGTCGACGTGCACGAACGTCCAGGTGTGCGGCTCGCCGCCGGCGGTGACGTACACGCCGGCGCCGCGCTCGGCGGCCTGCGCGCGCATCAGGGCGGGGATGCCCCCGCCGCGCCCGTGGACGACGGCGGGCCGGATCACCGAGCCGCCGCCGTCGGTGACCAGCCGCTCGATCTCGTGCCGGTACGCCACGAGCGGAATCGGGTCGGCCGGGCTGTCCTCGTGCCCCTCGGCGGTGGCTCCCAGCACCCACACGCCGCTGGTGAAGACGACCTTCCGGCCCGACGCGACGAGCACGCCGATCGAGGCGAGGTCGGCCTCCTTGTCGCCGCCGAGCTGGGCGGCGACCACGATCGCGTCGATGTCCGGGGTGATCGCGGCGGCCAGCGCGGCAGTGTCGGCCAGGTCCCCGTAGCGCTCGTCCGCCACGCCCGGCACCCGCCTGGACCCGTCGGCGGCGGGCCGCACCAGGACGGCCACCTCGTGCCCCTGATCGGCCAGCCGCTCGACCACAGCGCCGCCGATGTAACCTGTCGCGCCCAGCACCAGCACCTTCATGATGAACCTACCTCGAACATTTCCATGTTGAACATTTCGACGTCGTGGACACTACCGCACGACCCCGAACATTTCAACGTCGAAGCTTTGGTAGGGTGATCCCCGTGGATGACGCGGTCGACGCGATACTCGGACAGTGGGCACGGACACGGCCCGACGTCGACGTGTCCCCGATGGGCGTGATCGGCCGGGTCTCACGGGCCTCGCGCCTGCTGGAGCGCGGCGTGAAGGACTTCCTCGCCGAGCACGGCCTGGAGGCGTGGGAGTTCGACATGCTGGCCACGCTGCTGCGCAGCGGCGCCGACGCCATGTGCATGAAGGACCTGTCCTCCTCCGCCATGGTCAGCCCCGGCGCGCTCACCAACCGGATGGACCACCTGGTCCGGCGCGGCCTCGTCCACCGCTGGCCCGCGCCGCACAACCGCCGCATGACGCTGGTCGCCCTCACCGACGAGGGCAGGAGGGTCGCCGACGAGATGCTCGTCCTGCACGCCGCCAACGAGGAGCGGCTGCTCGCCGGGCTGTCGGAGGAGGAGCGCGGAGCCCTGGCCGGGCTGCTGCGCACGCTCCTGGTGTCCCTGGGCGACACCACCCTGTGAGCCGTCCCGAGTTGTGAGCGATCCCGAGAGCGGAGTGCGTACATGGATCTCGACGCCTTCGGCGAACTGCTGACCCCGCACGGGCAGCGGGCGCTCGCCGAGGCCGCCGAGCTGACCGGGACTGATCCGGTGGCGGCGGCGACCAGGCTGCGCCGCACCTACGACGCGGCGCTCACCTCCGCCGCGCTCACGCAGGCGGCGCTGCGCGAGCGCGCCAGGGCGAAGTTCGGCGCGGACGCCGCGGTCATGTACTTCACCCCGCACGGCCTGGAACAGTCCACCCGCCGGGAGGTCGCCGACCACCGCGCCCGCCGTATGGGCGGCGCCCGGGTGATCGACGCCTGCTGCGGGATCGGCGGCGACCTCCTGGCGCTCGCCCGCGCCGGCTGCGAGGTCGACGCCGTCGACCTCGACCCGCTGACCGTCGCCGTGGCCACGGCCAACGCCGACGCGCTCGGGCTGGCCGACCGGGTGCGGGTGCGCGCGGGCGACGCGGCGCAGGTCCGGCCCGAGGAGTACGATGCGCTGTTCGCCGACCCGGCCCGCCGCAGCGGCAAGGGCCGGACGTTCGACCCGATGGCCTACTCGCCGCCCTGGCCGGTCGTGCTCGACCTGGTCGCGCGGGCCCCGCGGGCCTGCCTGAAGGTCGCCCCCGGCATCCCGTACGAGTTCATCCCCGACGGCGCCGAGGCCGAATGGGTCTCCTGGAAGGGCGAGGTCAAGGAGGCCACCCTCTGGACCGGCCCAGAGGACGGTCCGGCCGACGGCACCGACCTCGCCCGCCGCGCCACCCTCCTCCCCGGCGGGCACACCCTGACCGCCACCGGCGTGCAGGCCCCCGTCGGCCCCATGGGCCGCTACGTCTACGAGCCCGACGGCGCCGCGATCCGGGCCCACCTCGTGGGCGAGGTGGCCGAAATGATCGACGGACGCCTGGCCGACCCCATGATCGCCTACATCACCGCCGACGAGCCGAGACACACCCCCTGGGCCGCCGGATACGAGGTGGACGAGGTCATGCCGTTCTCACTGAAAAAGCTCCGCGCGGCCCTGCGCGAACGCCGGATCGGCAATGTCACCATCAAGAAACGCGCGTCGGCGGTCGACATCGAACGCCTGCGAACCGATCTCCGACTTTCCGGCGAGAACTCGGTGGTCATTATCCTGACCCGCATTCTCGATAAGCCTTCGGTTATCATCTGCAACCCCATCTCACCTGCCTGAACAAACCAAAGCGGTCATTCTTCCGCTAAATACGATCTTTCACTGTGGCCCTGCCGGACCTTGATCGAAAGGCTAAGGTGGACGGGCGGGAGTTCTCCCCCTTATGCGGTAACCCGCGTACTCGCCTTTTCATCTGCAAACCGGACCTATCCCACCGCTGCGCGGCAGACCGTCGGCGAGCGAAGGAGCCTTTCGGTGGACCATTCCAACCACACCACCCTTCTGCAGGCAGGCGGCCAGTCCGCCATCTCCGAGAGGATGCGAGACCTCCTTGCGCGCGCCGCCCAGGACCATGTCTATGAGCAGCGCACCCAGGGAGCCGTGCTCGACGAGATCCGCCAGCGGCTGGAAGGCATGGAGTGGCTGCTGCGCGAGGTGCGCGAACGCGAGCTCGGCGGTCTGAGCGGCACCCTCGAATCGGTCAGCGGGCGGCTCGACGACATCACCGCCAAGCCGCCGATGTGGGCGGAGGGCCTGGCCCAGCACGTCGAGGCCGTGCGCGACCACGTCGACGCCGTCGGGGAGAAGATCGGCCATGTCGACGCCCGGGTCGCGCCGGTGGCCGAGCTGCCGAGCCTGTGGGCGGATCTGGGCACCGTGGGCGAGGCCGTCGACGAGGCGCTCAAACGCCTGCAGACGGTGCTCGACACCACCGACGGCATCACGCAGGGCATGACCGACTTCGCCGCCAAGCTGACGCAGCTCAACTCCAGCATGGAGGCAGCGGCCAGCCGCTTCACCCGGCTCGACAAGTCGGTGGCCGACCTGTCGGGCCGTACCGAACGGGTCGAGGGCGTGGTCGGCGAGCTGGCCGAGAGCGTCGCGGCCACGTCGCAGCAGGTGGCGGTCAAGATCGACGCGGCCGAGCAGCGGCTGACCGGCCGGCTCGACGACACCGACCTGCACATCGCCGCCCGCCTCGACGAGGCCGACAAGCGCCTGGCGGGCCGGCTCGACGAGACCGACGAGCGCCTGACCCACCGCCTGAACGAGCGGCTCGACCGCGCCGACGAACGCCTGGCCGCCCAGCTCGACGAGGCCGACCAGCGGCTCACGGGCCGGCTGTCCGACGTCGAGCAGCGGCTCACCGCCCGCCTCGACGAGGCCGACCGACACCTCGCCGTCCAGCTCGGGGAGAGCGAGCTGCGGCTCAGCGGGCGGCTCGACGGCGTCGACTCCCGGCTCGACCGGGTCGAGGGCCGGCTCCTGGGGCTGGACACCCGGCTCACCGGGTTCGACGGGCGGCTGGAGTCGGCCGACGAGTGCCTGGCCGACATCGACACCAGGCTCGACGGCGTCGACGGCCGCATCAGCGGCGTCGACAAGCGCCTCACCTCGGTCGACGGCCAGCTCGGCGGCCTCGGCAAGCGCCTGGGCACCATCGACGGCCACCTGGTCCGCCACGACGACCGCTTCGACGCCCTCGACGGCCGCCTGGGCTCGCTCGACGAGCGCGCCTCGGGCACCGACCAGCGCCTCACCGAGACCGCCGTCCGCAGCGAGGGCCGCTTCAACAAGCTCGACAACCAGATGGAGTCGATCGACGAGCGGCTGGTCGAGGCCGAGGAGCACCTCATCACCCGCTTCGACACCCTCGACGGGCAGTTCAGCGGCCTCGACAGCCGGTTCAACGGCCTCGACACCCACCTCAACGGCCTGGCCGCCCGCGCCGATCAGGCCGGCGAGCACCTGGAGTCGGTCGACGACCGCATCCAGGCCATGAACCAGCAGGTCAGCCAGCTACCGGCCGCCCTGGCCATCCCCGAGCGGGTCGGCGAGCTGATCCAGTCGCAGGCCGGCGCGCAGGCCGACCGCCTGTCGGCCGCCGCCGACACGCTGACCGAGCTGGTGCGTTCCAGGCCCGACCGCGACGAGCTGAGCGAGACGGTCAGCGGCATCGTGCAGCCCGCCACCGACGACCTCACCAAGCGGCTGGCCGCGCTGGAGGAGACCATGCTGGTGCTGGCCGAGGCCCTGCTCCGGCCCACCAGGACGAAAGACTGACGCCGCCCCGGCGGTGTGGCACACCCGCGCCGCACCGCCGGCCTTCCCGGCCCGCCAGGGCTCAGACGTGGACCGTCGTGATCGGCAGCGACGAGTCCGCCGGGATCTCCAGGGTCGAGGGCGTGACCCCCGCCGCCACCAGGTCGGACCCCAGAGCGGCGACCATGGCCCCGTTGTCGGTGCACAGCCCCGGCCGGGGCACCCTCAGCCGCACGCCCGCCGCGTCGCAGCGCTCCTGGGCCAGCGCCCGCAGCCGCGAGTTGGCCGCCACGCCGCCGCCGATCAGCAGGTCGTGCACGTCGTACTTCTTGCACGCCTGCAACGCCTTGCGGGTCAGCACGTCGACCACCGCCTCCTGGAAGGACGCGGCCACGTCGGGCACGTGGATCGACTGCCCGGACGCCTCGCGCGCCTCCACCCAGCGGGCGACGGCGGTCTTGAGCCCGGAGAAGGAGAAGTCGAGCGTGCCGTCGTCGATCTTGCCTCGCGGGAAGGTCACGGCGGTGCCCGAGCCCTCGCGGGCGGCCCTGTCGATGTGCGGGCCGCCGGGGAAGGGCAGCCCGAGCACCCGGGCCACCTTGTCGAACGCCTCGCCGGCCGCGTCGTCGACGGTCGAGCCGAGCGAGATGACGTCTTCGGCCACGTCGGGCACCAGCAGCAGCGAGGAGTGACCGCCCGAGACCAGCATGGCGATGCACGGCTTGGGCAGCGGCCCGTGTTCGAGCTGGTCGACGGCCACGTGGGCGGCCAGGTGGTTGACGCCGTAGAGCGGGACGCCCAGGCCCAGCGCGTACGACTTGGCGGCGGCCACGCCCACCAGCAGCGCACCGGCCAGGCCCGGCCCGGCGGTGACGGCGATGGCGTCGATGTCGGAGAACTTGAGCCCGGCCTCGGCCAGCGCCGCCTCAACGGTCGGCGTCATGGCCTCCAGGTGCGCGCGGGAGGCGACCTCGGGCACCACGCCGCCGTACCTGGCGTGCTCGTCCATGCTGGAGGCGATGGTGTTGGCGAGGAGCGTGTGGCCTCTGACGATGCCGATGCCGGTCTCGTCGCACGACGTCTCGATGCCCAGGACCAGGGGTGCGTCAGCCATCCAGCTTCCTTCTCATCATGATCGCGTCGGTGCCGTCGTCGTAGTAGCGGCGGCGGGTGCCGATCTCCTCGAACTCGAAATGCCGGTAGACGGCCTGGGCGCGCGGGTTGTCGGCGCGCACCTCCAGGAAGATCTCGCGCGCTCCCCTGCGCCGCGCCTCGGCCAGCAGCTCGGTCAGCATCGCGCTGCCGATGCCGGTGCCCTGGTGCTTCTCCAGCACGGCGATGGTCTGCACGTCGGCCTGGTCGGCCGCGACCGCGATGCCGCTGTAGGCGACGATCTCGTCGTCGGCCAGGGCCACCAGGTAGTGGCGCGACCGCGGCATGTCGGCCAGCTCGCCGCGCATCATGCCCTCGCTCCACGCGTCGAGCGGGAACATGGCCCGCTCGATCGCCATGACCGCCGGCAGGTCGGCCTCGGTCATCGGCCGGAGTCTCACGCCGTCACCCTCTTGGGCGCGCCCGGCACCACGGCGTCGGGCCTGCGCAGGTAGATGGGCCGCGGCGGGTCGAGCGGCACGCCCGCGGCCAGCCGTTCGGCGGCCAGCGCGGCCAGCGCCCCCGCGAAGGGGTAGGGCGGGGCGTCATGGCCGCCCAGGACGTCGGGGTAGAGCGCGGCGCCGGCGCCCACCACCGGCAGGCCCTCGACGGGCACGTCGGCGGGCCGGTCGACGAACGGGCCGTCGATCCGGGTGCGCATGTCCTGGTAGCGCGCCCAGAACACCTCCTTGCGCCGGGCGTCGGTGGCGGCCAGGAACGGCTCGCCGAGCCCGCTGCCGTAGGCGACCGCGTCGAGGGTGCAGATGCCGTACGCGGGGACGGCGAGCGTCGTCGCGAGCCCCTGCGCGGTCATCAGACCGACGCGCAGGCCCGTGTAGGGCCCGGGGCCGCTGCCCGCGACGATGGCCGTCACGTCACGCAGGGCGGCGCCGGACTCGGTCAGCACGCGTTCGATGGTGGGGACGAGCAGCTCGCCGTGGCGGCGGGCGTCGATCGTCGTGGACTCGGCGAGCACCCGCTCACCGTCGTGGAGGGCGGCGGTGACGGCGGGCGTCGCGGTATCAAAGGCCAGGACCAGCACGACTGTTTAGCCTACCCGCCGGACGGGTCACACCCAGCCGGTACGCCGTTTCAGCCAGTCGAGGGCGACCACTCCCTGCGCCCGCTGGAACGCCCTGAGCGTGGGCAGCCCCGGCGGATCCGGCTGCCGGCCCTGCCGGACGAAGTAGCCGGTGATGGCCGCGATGACCGCGGTGACCGCCGGGTCGGGGTCGTCGAACAGCTCGTGCGGGGCGGGACCGCCCTGCATGCCGACCGACGGCAGCATGGCCACCTGGTCGTACCAGGGCGCGGCCAGGCAGGCCCACGGCCAGTCGACCACGTAGACGCGGTCGGGCGTGAGCAAGACGTTGTCGGCCCGCACGTCGGCGTGGACCAGGGTGTCGCCGGCCGCCGCCGTCGCCCAGCCGGACTCCAGCTCGGCCAGCTCGGCCAGGTGGCGCGCCGCCCATGGGTCGAGCCCGGCGGCGTCCTCGGCCAGGAGGGTGCGCCAGCCCCGGAAGGACTTGTCCATGACCTCCCCGATCGCGGGCGCCTCGATCGGCGACGGGGTGAGCGCGGCGGCCATCTCCTTCACGGCCGTGAGCACCCGGTCGAGCTCGTCGCGCCGCCAGGGCATCGCGGGGTGCACGGCCTCGACGTCCTCGAAGACCAGCGCCACCCAGCCCTCCAGCTCGAACGCCATCAGCAGTTTCGGCGCGGGGACGGACTCGGGCAGCGCGGCGGCGTTCCTGAGCTCGGAGCGGTAGATGCGCACGCTGTCGGGGTTGGGCTCGGGGCCGACGGCCTTGACGAACACGCGCCGTCCGTCGCTCGTCCGCAGGCGCACGGCGGCCGCCGGGGAGAAGCCGCCCTCCTGGGTGACGGCCTCCACGACCTGGTCGCCGAGGAAGCCCTCGACCGCCTCGCGCACCAGCGGGTGGACCTCTTCCCAGGGCACACGGGAGCCGGACGCCGGCGGGTTGTTGTCTGTGCTCATACCTCCATGATCAAGCCTTGGAGGCGTAGACGATGATGTTGTCGACGTATTCGCCCTTGGCGGAGTCGAACTTGCCGCCGCAGGTCACCAGCTTGAGCCCGTCGTCGACGTACACGCGGCGGGCCGGGAAGCTGTCCTTGGAGACCTGCTCGATGGCGTCCACCTTGAAGCTGACGACCTTGCCGTCGCTGCGTTCCACCTTGACGGTCTCGCCCTTGCGCAACTGCCTGAGCTTGTAGAACACGGCGGGGGCGGTCTTGGTGTCGACGTGGCCGATGATCACCGAGGCGCCCTTCTCGCCGGGCACCGCGCTGCCGCTGTACCAGCCGGCCACCTTCGGCTTCTCGTACGGCGGCAGCTCGACCTCGCCGTCCTTGCTCAGCCCGAGCTTCATCAGCGGGGCCTCAAGGTCGAGCGAGGGGATGTCGATGCTCTTGGGCACCACGCTCGCCGCGGGAGTGGAGGAGTTCTGCATGCTCTTGCCGAAGGCGACCAGCAGCAGGCCCGTGACGGCGCCCGCGAGCACCACCCGACCCGGACGTGCCATCCGTCACGCCCGGCTGCGCCGCTTGGCCACCACGACCGCGCCTCCGACGAGGACCAGGGCGACCAGCGCGCCGGCCGGGCCCAGCGGGATCGAGGACTCGTCGTCGACGTCGCGGCCGAAGGTGCCGCCGCCGCCGGCCCTGGGTGCCTTGGTCGGCACGCCGGTCGGCTCGGCCTCGGCCCTGACCACCTTGATCGTGGCCTTGCCGACGTCGTTGGTGCCGTCGCACTTGACGTCGACGGTGTAGGAGCCGCGCTTGACCGTGCCCGAGACCGTCGCCTCACCCCGGACCCAGGGCGAGCCGTTGGCCGGGGTGCCGGTCGCGGTCGGCGAGGCCGATCCGGCCGGCACGGGGTTGAGCGGGACGCCGTTGATGAACGCCTTCGAGGTCGCGGTGCCGGTGTGGGCCGGACCGCCGGAGGGCACCGGGCAGTTGGCCAGGATCCACACCTTGGACGTCTCGCCCGCGGTGACCCGGTCGGGGTTGAGCTGGACCGCGATGCTCGGCCGTTTGGCGGCCGGCGTGGCCGTCGCCGTGGTCGTCGCCGTGGTCGTCGCCGTCGTCGTCGCCGTCGTGGTGGCGGTGGTGGACGTGGTGGCTGTGGCCGTCGGTGTGGCTGTCGGTGTGGTCTCGGCCGAGGCCGCACACCCGGTCAGCCCGACCACCATGATGGCACCCGCGTACGCGACTCGCCTGACCCTGAGCACCGCCGCACCCCACTTTGCCGTCTTGCACCCAGCATCCACCAAAAAAGTGGATGTCGCCCCTCCTGATACCCAGAAATTCTGGGCAAATCCCTGACCAACGATCATGATTTATGTCTTCGGACAGGTACGTCAAGGGTGCCAGCTTTGCCAGGAATTGACGGACGTTTTAGCCTTAGGCCGGATCAGACGGCGTGTCGGCCCACCGGTCGCCCACCCCGCGCAGGGTCACCAGGCGGGCGTCGTCGCCGGTCTCGCGGTCGATGTGGATCTCCAGCCGGTCTTCGGCCAGCCCCTCGACCAGGCCCTCGCCCCACTCGACCACGGTGACCGACTCCTCCAGCGAGGCGTCGAGGTCGAGGTCGTCGACCTCCAGGTCGCCGCCCAGCCGGTAGGCGTCGGCGTGCACCAGGGGCGGGCCCTGCCGCAGCGACGGGTGCACCCTGGCGATCACGAAGGTGGGCGAGGTGATCGGCCCGCGTACCTTGAGACCTTCGGCGATGCCCTGGACCAGCGTGGTCTTGCCCGCGCCGAGCGGGCCGGACAGCACGATCAGGTCTCCGGGCCGCAGGTGGGCCGCCAGGCGGGCGCCGTAGGCCCGCATGTCCTCCGCTGTCGCCAGTCGCACTACAACTCCACTCGCTTGATCAGGTCGCGCAGCGCGTCGTTGACGATCCCCGGGCGTTCCAGCTGGATCAGGTGGGAGGTGTCGGGGATCTCGGTGACCTGCGCCTTGGGCAGCGCCGCCGCGATGGCCCTGCTGTGGTCGGGCGGGGTCAGCCAGTCGCGCTCACCGTAGACGATGGCGGTCGGGACCGGGTCGAGGACGTGCAGCGCGGACAGCTTGTCGTGGTTCATCAGGGCCGGGTAGAAGGCGGCGAACACCTCGGTGGGGGTCTGCCTGATCATCGACTCGGCGAAGTCGACCACGGTCGGGCTCACGTTCGCGGAGTCGCCGAAGCCCATGTAGCGGGTGATCAGGAAGGCGATGTCGCTGCCCGCGTGCCGGGTCTTGTCGACCAGCGAGCCCTTCCTGCCGAGCAGCGACACCGTGGACGGCGCCACCTTGTGCACGGCCTTGGACACCATCGCCGGCAGCCCCAGCGTCAGCTCGGCCAGCTTGCCCGCCGAGGTCGCGATGAGCGCGGCCGCCCGGATCTTCCCGCCGAACAGCTCAGGGTGGCTGTCGGCCAGCGCCATGATCGTCATGCCGCCCATCGAGTGGCCGACCACCACGCACGGGCCGGGCACGAACTCCTCGATCACCTCGGCGAGGTCCTGGCCCAGCCGGTCGATCGTGCTGTCGTCGGCCGTGCCGCGCTGCGAACGGCCGTGGGAGCGGATGTCCCACAACACCAGACGGTAGTTCTCGCGCAGGTCCTTGCGCTGGTAATGCCACGATTCGAGGTTGAGGCAGTAGCCGTGGCACATCACGATCGTCAGCGGCGCGTCCTCGGGGCCGTCGATCTCGACGTGCAGCGCCACCCCGTCGGAGGTGACGAGCGTGCGCTCCCTGCCGCGCAGCTCGCCGAACGGCTCGCTGGCCTCCTCGTCGTGCCGCAGCCTGATCCGGCCGACCGCGTAGCGCTTGGCCAGCGCCGCCGCCGCGACACCGGCCGACGCCGCTCCGACGATCGCGCCGGCGATCCCGACCCTGCGCCGCCGTGTTGTCGTCGTCGTCATGTCCCCGATCCTTCTCCGCTCATGGCCGCTCCGGAGTGCTCGTCGTCACATGCTGGTGGACCCGTGGCACCCGGGAACCGATCCTGGTCACGATCTCATGCGTGATCGTGCCGAGGGTATCCGCCCATTCCTGGGCGGTCGGCTCGCCCCCGTCGCCGGGACCGAACAGCACGACCTCGTCGCCCGGCGACAAGGGGTCGTCGCCGACGTCGATCACGAACTGGTCCATGCACACCCGGCCCGCCACCGTCCGGCGGCGCCCGCCCGCCAGCACCTCGGCTCTTCCCGTCGCGTGCCGGAGTATGCCGTCGGCGTAGCCGAGCGGCACGAGGCCGAGGGTGGTCTCGCGGTCGGTGACATAGAGGTGGCCGTAGGAGACCCCCGATTCCTCCGGGACCCGCTTGACGAGCGCGATCCTGGCCGTCAGGGTCATGGCCGGACGCAGCCCGAAGTCGCCCAGCTCCGGCACGGGGCTCAGGCCGTACATGGCGATGCCCGGCCTGACCAGGTCGAAGCGGGCGGCGGGCAGGGTCAGGACGGCGGCCGAGTTGGACAGGTGCCTGATCACCGACGACCCGGCGGCCCCCGCCTGCTCGGCCAGCTTCAGCGCGCTCTCGTACGCCTCCACCTGCTGACCGACCGACGGATGGCCGGGGACGTCGGCGCAGGCGAAGTGGGACCACAGGCCGACGATCTCGACGACGCCCTCGGCCCGCAGCTCCAGCGCCCTGCTCAGCAGGCCCGGCCAGGTGGCCAGGGGCGCGCCGCCCCTGCACATGCCGGTGTCGGCCTCCAGGTGGACCTTGGCCGGGCGGCCCGCGAGGCGGGCGGCGGCGGCGATCTCGCCGAGCACGCCCTCGTGGGCCGCCGACAGCTCGATGTCCTCCGCGACGGCCCGGTCGAGGGGCTCGCCGGGGGTGATCAGCCAGGCCAGGACGGGCGCGGTGACGCCGCCTTCGCGCAGCGCCAGCGCCTCGGCGACGAACGCCGTGCCCAGCCTGGACGCGCCGCCCTCAAGGACGGCCCTGGCCGAGGGCACCAGCCCGTGGCCGTAGGCGTCGGCCTTGACGGCCCCCATCAGCTCGGCGCCGCCCGCCCGCTCCTTCAGCAGGGCCACGTTGTGCCTGATCGCGGACAGGTCGACCCGCGCCTCGGCGGGGGTGGCCATCGAGGAGTACATCTCTCCAGTGTGTCAGCTCGGACGGGTGGTCGAGCGCGGTTCGCGCCGCTCAGGGGCGGGGTTCGCCGTGGACGGAGCGGATCGCCTCCGGGACGGCCGCCGCCACCCCGGCGGCGGTGAGCGGGGCGCCGCGGGCGGCCAGCCGTCCGGCCAGCCCGTGCACGTACGCGCCGACGGAGCCCGCGTCGTAACAGCACAGCCCCTGGGCCAGCAGCGCGCCCGCCACGCCCGACAGCACGTCGCCGGTGCCCCCGGTGGCCAGCCAGGACGTGCCGGTCTCGTTGACGCGGACCGGCCTGGCCTCCTCGGCCACCACCGTGGTCGAGCCCTTGAGCAGCACGGTCACGCCCAGCTCGGCGGCGGCCCGGCGGGCGTGCTCCAGCCGGGCGGCCTCGATGTCCTCGCGGCTCACGCCGATCAGCCGCGACAGCTCGCCCGCGTGCGGCGTGATCAGCACGGGCGCCCGCCTGCGCAGCAACGACCGGTCGCGGGCCACCAGCGTGAGCCCGTCGGCGTCGATCAGCACGGGGACGTCGGAGGCCAGCACGCGGGCGGCCAGCTCGTGCGCCCAGTCGCCGGTGCCGAGCCCCGGGCCGAGCAGCCACGCCTGGACGCGGCCGACGTCCTCGATGGACGGCCGGTCGAGCGGGGTGATCACCGCTTCCGGCCAGTGCGCGCGCACCTGCTGGACCGGCTCGTGGGTGCCCGCGTAGCGGACCATGCCCGCGCCCGCCCGCAGCGCGCCACCCACGGCCAGCACGGCCGCGCCGGTGTACAGGTCGCTGCCCGCGGCCACCCCGAGCACGCCTCTGCGGTATTTGTCGGACTCGTTGCCGGGCCTGGGCAGCAGGTCCTCCACGTCCGCGCGGGTCGGCGCCGCCACGTCCGGATCGGGCAGGAAGGGGCCCAGCCCGATGTCGACCAGCTCGACCCTGCCCGTGTGCGCGGCCCCGGGATCGACCAGCAGGCCCGTCTTGTACGCCCCCATCGTCACCGTGACCCGCGCCCGCACCGCCGCGCCCGCGACCTGCCCGGTGCTCGCCTCGACGCCGCTCGGCACGTCGACCGCGACGATGGTGCCGTGGGCCGCGTTCGCCTCCTCGGCCAGCCGGGCGTACGGCTCGCGCAGCGCGCCCGTGGCGCCGATGCCGACCAGCCCGTCCACGATCAGGTCGGCGTCCGCGACGGCGTCCTGGCCGGCGACGCGGCCTCCGGCGCGCAGGAAGGCGCGCAGGCCGGCCTCGTGCGTCCTTGAGCCGGCCAGGACCGCCGCCACCCGGGCTCCCCGGCGGGCCAGGCGTTCGCCGGCGTAGAGGGCGTCGCCGCCGTTGTCGCCGCTGCCGACCAGGAGCACGACGCGGGCGCCGTACACCCGGCCCAGCAGGTCGGCGCAGGCGGCGGCCAGGCCGTGGGCGGCCCGCTGCATGAGGGCGCCCTCGGGCAGGCGCGCCATCAGCGTGCGCTCGGCGCCCCGGATCTGGTCGGCGGTGTAGGCGGTCTTCATGGCCTCACCCCGTTCGGCTGCCCGGCCGCCATGTGCCGCCTTCCCCCGCTCCGGTCGCTTCGCTCCCGCCGCTCCTCCACGGGACGGCACTGCCTCGCGCGCATGATCCGAAGTTATCCCTCCGCGATCACGTAGGCCACGGCGACGCCCCCGTCATGGCTGAGCGACAGGTGCCAGCGCTTGACCCCGAGGCCGTACGCCACGTCGGCGACCTTGCCCGACACGTGCAGCTCCGGCTTGCCCAGCTCGTCGCAGCGCACCTCGGCCTCCAGGTGACCGAGCCCCCTGGGCGCGCCGAGCGCCTTGGCCACCGCCTCCTTGGCGGCGAACCTGGCGGCCAGCGAATGCGTCGGCAGGGGCCGCTCGATGTCGGTGAACAGCCGCTCACGCAGCTGCGGTGTACGTTCGAGAGCCGCCTCGAAGCGGGCGATGTCGACGATGTCCACTCCGATACCCAGGATCATCGTCCCAGGCTACTCAGAACAGGCCGCGTTCCCACGGCCCCCAGATGGCGAACGAGCGCCCCCGCTTGGCCTGGACGTTCACGAAGAGCGTCAGCCCGCCCGGCCCGAACGTCGAGCCGGCGAACTCGGCGCCCGGATCGTCCGGGATCGGGTGGAGGCGGCAGAAGTCGAAGATCTCGCCCGTCCTGGTGAGGCCGCGCAGGTAGTTGTCGCCGTCGCCGTCCTCGCAGAGCACCAGCGTGCCGCGCCGGCTGACGGTCACGTTGTCGGGCAGGTCGAGCACCGACGAGCGCGGCGACTCGTGGACGAGCCTGAGCCGCCCGCTCCACGTCTCGTACGCCCACACCTGCCCCCGCCCGTCGCCGAACCCGGAAGGCGGCGGGTCACCCGGCGCGGTCGCCCCGCCCTGGGTGGAGACGAAGTACACGACGCCCTGGTGGAACACCGCGCCCTCCAGCCTGGCGAAGATCGCCGCGCCCTCCGCGCGCCCCTGCCGCCCCACCGCCTGGACCGCCTCCTCGTACGGCGGCCTGCCGGTGAAGCGCGGGTCGGGGTCGTCGATGTCCACCCAGCGCGTGGCGTAGGAGGCCCCCGCCCGCTGCCCGCGCGACAGGTCGGCGCGCTTCACCCCGTCGACGGCGAGCATCTGGAGCCTGCCGCCGTCGAGCAGCCGGCCCTCCCGCATCGGGTGCCTGGGCGGCAGGTAACGGTAGAAGCCGGAGGGGAAGGAGAAGTTGTCCTCGGTGAGGTAGACGGCGCCGGTGGAGGGGTCGAAGGCGGCCGACTCGTGCGGGAAGCGGCCGGCCGACCTGATCGGTCGCGCGCTCGCGACCCCGTCGACCGGCACCTCGAACAGGTAGCCGTGCCGGCGCGTGAGCCTGCTGTTGTCGCCGCCGGACGGGTCGTTGCCCACGTCGGGGCCGTTGACCGTCTCCTCGCAGCTCACCCAGGCCCGCCAGGGCATCGGGCCGCCGGAGCAGTTCATCATGGTGCCGTTGAGCGAGGGGCCGCTCCTGAGCACCTCGCCGTGGCCGGTGACATGCAGGGTCGAGGTGCCGCCGCCCGCCATGGGGTCGTAGGCGGCGTCCTTGTCGCCGAACGCGCCGACCGGGCCGGCGACCTCGTGGTTGCGTACGAGGATCGTGCCGCCCTTGGGACCGGCGAAGGCCGCCATGCCGTCGTGCCGGCCGGGGACCGTGGTCCCGTCGGAGAACGTCTCGCCCGCGGCGCTGAACGAGCGGTAGCGGAAACCGTCGGGGAGGTGCAGGCGTACCTTGCCGTCGCGCAGGTCGGCGACCGGCTTCAGCGGCCCGTAGCCGGCCGCGGGACGGACGCCGCCGCGGGCCCCGGCGCAGGCGACCCCGGCGAAGGGCCCGGCGACGGCGACCACGCCGGCGAGGAAGCGGCGACGATCCACAAGACCTCCCGGAGGATACGTCCGGAACGGTAGCCGCCTGCCGGTTCCGGCATGCCCGGATCGTCAGAACCGCTCTTCCTTCCCGGAATCATGCTTTGGTAATCCCACGTTTTTATCCACAGGCTGTGGACGACCGCCGCGCCGCACCCGCCCATGATCGCATTTGTCCCCCATCGCTACGCTGCCTAGGTGAACAACGGCTACGTGGAACTGAGCAGGGAGCAGTGGAGCGAGCTCCGCAAGAACACGCCCTTGACTCTCACCGCAGACGAGCTGGAGGACCTTCGCGGCGTCGATGACCCCATCGACCTGACCGAGGTCACCGACATCTACCTCCCCCTGACCCGGCTGCTGAACCTGCACTTCACCGGGTCCAAGCAGCGCAGCAGCGTGCTGAGCGCCTTCCTCGGGGACGCGGGGACGCGCCTCCCGTACATCCTGGGCATCGCCGGCAGCGTCGCGGTCGGCAAGTCGACCACGGCGCGGCTCCTGCACACCCTGCTGGCCCGCTGGCCCGAGCACCCGCACGTGGAGTTGATCACCACCGACAGCTTCCTCTACCCCAACGCGGTGCTGGAGGCCAAGGGCATCATGCAGCGCAAGGGCTTCCCGGAGAGCTACGACCGGCGCGCGCTGGTCAGGTTCGTGGCGGAGGTCAAGGCGGGCGCCCCCGAGGTGTACGCGCCCGTCTACAGCCATCTGGAGTACGACATCGTCCCCGGCGCCCGCCAGGTCGTGAAAAATCCAGACATCTTGATCATCGAGGGCCTGAACGTCCTCCAGCCCGCCCCGCCCACGTCCCTGGCCGTCAACGACTACTTCGACTTCTCCATCTACGTGGACGCCAAGGTCGAGGACATCCGCACCTGGTACGTCGAACGCTTCCACAAGCTGCGCCGCACCGCCTTCGAGGACCCCAAGTCCTACTTCAAGTACATCGCCGAGCTCACCTACGAGCAGGCCACGGAGTTCGCGGTCAACGTGTGGCGCGACATCAACGAGCGCAACCTGGTCGAGAACATCGCCCCCACCAGGGGCCGGGCCGATCTCGTCCTGAAGAAGGGCGCCGACCACGCGGTCAGGCGGGTACGGCTTCGCCGGACCTGAACACCTCGTCGAAGACGTAGGCGGCGAACCGGCCCGCGCACTCCTGGTCGTCAATGTCGGCGAACCAGCAGTCCTCACCATGATCGTGGCATCTGAAGCGAATCATGTGAGGCAGCCTCGCGTACGCCGGTCAACGCGACGTCAATGTCCGATGGACAACAATGGCGGAGTGCTGCATCTGCGACTGATCATCCCTCCCGACCGCACCGACGAGGCCGTCGAGCTGCTTCAGGAGTGCACGGGCGTCACCAACATCGTCGTCCTGCCGGGCGCCGCCCGCGAGCCGGCGGGCGACGTCGTCCTCTGCGACTCCGCCCGCGAGGCGGCCAACGAGGTGATCAGCCGGCTCAAGTGGCTGGAGGACGTCGGCTCGATCGCCATCGAGCAGGTGGACCTGTCGCTGTCCAGGGCGGCCACGGCGGCGGTCGAGGAGGCTCCCGGCGATCCCGACGACGCGGTGGTGTGGGAGGAGCTGGCCCACAAGGTCTCCAGCGAGTCCCGCATCACCTGGGCCTACCTGGCCTTCCTGGCCATCGCGACGCAGCTCGCGGGCATCGGCGTGCTGCAGAACTCGCCCATCCTGATCGTCGGCGCGATGGTGCTCGGCCCGGAGTTCGGCGCGATCGCCGCCATCTGCTTCGGCCTGCTGGGCCGGCGCGGACGTCTGATCACCACCGCCCTCCGGACGCTGGTCATCGGCTTCACGGCCGCCATCGCCGTCACCTTCGCCTGCGCGCTCGTCTCCAAGTGGTTCGGCTGGATCGACATCGGCAACCTGAAGGCGAACGCCGAGGTGCAGTTCATCGTCAAGCCCGACAAATGGTCGTTCATCGTGGCGCTGCTGGCGGGGGCGGCGGGCGTCCTGTCGGTGACGGCGGGCAAGTCCTCGGCGCTGATCGGCGTGTTCATCTCGGTCACCACGGTCCCGGCGGCCGGCTACCTCGCCGTCGCGCTGGGGCTCGGCGACTGGGCCGAGGTCGCGGGGTCGGTCTCGCAGCTCGCGGTGAACATCCTCGGCATGATCATCTCGGGCACGGCCACGCTCATGGTCCAGCGGAAATTCTGGCCTCAAGTAGGACAGCGTTCATCCGTGTGAACGAGGCCACGCCCACCTCGCGACGGGTAGGGTCCGCCACATGCACATCCTCGCCACCGAGGGGCTGACCAAACGCTTCCCCACCGTCACCGCGGTCGACGGGCTCACGGTGACCGTGGGATCCGGCGTCACCGGTCTGGTGGGGGCGAACGGCGCGGGCAAGTCGACACTGATCAAGATGCTGCTCGGCCTGCTGCCGCCCAGCCAGGGCGCCGCGCGGGTGCTCGACCTCGACGTGACCGCGCAGGGCGCCGAGATCCGCCGGCTCGTCGGCTACATGCCCGAGCACGAATGCCTCCCTCCCGACGTCTCCGCGACCGAGCTGGTCGTCCACCTCGCCAGGATCTCCGGGCTGCCGCGTACGGCCGCCCGCGAGCGCGCCGCCGACGTGCTGCGCCACGTGGGCCTGGCCGAAGAGCGCTACCGCCCGATCGGCGGCTATTCCACCGGCATGAAGCAACGGGTCAAACTGGCCCAGGCCCTCGTGCACGACCCCAAGCTCGTCTTCCTCGACGAGCCCACCAACGGGCTCGACCCGCGCGGCCGCGACGAGATGCTGACGCTGATCAGGCGCATCGGCACCGAGTTCGGCATCAGCGTGCTGGTCACCTCCCACCTGCTGGGCGAGCTGGAACGCGTCTGCGACCACGTCATCGTCATCGACGGCGGCCGCCTGCTGCGCTCGTCGGCGATCTCGGAGTTCACCCAGGCCACCCAGACGGTCACGGTCGAGGTCGAGGACGGCCTGGAGCCGCTGGCCCGGCGGCTGACCGAGACCGGCCAGACCGTCTCCCAGCAGGGCCGCCTGCTGGTGGTCAAGGTGCTCGGCCCCGAGACCTACGACGCCATCCGCGACGCCGCCGTCGACCTCGACCTGTGCCTCATCCGCCTCGAACAGGGACGCCACCGCATCGAGGACGTCTTCAGGGAGGAGACGGCCAGTGTCTGAGATCTACGACATCGGCTACCGGCACTACGACGGCCCCCGCATGGGCGGCGCGTACGCCACCCGCGCGCTCACCGTCCACAGCCTGCGCGGCATCTTCGGCCTCGGCCGTCCGGCGCGCAGCAAGATCGTGCCGTTCGCGCTGGTCGTCATCATGCTGCTGCCCATGGTGGTGTCGATCGCGCTCATGGCGCTGGCCCAGCAGCGCGGCATCCCCTACAGCGGATTCGCGGTCCTCCTGCAGGCCGTGGTGGCCATCTTCCTGGCCTCCCAGGCCCCCACGGTCGTCGCCCCCGATCTGCGCCACCGCGTGCTGCCCCTGTACCTGTCCCGGCCGATCTCGGTCTTCCAGTACGTCGCCGCCAAGGTGATCGCGATGACCGCCGCGCTCTTCCTGCTGGTCGGCGGGCCGCTGACGCTGCTGTGGATCGGCGAGCTGGTCGTCGACCTGCCCGGGCCGCCCGCCACCGGCGAGTACCTCGGCGCGCTGCTCATGGCGCTGGTGCTGGCGCTGCTGCTGTCGGCGTTCGGTCTGGCCCTCGCCTCGTTCACGCCGCGGCGCGGGCTGGGGGTGGCCTCGGTGATCACGGTCTACCTGCTGAGCTCGGCGTCGGTGCCGCTGCTCTACGGGACGATGATCAGCACCGGGAACGAGTCGGGGGCCGCCTGGGCCTGGTTGATGAACCCGTTCTGGCTGGTCGACTCCGTGCAGTCGTGGCTGTTCGGCACCCCGTCCCACGCCGATGGCCCCTACCCCAGCGGTCCCGCCTCGGCGGCGATCCTGGTGGTGCTGATCGGCGTCGGCCTGGCCGCTCTCGCGCTGCGCTACAGGAAGGCGGCCTCGCGATGAGGATCGAGCTCTCCCAGGTGTCCCGCTGGTACGGCAACGTGGTGGCGGTCAACGACGTGACCATGACGATCGGCCCCGGCGTCACCGGCCTGCTCGGGCCCAACGGCGCCGGCAAGTCGACGTTGCTGCACATGATGGCCGGGTTCCTGGCGCCGTCCGGCGGCTCGGTCACGCTGGACGGCACCCAGGTCTGGAAGAACCACCACATCTACCGAAATATCGGCCTGGTCCCGGAACGCGAGGGTGTGTACGGCTTCCTCACCGGCTGGCAGTTCGTCCTGTCCGCCGCCCGCCTGCACGGCCTCCCCGACCCCGTCGAGGCCGCCCGCAAGGCCCTGGCCACGGTCGAGATGGAGGAGCCGAAGGACCGCCGGGTGGAGACGTACTCCAAGGGCATGCGCCAGCGGGTCAAGGTGGCCGCCGCCCTCGTCCACGACCCGGCCGTGCTGCTGCTCGACGAGCCGTTCAACGGCATGGACCCGCGCCAGCGCCTGCACCTGATGGACCTCATCCGCGCCATGGGCACCGCGGGCAAGACAATCCTGTTCAGCTCGCACATCCTGGAGGAGGTCGAGCGGGTCGCCCAGCACATCGAGGTCCTGGTGTCCGGTCGGCACGCGGCCTCGGGCAACTTCCGCGAGATCAGGCGCCTGATGACCGACCGGCCCCACCTGTTCGTCATCCGGTCCAGCGACGACCGGAAGCTCGCCGCGGCCCTGATCCGCGACGAGTCGGCCGGCGGCATCACGCTCCGCCCGGACGGCCTGGAGGTCCAGGCGACCGAGTTGCGGCGATTCGCCCGGCTGCTCCCACGCGTCGCCCGCGACGAGGGTGTGCGCCTGCACCAGGTCTCCCCCGCCGACGAGGACCTGGAGAGCGTCTTCGCCTACCTGATCAACAGGAGCACCTGAATGAACACCGTGGTCGCGGGCATCACGTACCGCTCACTGCTCGGGCGTCGCCGCATCATCCTGCTCCTGCTGCTCCCGCTGGCCCTGATCGCCCTGGCCGTGCTGCTGCGTGTGGCGACCGGCACCGACCAGAAACTGGCCGTGGACCTGATGCAGAAGTTCGCCGTCCAGGCGATGCTGCCGCTGCTGGGAGTCATCGCGGGCACCGGCGTCATCGCGCCGGAGATCGACGACGGCACCGTCATCCACCTGATGTCCAAGCCCATCTCCAGGCCCGTGATCGCGCTGACCAAGTTCGGGGTGGCGGCCTCGCTCATGGCCGTGTTCGGGGCCCTGCCGACGTACGTGGCGGCCTGGATCCTGGTGGGCGGCGAGGACGGCATCGCGACCGGTTTCGCCCTCGGCGCCCTGGTCGCCGGCATCGCCTACGCCGCGCTCTTCCTGCTCCTCGGGGTCGTGACCAAGCACGCGGTCACGATCGGCGTCATCTACGCCCTCGTCTGGGAGGTCACCGTGGTCACCCTGATGCCAGGGGCGGGCAAGTTCTCGGTCCAGGAGTGGGCCAGGACCATCGCCGACCAGATCTCCGACTCGCCGTTCCTGCAGTCGACCGTCACGATGGGCTTCGCCGTCCCGGCGCTCGTCATCGTGACCGTGGGCGCGGTCTTCTGGGCCGGCCGCAGGCTGCGGGTGTTCGCCCTCACCGGCGACGAGTAGCGGCCCGGCGGGTACGGCGCGACGCCGTACCCGCCCAGGCGCGCGTCAGGAGGCGCAGGCCGTACGGACCACGTCGGCCAGGCGACCGGCCACCTGGTTGGCGTGCTCCTCGGAGGCGGCCTCCACCATCACCCGGATCATGGGCTCGGTGCCGCTCGGCCGGATCAGGACCCGGCCGGTCTCCCCCAGCTCCGCCTCGGCCTCGGCCACGGCGGCGATGAGCTCGGGCACCGACGCCTTGCCCTTGTCGACGTCCTTGACGTTGATCAGGATCTGCGGCAGCGGGGTCATCACCGAGGCCAGCTCCTTCAGCGGGACGCCCGACTTGGCCACCACGCCCAGCAGGTGCAGCGAGGTGAGCAGGCCGTCGCCCGTGGTGGCGTGGTCGAGCAGGATGACGTGGCCGGACTGCTCGCCGCCCAGGTTGAACCCCTCGGACTTCATGCGTTCGAGGACGTAACGGTCGCCGACCGCGGTCTCGATCACGGTGATGCCGGTCTCGCGCATCGCCAGCTTGAAGCCCAGGTTGGACATGACGGTCGCGACCACGGTGTCCTTGGCCAGCTGGCCGTCGCCGTGCATGGCGGCGGCGAGCACCGCCATGATCTGGTCGCCGTCGACGACCGTGCCCGTGTGGTCGACCGCCAGGCAGCGGTCGGCGTCGCCGTCGTAGGCCACGCCCAGGTCGGCGCCCCTGGACACGACCACCTGCTGGAGCTTGTCCAGGTGGGTGGAGCCGTGCCCGGCGTTGATGTTGAGCCCGTCGGGCCTGGCGCCGATGGCCTCGACCCGGGCGCCCGCACGCACCAGCGCCTCAGGCGCGACCATGTGGGCGGCGCCGTGCGCGCAGTCGACCACGATGTGCAGGCCGTCGAGCGCGGCGGTCATCGTGGTCAGGACGTGCGAGATGTAGCGGTCGGCCTCGCCGTACGCGTCGCGTACGCGCCCGACCCCCGAACCGACGGGGAAGGACCAGTTCTCACCGAGCCGGCGCTCGATCTCGTCCTCGACCACGTCGGACAGCTTGAAGCCGCCCCTGGCCAGGAACTTGATCCCGTTGTCCGGCGCCGCGTTGTGCGAGGCGGACAGCATGACGCCGAGGTCGGCGCCGAGAGCGGCGGTGAGATGGGCGACGGCCGGGGTGGGCAGCACGCCGAGGCGCAGCACATCCACTCCAGACGCCGCGAGGCCGGCGACCACTGCGGCCTCCAGGAACTCCCCGGAGGCTCGCGGGTCCCGGCCCACGACGGCCACGGGACGACGCCCCGTGGCCGCGAACGCGCCCGCATCACCGAGTACGTGGGCGGCCGCCACGGACAGATCCATGGCCAGCTCGGCCGTGAGGTCGCGACCAGCGACCCCACGTACCCCGTCGGTGCCGAAAAGGCGCGCCAATTTAGCGCTTGCTGTACTGCGGAGCCTTGCGGGCCTTCTTGAGGCCGTACTTCTTCCGCTCCGTGGCGCGGGCGTCACGGGTGAGGAAGCCGGCCTTCTTCAGCGGCGGCCGGTTGACGTCGACGTCCAGGATCGCCAGGGCGCGGGACAGGCCCATGCGCAGCGCGCCGGCCTGGCCGGTGACGCCGCCGCCGTCGATGCGCGCGATGACGTCGAACGCCTCTTCGGCACCGAGCACCACGAAGGGCTCGTTGACGATCTGCTGGTGGACCTTGTTGGGGAAGTAGACGTCCAGCGAACGACCGTTGATCGTCCACTTGCCGGTGCCGGGGACGATGCGCACGCGGGCGATCGCCTCCTTGCGGCGACCGGTGCCGTACGAGTTACCCGTGGTGACGGGCTTGCGCACGGGCGCGTCAGCGCTGGCAGCGGACTCGGTGGTGTACTCGGACGGGAAGTCCTCGCCGGAGAATTCCTCCAGCTCGGTCTCGACGACCGTCTCGACACCGGTGGGCTCAGCCACGGTTCTCCTCTAACTCTTTCGAACTACTACTGGGCGATCTGGGTGATCTGGAACTGCACCGGCTGCTGGGCCTGGTGCGGGTGGTCGGTACCCGCGTAGACCTTCAGCTTCTTGGCCATCTTCCGGCCGAGGGAGTTCTTCGGCAGCATGCCCTTGACGGCCTTCTCGACGGCCTTCTCCGGCCGCTTGTCCATGAGCTCGCCATAGGTGACGGAACGCAGACCGCCCGGGTAGCCCGAGTGACGGTACGCCTTCTTCTGCTCACGCTTGTTACCGCTCAGCGCGATCTTGTCGGCGTTGATGACGATGACGAAGTCACCGGTGTCGACGTGGTTCGCGAAGATCGGCTTGTGCTTGCCGCGGAGCAGGTTCGCGACGTGGCTGGCCAGCCGGCCCAGCACGACATCGGTCGCGTCGATGACGTACCACTGACGCTGGACGTCGGCGGGCTTCGGTGAGTACGTGCGCACGGTCGTAGCCTTCTTTTGCTCGCGTCTTCGGCGCTGTCGGATGCGACAGCTACATGGGTCGGTCGGTGCGGGCACACGGCAGCCCGGACCTTCCGTCTCCCGAGCCCGATGGGCTTGATGATGGGAGATGACGCCGGACGCGCCGCGCATCGGTCACGCTGGACCTATGCACACAACGAACGATTAGGTTACCCGCCTGAAGGCGCGCAGGTCAAAAGACCGGTAACCCTGCACGAGTCTACCCGACGACAGAACGGTTCCATTTCGTTTCCCTGGCATCCCTTCTTTCCCGGTACCCGACATCTCTATCGTTAGCTGCGGTATGTGGCGGAACTCTCACACCCGGCAAACCCAGCGGGGCGCGCGGCGCCGGAACAGCCTGGGCGTGCTGACCTGCCTGATGGCCGCGTTGTTCACGGGCGTGCTGCTCGGCCGGCTGTCCGACGACGTCGAGCCCACCGCGCACATCTACCTCAACGAGACCGCCCCGCCCGCCGCGGCCACCGCGCGCCCCGCCCCCACCACGGCGCAGAAGGCCCGGCCCGAGCTGGACCGCATCCCGCGGCAGGCCACCACGGTCAGGACCCCGCGCGGCAGATCCACCCCCAAGCCCACGAAGACCCCGGAAGGGCAGATCGCGGGCTTCGACGCCAAGGGCGACCCCACCCAGGTGTTCACCGGCGGCGGCGACGACCAGGCCAAGGTGATCCCCGGCATGGCCGCCCGGGTCATCACGCTCACCAACGCCGCCCGCGCCGAGCACGGCTGCGGCCCGCTGCGCGTGGACGGCAGGCTCGCACGCTCGGCGCGCCAGCACTCGCTGGAGATGGCGCGTACCGGGCAGCTCGCCCACAACTCCCCCGACGGCGCCTCCCCCTGGGACCGCATGGACCGCGCCGGCTACCACTGGGGCGCCGCCGAGAACATCGGCAACGGTTACAGCACTGCCGAGCAGGCCGTACGCGGCTGGCTGGATAGCCGCGACCACCGCAGGAACATCCTGGACTGCACTCTCAAGGCCATCGGCGTCGGCGTCGCCTCCGGACCGGACGGCCCATGGTGGACCCAGGACTTCGGGACCCGATGACGAACATCACGGTAATGTCTCCGCATGGTTTCCAACGGCAATGAGGAACGTGGCATGGACAGCGGTCCCCGCCGTTCGCGTAGAGACCGCGCCGCCGGGGCCGAGACCACTCAGCAGTCACCGCAGGCCCCGCCGTACGCGCAGTCCTCGTTCGGGCAGTCTCCGTTCACACCGGCCCAACAGCAGCAGCCGCCGACCGGGCAGCCCGGACAGCCGCCGCTGAACGGGCCGACGCCGCCGGCCGGGCAGTCCGCCCAGTCGCCGGACTCCGGGCAGCCGACGCAGGCGCAGCAGAGCAGGGTCGGCTGGAGCCCCTACGACGAGGGCCGGCGCTCACGCGCCCCGCTGTGGTTCGCGATCGGCGGCGTCCTGCTGCTGGGCCTGCTCGGCGGCGGCCTGGCGATGATGTGGAACGCCGGCAGCCCCAGCACGGCCGAGGCCGGCGCGCCCACCCGTACCTCCGCGCCGCTCCCGTCGGCCCCGCCCGGCAAGTACGGCTTCGCGGCCGACCGCAAGACCGACCCCGACCCGATCACGGTCAAGGAGATCTTCGGGTCGGCGAAGAAGTTCACCGTCTCGGGGCGCGGCTACGAGATGACGGTCACCAGCAAGGACAAGAAGTGCACCGACGGCGCCCTGGGCGACAAGCTCCAGAAGGCCCTCAAGTCCGGCAAGTGCACCCAGTTCCTGCGGGCCAGCTTCCGTGACAAGGCCGGCAAGGTGATCGGCACGATCGGCGTGGCCAACCTCAAGACGAGCGGCACCGCCACCAAGGTGGCCAAGGTCGGCGACGCGAGCAACTACGTCAAGCCGCTGGCCGGCAAGGACAGCGTCACCAAGATGCTCGGCTCGGGCAGCGGCGGCGCCAAGATCTCGACCCACGGCCACTACGCGATCATGGTGTGGTTCCAGAACAAGGACGGCAGCAAGCCGGACAAGAAGGGATCGAAGCGTATCTTCGAGGCCATCAAGGACCTCACCGACGCGACGGTCTTCAAGGCTCTGGACAGCCGGTCGATGACGGGGAGCGCGCTCAGCTGAACCGGCATCACGGTCGATAACCCCTCAAAGGGGACGGCGGTTCCCGTTGGGAACCCCCATACCGACATAACGATCTCGCTACTCTCGCTAGGCTCGCCCTATGCGTGGCCAGGAACCCGGGTCTGAGCACGATCGCAGGGAAGCCGACCGTACGACCGCATCACCGATGCCACCGCCGAGTTTCGGCCGCATCGGGGGCGGCGTTCCGTCGGCTATCACCCCGTCCGACGAGCCGACCGGCGACGAGACGCGGGTTCCGCGTGGCACCCCACCGGAGCCCGCCGAGTCGTCCGCCGGCGTACAACCGTGGGAGGTGGCCGGCGACGACTCGGCCCCCTACGACTGGTTCGCCGACGACGCCCCCGACCCCGCCCCCTCTTCCGCCCCCACCAAGCCCCCCTACGGAACCGGCGCCCCCTCCGGCCCCGTCACGGGCGGCCCGTCCGGCACACCGGGGCCCACCGCCTCCGGTCCCGACGAAGAGACCATCACCGCCTCCCGCCGCCCCCCACACAGAGGGGACGCCCCCACCTGGGCCCCCGGAACTCCAGCCACGCCTACCCCTGGCTCCAACGCCCCCGGCACGTTCGCCGACGCCCCCGGTACGTTCACCGGTGCGCCCACCGCGGCGTCCGGCCCCCTTGGCGCCCCCGCCGGCATCTCCGACCCCGCCGGTGCCCCCGCCGGTGCCCCTGACTGGGCCATCGACGCCCCCACGAGACCCGCCTGGGCTCCCCACATTCCCGAGGACCCCACAGGGCCGCCCCGATCGTCCGACCGACCCGGCTGGACCCCGGGCACCTCCCACGAGACCGGCTGGCCCCCCGGCGCCTCCCCTGAGTCCGGCTGGACCCCTGAGCAGCCGCCCACAGCCCCGGGGCGCGCACCTGGAGCGCCCAGCCAACCCGCGTGGGTCCCCCCCGACCAACCTGGGCGAACTCCCGCCACCCCCGGCCAGGCCGCACGGGCCCCCGGAACCCCGCACGACACCGGACGAACCGACGGAGCTCCAGGCCAACCCGCATGGGCACCCGCCCCTCCCGAGGAGACCGGCCGAGGGCCCGGAACCCCAGACCAGGCAGCATGGGGCCCCAGGGCGTCCAACGAGACCGGCCGAAGCGCCGGGCCCTCCGACACGCCCGGCCGGAACGCCGGGCCCGCCGACGCGCCCGCCTGGCCTCCCCCCGCCTCCGACGCGCCTGCGTGGCCTCCTCGCACGTCCGACACGCCCGAGTGGGCTCCCAGCGCGTCCGACGAAGCCGCCTGGACGCCCAGAAACGCCGCCGAAGCCACCTGGGGTCCCCAGCCTGAGGACGACGCCTCCTGGTCCGCCGCCCCCGCGCAGTGGGCCGCCACCCCGGAGGAGGACCCTCCCGGCTGGCCCGCCAAGCCGGTCGTGCCCGGCGCGCCGCCGTGGGAGCCGCCACCGGCGTTCACGGCCGCCGCCGCGGGCCTGCAGGTGTGGCCCGCCCCGGTCGCCGACCCGGACGTCATGCCCCCCTGGCCCGCCGCCACGGGCGAACTGGTGGCCGAGCCGGACAACGACGACCCGGCCACGGGCGAACCCACCGCCCGCTTCCCCACCACCCCGACCGGCCACCCCGCGGACCCGACGGCAGCCGACCAGCACCCCAACCGACCCCCCACCCCACCAACCGGCACGCCCGGTGGCCACACGCCACTATCCGGCACACCCAGTGGCCACACCCCGCCGACCGGTACACCGACCGCCCACCCCGTCGATGCACCGACCAGCCCGTCGGCCGCCGGGGCCGACACCATCGGCACCGCCGCCACCGGCGCGCCCGGCGACCGGCACGCCGCCGAGCCCGCGTTCCCCCGCGACCCCGACGCCACACTGCCCGGCCGCAACCCCGCGCCCCACACAAACCCGGCACCCCACAAACCCGACACCCCGCCGTACAGCCCGGACGCCACGCCGTACAGCCCGGACCCGGCGCCGTACGCGCCGGACCCCGCGTCGTACGGCGGTTCCGACGCAGAACCGTTCGGCGGCGGGGGCGCAGGGTCGTACGACCCCGATGCCACCCGCCCCGGCGGGATTCCCAAAGCGGCCCACTACTTCGACCCCGAGGCCGCCAAGCGCGAGGCCGCGGCCGCCGTCCAGCAGCACGCCGCGCCCGCCCCTCCCCACGGGGACGACCCGACGGCCCAGGACACCCCGCCGCAGGGCATGCGCGCGTCCGACCCCCGCGAGGAACCCACGGGCCCCATGCGGACGGCCCACTACGTCGAGCCCCACCCCACCAACCCGACGGGACGCCCCCCGGAGCCCGGCGACGTGCCCGTATGGCCCCCCGCGACCCCCGTGCCCCCCGCCGAGGAGAGGCTCCCGGAGGAGGTCCACACGGAGGACGGCCGCGAGGAGGCGAACCACCGCACGTCCGGCCACACCCCGACGACGCGCCCAGAAGGCGCACGCCCGGCGGACCCCCACCCCGAGCCCAGGCACCCAGCCGAATCGGCCTCAGCGGACCGGCCCGCCGACGACGAGCGTCCATCAGACCAGCGCCCGGACGAGACACCCGCCACGGACCAACTCCCCGACCTGCCCTTCAACCAGGACCTGTGGAGCAAGAGGCCCAGCACCGCCCTGGACCTCCCCACCCCGCCCGCCGGCACCCCCACCTTCCCACCCGGCGCGTTCAGGCAACCCCCGTTCCAGATCCCGCCCCCGCCGCCCCCCGCCCGGGGCAAGAGCAAGCGGGCCCTGCTCGTCACCCTCGGCGCCCTGGCCCTGGCAGGCGTCGCGACCGGCGGCTTCTTCGCCTACCGCGCCCTGAACACCGCCCCGCCGGCCGCCACGACCGCGGGTCCCCGCCCCACCCCGCCCACGTTGCCGCCCAGCACGGAGCTGTCCAGCAGCCCGCCCGCCGACGTCCCGGGCTCGTCGATGCTGAACTCGGAGGAGACGGACCCGAAGAAGATGTCCCTGACGGAGGCGTTCCCGAAGAAGAAGGTCTCGGCGGCCGGCGTGACGTTCACCAGGGTCAAGACCGACACGGAGACGAGCTGCGACAAGGCGGCGACCGGCGCGTTCGCCGACGCGCTGAGCGAGCGGAAGTGCAGCCGGATCATCCGCGCCACCTACGTCGACAGCAAGCGCCGCTGGGCCGTGACCACCGGCATCGCGGTGCTGCCGACCAAGGAGGACGCCACCCTGACCGACCAGGCCAAGAACCTCTCGCGCAACATCTGGTTCCGCGCGCTGCCCGGCGCGAAGGGAAGCGGGGGCGAGCGGGTGTCCATCGCCGGCGGCTACGCGGCCGGCCTGGTGTGGGGCAGGTACATCGTCTTCAGCTACGCCACCCACGTCGACGGCCACACCCCGGACGCCAAGGACAAGACGCTGGCCAAGGTCAGCGGGGCGTTCAGGGACCAGACCTCACTCGTCCTGGAGCGCCGCGTCACCAAGGGCTGAGAGCGTGCGGACCCGCCGCGTGGCGGCTGCCCGCGCGGCGAGTTCGTCCGCCGCCGGGTAGCCCACCTCCTCCAGGCACAGCCCGTGGGCGGGCGCGACGTGCACCCCGGAGTCCCGTACGGCCCGCGTCAGCACCTGGCCGGGCCACTCCACCGGCCGGCGCCCGTCGCCGGCGGCCAGCAGGGAGCCGACCAGCGCGCGGACCATCGAGTGGCAGAACGCGTCCGCCACGACGGCGGCCACCAGCACGCCGTCCGCCTCGCGCGTCCACTCCAGGCGTTGCAGCTCCCTGATCGTCGTGGCGCCCTCGCGCTTCTTGCAGAACGCCGCGAAGTCGTGCTCGCCCACCAGCCGCCGGGCGGCCTCGTTCATGGCGTCGAGGTCCAGCGGACGGCTGTGCCAGACCACCTCGTGCCGTCGCAGCGGATCGGCCCCGCCGGCCGTGTCGCACACCCGGTACGCGTACCGCCGGAACATTGCGGAGAACCGGGCGTCAAAGCCCTCAGGAGCCACCGAGACCCGATGAACGCGTACATCCAAGGGCAGAATCCCACCCAGCCGCCGGACGAGCGCAGAGAGCCGCTCATCGAGCTCCAGGGGCCCGCGGTTGCCGTCGAGCTCGGCCAACGATGCGACCGGCACGTCCACGTGCGCCACCTGCCCGCGCGCGTGCACGCCCGCGTCAGTGCGCCCCGCCACGGTCAGCGCGGCGGGCTCGGCCAGGCGCAGGATCCTGGTGAGCACCAGCTCGATCTCACCCTGGACGGTACGGCGACCGGGCTGCCTGGCCCATCCGGAGAAGTCGGTCCCGTCGTATGCCAGATCCAGGCGGAGCCGTAGCACGATCGTCCCTTTCACGTTCACGGAAAAGGGCCCGGACCCCCGCGAGGGGGATCCGGGCCCGATTCAACCAGCCTGAGAGATCAGGCCTCGTCCTTCTTCGCCTCGGCCTCGGCGGCCGGGGTCTCCTCAGCGGCAGCCGGGGTCTCCTCGGCGGCGGCCTCAGGAGCCTTGGGGGCCTCGGTCTCGGCGACCTCGGTCTCCTCGGCGGCCGGAGCCGGAGCGGCAGCGGCGGCCGGCGCCTCGGCGCGGCGGGTGGTGACACCGTTCAGCGGCTCGGACACCAGCTCGATGACGGCCATCGGAGCGTTGTCGCCCTTACGCGCGCCGATCTTGGTGATCCGGGTGTAACCACCCGGACGCTCGGCGAACGTCACCGCGATCTCGGTGAACAGGTGGTGAACCACGCCCTTGTCCCTGACCACGGTCAGGACCTGGCGACGGTTGTGGATGTCGCCCTTCTTCGCCTTGGTGATCAGGCGCTCCGCCAGCGGACGAAGGCGCTTGGCCTTGGTCACCGTCGTGCGGATCTTGCCGTGGCGGAACAGGTCCGTGGCGAGGTTCGCCAGGATCAGCCGCTCGTGCGCCGGGCTGCCGCCAAGACGTGCACCCTTGGTGGGCTTGGGCATTGCTTTCTCCTCTTGGGTTAACCCGCCCCGGCCGTACCAGGTACCGGAGTCGGGCCGGCCGCAATCATGGCGACTGGGCCGTTACGTTCGTCACGCGCCGAGCGGTCGGACCACTCGGCGCGTGCGGGGCACGTGCGGAGACGGGGTCTCCGCACGAAGCTCAGTACTGCTCGGTCTCGACGTACGCGCTGTCGTCGTCGTCGTAGCCGCCGCCGGCCACCGCGCTCGGGTCGAACCCGGGCGGGGAGTCCTTGAGCGCCAGCGACATCTCGTGCAGCTTCTGCTTGACCTCTTCGATCGACTTGGCCCCGAAGTTCCTTATGTCGAGAAGGTCCTGCTCGCTGCGGGCGACGAGCTCACCCACGGTGTGGATGCCCTCGCGCTTGAGGCAGTTGTAGGAGCGAACGGTCAGGTTCAGCTCCTCGATCGGCAGCGCCAGGTCGGCGGCCAGGGCGGCGTCGGTCGGCGACGGGCCGATGTCGATGCCCTCGGCCTCGACGTTGAGCTCACGGGCCAGGCCGAAGAGCTCGACGAGGGTCTTGCCGGCCGAGGCCACCGCGTCGCGGGGCTTCATGGCGGGCTTGGTCTCGACGTCGAGGATGAGACGGTCGAAGTCGGTGCGCTGCTCGACTCGGGTCGCCTCGACCTTGTAGGTGACCTTGAGCACCGGGGAGTAGATCGAGTCGATCGGGATGCGCCCGATCTCCTGGCCCGGCTGCTTGTTCTGGGCGGCGGAGACGTAGCCGCGACCGCGCTCGACGGTCAGCTCCATCTCCAGCTTCGCCTTGCCGTTGAGCGTGGCGATGCGCAGCTCGGGGTTGTGCACCTCGACACCGGCCGGCGGCGCGATGTCGGCGGCGGTGACCTCACCGGGGCCCTGCTTGCGCAGGTACATCACGACCGGCTCGTCATGCTCGGAGGAGACGACCAGCTCCTTGAGGTTCAGGATGATGTCGGTGACGTCTTCCTTGACCCCGGGAACGGTCGAGAACTCGTGCAGCACGCCCTCGATGCGGATGCTCGTCACGGCCGCGCCCGGGATGGACGACAGCAGCGTGCGGCGCAGCGAGTTGCCGATGGTGTAGCCGAAGCCCGGCTCCAGCGGCTCGATGACGAACCGGGACCGGGTCTCGTCGATCGACTCTTCGAGAAGAGTCGGACGCTGAGCGATCAGCATGGTGTGGGTTCTCCCCTTGTCGTGTGGCGCCCGCTATATGACGCCACTCCGATAAACAGTCTAGTTCGGGCACGGAAATCCGCACCCGAACTAGGACGTCAGTGACTACTTGGAGTAGTACTCGACGATGAGCTGCTCTTGGACCTGGGTGTCGATCTGCTGGCGAACCGGCAGCTGGTGGACCAGGACGCGGAGCTTCTCCGGCACGACGCCGAGCCACGCGGGAACCGTGCGCTCGCCCGCGGTCGCCCGAGCGACCTCGTACGGCAGCAGGTTGCGCTTGGTCTCGCGGACCTCGATGATGTCGTGCTCGCGAACGCGGTACGACGGGATGTCGACCTTCTTGCCGTTCACCAGGATGTGGCCGTGGCGCACCTGCTGGCGGGCGGCGTCACGCGACTGGGCGAAGCCGGCGCGGTAGACGACGTTGTCGAGACGGCTCTCCAGGATCTGGAGCAGCACCTCACCCGACTTGCCGCTCTTGCCCGCGGCCTCCTCGTAGTAGTTGCGGAACTGCTTCTCGAGGACGCCGTAGATACGACGGGTCTTCTGCTTCTCGCGAAGCTGAAGCTGGTACTCGGACTCCTTGGGGCGTCCGCGGCCGTGCTCACCCGGCGGGTAAGGACGGATCTCGATGGGGCACTTGGCGGACTCGCACTTGCTGCCCTTGAGGAAGAGCTTGGTCTTCTCGCGACGGCAGAGCTTGCAGTCCGCGCCCGTGTAACGAGCCATTTCTCAATATCTCCTGGGGAAATTCAGACGCGGCGGCGCTTCGGCGGACGGCAGCCGTTGTGCGGGACCGGCGTGACGTCCTGGATCGAACCCACCTCGAGGCCGGTGGCCTGGAGGGAGCGGATCGCGGTCTCGCGGCCGGAGCCGGGACCCTTGACGAACACGTCGACCTTGCGCATGCCGTGCTCCATGGCGCGGCGGGCGGCGTTCTCGGCGGCCATCTGGGCGGCGAACGGGGTGGACTTACGGGAGCCCTTGAAACCCACGTGGCCGGCGCTGGCCCAGGAGATCACGTTCCCGTTCGGGTCGGTGATCGAGACGATCGTGTTGTTGAACGTGCTCTTGATGTGGGCGTGCCCGTGAGCGACGTTCTTCTTTTCCTTGCGGCGCACCTTCTTCGGTGCACCCTGACGGCTCTTAGGAGGCATTGTTTGCCATTACTCCTGAGATCTTCGGTCCGCGGCTGTGGACTACTTCTTACCGGGCTTCTTCTTACCGGCGACGGTCTTCTTCTTGCCCTTACGGGTACGCGCGTTGGTCTGCGTGCGCTGACCGTGGACCGGAAGGCCCTTGCGGTGCCGGATGCCCTGGTAGCAACCGATTTCGATCTTGCGACGGATGTCGGCCTGGACCTCGCGGCGCAGGTCACCCTCGATCTTGAAGTTCGCCTCGATGTAGTCACGCATCGGGACGAGCTCGGTGTCGGAGAGCTGGTGCACGCGGAGGTCGCCGCTGACACCGGTCGCCTGGAGGATCTCCTGGGCGCGGGTGCGGCCGATTCCGTAGATGTAGGTGAGAGCGATCTCCAGCCGCTTCTCGCGGGGGAGGTCGACGCCAACCAGGCGAGCCATGGTCGGGCATTCTCCTTCTTTTGAGCGGAGGTCTTGCGCCGCACTACCCCTCCCCATGCCCGGGGTGAGGGCCCCGGCCTCCGACCGGGGGTCTCCTGAGAGGTACGGATCGCTCCGCCTGCTCAGGTGTGAGACGCGATTACTGTCGCAGGCTCCTCATGCGTCGAGCCCGCTCCCTGAAATTCGGGGCGGACTCGGAGAAACCTTGCGTACGACTAACCCTGACGCTGCTTGTGGCGCAGGTTGTCGCAGATCACCATGACGCGACCGTGCCGGCGGATCACCTTGCACTTGTCGCAGATCTTCTTGACGCTCGGCTTTACCTTCATTGTCCTTCGTGTTCCTCAGACGTCTTACTTGTATCGGTAGACGATCCGCCCGCGACTCAGGTCGTAGGGGCTCAGTTCAACGACTACCCGGTCGTCAGGAAGAATCCGGATGTAGTGCATCCGCATCCGTCCGCTGATGTGGGCCAGGACCTTATGGCCGTTGTCGAGCTGCACCCGGAACATGGCGTTCGGGAGCGACTCAACCACAGTGCCCTCGATCTCGATGGCGCCGTCTTTCTTGGCCAAAATCCCTCGCGTTTCACTGATCGGTCGTCTGAGGCTACGGTTCACTAAGCAGCCGCGACCTCACGCTTCGAAGAGAGCGGCGATCGGCAAAGACCGCCGACGCGTGATAGTCATAGTGAGCCGACTAAGGAGTGTACGACACCTGAGCCAAAAACGCGAAACGCGTGCCAGGTGTCCTGACACAACCACGTAAGAGTCTACCCCACGGCTCCTACTCCTAAGACCGTACGACGGAAGGCCCGCCGGAGAGGGCGGGCCTTCCGCGAGGCGTTCCTAATAGATGCGGTGCCGGTCACCGCAGTACCGGACCGAGCCGCCCCAGCAGGTCCAGGTGTAGATCTTCTTGATGTCCCGGCCGGACCAGGTCTCGTCGTGGTTCCCGTCCCACTTCTTGAAGAACTGGTGCCAGCTCCCGTTCGCGTAGTACCGGAACCACACGTAGCCGAACTTCGGCGTGGACTCCCTGCCGTACCAGTGGGTGTAGACCCTGCCGTGCGACCGGTACGTGCTCCCGTGGGTGGACGCCTTGTGGTTGCCGGCGTAGAACGTGCCCCACCCGCCGGACGAGGCCGCCTGCGCGGCGGGGGCGACGGCGAGACCGGTGACGGCGATCGAGCCGGCGAGGGCGGCGGCTGCGAGGACCTTGCGCATCTGATTCCTCCGTGAATCGTGTTCCTGACACGGCTCACGCTAGGAACGACCGCCCTCACGCACTGCGGAGGAATACACACAGTGCATTACGGCACAAACGGCTCCGGACTAGTCGCGCTTCTGCCCGTTCCCGAAGATCGTGCTCATCAGCAGGATCGCGCCCCACGGGCCCATCACCCACAGCGGCCACGGGTAGATCATGTGGCCGGTCGAGATGCCCACGATCAGCCAGATCACCCAGTTGACGGCGCTGGCCGCGGCCCAGGCGCCCCAGGCCGCCCGCATGCCCGGATGGAGGTTGCCACGCGTCGCGGGCACGGCCTCGGGCTTGGCGGGCCGGTGGCGCAGGTCGACATCGGGCAGGTCGGCCGTCAGCTTGGCCAGGTCGCCGTAGGTCTTGCTCTTGTAGAGCTCTTCAAGCCGCTCGTTGAACTCGTCCATCGTGATGCGGCCCTGCGCGGTGTGCTCGCGGAGGATGGCGGCGACCCGATCGCGGTCGACGTCCGAGGCACGCATCTCGGGGCTGTTCGCCATTCCCACCACTCCCGGGGTCAGAGCTGAAGGTGACGCAGGCGCTCTTCGCCGCCGTCCAGGGCGGTAAGCACCCAAGGTCCATTATGTGTCACCGCGACGCTGTGTTCGAAGTGTGCCGACGCCTTCCCGTCGATCGTCACCACCGTCCAGTCGTCGGACAGCACGCGCGTGCGCTCGGTGCCCAGGTTCACCATGGGCTCGATGGCCAGGCACATGCCTTCCTCCAGCAGCGGGCCACGGCCCGGCTTGCCCTGGTTGGCGATCCACGGGTCCATGTGCATCTCGGTGCCGATGCCGTGGCCGCCGTACTCCGGAGGGATGCCGAAGCGGCCCTGAGACTTCACGTAGCGCTCGACCTCGTAGCCTATGTCGGACAGGTGGCGGCCGATCTTCAGCGCGGCGATGCCGCGCCACATGGCCTCCTCGGTGACCCGCATCAGCTCGGTCAGCTTCGGGTCGACCTCGCCGACCGGCACCGTGACGGCGGAGTCGCCGTGCCAGCCCTCCAGGATCGCGCCGCAGTCGATGGAGATGACGTCGCCCTCGCGCAGCTTGCGGGCGTCCGTGGGGATGCCGTGCACCACCTCGTCGTTGACCGACGCGCAGATCGTCGCCGGGAAACCCTGGTAACCCTTGAACGACGGGATCGCGCCTTCGTCCCGGATCGCCTTCTCGGCGATGGAGTCGAGGTCGAGCGGCGTCATGCCCGGCTCGACGGAACGCCTCAGCAGATCGAGCGTCCGTCCGACCACCAGGCCGGCGGCCCGCATCTTCTCCAGCTGCTCGGGCGACTTGATCTGGATTCCGTGTCGGTTTCTCTTGAACATTGTTCGGCACCCCCCGGGGGTTCTAACGGGCCTCGTGGGAGCCCTAATTCCCCCACAATAGCCGCACACAAAAAAGGAAGGTGGCACGGATATCCGTGCCACCTTCGCAGGAGATCGTGTCCGGCGTCATCCCAGGAACGGGCGGATCGCCTCCATTGCCCGCTGAGTCACCTCTTCGACCGGCCCGGTCGCGTCTACGCCCACGAGGATGTCCTCGTCGACGTAGTACGAGACCAGCGGCGCGGTCTGCTCCTGGTAGACCTCCAGGCGGTGCCTGACGGTCTCTTCCTTGTCGTCGTCACGCTGGAACAGCGCGCCGCCGCAGGCGTCGCACTTGTCGTCCTTCTTGTCGTCGAACTCCACGTGCCAGATGCGGCCGCACTGACTGCACGTACGCCGCCCCGCCAGCCGCCGGACGACCTCGTCGTCGTCCACGACCAGCTCCAGCACCAGGTCGAGCTCCAGACCCCAGTCCTTGAGCATGTCGCGCAGGATCTCCGCCTGCGCGACGTTCCTCGGGAAGCCGTCGAGCAGGAACCCGTCCTGCGCGTCGTCCTCGGACAGTCGGTCGCGGACCATGGCGATGGTGACCTCGTCGGGCACGAGATCGCCACGGTCCATGTAGGTTTTGGCCAGCTTGCCAAGGTCCGTGCCGCCGGAGACGTTGGCACGGAAGATGTCACCTGTCGAGATCTTCGGGATGGACAGGTTCGATGCGATGTACTGGGCCTGAGTCCCCTTACCCGCTCCGGGGGGCCCGACGAGAACGAGACGCACTACCGCAGGAAACCTTCGTAGTTACGCTGCTGCAGCTGGCTCTCGATCTGCTTCACCGTGTCCAGGCCGACACCAACCATGATCAGAATGCTCGTCCCTCCGAACGGGAAGTTCTGGCTAGCCCCGGCCACCGCCAGCGCGACGATCGGGATCATGGAGATCAGACCCAGATAGAGCGCGCCAGGCGCGGTCAGACGGGTGAGCACGAAGTTCAGGTATTCAGCCGTCGGACGGCCGGGACGGATGCCCGGAATGAACCCACCGTACTTCTTCATGTTGTCGGCGACTTCAGCGGGGTTGAACGTAATCGACACGTAGAAGTACGTGAAGAAGACGATCAGCAGGAAGAACGTGGCCATGTAGACCGGGTGGTCGCCTCTGACCAGGTACTGGGAGATCCACTGGACGACCGCGTTGTTCGAGGTCGGGAAGAGCGAGGTCAGCAGCTGCGGCAGGTAGAGCAGCGACGAGGCGAAGATGACCGGGATGATGCCGGCCTGGTTGACCTTGAGCGGGATGTACGTCGAGGTGCCGCCGTACATCCTGCGGCCCACCATGCGCTTGGCGTACTGGACCGGGATGCGGCGCTGCGCCTGCTCGACGAAGACCACAGCCGCGATCATGAAGACACCGACGACCATGACCACCGAGAAGGTGAACTTGTTCGCGCGGAAGATGTTGGACAGCTCGGACGGGAAGACCGCGACGACCTGCGTGAAGATCAGGATGGACATGCCGTTGCCGACGCCGCGGTCGGTGATGAGCTCACCCAGCCACATGATCACCGACGTGCCGGCCGTCATGATGATGACCATCGTGACGATGCCGAAGATGTTGTCGGGGTCGAGCAGGACGTCCTGCTGGCAGTTCGGGAACAGCTGACCGGAACGCGCGAGCGCGATGAAAGCGGTCGACTGGAGGATGCCGAGGCCGATGGTCAGATAACGCGTATACTGCGTGATCTTGGCCTGACCCGCCTGGCCTTCTTTCTTGAGAGCCTCAAGACGTGGAATCACCACGACGAGCAGCTGGAGAATGATGCTCGCGGTGATATACGGCATAATGCCCAGCGCGAACACCGACAGCTTCAGGAGCGCACCACCACTGAAGAGCTGCACCATCCCATAGATGTTGCCGGTGGCTCCGTTACGGGCCTGATCGAAACAGGCCGCGAGGTTCTGGACGTGAACTCCCGGAGTCGGAAGAACCGAGCCGAGACGGAACAGCGCGATGATGCCCAGGGTGAAGAGCAACTTCTTGCGCAGGTCCGGTGTCCGGAACGCCCGGGTAAACGCGGTCAGCACGGTCCCTCCTGCGCGCCTTTATGGCGATGTGAGTATGCGGTGGTGCGGGGATCTGCCATGTCAAGTCTCAGTCAAACGAGCCGGACAGAATCCTGCCGCCTCGCCGAACTCTAACGCACTAAGGGCGTGGGGGCCCATTGTCGGAACCCCCACGCCTCGTCATAGCGGAGCTACAGCTCGGTAACGGAACCACCGGCGGCGGCGATCTTCTCCTTCGCGGCGGACGAGAAGGCGTGAGCCGTAACGTTCACAGCGACGGAGATCTCGCCGGTGCCGAGCACCTTCACGAGCTGGTTCTTGCGAACGGCGCCCTTGGCCACCAGGGCCTCGACGGTGACGTCGCCACCCTCGGGGAACAGCTCGCCGAGCTTGTCCAGGTTGACGACCTGGTAGGTCGTCTTGAACATCGCGTTGGAGAAGCCCTTGAGCTTCGGCAGACGCCTCTGCAGCGGCACCTGGCCACCCTCGAAGCCGAGGGGAACCGTGGTACGGGCGTGGCTGCCCTTGGTGCCGCGACCGGCCGTCTTGCCCTTGGACGCCTCGCCGCGACCCTTGCGGATCTTGGCCTTGTTGGCACCCGGAGCAGGACGCAGGTCGTGAATCTTGAGCGGAGCCTTGTCAGTCATGACTAGTCGACCTCTTCCACCTCGACGAGGTGCGTCACCACGGACACCATCCCGCGAATCTCGGGACGGTCCTCCTTGACGACGACATCGCCGATTCGCTTCAGGCCAAGCGAACGCAGCGAGTCACGCTGGTTCTGCTTGCCACCGATCTTCGAGCGAACCTGAGTGATCTTCAGGCGTGCCATGACTAGCTCACCGCCTTCGCGGCCGCGGCCTCGGCGATGCCCTCGCGCTGAGCCTTGAGCATGCGGGCCGGGGCGACGTCCTCGATCGGCAGACCACGGCGGGCGGCGATCTCCTCGGGACGCGAAAGGCCCTTCAGAGCCGCCACCGTGGCGTGCACGATGTTGATCGGGTTGTCCGAGCCGAGCGACTTGGACAGCACGTCATGGATGCCGGCGCACTCCAGGACCGCGCGCACCGGGCCACCGGCGATGACGCCGGTACCGGCCGAGGCCGGACGCAGGAAGACGACACCGGCCGCCTCCTCGCCCTGCACGGTGTGCGGGATGGTGCCCTGGATCCGAGGCACCTTGAAGAAGTGCTTCTTCGCCTCTTCGACGCCCTTGGCGATGGCCGCGGGGACTTCCTTGGCCTTGCCGTAACCGACGCCGACCAGGCCGTTGCCGTCACCGACGATGACGAGGGCGGTGAAGCTGAAGCGACGACCACCCTTCACGACCTTGGCCACTCGGTTGATCTTCACTACGCGCTCGATGTACGAGACGCCCTTGTCGGCGGCGCCACCGCGGCGATCGTCACGACGGTCCCGCCGCTCGCCACCGGTGCCGCCACCGCGACGCGGAGCTGCAGCCATCAGTGGTTCCTCTTCTCAGTTGCCATCAGAATTCCAACCCGCCTTCGCGGGCGCTGTCCGCCAGAGCCGCGATGCGACCGGCGTAGCGGTTGCCACCGCGGTCGAAGACGACCTTGGTGATCCCGGCTTCCTTGGCCCGCTGAGCGAGGAGCTCGCCGACCTTCTTGGCCTTCTCCGTCTTGTCGGCCTCAAGGGTGCGCAGCGAGGCGTCCATGGTGGACGCGCTGACCAGCGTGTGGCCGACGGAGTCGTCCACGATCTGGACGAACATGTGACGGGTCGAACGGTTGACGACCAGGCGCGGACGCTCGGCCGTACCGACGACGAACTTGCGGACGCGGCGGTGACGGCGAGCCCGCGAGACGGTGCGGGCAGCCGTGTGCTTGCTGAACGCAGTCTTCGGAGCCATGCCTACTTACCAGCCTTTCCGACCTTGCGGCGGATCTGTTCGCCCTGGTAACGCACGCCCTTGCCCTTGTACGGGTCAGGCTTGCGCAACTTGCGGATGTTGGCCGCGACCTCGCCGACCTTCTGCTTGTCGATGCCGTCCACGTGGAACAGGGTCGGCTTCTCGACGCGGAAGGTGACACCCTCGGGGGCGTCGACGATGACCGGGTGGCTGAAGCCCAGCGAGAACTCCAGCTGCGTCGGGCCCTTGGCCTGAACGCGGTAACCGACGCCGACGATCTCAAGGGCCTTGGTGTACCCCTGGGTGACGCCCTGCACCATGTTGGCGATCAGCGTCCGGGACAGGCCGTGCAGCGCACGGACCTTGTTCTCGTCGTTGGGCCGGGAGACGGCGATGGCGCCGTCGTCGTCACGACCGACCGAAATCGGGTCCGCGACCGTGTGAGAAAGCGTGCCCTTCGGGCCCTTGACCTGGACATCCTGGCCGGTGATCGTGATGTCTACGCCACTGGGCACAGGGATGGGCAGCCGTCCGATTCTCGACATGCTGTGTTCCTCCCCTCTACCAGACGTAGGCGAGGACTTCGCCGCCCACGCCACGCTTGCCGGCCTGCTTGTCAGTCATGAGACCGGCGGACGTCGAGATGATCGCGACGCCCAGCCCGCCCAGGACTCGAGGCAGGTTGTCCTTCTTTGCATAAACCCGCAGACCGGGCTTGGAAACCCGGCGCAGGCCCGCGAGCGAACGCTCACGGGTGGGCCCGAACTTGAGCTCCACCACGAGGTTCTTTCCAACCTTGGCGTCTTCGACGGCCCAGGACTGGATGTAACCCTCCTGCTGGAGGATCTCGGCGATGTGCGCCTTGATCTTCGAATACGGCATCGACACGCTCTCGTGGTACGCCGAGTTCGCGTTACGCAGACGCGTCAACATGTCTGCGATCGGGTCGGTCATCGTCATGGCCAGTGGCCTTCCTCGCCGCGGTTTCCAGTCGGCCAAGCAGCGCTCTGCCGGTGGACCTTCGGCGCGGTCATGGACGCGGAGCGTCCTGTCTTCTTCTGAACATGGGTCCCAGGGGACGACGCGGGGCCGTCCCCCAGGGTATCTACCAGCTCGACTTGGTGATGCCGGGCAGCTCGCCCCGGTGCGCCATCTCGCGGAAGCACACGCGGCACAGGCCGAACTTGCGGTACACGGCGCGCGGACGACCGCAACGCGAGCACCGGGTGTAGGCCCTGACCTCGAACTTCTGCTTGCGCCCCGCCTTGGCGATCAGCGACTTCTTCGCCATTGGATCAGGCCTCCTTGAACGGGAAGCCGAGGAGCTTCAGCAGCGCCCGGCCCTGGTCGTCGTTCGTCGCGGTGGTCACGACCGTGATGTCCATGCCCCGCGGACGGTCGACCTTGTCCTGGTCGACCTCGTGGAACATGACCTGCTCGGTCAGACCGAACGTGTAGTTGCCGTTGCCGTCGAACTGCTTCGGCGACAGGCCGCGGAAGTCCCGGATACGGGGCAGCGCGAGCGCCAGCAGGCGGTCGAGGAACTCCCACATGCGGTCGCCGCGCAGCGTGACGTGCGCGCCGATCGGCATGCCCTCACGCAGCTTGAACTGCGCGATGGACTTGCGCGCCCGGACGACGGCCGGCTTCTGGCCGGTGATCACGGTGAGGTCGCGTACGGCGCCTTCGATGAGCTTGGAGTCGCGAGCCGCCTCACCGACACCCATGTTGACCTTGATCTTGGTCAGGGCCGGGATCTGCATGACGTTCTCGATGCCGAACTGCTCGCGAAGCTGGGCCGCGATCTCCTCGCGGTACTTCGTCTTGAGTCGTGGCGTCGGGCGCTCGGTCTCAGTGGTCGTGGCGGTCATCAGCTGTCCTCACCCGTCTCCTCGGCCTTGTCGGCCTTCTTGTCGGCGGGCTTCTCGTCCTTGAGCTTCTTCACGTTGGACACGTGGATGCGGCCCTCCATGGTCTGCACGCCGCCGGTCTTGGCGCCGCGCGGACCCTGGTGGGTCTCCTTGGTGTGCTTCTTGATCATGTTGACGCCCTCGATCACCACGCGGTCCTCGCGCGGGTACGTGGCGATGACGTGACCCTTGACACCCTTGTCCTTGCCGGCGATGACCTGAACCAGGTCACCCTTCTTCACATGCAGCTTCGGCATTACAGCACCTCCGGGGCGAGCGAGATGATGCGCATGAACTTCTTGTCGCGCAGCTCGCGGCCGACCGGGCCGAAGATACGAGTGCCACGAGGGTCACCGCTGTCCTTGATGATGACGGCGGCGTTCTCGTCGAAGCGGATGTAGGAGCCGTCGGGCCGGCGGCGCTCCTTGACCGTGCGGACGACGACGGCCTTGACCACGTCGCCCTTCTTGACGCCCGTGCTGCCCGGCAGCGCGTCCTTGACAGTGGCGACGATGATGTCGCCGATACCGGCGTAGCGTCGGCCCGAGCCACCGAGAACACGGATGCAAAGGATCTCCTTTGCACCAGTGTTGTCGGCGACCTTGAGCCGCGACTCCTGCTGGATCACGTTGAACTCCTGTTAGTCGCGCCGGTTCTCATTTCTGAGCCTGGCGGAACCTGTCGTTGTCTTGTTCCCACGGCCACAGTCCACGCAGGGGCCGCACCGCAGGCGACGCGAGGCCCTGGAGGACCTCGCGTCCTTGGACGCCGTCATGGGGGCCCTGAGGCCCCCACGAGGCGCGGTATATCCGAGAAGGCCTACTTGGCCTTCTCGAGGATCTCCACGACCCTCCACCGCTTGGTGGCGGAGAGGGGGCGGGTCTCCATGAGCAGCACGCGGTCGCCGACGCCACAGGCGTTGGCCTCGTCGTGCGCCTTGTACTTGGTCGTACGGCGGATGACCTTGCCGTACAGACGGTGCTTGACGCGGTCCTCGACGGCGACGACGACGGTCTTGTCCATCTTGTCGCTGACGACCAGGCCCTCACGGACCTTGCGGAAGTTCCGCGAGTCGTTCGTCTCGGTGGTCTCGGTGGTCTCGGTCTCAGCCATCGCTCGTCTCCTTCTCGACCGTGACGATGCCGAGCTCACGCTCGCGCATCACGGTGTAGATACGGGCGATCTCGCGGCGGACGGCGCGCAGCCGCCCGTGGCTCTCCAACTGACCGGTCGCTGCCTGGAAGCGGAGGTTGAACAGCTCCTCCTTGGCCTCCTTGAGCTTCTGGACCAGAGTGTCCTGGTCCTCCACTCGCAGCTCGCCGGCGGTCAGGCCCTTAGCCATCACGCCTCACCCACTTCACGCTTAACGATCTTGCACTTCATCGGCAGCTTGTGGATCGCCCTGGTGAGGGCCTCACGCGCGACCGACTCCGCCACGCCGGACAGCTCGAACATCACGCGTCCGGGCTTGACGTTGGCGATCCACCACTCCGGCGAACCCTTACCGGAACCCATGCGGGTCTCGGCGGGCTTCTTGGTGAGGGGACGGTCGGGGTAGATGTTGATCCACACCTTGCCGCCACGGCGGATGTGACGGGTCATGGCGATACGAGCGGACTCGATCTGGCGGTTGGTCACGTAGGAGTGCTCAACAGCCTGAATGCCGAACTCGCCGAACACGACCCTGGTGCCGCCCTTGGCGGCTCCGCTGCGGTCAGGCCGGTGCTGCTTGCGGTGCTTGACCCTGCGCGGGATCAGCATGGTCAGCTCCCTTCAGCACCCGGCTGCGCAGCCGGGCCGGTCTCAGGGGCAGCCTGCGAAGCTGCCTCGGTACGGGGGGCGCGGTCGCCACGGCCACCGCCACCACGACGCGGACGGTCACCGCCGCCACGACGCGGACGGTCGCCGCCGCCACCGCGACGGTCGTCACGCTCGCGACGCTGGCCGGCACGAGCGCCGGCGGCGGCCGCCTCACGCTCGGCGCGGCTGGTCGGAGCCTCGCCCTTGTAGATCCAGACCTTCACGCCGATACGGCCGAAGGTGGTACGGGCCTCGTAGAAGCCGTAGTCGATGTCCGCGCGAAGGGTGTGCAGCGGCACGCGACCCTCACGGTAGAACTCCGACCGCGACATCTCGGCGCCGCCCAGACGACCGGCGCACTGGACACGGATGCCCTTGGCGCCGGACTTCATGGCCGACTGCATCGCCTTGCGCATGGCGCGGCGGAACGAGACGCGGCTGGACAGCTGCTCGGCGACGCCCTGGGCGACGAGCTGGGCGTCGATCTCCGGGTTCTTGACCTCGAGGATGTTGAGCTGGACCTGCTTCTTGGTCAGCTTCTCGAGGTCGCCACGGATACGGTCCGCCTCGGCGCCGCGGCGGCCGATCACGATGCCGGGACGCGCGGTGTGGATGTCCACCTGAACGCGGTCCGTCGTGCGCTCGATCTCGACCTTGGAGATGCCGGCCCGCTCCATGCCCTTCTGCAGCATGCGACGGATCGCCACGTCCTCGGCGACGTACGACTTGTACAGCTTGTCGGCGTACCACCGGCTCTTGAAGTCGGTCGTGATGCCGAGGCGGAACCCGTGCGGGTTAACCTTCTGGCCCACTATCGGGTCCTTCCCTTCGGCTCGCGGGATTCCACGATCACGGTGATGTGGCTCGTCCGCTTGTTGATCCGATAGGCGCGACCCTGTGCACGCGGGCGGAACCGCTTCAGCGTCGGGCCCTCGTCGACCCAGGCGCGGCTCACGACGAGCGTGCTGGGGTCGAGGTTGAAGTTGTGCTCGGCGTTCGCCATGGCGCTGCTGAGCACCTTGTAGATCGGCTCGCTCGCCGACTGGGGAGCGAACTGCAGCACGGCCTGCGCCTCCGAAGCGGGCAGCCCGCGAATAAGGTCCACCACGCGGCGGGCCTTGAGGGGCGTGACACGGACGAACCGCGCCTGAGCCCTGGCTTCCATCGCTTACTCCTCTAAATGCTTCTGAAGGCGTCTATCGCCGGCTGCGCCGGTCTTCCTTGACGTGGCTGCGGAACGTCCGCGTCGGGGCGAACTCTCCGAGCTTGTGGCCGATCATCGACTCGGTGACGAACACCGGGACGTGCTTGCGGCCGTCGTGCACGGCGATCGTGTGCCCGAGCATGTCGGGAACGATCATGGAGCGCCGCGACCACGTCTTGATGACGTTCTTGGTGCCCTTCTCGTTCTGGGCGTCCACCTTCTTCTGAAGGTGGTCGTCCACGAAGGGACCCTTCTTAAGGCTACGTGGCATTTCGGCTGCTCCTACCGCTTCTTCCTCTTGCTCCGACGACGGATGATCAGCCGGTCGCTGGACTTGTTGGCCTGGCGGGTGCGGCCCTCGGGCTTGCCCTTGGGGTTCACCGGGTGGCGACCGCCGGAGGTCTTGCCCTCGCCACCACCGTGCGGGTGGTCAACGGGGTTCATGGCGACACCACGGACGGTCGGGCGCTTGCCCTTCCACCGCATACGGCCGGCCTTGCCCCAGTTGATGTTGGCCTGCTCGGCGTTGCCGACCTGGCCCACAGACGCCCGGCAGCGCACGTCGACCATGCGCATTTCACCGGACGGCATACGCAGGGTGGCGTACTGGCCTTCCTTGGCGAGCAGCTGGATCTGGGCGCCCGCGGAACGACCGAGCTTCGCGCCGCCGCCCGGACGGAGCTCCACCGCGTGGATGAAGGTACCGGTCGGGATGTTGCGCAGCGGCAGGCAGTTGCCCGGCTTGATGTCGGCAGCGGGGCCGTTCTCGATTCGGTCGCCCTGCTTGAGGCCGGTCGGCGCGATGATGTAGCGCTTCTCACCGTCGGCGTAGTGGAGCAGAGCGATGTTGGCGGTGCGGTTGGGGTCGTACTCGATGTGAGCGACCTTCGCCGGGATGCCGTCCTTGTCATGCCTACGGAAGTCGATGATCCGGTAGGCGCGCTTGTGTCCGCCGCCCTGGTGGCGCGCGGTCACCCGGCCGTGTACGTTTCGGCCGCCCTTGCTGTGAAGGGGCGCAAGCAGCGACTTCTCGGGCGTGCTGCGGGTGATCTCGGAGAAGTCCGAGACACTCGACCCGCGGCGACCCGGAGTCGTCGGCTTGTACTTACGGATGCCCATCTTTTTCGTTCATCCTTCGTCGGTTACATGGGCGAGCCCGCCGCACCGAAATGCGACGGTCTCGTCCCTCGCAGACCTTTCGGTCCGCTTCCTATCTATGGCGCTGCTAGCCGATCTGACCGAAGATGTCGATCCGATCGCCCTCGACCAGGCTCACGATGGCGCGCTTGGTGTCGGGACGCTTGCCGAAACCGGTGCGGGTGCGCTTGCGCTTGCCCTGCCGGTTGATGGTGTTCACGCTGGTGACCTTGACCCCGAAGATCTGCTCAACGGCGATCTTGACCTGGGTCTTGTTCGCGGTCTTCTTCACCAGGAACGTGTACTTGTTGTTCTCATCGATCAGGCCGTAGCTCTTCTCAGAGACGACCGGCTTGATGATGATGTCGCGCGGGTCGGCGATCTTCTCCATCAGGCGTCTTCCTTCCCGCCCTGGCTCAGCCGCGCGACGACCTGGTCGTACGCCTCCTGGGTGAAGACCACGTCGTCGTGCACGAGCACGTCGTAGGTGTTGAGCTGCCCGGCGTCCAGCAGGTGGACCTCGGGAGCGTTACGCAGGCTCATCCAGGTCAGCTCGTCGGCCTCGTCGACGACGACGAGCACGCGGGGAGCCTGGGTGATCTTGCGCAGGGCCTCAAGGGCAGCCTTGGTCTTGGGGGTCTCCCCCGCGATCAGCGTGCTGACCACGTGGACGCGACCGCCACCGGCCCTGTCGGACAGCGCACCGCGCAGGGCGGCGGCCTTCATCTTCTTGGGCGTGCGCTGCGAGTAGTCACGCGGCACGGGCCCGTGGACGGTGCCACCGCCGGCGAACTGCGGCGCGCGGGTCGAGCCCTGACGGGCGCGGCCGGTGCCCTTCTGGCGGTACGGCTTCTTGCCGCCACCGCGGACCTCACCACGGGTCTTGGCCTTGTGGGTGCCCTGCCGGCGAGCGGCGAGCTGGGCCACGACCACCTGGTGGATCAGCGGAACGTTGACCGTCGTGCCGAAGACGTCTTCGGGCAGTTCGACGGTGCCGGCCTTGGCGCCGCTGGCGTCGAGGACGTCAATAGTGGTGCTCACTTGGCAGCCCCCTTCTTGGCAGCGGTGCGAACGAGGACCAGGCTGCCGTTAGCGCCGGGGATCGCACCCTTGATCAGGATGAGGCCCTTCTCGGCGTCCACGGAGTGAACCTTGAGGCTCTGCACAGTGGTGCGGACGTTACCCATCCGACCGGCCATGCGCAGGCCCTTGAATACGCGGCCCGGGGTGGCGCAGCCACCGATGGAACCCGGCGAGCGGTGCTTGCGCTGCGTACCGTGCGACGCGCCCAGACCGGCGAAGCCGTGCCGCTTCATGACACCGGCGAAGCCCTTGCCCTTGCTCTTGCCCGTCACGTCGACGAACTGGCCGGCCTCGAAGGTGTCGGCCAGCAGCTCCTGGCCCAGGGTGTAGTCGCTCGCGTCGTCGGTGCGGATCTCCGCGAAGTAACGGCGCGGGGTGATGTCGTGCTTACGCAGGTAGTCGCCGAGCGGCTTGTTGACCTTCCGGGGGTCGACCTGTCCGAAGCCGAGCTGAACGGCGGAGTAGCCGTCCTTGTCTGCGGTGCGGACCCGGGTCACCACGCACGGACCGGCCTCGACCACGGTCACCGGAACCATCCGGTTGTCCGCGTCGAAGACCTGGGTCATGCCGAGCTTCTTGCCCAGGACGCCCTTGATCGTCTTAGCCATGTCAGTGCGTTCCCTCAGAGCTTGATCGAAATGTCGACACCCGCGGGGAGGTCGAGCCGCATGAGCGAGTCAACCGTCTTGGGGGTCGGGTCGATGATGTCAATCAGCCGCTTGTGCGTGCGCATCTCGAAGTGCTCGCGGCTGTCCTTGTACTTGTGCGGCGAGCGGATGACGCAGTACACGTTCTTCTCGGTCGGCAGCGGCACCGGGCCCGCGACCTTCGCGCCAGTCCGCGTCACCGTCTCGACGATCTTCTTGGCCGAGCTGTCGATGACCTCGTGGTCATAGGCCTTAAGCCGGATGCGGATCTTCTGTCCCGCCATAGTGGCCTCGGTGTCCTTCGCTGTCGTCTGAAAAAGTATCGTGCGGCCTTGTGCCGCTGTGTTGGTGCAGGTCTGACCCTGCGTAACCCCACGAGACAGACACTGTTGATCTGTCTTTTCTTCCGTGATCCGGCAGTTACTTCGGTCACTATGGCCGAAGCGACTGCTGGATCACGGCGCTTTACGCGAGGCCCTTGACGTGGTGCGGCGGTCGGCCCTGATGTGGGGCCGACCGCCGCCCCGACGGTCGAGCTACTTAAGGATCTTCACGACCCGGCCGGCGCCGACGGTGCGGCCACCCTCACGGATCGCGAACTTGAGGCCTTCCTCCATGGCGATGGGCTGGATCAGCTCAACGCGCATTTCGGTGTTGTCGCCCGGCATGACCATCTCGGTGCCCTCGGGGAGGTTCACAACACCGGTCACGTCAGTCGTACGGAAGTAGAACTGCGGGCGGTAGTTGTTGAAGAACGGCGTGTGGCGGCCGCCCTCGTCCTTGGACAGGATGTAGACCTGGCCGGTGAACTCGGTGTGCGGGGTCGTCGTGCCCGGCTTGATGATGCACTGGCCGCGCTCGACGTCGTCGCGCTTGATGCCGCGGAGCAGCAGGGCGGCGTTGTCGCCGGCGTGACCCTCGTCGAGCATCTTGTTGAACATCTCGATGCTGGTGACGGTGGTGGTCGTCTTCTCCGGCTTGATGCCGATGATGTCGACCTGCTCGTTGACCTTGACGATGCCGCGCTCGATACGACCGGTGACGACGGTGCCGCGACCGGTGATCGAGAAGACGTCCTCGACGGGCATGAGGAACGGCTTCTCCGTGTCACGGGGAGGCTCGGGGACGTTCTCGTCCACCGCGTTCATCAGCTCGATGATGCTGTCGGCCCACTTCTCGTCACCCTCAAGAGCCTTGAGAGCCGAGACGCGGACGACGGGCAGGTCGTCGCCGGGGAACTCCTGCGCGGACAGGAGCTCACGGACCTCCAGCTCGACGAGCTCGAGGATCTCCTCGTCGTCGACCATGTCGGACTTGTTCAGCGCCACGACGATGTAGGGGACGCCGACCTGGCGGGCCAGGAGGACGTGCTCCTTCGTCTGCGGCATCGGGCCGTCGGTGGCGGCGACCACGAGGATCGCGCCGTCCATCTGAGCGGCACCGGTGATCATGTTCTTCACGTAGTCGGCGTGACCGGGGCAGTCAACGTGAGCGTAGTGACGCTTCTCGGTCTGGTACTCGACGTGCGCGATGGAGATCGTAATACCGCGAGCCTTCTCCTCGGGCGCCTTGTCGATCTTGTCGAACGGAGTCGCCTTGTTGAGCTCGGGGTAACGGTCGTGAAGCACCTTGGTGATCGCCGCGGTCAGCGTGGTCTTGCCGTGGTCGATGTGTCCAATGGTGCCGATGTTCATGTGCGGCTTAGTCCGCTCGAACTTGGCCTTGCCCACTGGTTCTCTCCTTGAGAATCTGACTGACTTTCGTCTACACACTCGGGCCCGGGAGATCCCAGACCCCTAGGCGGCGGGGTGGCTCGCACCACCCCGCCAGGGACCGGGAAGTTATTCGCCCCGGGCCTTCGCGACGATCTCCTTGGCGATGCCCGGGGGCACCTCCGCGTAGGAGTCGAACTGCATGCTGTAGCTCGCGCGCCCCTGCGTCTTGCTACGCAGGTCACCCACGTAGCCGAACATCTCAGACAGCGGCACGAGCGCCTGGACGACTCGGGCGCCGGCCCGCTCGTCCATCGCCTGGATCTGCCCGCGGCGACCGTTGAGGTCACCGATGACGTCACCCATGTAGTCCTCGGGCGTGGTGACCTCGACGGCCATCATCGGCTCGAGAAGAACGGCGTCCGCCTTGCGCGCGGCCTCCTTGAAGGCCATCGAGCCGGCGATCTTGAACGCCATTTCCGAGGAGTCGACGTCGTGGGCGGCACCGTCGGTCAGCGTAACCTTCACGCCCACCATCGGGTAACCGGCCAGCACGCCGAACTCGGCGGCCTCCTGGGCACCGGCGTCGACCGAGGGGATGTACTCCCTCGGGACGCGGCCACCCGAGACCTTGTTCTGGAACTCGTAACCGTCGTTGCCCTCGCCCAGCGGCTCCAGGTCGATGATCACCCGCGCGAACTGACCGGAACCACCGGTCTGCTTCTTGTGGGTGTAGTCGACCTTCTCCACCTTGCGGCGGATGGTCTCGCGGTAGGCCACCTGCGGGCGGCCCACGTTGGCCTCGACCTTGAACTCACGACGCATACGGTCGACGAGGATCTCCAGGTGAAGCTCGCCCATGCCCCAGATGACCGTCTGACCGGTCTCCTCGTCACGACGGACCTGGAAGGACGGGTCCTCCTCGGCCAGCCGCTGGATGGCGGTGGACAGCTTCTCCTGGTCGCCCTTGGTCTTGGGCTCGATGGCGACGTTGATGACCGGAGCCGGGAACGTCATCGACTCGAGCACGACCGGGTTGGCCGGGTCGGCAAGGGTGTCGCCGGTCGTGGTGTCCTTCAGACCCATGACGGCGACGATCTGACCGGCGATCGCCTGCGGGCGCTCTTCGCGCTTGTTGGCGTGCATCTGGTAGATCTTGCCGATCCGCTCCTTCTTGCCCTTCACCGAGTTCACGACCTGTGAACCGGTGTCGAGCGTGCCGGAGTAGATGCGGATGTAGGTGAGCTTGCCCAGGTGCGGGTCGCTGGCGATCTTGAAGGCCAGCGCGGAGAACGGCTCGGTCGGGTCCGCGTGACGCTCGATCACCTTCTCCTCGTTGCCGACCGCGTAACCCTTGAACGCCGGGATGTCGGTCGGGGCGGGGAGGTAGGCGACGATCGCGTCGAGCAGGGGCTGAACGCCCTTGTTCTTGAACGCGGTGCCGCAGAGCACCGGGTTGATGGAGCTGGTCAGCGTGGCGCGGCGGATGGCCGCGACCAGCTGCTCCTCGGTGGGCTCGGTGCCCTCCAGGAAGAGCTCCATCAGCTCGTCGTCGTTCTCGGCGACCGTCTCGATGAGGCGGTCACGCCACTCGCGGGCGGCGTCGGCGTGGTCGGCCGGGACGTCGACGGTGTCGTACATCTCGCCCTTGGCCGCGTCGGCGCTCCAGATGAGCCCCTTCATCTTGATGAGGTCGATGACGCCCTTGAAGTCGGCCTCGACACCCCACGGAAGCTGAATCACAGCGGGGGTCGCGCCCAGGCGGCTGACCATCATCTCGACGCAGCGGTGGAACTCCGCGCCGACACGGTCCATCTTGTTCACGAAGCAGATGCGCGGGACTTCGTAGCGGTCGGCCTGCCGCCACACCGTCTCCGACTGCGGCTCGACACCGGCGACACCGTCGAACACGGCGACGGCACCGTCGAGGACGCGGAGCGAGCGCTCCACTTCGATGGTGAAGTCGACGTGACCCGGAGTGTCGATGATGTTGATGGTGTGACCGATCCACTCACAGGTCGTCGCGGCAGACGTGATCGTGATGCCGCGCTCCTGCTCCTGCTCCATCCAGTCCATGGTGGCAGCGCCCTCATGGACTTCACCGATCTTGTAGTTGATACCGGTGTAGAACAGGATGCGCTCGGTCGTGGTGGTCTTGCCCGCGTCGATGTGGGCCATGATCCCGATGTTGCGGACCTTGGCCAGGTCAAGAGCGGTCGTAGCGGCCACTTTAACTCGCGTCCTCGTCGTCTCGTCGAACCCGCCGGGTTACCAGCGGTAGTGGGCGAAGGCCTTGTTGGACTCGGCCATCTTGTGGGTGTCCTCGCGCTTCTTGACACTCGCCCCGAGGCCGTTGCTGGCGTCGAGGAGCTCGTTCATGAGGCGCTCGGTCATGGTCTTCTCGCGGCGGGCGCGGGAGTACTGCACCAGCCAGCGCAGGGCCAGGGTGGTGCTGCGCGCGGCGCGCACCTCGACCGGCACCTGGTACGTCGCGCCACCGACACGGCGGCTGCGAACCTCGAGGGTCGGCTTGACGTTGTCAAGCGCGCGCTTGAGGGTGACGACCGGGTCGTTGCCCGTCTTCTCCCTGCAGCCTTCGAGGGCGCCGTACACGATCGACTGCGCGATGGAGCGCTTGCCGTCCAGGAGCACCTTGTTGATCAGGGCGGTCACCAGCGGCGAGCTGTAAACCGGGTCAGACATGAGCTGACGACGGCCAGGAGAACCCTTACGAGGCATTGTTAGCTCTTCTCCTTCTTCGCGCCGTAGCGGCTGCGGGCCTGCTTGCGGTTGCGGACACCCTGGGTGTCGAGCGAACCGCGGATGATCTTGTAGCGAACACCAGGCAGGTCCTTCACACGACCGCCACGCACGAGCACGATGGAGTGCTCCTGCAGGTTGTGGCCCACACCGGGGATGTAAGCCGTGACCTCGATGCCGTTCGTGAGCCGAACGCGAGCCACCTTGCGCAGTGCCGAGTTGGGCTTCTTCGGGGTCGTGGTGTAAACGCGCTGGCACACACCGCGCCGCTGCGGACTCCCCTTGAGGGCAGGAGTCTTGGTCTTGGAGACCTTGTCCTGCCGGCCCTTGCGGACCAACTGCTGAATAGTGGGCACTGCCACTCCGTTTCGTGCCTTGGCCGGTGTTACGTCATTGGGTCTTGCTTTTCGCAGGTTCTGCCGGTGTCATGACCTGCTGGTTTTCCTCGTCTCGGCGCCCCCGCGGTCGGGCGTGTCGCGCTATTCACACAGACACAGCCACGGAGACTTGCGAGCCTGAGAGTCCAGCCGACGCTCTCCCTATGGATATGAGCGCACAGCCGAAAGCCCGCTAGAGACGGGCACGATGCTCAAGACTACCCAGGCCCAGCCGACACGTCAAAACGGCACGGCAACGCCTGTCGGCCTCGCCGCTCCGTGCCACCGTGGCCTGTCTCATCCAGCCCATCCGAAGCGCCGCGGCAATGATACCGGCACTGAGGGCCGACGTGTGCCAATTCGCCAGGGAGCCCCGCAACCGGCCCACAGACCGCCACAGCGGCGGGCCCTCTCCCCCGGACCGCCCCCGACGCCCAGAGCGCCTGTGACCGCCTACGGCAGCGCGTACGGCCGGAAAAGCGCCGCGCCCGGGCCTCTCGGAAGAGACCCGGGCGCGGCGCTTGCGAAACAACTGCTATCGGTTGTACTGACCGAAGTCGTACTCCTCCAGCGGGACGGCCTCGCCGCTGCCCGTGCCGAAGGTGTAGTCGGCCGCCGAGCCGTCGTAACCGCCGACGGTGTACATGGCCGCCTTGGCCTCCTCGGTCGGCTCGACCCGGATGTTGCGGTACTGGGGCATGCCCGTACCGGCCGGGATGAGCTTACCGATGATGACGTTCTCCTTCAGGCCCAGCAGCGAGTCGGACTTGGCGTGGATCGCCGCGTCCGTCAGCACCCTGGTCGTCTCCTGGAAGGAGGCCGCCGACAGCCACGACTCGGTGGCCAGCGACGCCTTCGTGATGCCCATGAGCACCGGACGGCCCGCGGCCGGCGAGCCGCTCTCGGCCACCGTCTCGCGGTTCATCTGCTCGAAGCGCGGACGCTCCACGAGCTCGCCGGGCAGCAGGTCGGTGTCACCGGACTCCAGCACGTTCACGCGCTTGAGCATCTGCCGCACGATGATCTCGATGTGCTTGTCGTGGATCGACACACCCTGCGACCGGTAGACCTGCTGGACCTCGGCCACCAGGTGCAGCTGCACGGCCCGCGGGCCGAGGATGCGCAGCACCTCGTTGGGGTTGACCGCACCGGCGATCAACTGGTGGCCGACCGTCACGCGCTGACCGTCCTGGACGAGCAGGCGCGAACGCATCGAGACCGGGTAGGCGATCTCCTCCGACCCGTCGTCGGGGGTGATGACGATCTTCCTGGTCTTGTCGGTCTCGTCGATCCGGGCCCGGCCCTCGGCCTCGGAGATCGGGGCGACACCCTTGGGGATGCGCGCCTCGAACAGCTCCGTGACACGGGGCAGACCGTGGGTGATGTCGGCGCCGGCCACACCACCGGTGTGGAACGTACGCATCGTCAGCTGCGTGCCGGGCTCACCGATCGACTGGGCGGCGATGATGCCGACCGCCTCGCCGACGTCCACGAGCTTGCCGGTGGCCAGCGAGCGGCCGTAGCAGGTCGCGCAGACACCGATCTTGGCCTCGCAGACGAGCGCGCTGCGGGTGCGGACGGTCTCGACACCGGCCTCGACCAGCTTCGTCACGTGGATGTCGTTGATGTCGACACCCGCCGGGACGATGACCTTGCCGTCGACCTCGACGTCCTCGGCCATGATGCGGCCGTGCACGTTGGACTCGGCGTTCTCCGCCTTGACCAGGTTGCCCGACGCGTCGCGCTCGCCGACGTGCAGCGGGACCGCGCGGTCGGTGCCACAGTCGATCTCGCGGACGATGACGTCCTGGGCGACGTCCACCAGACGACGGGTCAGGTAACCCGAGTCGGCGGTACGCAGGGCGGTGTCGGCCAGACCCTTCCGCTGACCGTGGGTGGAGATGAAGTACTCCAGCACCGACAGGCCCTCACGGAAGGAGGCCTTGATCGGACGCGGGATCGTCTCACCCTTGGTGTTGGACACCAGGCCACGGATGCCGGCGATCTGCCGGACCTGCATCTTGTTACCACGGGCGCCCGAGTTGACCATCATCCAGACCGGGTTGGTCGCCGGGAAGGCGTTGACCATGTCGGTCTCGACGTCGGCCGTGGCGTGGGTCCAGATCTCGATGAGCTCCTGGCGGCGCTCCTCGTCGGTGATCAGACCACGCTCGTACTCGCGCTGGACCTTGTCGGCCCGGCGCTCGTAGTTCTCCATGATGTCGGTCTTGTTCGGCGGCGCGACGACGTCCTCGATCGAGATCGTGACGCCGGAGCGGGTCGCCCAGCGGAAGCCCGCGTCCTTGAGCGCGTCGAGCGAGTTGGCGACCTCGACCTTGGGGTAGGTGTCGGCCAGCTCGTTCACGATCGTGGACAGCTGCTTCTTGCCCACCTGGAAGTTGACGAACGGGTAGCTCTCGGGGAGCGTCTGGTTGAACAGGCACCGCCCGAACGTCGTCTCCAGCCGGATCGAGTCACCCTGCTCCCAGCCCTCGGGAGCGACCCAGTCGCGCGGAGGCAGGACGTCCTTGACCCGGATCTGGATCTTCGCCTGGATCTCCAGCTCGCGACGGTCGAAGGCCATCTGCGCCTCGGCGATCGAGCCGAACACGCGGCCCTCGCCGGTCGCGCCTTCCTTCTGGGTGGTCAGCCAGTAGAGGCCGATGACCATGTCCTGGGTGGGCATCGTCACGGGCTTGCCGTCGGCCGGCTTGAGGATGTTGTTGGTCGAGAGCATCAGGATGCGTGCCTCGGCCTGGGCCTCAGCCGACAGCGGCAGGTGCACGGCCATCTGGTCGCCGTCGAAGTCCGCGTTGAAGGCGGTGCAGACGAGCGGGTGGATCTGGATGGCCTTGCCCTCGACCAGCTGCGGCTCGAACGCCTGGATGCCCAGACGGTGGAGCGTCGGAGCGCGGTTGAGCAGCACCGGGTGCTCGGTGATGACCTCTTCGAGCACGTCCCACACGACGGGGCGGGCGCGCTCGACCATCCGCTTGGCCGACTTGATGTTCTGCGCGTGGTTGAGGTCCACGAGCCTCTTCATCACGAACGGCTTGAACAGCTCCAGCGCCATCTGCTTGGGCAGACCGCACTGGTGCAGCTTGAGCTGCGGGCCGACGACGATGACCGAACGGCCGGAGTAGTCGACTCGCTTGCCCAGCAGGTTCTGGCGGAAACGACCCTGCTTGCCCTTCAGCATGTCGCTGAGGGACTTCAGCGGCCGGTTGCCGGGGCCGGTCACCGGGCGACCGCGACGGCCGTTGTCGAACAGCGCGTCGACGGCCTCCTGGAGCATCCGCTTCTCGTTGTTCACGATGATCTCGGGCGCGCCGAGGTCGAGCAGACGCTTGAGGCGGTTGTTCCGGTTGATGACCCGGCGGTACAGGTCGTTGAGGTCGGAGGTCGCGAACCGGCCACCGTCGAGCTGCACCATCGGGCGCAGGTCCGGCGGGATGACCGGGATGCAGTCGAGCACCATGCCGCGCGGCGAGTTGGTCGTGTTCAGGAACGCCGACACGACCTTGAGCCGCTTGAGGGCGCGGGCCTTCTTCTGGCCCTTGCCGCTGCGGATGGTCTCGCGCAGGTTCTCGGCCTCGGCGTCGAGGTCGAAGCTGATCAGACGGTCCTGGATCGCCTGCGCGCCCATGCCGCCCTTGAAGTAGCGGCCGAAGCGGTCGCGCATCTCGCGGTAGAGCAGCTCGTCGCCCTCAAGGTCCTGGACCTTGAGGTTCTTGAAGCGGCTCCAGACCTCGTCGAGCCGGTCCAGCTCGCGCTGGGCGCGGTCGCGGAGCTGGCGCATCTCGCGCTCGGCGCCCTCGCGGACCTTGCGCCGCTGGTCGCCCTTGGCGCCGGCGGCCTCCAGCTCGCCCAGGTCGGACTCGAGCTTCTTCTGCCTGGACTCGACGTCGGCGTCACGGCGCTGCTCGATGTGCTGCCGCTCGACGGAGATCTTCGCCTCCAGCGAGGGCAGGTCACGCTCACGCATGTCGGTGTCGACGTGCGTGATCATGTAAGCCGCGAAGTAGATGACCTTCTCCAGGTCCTTCGGGGCCAGGTCGAGCAGGTAGCCGAGGCGCGACGGCACGCCCTTGAAGTACCAGATGTGCGTGACGGGCGCGGCCAGCTCGATGTGGCCCATCCGCTCACGGCGCACCTTGGCCCGGGTCACCTCGACGCCACAGCGCTCACAGATGATGCCCTTGAACCGGACGCGCTTGTACTTGCCGCAGTAGCACTCCCAGTCGCGGGTCGGACCGAAGATCTTCTCGCAGAAGAGTCCGTCCTTTTCCGGCTTGAGAGTCCGGTAGTTGATGGTCTCGGGCTTCTTGACCTCGCCGTGCGACCACTGACGGATGTCGTCGGCGGTCGCAAGACCGATCCTGAGCTCGTCGAAGAAGTTGACGTCTAGCATTGTGTGCGATCTCCCCCTCAGACTTCTTCCACGCTGCTCGGCTCACGCCGGGACAGATCGATACCGAGTTCCTCCGCCGCGCGGAAGACGTCCTCGTCGGTGTCGCGCATCTCGATGGACATGCCGTCGCTGGAGAGCACCTCGACGTTCAGGCACAGCGACTGCATTTCCTTGATGAGGACCTTGAAGGACTCCGGGATACCCGGCTCGGGGATGTTCTCGCCCTTGACGATCGCCTCGTAGACCTTCACCCGGCCCAGCACGTCGTCGGACTTGATGGTCAGCAGCTCCTGCAGGGCGTAGGCGGCGCCATAGGCCTCCAGCGCCCACACCTCCATCTCACCGAAGCGCTGGCCGCCGAACTGGGCCTTACCGCCCAGCGGCTGCTGCGTGATCATGGAGTACGG
>NZ_JBITEZ010000026.1:1305-128609 GCF_044455665.1 Nonomuraea sp. NPDC051191 | reverse complement strand
CGTAGCCGGGCGCGATGGCCGTCGGTCGCTACGTGGAGCGCAACGCGGGCGGACCCTGGTCAAGAGAGGGTCTCTCACCCGCCGATGGGTACAACGTTAACCCAAGAAACGGACAAACACAAACCAAACACCCCAAAACGGGCAATGATCTACCTCTGAACCGTAAACCCCCGGCAAACAGCCTCAATCACAGCCAAAGCACACCGGGGTATGCGTATGCAAACGACAGGCAAGCCCCGCCCATTCCCTTCATGACCTGGGCATACGTCGGGCGGCAGACGTCGGGCGGCGGGTCACCGCTCGCGGTAGTCGGCCGCCACCCCCACGAGCGAGATCAGGCCGGCGGCGAACTCCATCGCCTCGGCATGCCCCTCCTCGAACGGCGGCTGGAAGCCCACGCCCTCCCACGTCCGCGCCGCCGGGTTCCACAGGTCGGCGCCGACCTCGAAGTCCCAGCCGTAGATGCCGTGGTCGTACCAGAGCTCGTCGGCGGAGTTGCCGGCCGCCGAGTAGAGCACGTCCGTCACCGGGCCGGTCTGCTGCGGCCAGATCACCGTGCCGCGCTCGCCGGCGATGGCCTGCTCGATCGTCCGGGCCGAACGCATGAAGTACGCCTCCTCCTGGGCGCTCGGCCTGGGCAGCGCCACGCGGCCGTCCAGCTTGTACGCCCCGGGCGGCCACATGAAGTACCCGCCGTAGCTGTGCACGTTCATGGCGAACCGGATGTTGCGGTACGTGTCCGCCAGCCACATCACGTTGCGGCTCTCCGGCTCCGAATGCTCGGCCGGACCGGCGTACGTGCCGCTCTGGCAGTTGGCCGAGGCGCCGAAGTAACCGTCCGACAGGGAGCCCACGGCGTAGTTGCGGTTGACGTCCACGCCCCAGGTGTTGCGCTGCGCCGGGTCGGACTGCGCGGCCGGGCAGTGGTTGGTCATGTTCTTCCGCTGGCCGTTGAAGTCGTAGAAGCTGTAGTTCGCGCCGTCGGGGTTGACCGTGGGGACGATGAAGATGTCGGTGCGCTGCAGCAGCTTGCGGGTGGCGGGGTCGCGGGCGTAGTTGCGCAGCAGCCGTTCGGCGGCCTCGACGGTGACCAGCGGCGCCACCCATTCCCTGGCGTGCTCCTGGGCGTAGGCCAGCACGCCGGTGCGCGAGCCGTCCCGGTGGACGCCGACACGCAGGGCCAGCACCCGCATGGGCTTGCGGGAGACGTCGGCGGGCGCCTTGAGCGAGTCGGTGAGCCGGGTGGCGGGGGCCGCGGCCATGACGCCCGCGCCCGGATCGGTGCGGTACGTCGCGGCCTTCACGCCGGTGCCCGCCGTGGCGTTGACCGCGGCCACGACCTGGGCGGCGGTGCTGACCGGCGTGCCTGAGCCGTCGGTGGCCAGGCTCACCGTGACCTGCTTGCCGTTCACGCTCACCTGCAGCGGCCGGTCCGGCGCGCCGGGGGCGGCCAGCTCGACGGACAGGTCGTTGCCGCCCTCGGAGCCGTAGGCGTCGGAGGTGACCACGACGGCGGCGCCGGGCGGCGTGCCGATCAGGGCCTGGGCGCGGCGGCGGTAGCCGTTGGTGAGGTTCGGCAGCGGGATGACGTCGGTGAGCGACGGGTAGCGCCGGTGCAGCGCCTGGATCCGCTCGTTGAGCTGGGCGGGCGGCATGTACTGGGTGACGAAGTCCTTCTGGTAGCCCGGCGCCCGGTGGTCGGGGCGTTCGCCGTCGGGCCACTCCCGTACGCGGGCCTCGGCCTTGCCGCCGGTCGCCGAGGTGACCGTGACGCGCTGCGGCTCGACCGTCACCGGGGCCGGCGTGCTGAACTGGTGGCCCATGTAGACGCCGGCGTCCACGAACGGGACCATCGCGACCTGCCCGGTGGCGCCGCGGCGGCCCGTCCAGGTGACGGTGAGCGCGGCCGGCTCGCCCGCGCTGCTGCTCGCCTCGACCGACAGGAAGTACCCGTCGCGGGACTTGTACCAGACGGCCCGTTCGATGACGATCTGGTCCTGCGCGGCGGTGGCCGGAGCCTGCCGGGCCGCGGGCGGCGTGCCGGACGCCAGGCCCACGCCGAACGACCTCAGCTCGGCGAGCTTGCTCGCCGTGAGCACGGCGTCCACCTGGACGCTGCCGTCGGCCTGCGGACGGACCCGCTCGGTCAGGTCGGCGCCGGAGGCGACCAGCCGTTCCATCGCGGCCTTGTCGGGCACGGACAGCGTGACCAGAGAGGCGGGCTCGGGGTCGGCCGGCCCGGCCACCGCCGGCAGCGACGACGGCCCGGAGGCGAGGAACGTCGAGACGACGATCATCAGAATGACTGCGGACGCCCTCAAGCCACGCATTCGGCTCCTCCAGGATCACCGGTGTCCCGATCATTGAAAGCCGACTTGACCGAACCGGCAAGACCCAGTTTCACCGTCCGGTGGAGGCGGCGATCTCCCGGATCGCGGCGACGACGAGATCCGGCTGCCGGTACTGCACGTAGTGCTCGGAGGTTCCGGCCACGACCACGCGGCCGCGCCTGGACCGGGCGGCCAACCGTCGGGCCTGGTCCAGGGCGTCCGGCGGCCCGCCGGAGGGGATGACGACCACGACCGGCGGCCCGCCGCGCTCGGCCGCCGCCGCGTCGGCGACCTCCCGCGCGCTGTCGAGCGAGGCCCACGCCTCGGCCCTGGCGGCGGCCATGCTGCCCGGCCCGTAGACGACGGGGGCGGCGGCGCGGGCCGCGGGGGTGGCGTCGCCGGGCACCAGGAGATCCCCCGCCAGCCGGAGCAGGCCGATCCTGGCCAGCGCCTGGTTGGCGGTGAGCTGGGCGGCCACCAGCGGCCTGGACACCCGCATGGCCGCCGCGGCCCCCTCGTCGGTGGCGTCGATCAGCACCGCGCCCGCCGTGAGCTCCCGGTACCGGGCGGCGAACAGGCGGACGATCTCGCCGCCGTAGGAGTGCCCGGCCAGGACGTACGGACCGGGCTCGCCCGCGGCGGCGAGCAGCGCGCGCAGTTCCGCCGCCGCCCGGCCCGCGGTGCGCGGCTCTGGGCCGTCCTCGCTCCAGGCGTAACCGGCCCGGTCGTAGGAGCACACGCGCAGCCCGGTGGACAGCCGCCGCTGGACCACCTCCCAGCTCGCGCCGGACTCGACCAGGCCCGCCTCCAGCACGACCACCGGGCCGCCGGAGCCCGTGCAGCGCAGGTGGAGGCGGTGGCCGCCGACGTCCACCAGACGGCCCGGCGGCGGGTAGCGCGCGGCGTCCCCGCGGCGGGCGGCGGTCTCGTAGCCGAGGCCCGCGCAGGCGACCGCCAGCACCAGGCCGGCGAACCAGGTGAGCAGGCGGCGCGCTCTCACGATCATGTCCCCGAATCTAGGGACCGGGCCGCCGGGTTTCCTCGTCCTGGCGGGCGAACGCGGGCTGGGAGCAGGGTCCCGGGGCACCGTCCTTCAGCGGGAGGAGGCCGCGCGGCAGGCGAGCTGGAGGGCCAGGCGCTGCCGGGGGTCGTCCAGGTCGGCCTGGAGCAGGGTCTCGATGCGGCGCACGTTCCTGCTGACGGCGTTGCGGTGCAGGTGCAGCTCCTCGGCGGCGCGGGCGGGCGAGCCGTTGTGGTCGAGGTAGGCGCGCAGGATGGCCAGGAGGTGGGCGGCCCGCTCGCCGCCGAGGTCGAGGATCGGCTGCAGCAGTTCCCTGACGGCGTGCTGGGCGGCGTCGGAGGCGTACCATTCCTCCAGCATCCGGTCGAGACCGGCCAGGTCGTAGGTGGCCAGCGGCAGGGAGCTGCGGCGCAGGGCCGTACGCGCCTCGGAGGCGGAGGTGCGCAGGCCGACCAGGCCCTGGTGGGCGGTGCTGACCCCGCAGCGCAGCTCGGCGCCCGCCGGGCGGACCCGGTCCAGCAGACGGGCGGCGTCGCGCACCGCCTCCCGCAGGCCCGCCCTGCCCTGGTCGCGGCGCTGGCTGCGGACCACGATGAGCGCGTCCCCGGCGAGCGCGGCGTTCCAGGCGGCGCCGCCCAGCTCGCGGGCCGCGCGCACGGCCCGCGAGGCGACGGTCTCCAGCAGGGCGTAGCGTTCCTGGCCGCCGTCCGCCGGGTCGTCCGTGGCGGTGTCTCTCGCGCTGTCCGTCGGGGGTTCCAGGCGCAGGACGACGTGCCAGTCGTCGATCGGCAGGCCCAGGGCCCTGGCGCGGGGGGCCAGCTCCTGGGCCTGCTTCTCGGGGGCGACCAGCAGCTCGGTGAGGAGCTGGGCGCGGGACCGTCCGGGCAGCTCGTCGGACGGGCCCGCGGCGGCGGCCAGGGCGGCGAGCCTGAGGACGATGCCGGCGGCCCGCTCGAAGTGCGTGCCGGCGGGGTCGTGCGCCCCGACGGCGAAGGCGCCGCCGTCGGCCTGGACGGGAAGGCCCAGGGCGGCCCCGGCCGCCTCGGCGATGCGCTCGGGGACGCCGCCCGCCCGGGCCACGGCCTCGGCGGCACGCGCCGTACGGACCAGCGCCTCGGCGGCGTCGCCCGCGATGGCCCGGTCGATGGCCACCACCAGCTCCGCCAGGTCGCCGTCGCCCGCCAGCAGCGCGACGCCGCCGCGTTCGGCCAGCGCGGCGGCGCTCCGGTCGACCGCGTTCCCCGTGCTTTCCGTGCTCTCCCCGACTGCCGCGGTGAGCACGAGCGCCACGGCGCCGGCCGCGGCGGCGTCGCGCAGCGCGACGTCGAGCCGGTAGCCGGCCGCCTGCCGCGAGGCTGCGCCCGTCAGGACCAGCACCGACCCCGGCGGCTGGCCCGCGATCAGGCCCAGGTCCTCGACCAGGCGCACGCCCGAGGCCGCCGCCGGCACGCCCGGCCCGGCCAGCGGGCGCAGCTCTTCCAGCAGGAACATGCCATCAGTGTGCCATCGGCACACGAAGCCCGCCAAAAAGGTGCTGCCGGAACATCCGGCTTTACCTGCGGCTTCGTAACCTCGTCAGCATGGACCTCGACACCGGGCTGTTGCCCGCCTTCGCCCGCGGCTGCGCCGTGCTCGGCTCGGGCGGCGGCGGCCCCGTGACCATCGCCCGCGCCGCGGCGCTGCAGGCGCTGGAGGACCACGGGCCGGTGCGCGTCGTCCAGCCCGCCGAGCTGGACCCCGAGCTGCTGGTCATGCCCGTGGGCACCGCGGGCTCCTCGGCCGTCATGTCCGAGCGCGTCGGCGGCACCGACGAGCCCGTCTACCTGCGCGACAAGATCGAGGAGCTGTACGGCGCACCCGTCGGCGCGGTGCTGGCCAGCGAGATCGGCGGCGCGAACGGCTGCCTGGCGGTGGCCTGGGCGGCCCGCGTCGGGCTGCCGCTGGTGGACGCCGACGGCATGAGCCGCGCCTTCCCCCGCATGGACCAGACGGTGATGCAGCTGCGCGGCATCGCGCCCACCCCCGCCGTGCTGTGCGACGAGCGCGGCCGGACCGTCGTCGTCGACCGCGTGACCGGCGGCTGGCTGGAACGCCTGGTACGGGCGTCGCTGGAGGCGTTCGGCGGCCAGGTCGCGACCAGCGAGTACATCATGCGCGGCGGCCAGGTGGCCGCCTCCACCGCGCTCGGCTCGGTCACCCGGGCCGTGCGCCTGGGGACGCGGCTGCCCGACCCGCTGGTCACCGGCAAGGTCGCGGAGACGGCCGGGTCGATCCTCGTCGAAGGGCTCGGGCCCGACCAGGGGCGGCTGGTCCGCATCCAGGCGGGCAGCGAGTTCCTGGCCGTCATCGAGGACGGCCGCCCGCTGGCCGTGGTGCCCGACGTGATCGCGATGCTGGACACCCGCACGGGCGAGGTCGTCCAGGCCGAGCAGGTCCGGTACGGGCTGCGGGTCAGCGTGGTGCGCCTGCCCTGCGACCCGGTCTGGCACACCCCCGAGGGGCTGCGGCTGGCGGGGCCCGCCGCGTTCGGGCTCACCGGCCTGGCCACCCCTCCCCCACCGGCCGCCTCCCCCGCTCCCGCGACGCCGGAAACCCCGGCGGGCACGGCCTTCAGCCCCTCCCCCATCGAACGGGAGGCGGGGACGTGAGGGCCGGGGTGGACGTCGGGCCGACCAACACCGACGCGGCCGTCGTCGCCGACGACGGCGCCGTGCGCGCCACCGTCAAGATCGCGTCGATCCCCGGTGACCCGGTGGCCAGCGTGCGCGCCGCGCTGCGACGCCTGCCCCTGGACGGCGGGCCGACCCAGGTCGCCGTCGGCCTGCGCGGCGCCGCCACCGCCGTGACCAGGCGGTCCGGGCTGCGCAGGGTCGCCGTGCTGCGCATCGCCGGCGTCTCGGCGACCGCGGTGCGCCCGCTGTCCGGCTGGCCGCCCGACCTGCGCGCCGCGGTGAACGCGGGCACCGCCGTCGTGGACGGCGGCGGCGGCCTCGACCTTGAGGACCGCACGCCACTCGACCGGGACGCCGTGGCCCGCTTCGCCGCGAGCGTGGCGGGCATCGCGCAGGCCGTCGCCGTCGCGGGCCTGTTCTCGCCCCTGGACGGCGAGCAGGAGCGCGAGGCCGCCGAGATCGTCCGGTCGGAGCTGGGCGGCGGCGTGCCGATCGCGCTGTCGGCCGACCTGGGCTCGCTCGGCCTGCTGGAACGCGAGAACGCGACCGTGCTGGACGCCGCCCTGTCGGGGTTCGCGGGCGCGGTCTCCGGCGGGCTGGCCGCCGCGCTGGCGGGCCTGTGCCCGGGGGCGGCGGCGTTCGTGACCCGCGGCGACGGCACGCTGATGAGCCTGGAGCACCTGGCCCGCCATCCCGCGCTCAGCCTCGGCAGCGGCCCGGCGAGCGTGCTGCGCGGCGCCGGCGCGCTGACCGGACTAGGTGACGCGGTGGTCGCCGACGTGGGCGCCGCCCGCGTCCGCGTCGGCGTGCTGGCCGGCGGCTATCCCGAGGAGGCCGTGGGCGGCGCGGACATCGGCGGCGTGCCCGTCGGGCTGCGCATCCCCGGGCTGATCAGGGTGCCGCGGCCGGTCGACCCGCAGGAGCTGGCCGAGGCCGTGGACCGGCTGCAACCGGGCGCCGGGCTGCTGCCGCTCGTGGTCGTGGGCGGCGGGGAGCAGGCCGTGCCCGAAGGGCTGCATCCCGCGCACGGGCCGGCCGCGGGCGCCATCGGCGCGGCGGTCAGCCCGGTCGGCGGCCAGTACGAGCGGATCGTCCGCCTGCCCGACCGCTCGGCGCTGTCCGCGGCGCTCGAACCCGTGGCCGAGGAGGCCAGGGCGGCGGCCGTCCGCGCCGGGGCCGATCCGCGGCGGGTGCGGCTCATCGGCGTGGAGGAGATCCCGCTCGCCTACCTGCCCGGCCCGTTCGTCCGGCTGCGCGCCCGCGCCGCCGGGCCGCCCTCGCTCCTGTGACCACCCGCCCGCTGTGACCACCCGCCCGCCCTGAGACCACCTGCTGTGACCGCCCGCTCGTGAGCCCCCGCCACGCCCCCCCGACGCGAAGGAAGACCGCCATGACCGACTCCGACTACCCCCTGGAGCGGGTGCCGCAATCGGCCCGCTACTCCTGGTTCAACGTGGCCGTGCAACGCTTCGGCCAGCTCTCCGACCTGACGCAGTTCCTGCTGGGCGCCACGCTCGGCGCCGGGCTGTCGTTCTGGGGCGCGTTCTGGGCGTTCACGCTCGGCTCGGTGATCCTGGAGGTGGTGTGCATCTTCGTCGGCATCGCCGGGATGCGCGAGGGCCTGTCCACCTCCATGCTCGCCCGCTGGACCGGCTTCGGCCGGTACGGCTCCACGATCATCGGGGTGATCATCGCCCTGAGCCTGTTCGGCTGGTTCGGCGTGCAGACCGCGGTCTTCGCCTCGGGCCTGCACTCGATCATGTCCTGGCTGCCGCTCTGGGTGTGGGCCATGATCGCGGGCATCGGCGTGACGCTGCTGGTCATCCGGGGGTTCAAGGCGATGGGGATGACGGCGTTCATCACCGTGCCGGCGTTCCTCGGCCTGGCCGGCTGGGCGATGTGGGTGGAAATTTCGCGACATGACCTGGGGTCGCTGGTGGCGTCGCCGCCGTTCGGCGAGCCGATCAGCATCGCGACCGGCGCCACCATCGTGGCCGGCTCCTACATCATCGGCGCGGTCACCACGCCCGACATGACCAGGTTCAACCGCAACACCGGCGACGTCGTCAAGCAGACCCTCGTCGGCATCTCCCTCGGCGAGTACGTGCTCGGCCTGGCCGGCGTGCTCCTGGCCTACGCGGTCAAGTCCTCGGACGTGATCGCGATCATCACGGCGTCCTCCGGCGTGATCGGCGTCATCGTCCTCATCTCGGCCACCGTGAAGATCAACAACTGGAACCTGTACTCCGCCGCGCTCGGCCTGCTCAACGCCGTGGAGTCCACGATCGGGGTGCGGCTGAACCGGGTCGCCGTCACCGTCGGCATCGGCGTGCTGGGCAGCGTGCTGGCCGCCGCCGGGATCCTGGAGCGCTTCACCGACTTCCTGCTGATCCTCGGCGTCATCACGCCGCCCGTGGCCGGGATCATGGTCGCCGAGTACTTCGTGGTGCGGCGCTGGCGTCCGGTGCTGGACGCCTCGCGCGCCACGGGCACGCTGCCCGAGACCGAGCCGACCTGGGTGCCCGCCACGCTGGTCATCTGGGGCGCCTCCGCGCTCGTCGGCTGGCTCAGCGACCACTACCAGTGGATCGGCATCCCGGCCCTGAACTCCCTGATCCTCGCGGGCCTGGGCTACGTCGTCGCGGGCCGGCTCGGCCTGGTCCGCGGCACCCGCGAGGTCCCCGTCGAGCGGCCCGCGCTCACCGTCTGAGCCTCACCGTCCGAACGCTCACTGTCTGAGCCTCACCGCCTGAGCGCTCACCGTCTGAGCCTCACCGTCTGAGAAGAGAGAGTCCTCCCTGATGCGTATCGGCATCGACGTGGGCGGCACCAACACCGACGCCGCCCTCATCGGCGACGACGGCCAGGTGCTGGCCACCGTCAAGTCCCCCACCACCGCGGACGTCACGGGCGGCGTCGCCGCGGCCCTGGCCGGCCTGGGCGCCACCCGGGTGTCCGCGGTGATGATCGGCACCACCCACTTCGTCAACGCCCTGGTGGAGGCCGCCCGGCTGGAGCCGGTCGCGGCCGTCCGGCTGGGCCTGCCCGCCACCGCCGCGCTGCCGCCGATGGTGGACTGGCCCGAACGCCTGCGCCAGGCGGCCGAGGGCGCGGTCTACCTGTGCCACGGCGGCTGCGAGTACGACGGCGCCCCCATCTCCGCCCCCGACCCGGACGAGCTGCGCGGCGTCGCCGCCGACATCAGGCGGCGCGGCCTGCGCACGGTCGCGATCTCCTCGGTCTTCTCCCCGGTGAGCGACGCCCACGAGCGGCAGGCCGCGGAGATCCTGGCCGCCGAGCTGGGCCCGGAGGTGCACCTGTCGCTGTCCTGCGAGATCGGCCGGGTCGGCCTGCTGGCCAGGGAGAACGCCACGATCGTGAACGCGGCCCTGCGCCCGCTGGCCGACCGCACCGTGGCCGCCTTCGGCGAGGCGCTGCGGGTGGCCGGGATCGACGCGCCGCTGTTCCTGTCCCAGAACGACGGCACGCTCATGGACGTGGACCAGGCCCGCCGCTACCCGGTGGCCACGTTCGCGTCGGGGCCGACGAACTCGATGCGCGGCGCCGCGTACCTGTCGGGGCTGACCGACTGCGCGGTGGTGGACATCGGCGGCACCACCTCCGACGTGGGCATCCTGGTCGGCGGCTTCCCGCGCGAGGCCGCCGGGGAGGCGCTGGTCGCCGAGGTGCGCACCAACTTCCGCATCCCCGACGTGCTGTCGATCGGCATCGGCGGCGGCTCGCTGGTCGCCGAGGACGGCACCACCGGCCCGCGCAGCGTCGGCTACCGGCTGACCGAGGAGGCGCTGGTGTTCGGCGGCGGCACGCTGACCGCCACCGACCTGGCCGTGGCCGCCGGGCTGGCCGACATCGGCGACCGCGCCAAGGTCGCGCACGTGGACCCGCAGCGCCCGCTCAAGCTCATCGCCGAGCGCGTCTCGGAGGCGGTGGACCGCATGCGCACCTCGTCCGCGCCGCTGCCCGTCGTGCTGGTCGGCGGCGGCAGCGTGCTCATCCAGGACCTGCCGGGCTTCGACGACGTGCGCCGCCCGGCGCACTTCGAGGTGGCCAACGCGGTCGGCGCGGCCATCGCCCAGGTCGGCGGCGAGGTGGACCGGGTCTTCTCCGGCCCGCGCGAGCGCATCCTGGAGGAGGCCAAGAGCGAGGCGATCATCCGCGCCGAGCGCGGCGGCGCCCGCGCGGGCAGCGTGCGGATCGTGGACGTGGAGGAGCTGCCGCTCGCCTACCTGCCCGGCGACGCCACCCGGATCAGGGTGAAGGCCGTCGGCGACCTGGACCTGGAGAAGATCGATGCGTGAGATCGGAATCGACCGGCTGGACGACATGGCCCGCGGGGCCGGCATCCTCGGCACCGGCGGCGGCGGCGACCCGTACGTGGGCAAGCTGCTGGCCCGCGAGGCCATCCGCAGGCACGGTCCAGTGCCGCTGGTGGCCATCGACGAGGTGCCCGCGGACGCCACCGTCGTGGCGGTCTCGGGCATGGGCGCGCCGACCGTGCTGCTGGAGAAGCTGCCGGCGGGCACCGAGGAGCTGACCGCGCTGCGCGCCCTGGAGGCGGTGCTCGGGCGTCCGGCCACGCACATCGTGCCCATCGAGGTCGGCGGCGTGAACTCGATGATCCCGATCGCCGCCGCCGCGCAGGCGGGCCTGCCGATCGTGGACGGCGACGCCATGGGCCGCGCCTTCCCCGAGGCGCAGATGGTGCTGCCGACGCTGATCGGCGTGCCGAACACGCCGATGGCCCTGGCCGACGACAAGGGCAACACGCTGGTGCTGGAGACGGTCTCCAACGTGTGGGCCGAGCGCCTGGCGCGGGCGGCGTGCGTGCAGATGGGCTGCCAGGTCTCCTGCGCCGACACCGTCATGCGCGGCGACCAGCTGCGCGACGGTCTCGTGCCGGCCACGCTGACGCTGGCCGAGGACCTGGGCCGGGCCGTGCGGCTGGCCCGCGCGGGCCACGCCGACCCGGTGGCGGCGGCCCTGGACGTGCTGGGCGGCCTGAAGCTGTTCACCGGCAAGGTCGTGGACGTGGAGCGCCGCACGACCGGCGGCTTCGCCCGCGGCCAGGCCCGCCTGGAGGGCACCGGCACGCTGGAGCTCAGCTTCCAGAACGAGCACCTGCTGGCCCGCCGGGACGGCGAGATCGTGGCCACCACGCCCGACCTGATCTGCGTGCTGGACACCGACTCGGGCGAGCCGGTCACCACCGAGGCCATGCGCTACGGCCTGCGCGTCACGGTCATCGCCGTGCCCTGCGACCCGCGCTGGACGTCGCCGGGCGGGCTGGAGCTGGCCGGGCCGCGGTACTTCGGCTACGACTGCGACTACCGGCCGCTCGCGACGACCCCGGCGTAGACCCAGCGCCCGTCGAGCCGGACGAACCTGCTGTGCTCGTCGAGCACGCCCGGCACCCGCCGGTTGACGAAGTGGGCGCGGAAGCGCACGGTGCCCTCGGTGTGGACGGGGCTGCCGCCGGTGCTCTCCAGCACCTCCAGCTCCACCCAGGCGACCTTCCTGTCGAGGTCGAGGCGGGCCGGGCGGTCGGCGGGGTGCCAGGTGGCCATGAGGTAGGACTCGTCCCCCACGGCGAACGCGCTGAACCTGGACCGCATGAGCGACTCCGCGGTGGGGGCCGACCCCTCACCGCGGTGGTATCTCCCGCAGCAGTCCGCGTAGGACGCGGGCAGACCGCAGGGGCATGGACGAGGAGGCATGCCCCCCATTGTGCCGCCCCCGCACCGCCCCTGCGCCGTTCCGCACCGCCCCCGCGCCGGCCCCGCGCCGGCCCCGCGCCGGCCCCGCGCCGGCCCCGCGCCGGCCCCGCGCCGGCCCTGCGCCGGCCCCTCCCGTGCCGCCCTGCGGTCCGCCGGGTGCGGGTGTGGGGTCAGAGCCGGGCGGTCAGCTCGGTCAGGGTCGCGCCGAGCGGGGCGTCGAGCAGGAGGGTGGCGTCGGCGTCGGCGCCGGTGGGGCCCTGGTTGACGATGGCGACGGGCAGCCCGAGCTCGGCGGCCCTGGTGACGAAGCGCAGCCCCGACCTGATCGCCAGCGACGACCCCAGCACGAGCAGCGAGCGCGCCCCGTCCACGAGCGCGAAGCACTCCGCCACCCGATCCCTCGGCACGTTCTCCCCGAAGAAAATCACGTCGGGCTTGAGCAGCCCGCCGCAGGAGCCGCAGTCGACCACCCGGAACCCGGCGACCTGCGCGTCGGTGAGGGCCGCGTCGCCGTCGGGGTTGGCGTGGCCCTCGGCGGCCCAGCGCGGGTTGGCCGCGCTGAGCCGGCGCTCCAGCTCGGCGCGCGGGGTGCGCTCCCGGCACGACAGGCAGACGACGCGGTCGAGGCCGCCGTGCAGCTCGATCACCCGGCCGGCGCCGGCGGCCTGGTGGAGGCCGTCGACGTTCTGCGTGACGATGCCGGCCAGCAGGCCGCGCCGCTCCAGCTCGGCCACCGCGCGATGGCCGGCGTTGGGCGCGGCCCGGCCGATCTGCCGCCAGCCGACGTGACTGCGCGCCCAGTAGCGGCGGCGCGCCTCGGCGCTGCCGGTGAAGCGCTGGTACGTCATCGGCTCGGCGCGCCGGGACCGCCCGGTCGGCCCCCGGTAGTCGGGGATGCCCGACTCGGTGGACAGCCCGGCGCCACTGAGCACCACGACGCCGCCGCCGGAGACCAGCTCGGTCAGCGACGCGATCGCCGGTGACGTCACGGGCGCCGTCACGGGTGCTGTCGCAGTTTCTTGCACACCATCCATGATGCCCGGTCAGAGATAGTTGCTGAGCTCGACCAGGTTCCCGTCGGGGTCGCGCAGGTAGACGCTCCGGATAGGACCGAGCGCGCCCGTGCGCTCCACCGGGCCCTCCTCGATGCCGACGCCGTGGGCGGCCAGCTCGTCCATGACCGTCTCGATGGGGTCGGCGGTGATCAGGCACAGGTCGGCGCTCCCCGGCGCGGGCCGGGCGGCCTTCGGCTCGAACTCGTGGCCGGCCTCGTGCAGGTTGATCTTGCTCTGCCCGAAGGCCAACGCCCGCCGCCCTTCTCCGAACGTCACCGCCTCCATCCCCAGCACCGTGGTGTAGAAGCGCACCGCGGCCTCGACGTCGGCGACGGTCAGCACCAGGTGGTCCAAGCGGTCGATCCTCATGTGGTCCCTCGTTCCTCGATCGTTTCCCCGTTCCATAGTCTGCGCATCTCGGGGCAGGTGCGCAGCAGCTCCGGCAGCGTCCCTCGACCGGCGACGCGGCCCCGGTCGAGGACGACCACCTGCTCGGCGCGTTCGAGCGCGGCCCGGCGGGTGGAGACCACGAGCAGGGTGGCGGGGCCGTGCCGGGCGACGCGCTCCCACAGCAGGTTCTCGGTCCCGACATCCAGGGCGGACGACACGTCGTCCACGACGAGCAGCTCGGGGGCGCGGACCAGGGCGCGGGCGGAGGTGGCCCGCTGAGCCTGGCCGCCGGACAGGCGCACGCCCCGGGGGCCGACGACGGTCTCCAGGCCGTCCGGCATGGCGGCCAGGTCCTCCTCGAAGGCGGCCAGCTCCAGCGCCCGGCCCAGGTCATCGTCGCCCGCGGGCAGGCCGAGGAGCAGGTTCTCGCGCAGGGTCTCCGAGAACAGGCGCGGGATCTGGCTCGCGTACGCCGCCCGTCCCGGCACCAGGAACGAGCCGGGGTCGGGCACCGGGCGGCCGTTCCAGGTGATCGTCCCGGCGTCGAGCGGCAGCAGGCCGAGCAGGGCGCGCACGAGTGTGGTCTTGCCCGCGCCGACGGCCCCGGTGACGACGGTGAACGTGCCGCGCGGCAGCGTCAGGTCCACGCCGTGCACGCCGCGCCCGCCGGGGTGCCGCACGGTCAGCCCCCGCGCCTCCAGCACCTCGCCGACCGGGGGCGTCTCCGCAGGAGGGGGCGGTGGGGTGTGGCGGAGGTGGAGGGTGCGGTCGCGGGTCAGGTCGGCGGCGTCCTGGTGCGGGGCGAGCAGCGCCGTCAGCCGCTCGGCCGAGACCTCCGCCCTGGGCAGGCGGTACAGGACGGAGCCGATCGTGCGCGGCAGCGCCGTCAGCCAGCCGACGTAGCTGGTGAACAGCGCCAGGTCGCCCACGGTGAACTCGCCCCGCCGCATCGCCCCGGCGGCCAGCAGCAGCACGACGCCGACGCCCAGCTCGACCGTGGTGCCCGTGGCGGCCTCCATCAGGTCGGTGGCCAGGCGGCTGCGTACGGCGGCGTCGCGGCGGCGGGCGTTGAGCGTACGCAGCCGGTCCAGCGCCGCCCGCTCGGCCCCGGCCGTCTTGATCGCGAGCACGCCGCCGAACAGCTCGCCGACGAAGGCCGTCACGCCCGCGCCCAGCTCCCTGGCCCGCTGGTGCCGCCGCCCGACCACCCGTCCCATGAGCCTGCTCAGCAGGCCGATGGCGAGCATCGGCACGACCAGCGTCACGGTGACGACGGGGTCGATCGAGACCATGACGGCCAGCGCCGCCCCGCCGAACAGCACGCCTCCGGCCAGGGGGACCGACTCGTCGGCGAGCTCCACCAGCTCGGCCACGTCGTCGCGCAGCCGGGCCAGCGACTCGCCCGGGGAGCTCGGCAGGCGGGCGGCGACCGGGCCGCGCGCCGTCAGCACCGAGCCCAGCACGTTGGCGCGCAGCAGGGTGGCCGCCGCGTCCCACCAGTAGGAGCCGTAGGCCCAGGCGAACGTCAGGACGACGCCGCGCAGCAACTCGACGCCCGCGAACGCCGCGCACAGCCACAACGACTGGCGCAACGTCGCCGGGCTGTGCCCGCTGACCTGGTCGAAGAGCTGCCGCAGCACCAGCCCGCCGCCGAGCGGGAGCACGTGGACCGGCAGCCACAGCAGGATCTGGAGCACGTACAGGCGCGGGTCGAAGCCGATCAGGCGGCCCGTCACGCCCAGGGCCCGGCGCGGGCTCATCGGCTCACCCCCGCGGCGTCCAGGAGCCTGCCGAACCTGCTGTGCGGGTCGGCGGCCAGGTCGGCGCGGCGGCCGTACTCGACGAGCTTGCCGCCGTCCAGCACGGCGACCTTGTCCACGTGGGCCAGGGAGGAGAGCCGGTGGGCGATGAGCACGCCGGTCCGCCCGTCCAGCAGCCGCCGTACGCCGTCCTCGACGTGCCGTTCGGTGGCCGGGTCGAGCCTGCTGGACGCCTCGTCGAGAATGACCAGGCCGGGGTCGGCCAGGAACGCCCGCGCGAAGGCGAGCAGCTGCGCCTCGCCGGCGGACAGGCCGCCGGGTTCGCCGTCGAGCCCGCCGGGCAGGGCCGCCAGCCAGCCGCCCAGCCCCACCCCGGCCAGCACGTCCCGCAGGCGGTCGTCGTCGTCACCGGAGAGCGCGCCGAACAGGGTGAGGTTGTCGCGGACGCTGCCGGCGAACAGCCGGACGTCCTGGGTGACCACGCCGACCCGGCGGCGCAGCGACTCCGGGTCGGCCTCGCGCAGGTCCAGACCGCCGAGCGCGACCGTGCCGCCGGTCGGGTCGTACAGGCGCAGCAGCAACTTGGCGAGGGTGGTCTTGCCGCTGCCGGTGCGTCCCACCAGGCCCAGGCGTTCGCCGGGGGCCAGGGTGAGGGTGATGCCCGACAGCGTGGTCTCGCCGTCGTCGGGATAGGCGAAGCTCACGTCGTCCAGCCGCAGGGCGAGCGCGCCGGAGGCGGGCAGCGTCCGGGGCGCGGCGGGCGCGGGCAGCGCGGGCCGCTCGGCCAGCAGGGCGCCGATGCGGGCGAACCCGGCCAGCGCCCCCTGGAACTGCCTGAGCTGGTCGATGAGCCGCTCGAACGGCGTGCGGATCATCATCGTGTACTGGAAGAGCAGCACGGCGGCCCCGACCGTGAGCGCGCCCGCGTCCAGCAGCCAGGCGGCCAGGGCGAGCATCAGCGCGGTCCCGGCCGCGAACGCCACGTTCGTGGCCGCGAGCAGGCCGCCCGCGATGCGGGAGCCGTGCCACTCGGCGCGGAACCACGCCCCGGCCACCTGGTGGAAGCGGCCGAGCGCGTGCCGACCGGCGCCGTTGGCCCGCAGGTCCTCGGCCCCGGCCAGCCGCTCTTCGAGGTGGCCGTAGAGCGCGGCGCTCGCCTCCCGCGACCGGGTCGCCGACGGCACGGCGAGCCGCTGCGCGACGGCCATCCCGAGCCCGGCCGCCAGGCAGTACGCCAGCAGCGCCGCGCCCAGCCGCCAGTCGACGGTGAACACGACGGCGAGCACACCGGCCAGCAGCAGCAGCCCGGCCACGACGTCGAGCACGAAGGCGACGACGAAGGCGGCCACGGCCGCCACGTCGCCGTCCACGCGTTCGATCAGCTCGCCGGGCGAGTGGCGGGCGTGGAAGGCCAGGTCGAGGCCGAGCGCATGCCCGGCCAGGTGTTCGCGCAGGCGGTTGGTGCCATCCCAGGCCAGGCGGCCGGCGAGCCACGCGGTGGCCATGCGGGCGGCCTGACCGGCGGCGGCCAGGGCGAGGTAGCCGAGCGCGATCAGGATCAGGTGGCGCAGCCCGGCGCCGCCGGCGGCGTCGTCGACGAAGCGGCGGGTGATCTGGGGCGCGGCCAGCGGCAACGCCGTGGCCGCGGCGGTGGCGGCGGCCAGCGCGAGCGCGGCGCGCGGGCCGGGGAGCAGGTGGCGCAGCGCCTGCCGGGCGGGTCTATCTACATGCGGAAACGTCTCGGTACGCGGAGATGTCAAGAAGCGTCATGCCCTCTGAATAGGTGGGATTCCTGTGCTGAAAGGTCATGAACGCTGTTCTCATCGTGCCGCTCCTCCGGCCGGTTACTGGTGCCGCCGGGAAGTACAACAGCCGCCCGCGCCGCGCCGCAACGGGTTTTCGGCCGTCTACGGGATCTATACGCCGCCTATACAGCCGCTGATCACGCTGAGCACCGAACAGCCTTACACCCCCCGCGGAGGTTGGACGGTGTTGAAGAAACGCAGGCGGCTGACTCCCTTACCGCCGATCCTCGTCCTGTTGCTGACGTCCACGGCCCTCGCGCCGCTCCCCGCGCGGGCCGCCCCGCCCGCGCCCGCCAAGGCCGCGGCGACCGCGGTCTGCCCGGACGAGATGCCCACCGAGATCTCCGCCCGGCTGGCCGCCACGGTCTGCGGCAAGCGGATCAAGGCGGTCTCGCTGACCACCGAGACCGACGAGTTCTTCGTCAACCCGGCCGGCACGGTCACCCAGGAGCACCGCTACCGCCCGGTCCGGGTCAGGCGGGGCGAGGCGTGGGTGCCCGCCGACCCGACGCTCGCCCTGGACCAGGACGGCACGGTGGCGCCGAAGGCCGCCGCGGTCTCCTACCGCTTCTCCGGCGGCGGCGACGGCCCGCTGGTGACCGCCACCGAGCGGGGCACCCGGCTCAGCCTCGGCGCGCCGCTCGGCGCCCTGCCCAAGCCGGTGCTGGACGGCGCCACCGCCACCTACCCCGAGGTGCTGCCGGGCGTGGACCTGGTGCTGACCGCGGACGTGGACGGCTTCGCCGAGAAGCTCGTCGTCAAGACCCGGCAGGCGGCGGCGAACCCGGCGCTGAAGGAGCTGACGTTCGCCACGTCGGTGAAGAAGGGCGAGGCCAGGACCGACAAGCACGGCAACGTCTCGATCCTCGACGCCGAGGGCGAGCCGGTGTTCGGCTCGGCGCCCCCGGAGATGTGGGACGCCGCCACCGAGTCGGCCATGACCCGCAACCCGGCCACCCCGGCGCTGGCCGCCCAGCCGGGCCGGCGGGCCAGGATGGGCGTGCGGCTGTCGGGCCGCGAGCTGCGCGTCACCCCCGACGCCGCCCTGCTGGCCGACCCCGCCACGGTCTTCCCGGTGACGATCGACCCGAGCTTCACCTCGGCCAAGTCCGGCTGGACGTACGTGGACTCGGCCTATCCCACCAGCGCGTACTGGAACTCGACGAACGACGCGACGGCCGGCACCAGCAACGGCGGCGGCTACAAGCGGCGCTCGTTCTTCAACATGGGCCTGTCGGGCCTGGCCGGCAAGCACATCACGGCGGCCACCTTCAACATCAAGGAGACGTGGGCCTGGTCCTGCTCGGCGCGGAACGTCGAGCTGCACAGGACCGCCGCCGTCGGCTCGGGCACCACGTGGAACAACCAGCCCGCCTCGAACCTGAACGTCGGCGCCAAGAACGTCGCCTACGGCTGGTCGTCGGCCGGTCAGGGCGGCGCGTCGACCTGCCCGGCGGCCTGGGTCGGCTGGGACGTCACCAGCGCCGTGCAGAGCGTGGTGAGCGCGAACGGCACGTCGGTCACCTTCATGGTCAAGGCCGGGAGCGAGACCGACAACTACTACTGGAAGCGCTTCGCCAACAACCCGAACATCGCCATCACCTACAACTCGCTGCCGGGCACGCCGTCGGCCCTGGCCGTCGCGCCCTGCTCGGTGTGCGCCAGCCCGGCCATGGTGGGCGCGGCGCAGCCGACGTTGTCGGCCAAGGTGAGCGACGCCGACGGGCAGGCGCAGCGGGCCGACTTCGAGGTCTGGACGGCCGACCACGCGACCAAGGTGACCGGCGGCTCGGCCGCGAACGTCGCGAACGGCGCCACCGCGTCCTGGAAGGTCGGCACGGCCCTGGCGAGCACGTCCTACGCCTGGCGGGTGCGCTCCCATGACGGCACCGACTACGGCCCCTGGTCGGCCTGGTTCGCGTTCACGGTGGACGCCGCCCCGCCGCCCGCCCCCGAGGTGTCCTCCGGCGACTACCCCGAGGACGCGTGGGCCAAGGGCGCCGGTCAGGCCGGCCAGTTCACCATCACACCGGCCTCGGCCGACGTGTCCTCGGTGTCGTGGTCCTTCGACGGCGGCACCCAGCAGTCGGCGGCGAGCAGCGGCTCCCCGCACACCGTGAGCTGGACGCCGCCCGCCGACGGCCCGCACACCCTCAAGGCGTGGGTCAAGGACAAGGCGGGCAACCTGTCGGAGGCGACGACGTACGCGTTCAACGCGGGCGGCTCGGCGGTCACCTCGCCCAAGGACGGGCAGTCCACCGCCCGCCGGACGGTCCTGGCGGCGACGGGCAGCGCGGGGCTGAGCGCGGTCACCTTCTCCTACCGGCGCGGCGAGGCCGACTCCTGGCACCAGGTGCCGGCGGCCGACGTGCGCAGGAAGTCCGACGGGTCGGCGGTCGCCTGGCCGGTGGCGATGAGCGCGGGCGCCTCGCCCGAGCTGGTCTGGGACACCACGCACACGCTGACCGAGGACGGCTCGATCGAGATCAGGGCCGAGTTCACCAGCTCCTCGGGCACGGCCGCCTCCCAGCCGGTGGACCTGGTCGTGGACCGGGACGGCGAGGGCGCCTCCACCCAGCCGGTCGGCCCGGGCTCGGTCAACACGCTCACCGGCGACTTCAGGATGGCCGCGACCGACGCCAATGTGTACGGCATCGGCCTGATGCGCTCGTTCTCCTCGCGTGACCCGCGCAAGGGCTCGGCGCTGCCGGGCGTGGCGGCCGTCTTCGGCACCGAGTGGACGCCGACCGGGCTCGCCCAGTCGGGCCAGGGCACGTTCGCCCAGCTCCGGGCCACCTCCTCCACCTCGGTGGAGCTGAGCGGCGAGGGCTCGGCGCTGGCCTTCACCAAGAACGCCGACGGCTCGTACGAGCCGCAGCAGGACGCGGCGAGCCTGAAGCTGACCTTCGACGCCGCGGCCGACCGCTACACCCTGTCGGACACGAACTCGGCCGAGCGCACGGTGTTCGCCAAGGTGGACGCCGCGGCGCCGATCTATCTGGTGCGGGCGGTCTACCCGGCCAGCGGCAAGGGCAGCACGGCGTTCGTGTGGCAGTCGGTGACCGGCTCCGACGGCAAGGCGCTGGCCCGGCCAGTCAAGATCATCGCGCCGTCGTACACGCAGGCCGACTGCGACGTGGACACGCTGGCGAGCCTGCCCCAGGGCTGCCGGCTGATCAAGCTGGACTACGCCACGACCACGACCGCGGGCGCGCAGCTCGGCGACGTGGCCGGGCAGGTCAAGGCGATCAGCCTGTGGGAGGGCGGCGCGAGCGCGCCGATGGGCCTGTCGGAGTACCGCTACGACGACCTGGGCCGCCTGCGCGAGCAGTGGAACCCGGCCACCCCCGAGATCAGGACGCGCTACGACTACGACCTCGGCGGCCGGGTGAACCGCTACACCCCGCCGGGCGAGCTGCCGTGGACGTTCACCTACGGCAAGGCGGGCAACGCCGACACCGCCGCGGACGGCATGCTGCTGGCCGTCTCCCGGCCGACGCTGCGGCCCGGCACGCCGAGCGAGACGAACGGCACCGCGGTCACGTCGGTGGTCTACGACGTGCCGATCAGCGGGGCCGGGGCGCCGTACGGGCTGGGCGAGACGGCCACGGCCGCCTGGGGGCAGAGCGACTCCCCGGTGGACGCGACCGCGATCTTCCCGGCCGACCAGGTGCCGGCCAACCACACCGGGCGGGGCGGGCTGGCCGCCTCCGACTACGGCCGCGCCACGATCACCTACCTGAACGCCTCCGGCCAGACGGTCAACCGGGTGGAGCCCGGCGGCGCGGTCTCGACCAGCCAGTACGACGCGCAGGGCAACACGGTGCTGTCGCTGTCGGCGGGCAACAGGGCGCTCGCCCTCGGGCAGTCGCCGAACGCCGGGACCGAGCTGACCCGGCTCGGGCTGCTCAACGCCTCGACCGCCGACCGGGCGCGGCTGCTGGCCGAGGAGTCCGCCTACAGCTCCGACGGGCAGCGGATGGTCTCCGAGCTGGGCCCGCTGCACCTGGTCACGCTGAACGGCACGCAGGCCGCGGCCAGGAAGCACACGGTCAACACCTTCGACGAGGGCCGGCCGGCCGACGCCAAGGTGTCGAACCTGGCCACGACAGTCGCGGTGGGCGCGTACGTGCCCGGCGCGGCCTCCGACGCCGACGTGCGGACGAACCGGACGTACTACGACTGGAACACCGGTAAGAGCGTCAAGACCGTGGAGGACCCCGGCGGTCTGGCGATCACCAAGACGACCGTGTACGACTCCGACGGCCGGGTGGTCGCCACCACGATGCCGAAGTCGTCCGGCGACGACGCGGGCACCACGACCAGCGAGTACTACACCTCCGACGGCACCGGCGCGTGCGGCGGCAGGGCCGAGTGGGCCGGGCAGCTGTGCCGGACGAAGTCGAAGACGGGCGTCGGCGACAACGGCACCCGTCCGGCCGAGCTGGTCACCAAGGTGTACGCCTACGAGCCCGGCGGCCGCGTGTCGTCGGTGACCGAGACGGCCAACGGGGTGACCAGGACCACGACGACCACGTACAACCCGGCGGGCGACATCGTCAAGACCGTCGTGAGCGGCGGGGCCGGCACGGCGGTGCCAGAGGTGAGCACCACCTACGACGCGGCCGGACGGGCCGTCAGGACCACGGCCTCCAACGGGACCGTGATCATCCGCGAGTACGACGCGCTGGGCCGCCAGACGGCCTACACCGACGCCGACGGCGGCGTGACCAGGGTCGAGTACGACGCCCTCGACCGCATCACCAAGAAGACCGACGGCGCCCCCTCGACGGTCACCTACGCCTACGACGACGTGCGCGGCGCGCTGGCCACCATGACCGACTCGGTGGCCGGGACGTTCACCGCCACGTACACCGTCGACGGCTCGATCAGCCACGAGAACCTGCCGGGAGGCATCTCCTACGACCTCACCCGCGACCCGTCGGGCGCGCCCTCCACCCGCGTCTACCAGACGGCGGCCGGGGTGCGGCTGCTGGACGACTCGGTGACCTGGTCGATCCACGGCCAGCAGGTCACGCACAACGGGCTGTCCGCGCAGAAGATCGGCTACGACAAGCTGGGCAGGATCGCCTCGGTGGACGACACCGTCAGCGGCACCTGCTCGCGCCGGGCCTACGGCTACGACGCCAACTCCAACAGGACAGGGCTGACCACGAGCGCCTGCGACGGCTCGGGGGCGGTCACCGAGAACCACGCCTACGACGGCGGCGACCGGCTGGCCGACGCCGGTTACGAGTACGACGCCTACGGCCGCACGACGGCCACGCCGGCCGGGCTGAAGGCGGAGTACTACACCACCGACCTGGTCAGGCAGATGACGTCCGGCTCGGTGCGACAGTCGTACACGCTGGACCCGGAGCTGCGCCGCAACACCACCACGCTGGAGCAGCTGTCCGGCGGCACGTGGAGCCCGGCCGGCAAGCGGGTCGAGCACTTCGACGCCGACGACGACACGCCCGCCTGGGTCGTGGAGGGCGGCGCCGTCACCAGGAACGTGCACTCCATCTCCGGCGGCCTGGCCGCGGTCACCTCGGCGACCGGGGACGTGCGGCTGCAACTGACGAACCTGCACGACGACATCAACGTGGTCTACGCCGGCGGCGTGCCGCTGGCGCTGGACTTCGACGAGTTCGGCAACCCGCGCGCCGGCCAGCCGGCGATGCGGTACGGCTGGCACGGCGCGGCCGAGCGGGCCGCCGACACCCCCGACGGCACGATCCTCATGGGCGTCCGGCTCTACCAGCCCAAGCTGGGACGGTTCCTGCAGACCGACCCGGTGGAGGGCGGCAGCGCCAACGCCTACGACTACGCCAACCAGTCGCCGACCTCCAACGCCGACCTGGACGGCAAGAAGTGGTACTGGTGCACCAACTTCTGGCACTTCGCCTTCAACCACTGCGGCGTCAGCTACGCCTACTACCACGGGAGCTGGCGTTACGTGCAGTGGAAGAAGACGCCGGCCGGCTGGTGGGTGCGCGGCGTGTACTACGACTACTGCACCAAGTCCCCCGACAAGCCGCTCGGCTACGACTTCCGCCAGGCGTGCATGATGCACGACTACGGGTACGCCCTGCGCAACATGGGGTACGTCCATAGCAAGTACCAGGTGGACTACATCTTCTATTACGTCCTTTACTGGGGCGTCTGCTCCCACTACTTCTTCAAGGGGACATGTCGCAGCATCGCGTACGCGTACTTCCTTTCGGTGGTCGCCTTCGGCCACCCGTGACCTAGGATGAGCCACCGGCGGGAGCTACCACGAAAGGCTCCCGCCGGTGCCCTTTTCTCCCGGTCGGCACAGGGTTGACGGGAGTCGGACGTTGATGCACATTGAAGCAGCTTTGATCTTCCTTGTGCACCAACGTCCTTGCCGGGAGCGCGATGGAGTTCGCCGTACTTGGGCCGCTTCACGTCTCGGGTGACCAAGGGCCGCTGCCGCTCGGCGTCGGCAAGCAGCGCACCCTGCTGGCCGAGCTCCTGTGCCGGGCCGGCCGCCCGGTCTCCCCCGCCACCCTCATCGAGGCCCTGTGGCAGCAGCGCCCGCCACGCACCGCCGCCGACAACCTCCGCCTGTACGTCCACCAGCTCCGCCGCACGCTCGGCCAGGACCGCATCACCCGCACCGACGCCGGCTTCGTCCTGGCCGTGCACCCGGGCGAGCTGGACGCCGAACGCTTCGAGACCCTGGCCGGCCGGGGCGGCGCCGCGCTGACCGGCGGCGACCACGAACGGGCCGCCGCGCTACTGCGCCAGGCGCTGGAGCTGTGGCGCGGCCCCGCGTACGCGGGGCTGAACCTCACCGCCGGGCTCCGCGACCACGCCCGCCGCCTGGAGGAGGAGCGCCTGGCGGCGCTGGAGCAGCGGATCGAGGCGGACCTGGCCCGCGGCCTGCACGCCGTGCTCATCGCGGAGCTGACCGAGCTGGTCGCCGAGCACCCCCTGCGCGAACGCCCGCGCCGCCAGCTCATGCTCGCCCTGGCCAGGTCAGGACGGCAGGCCGAGGCGCTGGCCACCTACCGCGAGGCCCGCCGGGTGTTCGCCGCCGAGCTGGGCCTGGACCCCGGCGACGAGCTCAACCGCCTGCACCAGGCCATCCTCACCGGCACCCTCGACCCGGCCCCCGCCGGCGCCGCGACGCCCGCCGCGCGGCCGCCCGCCCAGCTCCCGACCGACATCTCCGACTTCACCGGCCGCGACGAGCAGCTCGCCCAGCTCACCGCCCTCCTCGGCGACGAACCGCCGCAGGGCCCCGGCCAGGTGCGCATGTGCGTGATCGCGGGCATGGGCGGCGTCGGCAAGACCACGCTGGCCGTGCACGCCGCGCACCGCATCGCCCGCCACTACCCCGACGGCCAGCTGCACACGAACCTGCACGGCGCCGAGGCCAACCCCGCCGACCCCGGCCAGGTGCTGGCCGCCTTCCTCACCGCGCTCGGCGTGCCGCGCTCCACCCTGCCCGAGACCGTGGACGAGCGGGCCGCGCTGTTCCGCAGCAGCCTGGCCGAGCGGCGCATGCTGATCGTGCTCGACAACGCCGCCTCCGAGCAGCAGGTGCGCCCGCTGCTGCCCGGCACGTCCGGCTGCGCCGTCGTCATCACCAGCAGGGCCAGGCTGAGCGGCCTGTCCGGCGCGGCCCTGATCGAGCTGTCGGTGCTGCACCTGCGGCAGGGCGTGCGCCTGCTGGCCAGGATCGCCGGCGCCGGACGCGTGCAGGCCGAGCCCGAGGCGGCGGCGGAGATCGTCCGGCTCTCCGACGGGATCCCGCTGGCCGTGCGGGTGGCCGGGGCCCGGCTGGTGGCCCGGCCGCACTGGCCGCTGACCCGGCTGGCCGGCCAGCTCAAGGACGAGCGGCGGCGGCTCGACCAGTTCGCGACCGGCGACCTGGCGGTCCGGGCCAGCCTGGCGCTCAGCTACGTGGGGCTGGAACCGGCCGCGCGGCGGGCCTTCCGGCTGCTCGGCGCGCTGGAGGTGCCCGACTTCGCCGGATGGGTGGCGGGCGCGCTGCTGGACGTGCCCGTACCGGTGGGCGAGGAGCTGGTGGAGTCGCTGGTGGACAGCCAGCTCGTGCTGATCAGCGGCGTCGACCCGGCCGGGCAGCCGCGCTACCGCTTCCACGACCTCGTCCGCCTGTACGCCCGCGAGCGCGCCGAGCTGGAGGACCGGCCCGAGGCGGTCGCGGCGGCGCTCGGCCGGGCCTTCGGCGGCTGGCTCGCGCTGGCCGAGCAGGCGACCGAGCGCGTCCAGGGCAGCTCCTCGGCCATCATCCACGGCTCGGCCGCGCGCTGGAGCTCGCCCGACGGCACGCCGTGGGAGATCCGGCAGGACCCGATGGCCTGGTTCGACACCGAACGCACCGCGCTGGTCGCGGCGATCCGGCAGGCGTGCGCGCTCGGCCTGGCCGAGGTCGCCTGGGACACCGCCTGCTGCGCCGAGCGCTACTTCGACGTGAGCGGCCTGTTCGACGACTGGCGGGCGCTGCACGAGCGGGTGCTGGCCGCGTGCCTGGCCGCCGGCGACCGGCTGGGTGAGGCGGTGATCAGGCGCGGCCTCATGCACGCCACCACCTGGACCGAGACCGGCGAGGCCATGGCCGCCCAGTACGACGGCGCCGAACAACTCATCGCCCTGTTCACCGACCTGGACGAGCGGCGCGGCCTGTCGGACGCGTACGTGCTGCGCGCCTGGGGCGAGGCCGCCAGGGGCGACATGGCGCAGGGCCTGCGCTCGGGCCGCCTCGCGCTGGAACTGGCCGAACGCAGCGGCCACCAGGGCGGCGAGGCCAGGGCGCACGTGTGCATGGCCGTGGCCTACGGCACCAGGGACATCAAGATGGCCATCGTCCACCTGCTGCGCGGCCTCGACCTGGCCACCAAGCTCGGCAACCCGCGTTTCGAGGCCACGACCCTGCAGTTCCTCGGGCTCGCCCACGCCCACGCCAAGGAGTTCGAGGCCGGGCTGGAGTACATGGTCCGGGCGCTGGCCATCTACCGGCAGATCCGCGACCCGCTGCTGGAGGCGATGGGCCTGGTCGCGCTGGCCAAGCTGTACGCCGGGCACCACGACCCGCGGGCCAGGGCGGTCGCCGAGGCGGCCGAGCTGCTGAGCCGCTCCCACCGGCTGGCCCACCACCGGGCCGACGCGCTGTGGGTGCTGGGCGGGGTGGACCTGGCCGAGGGCCGGGTGGGCGAGGCGGTCACGCACCTGGAGGAGTCGGTGCGGCTGTGGCGCACGCGGGGGTGGCAGGAGTTCCTGGCGGGGGCGCTGGGCAGCCTGGCCGAGGCGTACACGGCGGCGGGCGACCACGCGGCGGCGGCCTCGGCCCGCCTGGAGGCCGAAGAACTCGCCGGCTCCCCTCAGCCGGGCTGAGCCAGGCGGCCCGCCTGCTTGCCTGCTCTCCCCAGGCGGGTCGAGCCGACGCTTGCCTGTTCTCCTCAGGCGGGTTGAGTAGGTGAGCGCTCGTGTCCCCGGGCCCGGCGCGGGCATGCTGGCCCTCAGGACCAGTGTGAGGAGTGAGATGCCGCGTTCCGCCCTGCTGTGGGCAGTGATCCTGATCGCCGGAGGCGTCGCCGCCGTCGCCGTGTGCGTGCTGACCGCGCGCGCGGTCGCCCCGGACGCTCCCAAGGACGTCCTCGACTCGCCCGCGCTGCTTCCGGCCTTCGCCGCGCTGGCGGTCCTGGCCGGGCTCGCCGCGTGGGCCGTCCCGCATCCGCTGTGGGGGGCCGTCGCCGCCGCGCCGTTCTTCGTGCACTTCGCCGCCGGGGTGGTGGGCGAGCTGCGGTCGGGCGGGCAGGGGTTGTGGCCGGTCGGGCTGCTGTTCCTGGCCGGCCTGACGCTGCTGCCGCTGGCCGCCTCGCTCGTCACGTCGTTGATCGCCCGGTCCCGCTGATCGCCGGTTTTCCAGGAGCCCACGGCCACCGTATGGCGTACGGTACGATCGCCTACCCTGCTCCCCATTTGATGTGACAAGAAGGGATTCCGTGGCCACCAGCGCCAAGACCGACGCCGTACGCGCCCGCTCCTCCGATCACACCGCCGCCGACAGCCACGACATCATCCAGGTACGCGGCGCCCGCGAGAACAACCTCACCGGCGTCGACCTCGACCTGCCCAAGCGCCGCCTCACCGTGTTCACCGGCGTGTCCGGGTCCGGGAAGTCCTCGCTCGTCTTCGACACGATCGCCGCGGAGTCCCGGCGGCTGATCGACGAGACGTACACCACGTTCGTCCAGAACTTCATGCCGAGCCTCGCCCGTCCGGACGTCGACTCGCTGCGGAACCTGAGCGCGGCGATCATCGTGGACCAGGAGCGGATGGGCGCCAACGCCCGCTCGACCGTGGGCACCGCCACCGACACGTACACGATGTTGCGGATCCTGTTCAGCCGGCTCGGCTCTCCGCAGGTCGGGCCGCCGTTCGCGTTCAGCTTCAACCGCGCCGAGGGCATGTGCCCCGAGTGCGAGGGGCTCGGCAAGGTCGCCGGCGTCGACGTCGACGAGCTGGTCGACCGGGACAGGACCCTGAACGAGGGCGCGATCAAGGTCCCCGGTTTCGCGGTGGACACCTGGTACTGGCAGATCATGGTCGGCTCCGGCCTGTACGACCCCGACACCAAGCTGCGCGACTTCACCCCCGAGCAGTGGGCGGACCTGCTCGACAAGCCCGCCACGAAGATCAAGTACGGCACGAGCAACTTCACCTACGAGGGGCTCGTCACCAAGGTCAAGCGCCAGTACCTGGCCAAGGACCGCGAGTCGATGCAGCCGCAGGCGCGCGCCTTCGCCGACCGGGCGCTCAAGCTGACCGGCTGCACCGCCTGCGGCGGCTCACGCCTGAACGAGGCCGCCAGGTCCTCCCTCATCGGCGGCCACAACATCGCCGACTGCTCGGCCATGCAGATCAACGACCTGGCCGAGTTCGTCAAGGGCATCGACGAGCCGAGCGTCGGCCCGGTGCTGCTCGGGCTGCGCGACACGCTGGACTCGCTGGTCGAGATCGGCCTGGGCTACCTCAGCCTCGACCGCGAGTCCGGCACGCTGTCGGGCGGCGAGGCCCAGCGCGTGAAGATGGTGCGGCACCTGACCTCCAGCCTGACCGACGTCACCTACGTCTTCGACGAGCCGACCGCCGGGCTGCACCCGCACGACATCCAGCGGATGAACAACCTGCTGCTCCAGCTCCGCGACAAGGGCAACACCGTGCTCGTGGTCGAGCACAAGCCCGAGGTGATCGAGATCGCCGACCACGTCGTGGACCTCGGTCCCGGCGCGGGCACCGGGGGCGGCCGCATCTGCTACGCCGGCGACCTCGGCGGGCTGCGCGACTCCGGCACCCTGACCGGCCGCTACCTCGGCCACCGGGCCGCGCTGCGCACCGGCGTCCGCCCGGCCAAGGGGCACCTGGAGGTCCGCGGCGCGACCCTGCACAACCTGCGCGGCGTCGACGTGGACATCCCGCTCGGGGTGCTCACCGTCGTCACGGGCGTGGCCGGCTCGGGCAAGAGCTCGCTCATCCACGGATACGTCTCCGGCCGCGAGGGCGTGGTGGTCGCCGACCAGTCGGCGATCCGCGGGTCCAGGCGCAGCAACCCGGCCACGTACACGGGCGTGCTCGACCCCATCCGCACGGCGTTCGCCAAGGCCAACGGGGTCAAGCCGGCCCTGTTCAGCGCGAACTCCGAAGGCGCCTGCCCGGCCTGCAAGGGCATCGGCCTGATCTACACCGAGCTGGCGATGATGGCCGACGTGGCGTCGGTGTGCGAGGCGTGCGAGGGCCGGCGGTTCACGCCGGAGGTGCTGACGTACCGGCTGCGCGGCAAGAACATCAGCGAGGTCCTGGAGATGCCGGTGGCCGAGGCGCGCGAGTTCTTCACCACCGGCCAGGCCAGGACGATCCTCGACCGCCTCCACTCGGTCGGCCTGGGCTACGTCGGGCTCGGCCAGCCGCTCACCACGCTGTCGGGCGGCGAGCGCCAGCGGCTCAAGCTGGCCATCAACATGGCCAGGAACGGCACCACGTACGTGCTGGACGAGCCCACCACGGGCCTGCACCTGGCCGACGTGGACAAGTTGCTGGCCCTGCTGGACCGGCTGGTGGACGACGGCAACACGGTCATCGTGATCGAGCACCACCAGGCCGTGATGGCCCACGCCGACTGGATCATCGACCTCGGTCCGGGCGCCGGCCACGACGGCGGCCAGGTGGTGTTCACCGGCACCCCGGCGCGGCTCGTGGCGGAGGGCGACTCGCTCACCGCCGTGCACCTGCGCGACTACGTGGGACACCAGGCCCCGTAGCGGGCCGGACCTCCCGGGCCGCCGGGCCCGGGGAGGTCCGCGCGTCAGCCCGGCGTGCCGCCGCTCCCCCGCTGCCGGGACCTGACGACCGCCACCACGTCGGAGGCGCGCAGCAGACCGAAGTGCCGCGAATCCACGCTGCGCCGCGGGTTGTCACCCAGGACGGCGATCCGCCCGGCGGGCACGAGCCCGCCGCCCAGGACGGCGGGCAGCCGCTCGCCCCCGCCCGCGACCAGCCGCTTGACCAGCAACGGCGGGTTGGGGGCGGTGGCGTTCGGGTTGCGCACGATCACGATGTCGCCGGTCGTCCCCTCGGCCCGCCGGGCCAGCAGCCGCTGCCCCGGCCGCAGCGTCGGCTCCATGCTGACGCCCTCGACCCGTACCGACAGGAACCGCCGTCGCGCCCACACCAAGGCGGCGGCGGCCACCACCAGCACGAGCCCGGCCAGGTAGCTCATCCGGCCGGCTCCTCGACGTAACCGGCGGACTGCAGGGTGAACAGCCGGGCGTAGGGGCCCTGCCTGGCCATCAGCTCCTCGTGCCGTCCCCGCTCGGCCACCCGTCCCTCCTCCAGCACGACGATGAGGTCGGCGTCGCGGACGGTGTTGAGCCGGTGCGAGACGAGCAGCCCGGTACGCCCCGCCCGCCCGGCCCGCATCCGGACGTGCACGTCGTGCTCGGCCTCGGGGTCCAGGCCGGAGCTGGGCTCGTCGAGGATCATCAGGTCGGGGGCGTCGCGCAGCAGCGCGCGGGCTATGGCGACGCGCTGCCACTGCCCGCCCGACAGCTCGACCCCGGCCTGCGCGCCGCCTCCCTCTCCGTCGTCGCCGACGAAGAGCCTGGTCAGCGGGGTTCGGTAGCCGTGCGGGAGGGCGGCGAGCGTGTCGTGCACGCCGGCCCGCCGGGCCGCGGCCTCGATGGCGGGCCGGTGGCCGAGCTGGGCGAGGTTGCCCAGGCCGATGTTCTCGGCGGCGGTCAGGTCGTAGGCCATGTGGTCCTGGAAGACGGCGCCGATGCGGGCGCGCAGGGTGGCCGGGTCGAGGCGGCGCAGGTCGGTCCCGTCCCACAGGATCGTGCCCCTGGTGGGGTCGTAGAAGCGGCACAGCAGCTTGACCAGGGTGCTCTTGCCCGCGCCGTTCAGGCCGACCAGGGCGAGGCTGTGGCCGCGCGGGATGAACAGGCTCACGCCCCGCAGGATCCAGGGATGCTCGTCGCCGTAGCGGAACCACACGTCGCGCAGTTCGATGCCGTGCCGCAGCTCCGGCGCCGGGGCCGCCGCCACGGGCAGGTCGGAGGGGGTGCCGGCGACGTCCAGGTAGTGGCCGAACAGGCGCAGGCTCTGCGCCATCTGCGCGATCATCTGCACCATCGTGTTGAGCCCCGCCTGTGTGCCGGCCATCGCGCCGATGAACATGGCCACGTCGCCGACGCCGATCCGGCCCGCGCCCGCCGCCACGCCCGCCCAGAGCAGCCCGCCTCCGGCCACCAGCGCCGCCAGCAGTTCGAGCGCGCCGTTCGCGGCCAGGCGGCGCAGGTCGAGGCGGCGCTCGGCGCGGTCGATGCGGGCCCGTTCGGTCAGCATCCGCCCGCGCAGGAACCCGCCGATGCCGAACAGCCGGACCTCCTTGGCGGCCTCGGCGCTGGTCAGGAGCTGGCCGTAGAACAGCTCCCGCCGCTCGGCATGGCTGGTCTGCCAGAGCATCGCCACCTGCCTCCTGGCCAGGCGCAGCTGTACGGCGAGCGCCGGCACCAGCGAGGCCAGCACGACGGCCGCCAGCCAGGGATCGACCACGGCCAGCACGCCGAGGAACCCGGTGACCGTCAGCGCGGCCCTGCCGACGTCGAAGGCGGACCCGAGCAGCGTGGGACAGGTGACGGTGGCCTGCTGCGCCAGCCGCAGCCGGTCCAGGAACGCGGGGTCCTCGAAGTGGCGCAGTCCGGCGAAGCGTTCGGTGGCGGCGAACAGCCGGTCGGTGGCGCGCAGCCCGGCGGCCCTGCCCAGGGCGGCGTTGGCGTAGCCGGACAGGCTCGGCAGCACGCCGGCGGCCAGCCCGCTCGCCGCCAGCCCGAGCGCCGGGCCCGTCACCGATCCGCCGTGGGCGGTCAGCACGTCGAACACGCTCTTGGTGAACCAGGCCGCCGCGATCGGGACGGCGGCCTGCGCCAGGGTGGCCGCCAGGTAGCCGACGACCATGGCCGGCGCGCTGCTCCAGGCCAGCCGGGCCACCGCGAGCGGCCCGGACCGCTCAGCCACGCGCGACCGCCGTCACGCCGGCCAGGTCGTGTCCGGCCGCGAGCACGGTACGGCTGTCGTCGACGAGGAAGACCTTGGGGAAGACCTCGACCTTGAACGCCCGCGCCGGCTGCCCTCCGTCGGGCTCGCCGGCGAAGACCGTGGCCACCGGGTCGAGCAGTGCGCGCATGGGCTCCGCCTCGCCGGGCGGGCCCGCGATCACGGCGACGACCTGCGCGCGCGGCATCGTGGCGGCCAGTTCGGCGAACCGGGGGGCCAGTTCCTCGCACGGCGCGCAGGACGGGGAGAAGAAGCCGACCAGCGTGCGCGCGGGCAGGTCGGCCCCCGGCAGGAACTCCGCGGCCGTGTCGCCGGGTTCGAGCGAGGGCGGCGGGCCGCCGGCGGATCCGTCCAGGGCGTCGAGCCGTTCGGCGTGCGCCCGCAACCGGCGGACGATCCCCAGGCCCACCATCAGGTTGAGCACGGTCAGCGCCGCCAGCACCAGCACGGCCGCCGCCAGGGCGTGAATCACTGAGACCTCCTCGTCACGGGGGACAGCGGGCCGGACCCCGTCGGCGGAGCCCGGCCCGTCACGTCAGATCGCGGTGCCTACAGGCAGTACGTCGACCAGCCGTTGCACCTGACGCCCTTGTCGCCGTAGTCGCAGCAGCGGCGGCACAGACCGTTCTTCCGCTCGACCCAGCAACCGGCCGCCGCGGCGGTCACCTGGGGGACGAGACGCGCGACGAGACGGTCGCAGAGTCCGGTGAGAATACGCATGTACCCCTGCCTTCCGTGATCCCCGCCGGATCCGGCCCGGCGGGAGGACGAACTGACCCGGGCAGCCTCACCCGGCCGTCTGAGCGATTTCTCAATGACTTCTCAATGCCGTCTCGAAGACGTGACAACGCGGGATGAACCGGTCCCCCTTGATTAGGCTCGAAGATCATGATGATTCGGTTGCTCGGACCGGTGGAGCTGGAGCGCGCGGATCAGACCAGGCCGGTACGGCCTCCGCAGGCCGCGCTCGCGCTCGCCGCGCTGGCCTGGGAGGTGGGCCGGGTCGTGCCCGCCGAGACGCTGGAGGCCCGGATCTGGGGCGAACGCGTGCCGCCGGGCGCGCGGAACACGCTGTACACGATCATCACCCGGCTGCGTCGCGAGGTGCTCGGCGACGAGGGCCGCGTGCTGCGCCGGGTCGGCGGCTATCAGCTCGACGTGGCCGAGCCGGGCGTGGATCTGCGGCGCTTCCGGAGCCTGGCCGAGGTGGCGGCGACGGCGGCCGATCCTCGTCCGCCGCTGGAGGAGGCGCTGGCGTTGTGGCGCGGCGACCCGCTGACCGGGCTACCGGGCGAGTGGACCGAACGGGTGCGCCGGCGGTTGTGGGAGGAGCGCAAGGAGGTCGTGCTGCGCTGGGCCCGTACGGTGTCGGCCGAGGACCCCGGGGCCGCGGTCGCGGCACTGTCGCCGCTGGCCGAGGCGTACCCGCTGGACGAGCTGGTGGCCGTCGCGCTCATCGAGGCGCTGCACGAGGGCGGCCGGACCGCCGAGGCACTGGCCCGCTACGCCGGCGTACGCCGCACCCTCGCCGAGGAACTGGGCGTCGAACCCGGCGCCGCCCTCCGCGACCTCCACCACCTGCTCCTCCGAACAGGCGGGACAGGCCGGACAACCGGAACACGCCGTCAGGCGGCACCGGAGCCCCGGCCAGGCCCGCCGGGCGGGGACGCTCCGGGCGGGGACGCTCCGGGCGGGGACGCTCCGGGCGGGACCGCGCCGGGCGTGGACGCGCCGCCGGTTCCCGCGCAGTTGCCCGCCCGGCTCGCCGGTTTCGTGGGCCGCAAGGCCGAGCTGGAGCGACTGGCCGGCTCCGCGGCCGTCTGCGTGATCTCGGGACCGCCCGGCGTCGGCAAGTCCTCGCTGGCGCTGCACTGGGCGCACCACCACCGCGACCGGTTCCCCGGCGGCCAGCTCCACGCCCACCTCGGCGCCCTCGACCCGGCCGACGCCTCAGCCGTCCTGTCCCGCTTCCTGGGCGCGCTCGGCGTGCCGGAGACCCGGATCCCGCCGGGCGTCGAGGACCGGACCGGGCTCTACCGCAGCCTGCTGGCCACCCGCCGGGTGCTCGTCGTGCTGGACGACGTCCGCGCCGCCGAGCAGGTCACCCCGCTCCTGGCCACGGCGCCCGGCTGCCTGACCGTGATCACCAGCCGGACGGAGCTGCCCGCGCTGTCGGTCACCGTGGGCGCGTCCCTGCTGCACCTGGACGTCCTGTCCGCCGACGAGGCGCACGGCCTGCTGGCCGCCCGGGTGGGCGCGGACCGCCTGGCCGCCGAACCCGAGGCCGCGGAGCTGATCGTCGACAGGTGCGGCCGCCTGCCGCTGGCCCTGGCCATCGTGGCGGCCCGTACGGTCCGCCGCTCCGACCTCCCCCTGGCCGAGATCGCCGCCGGTCTGGACCGCGCGGGTGCGGATCTGGAGCCGTTCGCCGACACCGATCCCGCGATCGACCTGCGGACCGTGTTCGGCCGGTCCTACCGCGAGCTGCCCGAGGAGGCCGCGCGGCTGTTCCGCCGGCTCGGCGGCCAGGCCGGACCGCACCTCGCGCTGGCCGCGGTCGCGAGCCTGGCCGGCCTGCCCGTGGAGCGCACCCGCGGGCTCGTCGACCAGCTCGACCGCGCCAACCTGGTCGAGCTGTCGGCCCGCGGCCGGCCGCGCCTGCACGACCTGCTGCGCGCGTACGCCGCCGAGCAGGCACGGGCCGCCGACCGCCCGGCCACCCGCCGGGCCGCCACGCGCCGCCTGCTGGACCACTACCTGCACTCGGCCTGCGCGGCCAGCGCCGCCTGCTACCCGCACCGCGAGCACCTCGCGCCGGCGCGGCCCGCCCGCGGCGTCACCGTCGAGCGCTTCACCGCCCCGGAGGAGGCCCTGCGCTGGTACGCCGCCGAGTCGGTGGCGCTGCCCGCGCTGGTGGCGGAGGCGGCGCGGGCCGGGCTGGACCGGCACGCCTGGCAGCTCGCCTGGGGGTTCGGCGAGTTCATGCAGCGCCGCGGCCCCTGGGAGGAGATCCTGGGCGTCCAGGAGGTGGCGCTGGAGTGCGCGGAGCGGCTCGGCGACCTCCTGGCCCAGGCGGGCTGTCACAGCCGCCTGGCCCGCGCCCACGCCAAGCTCGGTGCCGACCAGCAGGCGGTCGCGCACTTCGAGCGGGCCGTCGAGCTGCACCGCGACCTCGGGGAGCCGGTCCTGGAGGCGCACCTGCACCTCGGCCTGGCCGTTCCGGTCAGCCGGGTGCGGCCCGGCGAGGAGCTGCGCCACGCGCTGCGGGCCCTGGAGCTGTTCGAGGCGGGCGGCGACGCCATCGGCCAGGCCCGCGCGCTGAACAACGCCGGCTGGTGGCGCGCCCAGCGCCGCGAGTACGACCAGGCGTACGCGGACTGCAGCCGGGCGCAGCGCATCCTGGCCGACCTCGGCTACGCCCAGGGCGAGGGCCACGCCTGGGACAGCGTCGCCTACGTCCTGGACGCCATGGGCGACCACGGACGGGCCGTGGCCTGCTACGAGCGGGCGGCCGAGCTCCTGCTGGGCTGCGACGACCCGCACCCGGCCGCGGAGACGCTGGTGCGGCTCGGCGACACGCACGCCGCCGCCGGCGACCCCGCCAAGGCCCTGAACGCCTGGAGGCGGGCTCTGGAGTGCTACGACACCCTCGGGGACGCCCAGGCGGAGTCGGTCCGCGCCCGCTGCGCGGCCCTGCGCCACGGGGAACACCCGCCGCGGGGCCGGTGAGCCGTCCGGCGGGTCAGACGGCCAGGCGGGCGATGATGCGGGCGAACTCCGGCGGCGGCGCCACCACCAGCCTCGTCTGCCCCTGCTGCACCACGATGTCGGCCCGGATCAGCGTCAGCCGCCCCTGGTGCCACCAGTAGACCTGCGAGCTCAGCCCACCCGTACGCGCCGCGTGCACCCGCAGCCGCTCGATGGCCCGCACCACCCCGATGCCGTCCACCGGGTGCACCAGCATCGTGTACGGGTCCGGCAGCACCACCAGCACCCCGTCGGCGGGCACCGCGAGGTGGTCGCCGAGCCAGCGCAGATGGGTGGCGGCCGCCGGGGTCATGCCGGTCAGCCGGGTCACCGGCGTGCCGCCCAGCTCGATGCTCTCGGCCCGCAGCCGCTCCTCCCGCCGGACGTTCGCGACGGCCAGGTCGAGCGCCTGAGCGGTCGGGACGGGCCAGCAGCCGGCCTCCTCGGGCCGCACCAGGCGGGAGCCGACGGTCAGCAGCTCCACCAGGTCGGCGTTGAGGTGCCGCCCCACCACCCGGGTCAGGTCGGCGACCTCGTCGACGGCCTCCACCCGGGTGCGCAGCAGGGACGCGACCTGGTCGAGGTCGCAGGCGTCGTAGCGCTCGTCGGCGGTGGCGAGGGCGTGCGCGAGGTGCTCGGAGACCAGCACCGGCCAGTCCTCCCTGGCCCGGCGCCCGGCCTCGCGGCGCAGCCCGGTCAGCTTCACGACCAGCTCGGCGATGCCGTCGCCGCGCAGGGTCAGCGACGCGCCGTCGCGGGCGAACTCGCACACGAACCGCAGGGACTCCGCCACGAGGCCGAGCAGGGAGTCGAGGTCGACGTCCTCGATCGGCCGGCGGGAGGGCTCAGGGTCGCGCCTGAAGAAGCTCACACACCGTCCCCTCTGTCGGGTTCGTCCCTTTACGTGTCTTCCTACCTTGCCTGCTCCCCGTCGCGGAACGGACCAGCCAGGGAGCACGATTCGGTATCGATAGCCCCAAGCTCCCCCAGCCACACGCTCATCTGTGGTGACCCGTGTCCCACCGGAAGCCCGGCCACCACGGGCACCCCGAGCGGCGCCAGCCGGTCCACCAGCACCGGGTACGGATCGCCGCAGTCCACCCACGACCCCAGCACGATCCCGCGCACCCCGTCGAACGCCCCCGCCTGGAGCAGTTGCGTCACCATCCGGTCGATCCGGTACGGCTCCTCCCCGATGTCCTCCAGCAGCACCAGCCTGCCGTCGAACGAGGGCTGGTACCGGGTGCCGCACATCGAGGCGAGCAGCGACAGGTTGCCGCCGGTGAGCACGCCCTCGGCCCGGCCGGGCACCAGCACCCGGTCGCCGCGCACGGTCGCGCGCTCCCCGGCCAGCGCCGCCCACAGGCTCTCCCACGAGCTCGGCTCGGGGCCCTGCTCGCCGGCGATGAGGTCGCAGGCCGGCATCGGGCCGTGCAGCGTCGGCACGCCCAGCTCGATCGCGAAGGCGTTGTGCAGGGCCGTGATGTCGCTCGACCCGACGAGCACCTTCGGCCCGGCCGCGCGCATGGCGTCCCAGTCGAGCAGGTCGAGCAGCCTGGCCGCGCCGTAGCCGCCCCTGCCGCAGAAGACCACCGAGACGGCCGGGTCGCACCAGGCGGCCTGGAGGTCGGCGGCGCGGGCGGCGTCCTCACCGGCCAGGTAGTCGAGGTCCTGGCGGTCGAGCGCGTGCGGCCCGGCCACCACCTTCAGACCGCGGGCCTCCAGCCGCTCGACACCCCGCCCGAGCAGGACGGCCGAGGGCGGCCCCGACGGCATGACGATCGCGACGGTGTCACCTTGCTGCATCGATCAACTCCTGGACGCCTGGGAGCGCCGGGGCCCGCGTAAGCACCGAAACGCTGATTGGCTCGTTCACCTGCCAAACGGTGTCACACTTGTGGTCCAGTATGCGACTTCCGCCCCACATCCTCGTGGTCAACGGCATCAAGGTCCGCAGGCCCGTCTTCCTGCTCGGTGCCCCGCACTCCGGCGCGGACCTGCTGGCCCGTGCCCTGAAACGCTCCCCGGGCTTCCACGTCACGACGGGCCGCGCGAACGTGGCGCACGTCGTGTACGCCTTCGCCCGCAAACCCTCCATCGGCCGCACGTCGGGGGCGGTCCGCGTGCTGCGCGACGCGCTGGCCGAGTCCTGGCAGGTCTCCCCGCGTTCGTGCGCGCAGTGCGCCGAGCCGTGCCGGGAGGCGGGCGGCGTGACCGGCAGCGGCCCGTGCGTGGCGGCGGAGGAGGTGACGCGGTTCGGCGACGGCAGCCCCGACCTGCTCTACAGCGCGCTCGTGCTGCTCCAGGCGTTCCCCGACGCCCGTTTCGTCCAGTTGATCAGGGACGGCAGGGACGCCGTCGCCGGCATGCTCGGCGACCCGGCGTGCCTGGCCTGGTTCAAGCCCGCGATGCTCTCCGAGAGCACCGAGTTCCCCAACACCTTCCTCGGCGTCAACAAGGACGAGCACCTCGACCGGTGGAAGGGCATGCCCACGGCGGGCAAGGCGGCGCTGCGCTGGCGCAGCGCCGTGCGGCTGAGCGCCGAGCTGCGCCGGGAACTGCCCGAGCAGCAGCTCCTCACCGTCCGCTACGAGGACCTGGCGCTCAAGCCCGCCGAGACGATCGCCGCGCTCACCGGCTTCCTGGAGACGCGGGTGTCCAAGATCGCCCTGTACGGCTCCCGCGCCCCCGAGGTCGGCGCCTGGCGCGAGCGGCTGCGGCCGGCCGACCTGGAGCTGGTGGAGAAGGTGGCCCGCCAGGAGCTCACCCGGCTGGGCTACCTCCCGAGCTGAACTGCGTGCGGTAGAGCTCGGCGTAGTGACCGCCGCGCTCCAGCAGCTCCTCGTGCCGGCCGCGCTCGGCCACGCGCCCGTCGTGCACGACGAGGATCTCGTCGGCCTCCCTGATCGTGGACAGCCGGTGGGCGATGACCAGCGACGTACGGCCCTGCAGGGCCTTCTTGAGCGCGAGCTGCACGGCCGCCTCGGACTCGGAGTCGAGGTGCGCGGTCGCCTCGTCGAGCACGACCACCCGCGGCGCCTTCAGCAGCAGCCTGGCCAGCGCGAGCCGCTGCTTCTCGCCGCCGGACAGCCGGTAGCCGCGGTCGCCGACGACGGTGTCGAGCCCGTCGGGCAGCCCCTCGACGAGGTCGCCGATCTGCGCGGCGCGCAGGGCGTCCCGGATCTCCTCGTCGCTCGCGCCGGGCCGGGCGTAGCGGAGGTTGGCGCCGATCGTGTCGTGGAAGAGGTGGGCGTCCTGCATGACGACGCCGACGGTGTCGCGCAGCGAGTCGAGCGTGGCCTCGCGCACGTCGAGCCCGTTGATCCGGACGGCCCCCGCGCCGACGTCGTAGAGGCGGGAGACCAGGGAGGTGATGGTGGTCTTGCCCGCGCCGGAGTGGCCGACCAGGGCGATCATCTCCCCGGGACGGGCGGTGAACGAGACGCCCTTGAGCACCTCCTGCGACGGCCCCCCGGAGTCCTGCCGGGCCACCGACTCCAGCGAGGCCAGCGAGACCTCCTCGGCCGACGGGTAGCGGAAGCGCACGTCGTCGAAGTCGATGGTGACCGGCCCCTCGGGCACCGGCCGCGCGCCGGGCCGCTGGGCGACCATCGGCTTGAGGTCGAGGATCTCGAAGACGCGGTCGAAGCTGACCAGCGCCGTCATCACGTCGACGTGCACGTTGGACAGGGACGTCAGCGGGCCGTACAGGCGCATCAGCAGGGCGGTCAGGGCCACCAGGGTGCCCAGCTCGAAGGCGCCCCCGACGGCGAGCACGCCGCCGATGCCGTAGACCAGCGCGGTGGCCAGGGCGGCGACCAGGCCGAGCGCGACCCGGAACACCGTGCCGTACATGCCGACGGTCACGCCGACGTCGCGGACGCGGGCCGCGCGGGCGGCGTAGGTGGCCGCGTCGTCCTCGGGCCGGCCGTAGAGCTTGGCGACCATGGCGCCGGCCACGTTGAAGCGTTCGGTGGTGACCGAGCTCATCTCGGCGTCGAGCTGCATCTGCTCGCGGGTGAGCGCGGACATGCGCCGGCCGACGTACTTGGCGGGCACGATGAAGATCGGCAGCAGCACCAGCGCGACCAGCGTCACCTGCCACGACAGCGCCAGCATCGCGCCCAGCACCAGGACCAGGCTGACCACGTTGGACACCACCGACGACAACGTGCTGGTCAGCGCCCGCTGGGCGCCGATCACGTCGCTGTTGAGCCTGCTGACCAGCGCGCCGGTCTGGGCCCGCATGAAGAAGGCCACCGGCATGCGCTGCACGTGGTCGAACACCTCGGTGCGCAGGTCGTAGATGAGCCCCTCGCCGATGCGCGCGGAGAACCAGCGTTGCGCCAGCGTCAGCCCGGCGTCGAGGACCGCGAGCGCGGCGATGGCCACGGCCAGGCCGATCACCACGCCGGTGCGCCCGGTCAGGATGCCGTCGTCGATGATCGCCTTCATCAGCAGCGGGTTGGCGACCACGATCACCGCCCCCACCGTCACGAGCAGCAGGAACGCCACGATCTTCCTGGTGTGCGGGCGCGCGTGCCGCCCGATGCGCCGGACCGTGCCCGGCGCGATGCGCTGCTTGGTCACCGAGCCGTCACGGCGCAGCGACGTCCAGACATGAGGGCCGAAGCCCCCTCCCATCATCGCCATACGGGGGATCCCTCCTCCTCCCCCGGGTCAGCGTCACGAGGACACCCGGCGATTCCACGATCCGCTCACGGCGAACCAGAGCCCCGCCCCCGAGCGGTGGCTCTAACGCGGTCCGAACAGGGATCTGATGCGCTTGGCCTGTTCCCTGCCCTCGGCCGCACTCTGCTCCTCCAGGGAGCGCGCCCGCGCCCCCTGGAGGAGGCGCTTCGTCGCCACCGCCGCGTCCCGGTTCGTCGACAGCAGCTCCGCGATCTTGTTCTGTACGGTCTTGTCCAGGTCGCCCCCGGCGACCACCTGCTCCGCGAGGCCGATGCGCATGGCCTCCTCGGCGTACACGTTCCTGGCGGTCAGGCAGATGTCGATCGCCTTGGCCAGTCCGACCAGCTCGACCAGCGGTTTGGTCCCCGTCAGATCCGGGACCAGGCCCAGTGCGGGCTCTTTCATGCAGAAGGTGACGTCGTCGGCCACGATGCGCAGGTCACAGGCGAGCGCGAGCTGGAACCCCGCGCCGATCGCGTGCCCCTGCACGGCGGCGATGGAGACGATCTCCGGGCGGCGCAGCCACAGGAACCCGTCCTGGGCCTGACGTATGCGCTGCTCGAAGGTCTCGCCGTCGGTTGCGGCGGCCGAACTGAACGAGCCCTGTCCGGGCACTCCCTCTGGTGTGAACATCCGCAGGTCGATTCCTGCCGAGAAGGACGGTCCCTCACCTTTGACGACGACGACGCGCACCTGCTCGGGCAGGCTCTCGCCGATGCGAGCCAGCGCCGACCATGTCGCGAACGTCTGTGCGTTGCGCTTTTCCGGCCGGTCCAGCGTGATCGTCGCTATCTCACCGTCCACCTCATGACGAAGCCCGATCTCCGCCAGCCTTTCGGCAGAGACGTCCTCCGCGTTCCCCCCGCGCTGTTGCGCCTGTGCTTCCGCCATCGCCTGCTCCCTCCGTCCGGTCGCGCACGGGGTGCGAGACCAAGGCTGACCGTCGCGCCCGAGCTTACAGAATATGATTCTGGCTCGGGCGCGACAGCGACTGACAAGGGACGGGCGGCTGCGGTCGCACGTACCGAGGCAGCCGTCAGCGCTTGGACTTGCCTCGAGTCGCCCCGCCGCGCCCGCGCAGAGTCACACCGGACTCGCTAAGGATGCGGTGGATGAACCCGTAGGACCGACCGGTCGAAGCGGCCAGGGCGCGGATGCTCTCGCCCTGCGCATAGCGCTTCTTGAGATCGCCGGCCAGTTTTTCCCGGTCGGCCCCGGTGACCCGGGTGCCCTTCTTCAGTGTCTCGGCCACGAGTACCTCCTGTAGTGCCGGACTTCCGCAGCGTTACTCCGCCATGATCAGTCATTTCAGCGGGATCGGCTACCTACTCCACGGGAAAAGATCCGTACCCACTCAAATTAAGATCAGGCAAGTGCCACAAGATCGGAAAATTCGTCGCTCCACGCGTCTTCAGTTCCGTCAGGCAGCAAGATCACCCTATCCGGTGACAAGGCGTCAACGGCACCCTCGTCATGGGTGACGAGGACGATTGCTCCTGAATACGACCTCAGAGCGTTGAGAACCTGCTCGCGGCTGACCGGATCGAGGTTGTTCGTGGGCTCGTCGAGCAGCAGGACGTTGGCGCTCGACAACACCAGGATGGCCAGCGCCAGCCGGGTCTTCTCGCCGCCGGACAGGACACCGGCGGGCTTGTCGACGTCGTCGCCGGAGAACAGGAACGAGCCGAGGACCTTGCGCAACTCGGTGTCGGTGAACTCGCCGCCCGCCGAACGCATGTTCTCCAGCAGCGTACGAGAAGGGTCGAGAGTCTCGTGCTCCTGGGCGTAGTAGCCGACCTTCAGGCCGTGGCCGGGCTTGAGGTCGCCGGTGTCGGGGGACTCGATGCCGCCGAGTATGCGCAGCAGCGTGGTCTTGCCGGCGCCGTTGAGGCCGAGGATGACGACCCTGTGACCTCGGTCGATGGCCACGTTGACGTCGGTGAACACCTCAAGGGAGCCGTAGGACTTCGACAGGCCCTCGGCCATGAGCGGCGTGCGGCCGCACGGCCGGGGCTCGGGGAAGCGCAGGCGGGCGACCTTGTCGCTCTGGCGCTCCTCCTCGGTGCCGGCCAGCAGGCGGTGGGCCCGGCGCATCATGTCCTGGGCCGCCTTGGCCTTGGTGGCCTTGGCGCGCATCTTGTCGGCCTGGGCCAGCAGCGCGCCCGCCTGCTTCTCGGCGTTGGCCCGCTCGCGCTTCCTGCGCTTCTCGTCGGTCTCGCGCTGGGCCAGGTAGGCCGTCCAGCCGACGTTGTAGTGGTCGATCATCGAGCGGTTGGCGTCGAGGTGGAGGACCTTGTTGACCGTGGCTTCAAGAAGGCCGACGTCGTGACTGATGATCACCAAGCCACCTTGATGAGAGCGCAAAAAATCACGAAGCCACCCGATTGAGTCCGCATCTAGGTGGTTTGTCGGCTCGTCTAGAAGGAGAGTTTCCGCTCCGCTGAAAAGAATTCGCGCCAATTCCACGCGACGCCGCTGACCGCCGGAAAGCGTTTGCAACGTCTGGCCGAGGACCCGGTCGGGCAGACCGAGGCTGGAGGCGATGGAGGCGGCCTCGGACTCGGCCGCGTAGCCGCCCAGCACGTGCATCTGGTCTTCGAGCCGGCCGTACTTCCTGACGGCCTTCTCGCGGGTGCGCTCGTCGGCCGAGGACATGCCGACCTCGGCCTCGCGCAGCTTGCGCAGGACCTCGTCGAGGCCGCGCGCGGACAGGATGCGGTCGCGCGCCAGCACCTGCAGGTCGCCCTGACGGGGGTCCTGGGGCAGGTAGCCGATGCTGCCGGAGGAGGTGACCGCGCCCGCGGCGGGCAGCGCCTCGCCCGCGAGCACCTTGGTCAGCGTGGTCTTGCCCGCGCCGTTGCGGCCGACCAGACCTATCTTGTCGCCGGGGTTGACCCGGAAGGAGGCGTTCTCGATGAGCAGACGCGCGCCCGCGCGCAGCTCGATGTCACTGGCGATGATCATGTTGGCGGACACTCCCGAGCTAGGAAACGAGGATTGGGCGTGCGACCGCCGGTCAATCGGGAGTATGCATACAGATCAGTGTAGGGCCCCCGTGCCAGGCGCTACCTCTGCTTATAGGGGCTCCAGGTGCCCCGCGGTACGCGTGGGACGGGCGGTCTCAGCCGGGAAGAGGGGTCGCCGCGCCGGCGGCCATCCCGTCGAGCATGAGGTGCAGATACTTCTCCGGACGGGCGGCCACCGGACCGGGCAACCCGTCCGGATGGCAGGTGAAGACGTTGAGCAGGCTGACGACGTCCTCCCAGGTCACGTCGTGACGCATGCCACCCTCCGACTGGGCCCGGCGGACGAGCCCCTGGAGCAGGCCGAGCCAGCGCTCCTTGCTCTCGGCGAACTCCGCCGTGCCCGCGATCGCCTCCTGCGGCAGGTGGGCCAGCGCGGCGGCCAGCGCGACGCGTCCGGGGGCGGCGGCCCACAGCACGAAGCCGCGCAGCGCGCTCCAGGCGTCCCGCTCGCCGTCCGTGGCGTGTTCCAGGGCCTCGGCCAGCGACTGGACGTAATGCTCGCCGAGCGCGGCGATGAGCGCCTCGCGGTCGGGGAAGCGGCGGTAGAGGGTGCCCACGCCGACGCCCGCGTGCCGCGCGATGAGCTCCATGGGCGCGTTGACGCCGCGTTCGGCCATGACCTGGGCGGCGGCGTCGAGGATCTTGACCAGGTTCCTTCTGGCGTCCGCGCGCACGTGGCGACCTCCTAAGTGGACGAATTGTTTCCGCTTAGTGTACCGTCCAGCCAAGCGGACGAAGAGATTCCACTTAGGAGGCCATCATGATCGTGATCACCGGCGCGACCGGTTCCATCGGCCGGGCCCTGGTCGCCCAGCTCGCCGGCCAGGACGTGCTCGCGGTGTCCCGTAAGCCCGCCGACCTGGGCGTACGGCACGCCGTCGGCGACTTCACCGCCCCGGAGACGATCGGCAGGCTGCTGTCCCCCGGCGACCGGCTGTTCCTCAACAGCTCGCCGTTCCCCGCGTTCGCCGAGCGGCTCAACGAGGTGATCGACCTGGCCGCCGAGGCGGGCGTGGCGCAGATCGTCGAGGTCTCCGTACGCGACGCCGCCCCCGGAGCCGCGCTCAGCGCCGGACCCCACGGCGAGGTCGACGAGCACCTGCGGGCCTCGGGCGTGCCGCACGCGATCCTCCAGCCGACCGGGTTCATGCAGAACCTCCTCGGTGAGGTGCGCGGCGACCGTTTCCACGGCTCCTGGGGCACCGGCGGCATGAACTACATCGACGCCAGGGACATCGCCGCCGTGGCCGCCGCCCTGCTGACCCGGCCGGTGGGGGCCTCGGGCTCCTACCTGCTGACCGGGCCCGAGTCGCCCAGCCACGAGGAGATCGCCGCGACGATGACCGGCGTGCTCGGGCGTCCCGTCTCCTACGTGGACCTGCCGGTGCCGGAGATGGCCGCGCGGCTGGCCGGGCAGGGCATCCCGGAGCCGTTCGCCACCGAGCTGGCCACCGCGCAGGCGACGCTGAGCCGGACCGGCTGGGCGGAGATCACCACGACCGTCGAGGAGGTCACCGGCCGGCCGCCGCGCACCCTGGCCGCCTTCCTCGCCGACCACGCCGACGCCTTCCTCCCCGCCTCCTGACCGCTCCCCGGCCTTCTGCCCGCGCCACCGACCGACCGCTCCCCCGGCCTCCCGACCCCGCCACCGACTACCGCGTGGTCGCCTCAGGACGGGTCGACCACGCGGATCCGTACGGCACGGAACTGGGCGGGCGTCTCGCGCAGGACCGCGAGCCGCGGGTCGGGCACCGTCAGGAACGGCTCGCTCTCCAGCGCGAACACCGGCGCGAGCCGCCGGTCGCCGCGCAGCGTGTCGACCGCCCGCCGGTCGCCGCCCAGCACCACCGCCGCCAGCTCCCCCAGCCGCGGCACGAGCACCCGCACGGCCGTGTCCGCCGCGCTGTCGAACGCCTGGGCCGCCTGCTTCTGCCGCCTCCTGGCGAAGCGCTGCTGCGACCACCCGCCGGCCGCCGTACGCCCCTGCACCAGCCGGGAGCCGACCTTGGACTCCAGCAGCTCGGCGCCGTGGAACACCCCGGCCGCGTAACCGCCGAGCCGCACCAGCAGGACGCCCACCCGCCGCGCGGCCCGCGCGTGCGCGACCAGCCCGGTCACGTACGGCGGGCCGGGGGCCATGGGCGGGAACGGCGCGTGCAGCTCGGCCAGCGCGCCGTCGACGGCGGTCAGGCGGACCACGCGGTCGTCGCCGGTGGCCTCGAAGGGCCCGTGGCGGGCGGCGAACCCGTCGATCCAGGGGTGCACGCGCTCGGGCGGCACCGTCACCCACCGGCCGCCGCCTCTGGCCGGACGCGCGCTCATGCGGGAAGGGTAACCGAACGACATTCCCTTCACGGAAAGGGGGGAACTATAGCGGAAATGTCGGTGAACTTCGTTTCGGGGGACTTCTGCCGTACCCGTGCCGGCCGGATCATCTGAACGTGTCCTCCCTGCTCACCAGCCCCATGGTGGATCTTGACACCGGGGCAGTCATCGCGCAGCCCGCGGTCGTCGACCCGGCGGGCGTCCTCCGGGCGGCACCGCTGCCCATGGTGCTGGAACTGCCCCTGCACGTGGTGCTCGCGGGCGCCGGGGCGCTGGCCCCCCTCCACGAGGCCCTCCGGCGGGCGGGCAGGCACCCCCGGGAGGCGATCCTGATGCTCACTGGATCGTGCCAGGAGTCGGACCGCCCGCTGCTGAAGGTCGGCCTCGACGGGCTGCGCACGATCGGCTACCTGCTGGGCTTCGCCGACGTGGGCGCGGGCGGCCCGGCGCTGGACGTCGTCACCGACTCCGCGCCGTACCTGCTGGCGCTGGACGAGGAGCTGGTGACCAGGCTGCCGGGCGACCACCGGGCGGCGGCGGTGGCGCGCGCGGTGGTGACGCTGGCCCGCGGGATCGGCGCGCACGTGCTGGCCCCCGGCGTCGAGCGCGAGGGGCAGGTGTCGGTGGCCAGGGGGCTGGGCGTGCGCCTGGCCCACGGCCCGCTGCTGGCTCCCGGCCCGGACGGCAAGATCCGGGTGCCGCTGCCCGTGGCCGACGAGTCGCCGGACACGCTGATGCTCGGGCCGCGCGTGCAGGAGATGCTGCTCCCGGCGGTGACGCTGCCGGCCGGGGCCAGGGCGGAGGAGGCGGTGGCGGCGTTCGGGCACGAGTCCACGATCACCAGCGTCATCCTGGTGGACGAGTACCAACGTCCCAAGGGCAGCCTCGACCGCAGCCGCTTCCTGCTGTCGTTCGCCGCCCGGTACGGGCACGCCCTGCACGGCTCCAAGCCCGCCCAGCGCCTGGCCGACCCGCCGCGCACCGTCCCGAGGACGACCCCGGCCATCGCCGCCATGCAGGCGGCGGGCCGGGACGCGGCCCGCGTCTACGACGACCTGGTGGTGACCGACGAGCTCAATCGCTGCCTGGGCATCGTCCGGGTGGCGGACCTGATCCGGCAGATCGCCGCGATGCGGACCTGAGCCCCGGCCGGACCCGGCCTGAGGCCCGGCCTCAGACCCAGCCCTGCGCCCTGGCCCGGCGCACGGCCTCGATGCGGTTGCGCGCGTGCGTCTTCTGGATGGCCGAGGACAGGTAGTTGCGCACGGTGCCCTCCGACAGGTGCAGGCGCAGGGCGATGTCCCCGATCGTGGAGCCGTCGGCGGCGGCGGCCAGCACGTCGCGTTCGCGCGCCGACAGCGGGTTCGGCCCCGCGCTCAGCGCCGCCGCGGCCAGCCCCGGGTCGATGACCCGCTCCCCCGCCTGCACCCGGCGGATGGCCGCCGCGAGGTCCTTGGCCGGACTGTCCTTGACCAGGAACGCCACCGCCCCGGCCTCCATCGCGGTCCGCAGGTAGCCGGGCCGCCCGAACGTCGTCAGGATCATCACCCGGCAGCCCGGCACCCGGCCGGCGATCTCGGCGGCGGCGGTGAGCCCGTCCTTGCCGGGCATCTCGATGTCCAGCAGCGCGATGTCGGGGCTCACGGCGAGCGCGACGGCGACGGCCTCGTTCCCGTCGGCGGCCTCGCCGACGACCTCGATGTCGGGCTCCAGGCCGAGCAGCGAGGCCAGCGCGCCGCGGATCATCCCCTGGTCCTCGGCCAGCATCACCCGGATCACGCGGCCGTCCCCACCTGGGCCGGGACGAGCACCCGCAACCGGAACCCGCCCTTGGGCGCGCTGCCGGCCTCCATGGTGCCGCCCGCGCCCGTCACCCGTTCGCGCAGGCCGCTGAGCCCGCTGCCGGTGCCCTGCGGCTCGCCGCCGCGTCCGTCGTCCATGATCTCCAGGGTGGCGCTTGATCCGTCGTACGTCACCTGGATCTCGCAACGGGCGGCCCGCGCGTGCCGCACGACGTTGGTGACGCCCTCGCGCACCCCCCAGCCGAACAGCCCGTCGAGCAGGTCGGGCAGCGGCGTTCCGGACACCCGCACCTCGGCCCGCACGCCCGCCGCCCGCAGCACCGACCGCGCGCCGTCGAGCTCCTCCGACAGGCTGCGCTGCCGGTAGCCGGTGACCGCCTCGCGCACCTCCACCAGCGCCTGCCTGGCGACGGACTCGATGTCGGCGATCTCCTGCCGCACCTGCGGCGACTCCTCGGCCAGCCGCCCGGCCAGCTCGCTCTTGAGCACGATCAGCGACAGGCTGTGGCCGAGCAGGTCATGCAGGTCGCGGGCGATGCGCAGGCGCTCCTCGGTGGCCGCCAGCCTGGCCACCTCGCCCTGCGCCTCGTGCAGCCTCATCGTCAGCACCCTGCTGTTGCGGATGCTGATGAACAGCACCCCCAGCGTGACGACCTGAAGCCCCAGGACGATGACGCCGGCGAACTCGTCGCCGGTCACCAGCCCGGCCGCCACGACCACCGCCAGGTTCACGCCCACCCCGGCCAGCGCCCAGGCGGGCGGCAGGGTGAACCCGTAGAGCACGACCGTGTAGACCGGCAGGGTGAGCCAGGCGCCGCCGAAGGCGAACGCGCTGACCAGCGCGATCGACGAGGTCACCGCGAGCAGGGGGAAGGTGGCCCGCGAGCGCTCGTGGAAGCTCTTGGCGCTGACCACCGTGCCGACGAAGCAGCCGACGAAGGCGAGCAGCGCCACGGCCCCCCACACCGCGCGGGCGCCCGTGACGCCGCCCGCGACGATCTCGGCGATCGGGAAGACGAGGTAGACCATGCCGACGGACATGCCGAGCAGCCTTCGTCTGGGCGAGGGCCGCCCGTCCCCGAAGTGCAGCTTGTCGGCGAAACTCATGCCCGAACAGTAGCCCGGCGGTAGAGGTAGGCGGCAGCCCCGCCCAGGACGACCGCCCATCCGGCGACGACCAGCACGTCCGTCAGCTCCACGCCGTGCCCGGCGACGATGCTCCAGCCGAGGCTGGCGTAGTGGTAGGAGGGCATGACGTTGGCGACGGTCCGCATGGTCTCGCCGAACACCTCGGGCGGGAACCACAGGCCGCCCGCGATCGCCAGCACGAACATGCAGATCATCGAGGCCGGCTGCGCCGCGTCGGCCGTCAGCAGCGACCCGATCGCCAGGCCCAGCGCGATGAACGGGATCGTCCCCAGCCACATGGCCAGCATCAGCGGCACCCACTGGCCGACCGGCATCGACACGCCCTGCTGGACGACGCCGACGACGGCCACCAGCAGCAGCGAGGGCAGCACGAGCAGCATGGCGGTGCCGAGCTTGGTGGCGATGATCATCCAGTTCGGCAGCGGGGTGATCTGGAGCTGGCGCAGCCAGCCGGACTGGCGTTCGGTCGCCCACGGCACCGCCGAGCTCATCATCGACGAGGCCAGCGCCCCGTACGCGGCCATGGAGACCATCAGCACGACGCTGTAGCGCACGCCGGCGCCGTCGGTCTGCTTGCCGTAGATGTTGGCGTTGATCAGGTACAGCACGACCGGGAAGACCACGACGAAGATGATGTAGCGCCGGTTGCGCAGCATGCGCATGGCCTCGGTCTTGGCGTAGAACAGCATCAGGACTCCCTGGTGAGCGCGAGGAAGGCGTCTTCGAGGTCGGCGCCGGCGAGCTGGATGCCCCGGATGTCGAGCTCGGTGCCCCGGTACAGGGCGGCCACGGTCGCGTCGGGGTCGGAGGTGTGCAGCGTGGCGGTGCCGGCGGCGACCTCGACGGCGGTGACGCCGGGCAGCCGGTCGAGCCCGGCCGCGGGCTGGTCGCCCAGGGTGAAGCGGACGACCTGCCCGCCCACGCCCGCCTTGATCTCGGCGGCGGTGCCGTCGGCGGCCAGCCGGCCGCGGGCGATGACGATCACCCGGTCGGAGTGCTCGTCGGCCTCCTCCAGGTAGTGGGTGGCGAACAGCACGGTCCTGCCGCCGGCGGCGTAGTCGTGCATGCTGGCCCAGAAGCGCAGCCTGGACTCCACGTCCATGGCCGCGGTCGGCTCGTCCAGCAGCAGGATCTTCGGCGCGCCCGCGATGGCCAGAGCGAACCGCACGCGCTGCGTCTGGCCGCCGGACAGCTTGTTCGCGCGCCGCTTGACCAGCTCCGACAGGTCGGCCAGCTTGAGGATCTCCTCCAGCGGCAGCGGGTCGGGGTAGAGCCTGCGGACCAGGTCGATGAGTTCCTTGACCGACAGCTCGGGGATGAGGGCGCCGTTCTGGAGCATCGCGCCCAGCTCACCGGCCCGCACCGCGTGCTCGGGCGAGCGGCCGTGGATGGTGACCGTGCCGCTGCTGGGCCGCAGCAGGCCGAGCAGCATGTTGATCGACGTGGACTTGCCCGCGCCGTTGGGGCCGAGCAGGGCCACGGTCTTGCCCGGCTCGATGGCGAGCGAGAGGTCGTCGACGGCAAGCACGTCCCCGTAGCGCTTGCTGACCTGGTCGAACACGATGGCGTTCATGTCAGCAAACGCTACGGGCGCGGCCTTTTCCCCGTTAGTGCGATCCTTCCGGGGTTGACCGTGACATTTGTCAGAGGCGGCAGGCGTAGATGTCGGTGACCAGGATGGCCCGCGCGCCGATGTCCCAGAGCTGGTCCATCACCTGCTGGTGGCCCTTGCGCCGGACCATGGCCCGGACGGCGACCCAGCCCTCGCGGTGGAGCGGCGAGACCGTGGGCCCCTCCATGCCGGGTGTGAGGGCGATGGCCTCCTCGATGCGCTCGGCGCGGATGTCGTAGTCCATCATGACGAAGTCGCGGGCGTGCACGACGCCCTGGAGGCGGCGTACGAGCTGGCCCATGCCCGGCGTCTCCGGCGCGCTCTGCCGCTTGATCAGCACGCCCTCGGAACGCATGATCGGGTCGCCGAACACCTCCAGGCCGACGTTGCGCAGCGTGGTGCCGGTCTCCACGACGTCGGCGACCGCGTCGGCGACACCGAGCCGGATCGCGGTCTCGACGGCGCCGTCGAGCTTGATCACGCGGGCGTCGACGCCCTGGTCGGACAGGTACTTGTCGAGCAGCCCCGCGTAGGAGGTGGCGATGCGCTGCCCGTCGAGGTCTTTGACCGACGACATCGTGCCCGCCTTGGCGGCCAGGCGGAAGGTGGAGCCGCCGAAGCCGAGCGGCATGATCTCCTCGACCGGCGCGCCGGAGTCGATCAGCATGTCGCGGCCGGTGATGCCGAGGTCGAGGGTGCCCTCCCCGACGTAGACGGCGATGTCGCGGGGACGCAGGAAGAACAGCTCGCAGCCGTTGTCCTCGTCGAGGACGACGAGTTCCTTGCTGTCCCTGCGGGGCCGGTAGCCGGCCTCCTTGAGCATGTTCTGGGCGGCATCGCTGAGCGCGCCCTTGTTCGGTACTGCCAGACGCAGCATGTTCGGGTCTTCTTCCTCACTCATGGATCGACGGGACGCCGGGGCGGGCGCGGAAGCGCCCTAGAGATGCTTGTACACCTCGTCGAGCCCGATGCCCTTGGCGATCATGAGCACCTGCACGTGGTAGAGGAGCTGGGAGATCTCCTCCGCCGCCCTGTCGTTCGACTCGTGCTCGGCGGCCATCCAGCTCTCGGCGGCCTCCTCGACGACCTTCTTGCCGATGGCATGCACGCCGGCGTCGAGCGCGGCCACGGTGCCCGAGCCCGCGGGCCTGGTACGCGCCTTGTCTGACAGCTCGGCGAACAGCTCTTCGAAGGTCTTCATGGTCTCTCTCGTCGGTCGGTTGGCGTGCCTGACAAGCCTAGTCTGCGCACGACGATGACACCGCCCGGAGTCCGCCACGCGAGACGGCGACTTCCTGCCCGCCGTACGGGGGCGGCTTGGCCGGGGAGGGCCGTTCTAGGCTGGTGGTCATGGACATCGCGACCGTGGGCAAGCTCTGGGACGCCGATCCGGGCTGGCTCAACACCCCTTCGTACGGCCTTCCGCCGCGTCCGGCCTTCGAGGAGCTGCAGGCCGTGCTGACCCAGTGGCGGCACGGCAGCAGCGACTGGACGCCCTGGGACGCCTCCGTCGGCCGGGCCCGCACGGCCTTCGCGCACCTGGTCGACGCCGACCCCGCCGACGTGACGATCGGCTCGACGGTGTCGCAGATCATGTCCACGGTGGCCACCGCGCTGCCGCCGGGGGCGCGGGTGCTGGTGCCGGAGATCGAGTTCACCAGCAACCTGTTCCCGTGGGCGGTGGCGGCCGAGGTCGAGACCGTGCCGGCCGACCGCCTGGCCGACGCCGTCACGAGCCGGACCGACGCCGTCGCCTTCAGCCTCGTGCAGTCGGCCACCGGCTACGTCACGCCGCTGCACGACGTCGTCGCCGCCGCCCGCGCCCATGACGCGCTGGTCATCGCCGACGGCTCCCAGGCGTGCGGGTGGCTGCCGGTGTCGGTGGCCGACGGGATCGACGTGCTGGCGTGCGCGGCGTACAAGTGGCTCATGGCGCCGCGCGGGGCCGCGTTCGGCTACCTGTCTCCCCGGGTGCGCTCCCGGATGCGCCCGCTGGCGGCCAACTGGTACGCCGGCGAGGACCCGGGCGGCTCCTTCTACGGGCCGCCGCTGCGGCTGGCCTCCGACGCCCGCGCCTTCGACCTGTCGCCGGCCTGGTTCTGCTACGTGGGCGCGGCGCCCGCGATCGAACTGCTCAACGAGATCGGCGTCCAGCGCGTCCACGAGCACGACGTCGCGCTGGCCAACCGCTTCCGGGCCGGGCTCGGGCTGGAGGCGTCCGACTCGGCGATCGTGTCGGTGGAGGCTCCGGGCGAGCGGCTGGCGGCGGCCGGCATCCGCGCCGCCGTACGCGCCGGCCGCGTCCGCGCGGGCTTCCACGTCTACAACACCCCCGACGACGTGGACCGCGCCCTTGACGCCCTGACCTCGTGACGTCCCGACCTCGTGACGTCCCCGGGAACGACGAAGCCCGCCGCGCCTTCCCCGGAGGGAGGCGCGACGGGCAGTCGGTCGTTCAGGCGGGATCAGCGCTCGAAGCGGCGGCCGCCGCCGCCGTTGTTGCGGCGGAACCCGCCGTTGCCGCGCTCCTCGGAACGGTAGCCGCCGCCGGAGCGGAAGCCGTCGCGGGGGGCGCGCTCGTCGGAGCGGGCGGGCCGGTCACGGTCGCCCGAGACCGGACGGCCGCGGTCGGCGCCGAAGCGGCCACGGTCGTCGGACCGGAAACCGCCGCCGCGCTGGCCGTCACGGTAGCCGCCGCCACGCGGGCCCTCGGACCGGTAGCCGCGGTCGTCCTGACGGAACGGCCGGTCGTCGGAGCGGAAACCGCCACGGTCGTCCTGACGGGCGGGACGGTCGTCGGCGGGACGGAACCCGCCGCGGTCGTCCTGACGCGCGGGACGGTCGTCGGAGCGGAAGCCGCCGCGCCTGCGGTCGTCGCCGAACGTGCGCGGCTCGGAGGAGCGCTGCCCGCCGCCGAACGGCCGCTCGCCCTCGGCGTGCCGGCGCGGACGACGGTCCTCGCCACCGGACTCCTCGTGGCGGCGCGGACGGCGGTCGTCGCCACCGGCGAAGGAACCGTCCTCGTGCCGGCGCGGACGACGCTCGCCGTCGAACTCGCGGCGCGGACGACGCCCGCCCCGACGCTCGGCGCCGCCGTGACCGCCCTCACGGCGCGGGCGCAGCGGCTTGCGCACGTCGGGCTCCCACACGGGGATGGCCTCGCCGCTCGGCGTCCTGGCCCCGGTCACCTCGGCCAGCCGGGGGTGCCCCGGGGTGGCCTTGAGCCGGAACGGGTGGATCCCGGCGCGCCTGGTCAGCGCGTCGGTCGAGCGGCGCTCGTTGGGCAGCACCAGCGTGACGACGGTGCCCTTCTCACCCGCGCGGGCGGTACGACCGCCGCGGTGCAGGTAGCTCTTGTGGTCCTGCGGCGGGTCGACGTGCAGCACCAGGCTGATGTTGTCGACGTGGATGCCGCGGGCCGCGACGTCGGTGCAGACCAACACGTTGATCGAGCCCTCGCGGAACTCGGCCAGGATGCGGGTGCGCTGGTTCTGGCGCTTGCCGCCGTGCAGGCCGCCGGACTTGATGCCGACCCGGGCCAGCTGCTTGCACAGCCGGTCGACGCCGTGCTGGGTGCGGACGAAGATGATCGTCCGGCCCTCGCGGTTGGCGATCTCGGCCGTGACGTCGAACTTGTCGTCACGCGTGACCTGCATCACGTGGTGCTCCATGGTGTCGACCGGAGAGGTCGCCGGGGCCACGGAGTGGGTGATCGGGTCCTTGAGGAAGCGGCGCACCAGCTTGTCGACGTCGCCGTCGAGGGTGGCCGAGAACAGCAGTCGCTGCCCCTCGGGCGCGGTCTGGGCCAGCAGCTCGGTGACGACCGGGAAGAAGCCGAGGTCGCACATGTGGTCGGCCTCGTCCAGGACGGAGACCTCGACCTGCGCGAGCGAGCACTCGCCCTGCCGGATCAGGTCGCCCAGGCGGCCCGGGGTGGCGATCACGATGTCGACGCCGCGGCGCAGCGCCTCGATCTGCTTGCCCATGGACATGCCGCCGACGACGACCTTCATCCGCAGCCCGAGGCCGCGTCCGAGCGGTTCGAGCGCGTCGTGCACCTGAAGCGCCAGCTCACGGGTGGGCACAAGGATCATCGCGCGCGGGTGGCCGGGAGCGGGCCGCACCCCCGCGATACGCGCCATGGTCGGCAAACCGAAGGCCAGGGTCTTGCCCGAGCCGGTCTGGCCGCGGCCGAGGACGTCATGGCCGGCCAGCACGTCGGGGATCGTCGCACTCTGGATGGGGAAAGGGCTGTCGATGCCCTGCTTGGCCAGACCGCTGATGAGCGGCTTGGGAAGGCCGAGCAGTTCGAACTCCGACGGGCCCGTCTCGGGGGCGGTCTCGTCGAACGCGGGCATGACAGAGTCAAGCATGGTCACGAAATTCGTGCCTTTCAGTCGAAGTGGCGCGTCACTTCTGCGAAAGGACGAGCCGGGACATACGGCCTGATGCCGTACACGTTGCAGTACGCCCGCCATCGAGGCGGGACTTCACAGGGGAGATACACCGGGGCACCGGCCGCAGGCGGCGCGATGACGCGAGATGAGGCGTCTGGTGTATACCTGGTGCCAACGCCGGGGATGTTAGCGGATATTCCCTGGCTGGTTACGGACCTTCCGAAACCCCTCCTTGGCACACTGAAACGGCTGACGCCGAACGCCAGCCATTTCAGCTAAAGATCAGACGTTGAAGCCTAGCATACGGAGCTGCTCACGCCCCTCGTCAGTGATTTTGTCAGGGCCCCACGGCGGCAGCCAGACCCAGTTGATCTTGACGTCGGAGACCATGCCCTCAAGGGCCGAGTGGGCCTGGTCCTCGATGACGTCGGTCAGCGGGCAGGCCGCGCTGGTCAGCGTCATGTCGATGGTGGCCACCGGCTGACCACCCTCGGACGGGTCGAGGTTGAGCCCGTAGATCAGCCCCAGGTCCACGACGTTGATGCCGAGCTCGGGGTCGACGACGTCCTTGAGCGCCTCCATGACCTCCTCGACGGTGGTGTCACCGTCGAAACCGGTCGGAGTCTCCACAGGCTTGCTCATCGGGCACTCCTCACAACAGCGTCCTTGTAGGCCATCCACGACAGCAGCGCGCACTTGACGCGCGCCGGGAACTTGGCCACGCCCGCGAACGCCACCGCGTCCCCGAGCACCTCCTCGTCGGCCTCGACCTGCCCCCGGCCCTGCATGAGCCGGGTGAACTCGTCGACCACCGACAGCGACTCCTCGACCGTCGAGCCGGTGGTCAGCTCGTGCAGCACGGAGGCGGCCGCCTGGCTGATCGAACAGCCCTGGCCGTCGTAGGAGACGTCTTCGATCTTACCGGCGTCGCCCACCCTGACCCGCAGCGTGATCTCGTCGCCGCACGTCGGGTTCACGTGGTGAACCTCCGCGTCGTACGGCTCGCGCAGCCCCCGCCCCTGCGGGTGCTTGTAGTGTTCCAGGATCAGCTCCTGGTACATCGACTCGCCGATCATGGCTATGCGAACACCTTCTGAACGTGATGGAGGCCGCGCACCAGGGCGTCGATCTCGCCCGTGGTGTTGTACAGGTAGAACGACGCCCGGGTGGTCGCCGGTATTCCGAACCGCAGGTGCAGCGGGCGCGCGCAATGGTGCCCGACGCGTACGGCCACCCCGAACTGGTCGTCCAGGATCTGCCCCACATCGTGGGGGTGTATGCCTTCCAGCGTGAACGACAGCGTGCTGCCGCGCTGGTCGAGCGAGTCGGGCCCGATCAGGCGCAGCGACGGCACCTCGCGCAGGGCGTCGAGGGCGTAGGCCGTCAGCGAGCGCTCGTGCGCCTCGATGGCGTCCATGCCGACCCCGGTGAGGTAGTCGACCGCCGCGCCCAGGCCGATGGCCTCGACGATGGGCGGCGTGCCCGCCTCGAACTTGTGCGGGATCGGCGCGTACGTCGAGCGGTCCATCCAGACCGCCTCGATCATCTCGCCGCCGCCCAGGAACGGGGGCATGGCCTCCAGCAGCTCGGTACGGCCCCACAACACGCCGATGCCCGAGGGGCCGACCATCTTGTGACCGGTGAAGGCCACGAAGTCGGCGCCCAGCGCGGCCATGTCCACCGGGTGGTGCGGCACGGACTGGGAGGCGTCGAGCATGATCAGCGCGCCGACCTCGTGCGCCCGCGCGGCCACCGCGGCGACCGGGTTGACCGTGCCGAGCACGTTCGACTGGTGGGCGATCGAGACGATCTTCGTCCGCTCGGTGACGACGGCCGGGTCGAAGTCGAGCCGCCCGTCGTCGGTGACGCCGAACCACTTCAGCGTCGCGCCGGTGCGCTGCGCGAGCATCTGCCACGGCACGATGTTGGAGTGGTGCTCCATCTCGGAGATGACGATCTCGTCGCCGGGGCCGAGGGCGAAGCGGGGGTCGGTGTTGGCGGGGTTGCCGAAGGAGTAGGCCACGAGGTTGAGGGCCTCGGAGGCGTTCTTGGTGAAGATCACCTCATCGCGCGAGCCCGCCCCGACGAACGCCGCCACCTTGTCGCGCGCGCCCTCGTACGCCTCGGTCGACTCCGCACCGAGGACGTGCATGGCCCGCCCGACGTTGCTGTAGTGCAGCGCCAGGTGGTCGCGCATGGTGTCGATGACCTGGTTGGGCTTCTGTGAGGAGTTGCCCGAGTCGAGGTAGACGAGCGGTCGCCCGTCGGGCAGCTCGCGGGAGAAGACCGGGAAGTCCTTCCTGATCTTCTCCACGTCCAAGCTGGTGGAAGTCATGCAGACGCCTTCGTGTACTGCTCGTAGCCCTCGGCCTCAAGCTTGTCGGCCAGCTCCGGCCCACCCTCCTCGACGATCCGGCCGCCGGCGAAGACGTGCACGAAGTCGGGCTTCACGTACCGCAGGATTCGGGTGTAGTGGGTGATCAGCAGCACGCCGGTCTCGCCCGTGGAGCGGAAGCGGTTGATGCCCTCGGAGACCACGCGCAGCGCGTCGACGTCGAGGCCGGAGTCGGTCTCGTCGAGCACGGCGATCTTCGGCTTGAGCAGTTCGAGCTGGAGGATCTCGTGGCGCTTCTTCTCGCCGCCGGAGAAGCCCTCGTTGAGGTTGCGCTGGGCGAAGGCGGCGTCGATGGACAGCGCGTCCATGCCGGCCTTGAGGTCCTTGGCGAACTCGCGCAGCTTGGGCGCCTCACCGCGGACCGAGGTGACGGCCGAGCGCAGGAAGTTCGACACCGACACGCCGGGGACCTCGACCGGGTACTGCATGGCGAGGAACAGGCCGGCGCGGGCGCGCTCGTCGACCGACAGCTCCAGCAGGTCGACGCCGTCGAGCAGCACCTGGCCGCCGGTGATCGTGTACTTGGGGTGACCGGCGATCGCGTAGGCGAGCGTGGACTTGCCCGAGCCGTTGGGGCCCATGATGGCGTGCGTCTCGCCGGACTTCACCGTCAGGTTGACGCCGCGCAGGATTTCCTTGTCCTCGACGGCGACCTTGAGGTCACGGATCTCTAGGGTGGACATGTTGTTATGACTCCTTCGAGAGCGAGACGAGGACGTCATCGCCGTCGATCTTGACTGTGTAGACGTTCACGGGCTTGGTGGCGGGCGGGCCGGTCGGCTTGCCGGAGCGCACGTCGAAGCACGAGCCGTGCAGCCAGCACTCCAGCGTGCCGTCGTAGACCTCGCCCTCGCTGAGCTTCACCTCGGCGTGCGAGCAGACGTCGTGCAGGGCGAAGACGTCGTCGCCCTTGCGCACCAGCGCCACCGGGGTCTCCCCGACCTCGACGCCGATGACGCCGCCGTCGGGGATGTCGGCGATCTGGCAGACCTTCTCGAAACTCATCGCGCGAGCTCCGCCTCCACCGCGGCCAGCACCCGGTCGCGGATCTCCTCGATCTGGATCTTCTCGATGAGCTGGCCGAGGAAGCCCCTGATGACCAGGCGGCGGGCCTCGTCGTAGGGGATGCCGCGGGCCTGGAGGTAGAAGATGTGCTCGTCGTCGAGGCGGCCCGAGGCCGAGGCGTGCCCGGCTCCGGCGACCTCGCCGGTGAGGATCTCCAGGTTGGGGACCGAGTCGGCGCGGGCGCCGTCGGTGAGGAGGAGGTTGCGGTTGAGCTCGTAGGTGTCGGTGCCCTCGGCCTCGACCCTGATGATCACGTCGCCGATCCAGACGGCGTGCGCGTCCTGCCCCTGCAGCGCGCCGCGGTAGTCGACGTTGCTCTTGCAGTTGGGCTGGGAGTGGTCGACCAGGAGGCGGTGCTCCAGGTGCTGGCCGGCGTCGACGAAGTAGACGCCCGACATGTCGGCGTCGCCGCCCGGCGCGGTGTAGGCCACGCTGGGCGAGAGCCGGACCAGGTCGCCGCCGAGGGTCACCACGAAGCTGCGGAAGGTGGCGTCCTTGGCGAGCTGGGCGTGGTGGTGGGAGACGTGGACGGCGTCGTCGTCCCAGTCCTGGAGGCTGACGACCTTGAGGTCGGCGCCGTCGCCGACGACGAACTCGATGTTGTCGGCGTAGACGGCGCTGCCCTTGTGGTCGAGCACGACCACGGCCTCGGCCATCGGCTCCACCTTGACCACGATGTGGCCGTAGGCGGCGCCGTCGCCCTCACCGGTCAGGGTGAGCACGGTCGGCCGCGACGTGACGGCCTCGCGCGGCACCGTGATCACGGTCGCCTTCTCGAAGCTGTTCCACGCCTGCGCGCTGACCCGGTCGGTGGGCGTGAACGCCTTGCCGACGCGGGCGTCGTCGCGCCCGACCGTCTCCACGACGACCTCGGGCGCGGCCTCGACGTCGAGGCGCACGTGGCCCACGGGGTCGGCCTTGCCGTTGTGCAGGCCCTTCAGGCGGGAGAGCGGCGTGAAGCGCCACGACTCCTCGCGCCCGTTCGGGACCTCGAAGTCGCCCAGGTCGAAGGACGCCTTCTCGTGCAGGGTCGACAGGGGCTTCTCGTTCAGGCCCATCAGCCGACGGCTCCTTCCATCTGCAGCTCGATCAGCCGGTTGAGCTCGAGCGCGTATTCCATGGGCAGCTCACGGGCGATCGGCTCGACGAAGCCGCGCACGATCATCGCCATCGCCTCGTCCTCGCCGAGCCCGCGGCTCATGAGGTAGAAGAGCTGGTCCTCGCTGACCTTGGAGACCGTGGCCTCGTGGCCCATCGAGACGTCGTCCTCGCGCACGTCGACGTACGGGTAGGTGTCGGAGCGGCTGATCTGGTCGACCAGGAGCGCGTCGCACTTGACGGTGCTGGCGCTGCCGTGGGCGCCCTCCTCGATCTGCACGAGACCGCGGTAGGAGGTGCGGCCGCCGCCGCGCGCCACCGACTTGGAGATGACGCTGGAGCTGGTGTTGGGCGCCAGGTGCACCATCTTGGAGCCGGCGTCCTGGTGCTGGCCCTCGCCGGCGAAGGCGACGCTCAGCGTCTCGCCCTTGGCGTGCTCGCCCATCAGGTAGACGGCCGGGTACTTCATCGTGACCTTGGAGCCGATGTTGCCGTCGATCCACTCCATGGTCGCGCCCTCGTAGGCGACGGCGCGCTTGGTGACCAGGTTGTAGACGTTGTTCGACCAGTTCTGGATGGTCGTGTAACGGCAGCGGGCGTTCTTCTTCACGATGATCTCGACGACCGCGCTGTGCAGCGAGTCGGAGGAGTAGATCGGCGCGGTGCAGCCCTCGACGTAGTGGACGTAGGAGTTCTCGTCCACGACGATCAGGGTCCGCTCGAACTGGCCCATGTTCTCGGTGTTGATCCGGAAGTAGGCCTGCAGCGGGATCTCGACCTCGACGTTCGGCGGCACGTAGATGAACGAGCCACCGGACCACACGGAGGTGTTGAGCGCGGCGAACTTGTTGTCGCCGACCGGGATCACCGAGCCGAAGTACTCCTTGAAGAGCTCCTCGTGCTCCTTCAGGCCCGTGTCGGTGTCGACGAAGATGACGCCCTTCTCCTCAAGGTCCTCACGGATCTTGTGGTAGACGACCTCCGACTCGTACTGGGCCGCGACGCCGGCGATGAGGCGCTGCTTCTCCGCCTCGGGGATGCCGAGCTTGTCGTAGGTGTTCTTGATGTCGGCGGGCAGCTCGTCCCAGGAAGCGGCCTGCTTCTCGGTCGAGCGCACGAAGTACTTGATGTTGTCGAAGTCGATGCCGGTGAGGTCGGAGCCCCAGGTGGGCAGCGGCTTCTTGTCGAACAGGCGGAGGCCCTTCAGGCGAAGGTCGAGCATCCACTCCGGCTCGTTCTTGAGCGCGGAGATGTTGCGGACGACCTCCTCGGACAGGCCACGCTTGGCCGCCGCGCCCGCGGCATCCGGGTCGGCCCAGCCGAACTTGTAATTCCCGAGGCCTTCCAGCTCCGGGCGGTCGGTGACAGTCACCTTCCGGTCTCCTTGCTCTTGTCTCTGTGTGCGGATTCAGCCAGCGACTTCGGGCTCACGTGGGTCGTGCAGACCCCGTCGCCGTGCGCGATCGTGGCCAGGCGCTGCACCGGGGTGCCGAGCAGTTGCGCGAACGCCTCCGTCTCGGCCTCGCAGAGCTGCGGGAACTCCGCGGCCGCGTGAGCCACCGGGCAGTGGTGCTGGCAGAGCTGGTCGCCGCCCGACTTGGCCTTGCTGGCCGAGGCGGCGTACCCCTCTGCCGACAGCGCCTGCGCCAGCACCTGTACGCGCTGGTCCGCCGGCACCGTCCGCATGACCGGCTCCAGCCGCGTCAGCAGGCTCGACACCTGCGAGCGGGCGAAGTCGGTCACGGCTTCTCGCCCCATGCGCTCGGCCAGGAAGCGGAGTGCGCTCCCGGCGAGGTCGTCATAGGCGTGCTCGAAAGCACTGCGCCCCGCGTCGGTGATGGCGAACAGCTTGGCGGGCCGTCCGCGCCCACGCTGACCGCGCGGCCTGACCGTGCGAGGCTCTATCATTCCCTCGGCCAGCAACGCGTCGAGGTGCCTGCGCACCGCGGCGGGCGTCAGCCCCAGCCGCTCGCCGAGCGAGGCGGCCGTCACGGGACCATGCTCGAGGATCAGCCTGGCGACACGCGCGCGTGTGCTGCGCTCGCTACCGGGCTCGATCGTGGGCATGTTTTTCACAACATCAGTGTGCCGTAATTCCTTCCCGGTTCACAAACGAATCGGAGCAGGCCACCAATGGAATTCCTCACGCAGGTTAGGCTTACCTAACCTTTCGGCGTCCCAGAAGGGCGAACGCGAGCGCCGAGCACGTGATCAGCCCGAGCATCACGCAGGCCATCGGCAGGGCCGTGCCCTCGCCCGCCAGGCCGACCAGCGGGGCCGCCACGGCGCCCAGCGCGAACTGCATCACGCCGAGCAGCGCCGAGGCGCTGCCCGCGATCTGGGCGGGCTGCCCGGCCAGGGCCAGCGCGCCGGTGCCGGGCAGGACGAGCCCCTGGCCCAGCATGATCACGAACAGGCCCGCCACGATGCCGGCCAGGCCGAGCCCGCTGAGCGCGGCGGTCAGCAGCAGCCCCGCGCCCACCAGGGCGGTGACCAGCCCGGCGACGACCAGGCGGGCGGGCTCCACGCGGCCCGACAGGCGGCCGCCGACCTGAGCCATCACGGTCAGGCCGAGCGCGTTGAGGCCGAAGATGAGCGAGTACTGCTGCGGGGTGGCGCCGTACACCTGCTGGAGCACGAACGGCGAGCCGGAGATGTAGCCGAACATCGCCGCGAAGGCCAGCCCGGCGGTGAGCGCGCAGCCCATGAACGAGCGGTCGCGCAGAAGCTGCCAGAAGGTGCGCACGGTATGCGCGAGCCCGCCGCTCTCGCGCTGACCGGCGGGCAGCGTCTCGCGCACGCCCGGCAGCACGGCCAGCAGCAGCACGAGCCCGGCGAGGCTGAGCGCCACGAACACGCCGCGCCAGGAGGTGAAGGCGAGCAGCTGGGCCCCCGCGATGGGGGCCAGGATCGGGGCCAGGCCGCTGACCAGCATGAGCGTGGCGAAGATGCGGGCGATGGCGGCGCCGTCGTACAGGTCGCGGACGACCGCGCGCACGATGACCAGCGCGGCACCGCCCAGGACGCCCTGGAGCAGCCGCAGCACGATCAGCACGGGCACCGAGGGCGCGAACGCGCACAGCAGCGAGGCCACCATGAACCCGGCCACGCCCACGATCAGCGGGACGCGGCGCCCGCGCACGTCGCTGACCGGCCCGGCGACGACCTGGCCGACGGAGACGCCGATGAGGCACGCGGTGAGGGTGAGCTGGACCTGCGCCGGAGCGCTGAGCATCTCCTCGGTGATGGCGGGCAGGGCGGGCAGGTACATGTCGATGGACAGCGGGCCGATCGCCGACAGCGCGCCCAGGATGACCAACAGCAGCCCCCGCCTCCCGCCCTTGGCCTCGCCCTTGCTTCCAATGGCGGCGGACGCGGCTTCTGCCACGGACATGCCCGAACCCCTCTCCCTCGCAGGCCGATGACCCACGAGGGCCGAGGGATCAAACCGGGATTCGGTCCTCCTAATTCCCGGTTATCAGATATTTCATGCTGTTTCGTTCAGTTGGATGACCCCGAAGGCCGCGCCCTGCGGGTCGATCAGCTGCGCGAACCGGCCGGGCGGCGCCTCGGTCACGCAGGTGAGCACGTCCGCGCCCGCGTCGGCGGCGGTGTGCAGGGCCACGTCGAGGTCGGCGACCGCGAAGTAGGTCAGCCAGAAGGACGGCAGGTCCGCCGGGGCCTCCTCGGGCATCGGCATCATGCCCGCCACGCCCGTCTCCCCCGCCGTCCATTCGGTGTAGGCCATGCCGCCCAGGTCCGACGTGCGCGACGTCCAGCCGAAGACCGCCGCGTAGAAGCGCTCGGCGGCCGGCACGTCGCGCGTGTACAGCTCGTTCCAGCAGAACGCGCCGGGCTCGTTGACCAGCTCGGCCCCCGCGTGGGCGGCCGCCTGCCAGGCTCCGGCGTAGGAGCCGTCCGGGGCCAGCAGGACGGTCATGGTGCCCTCCTCGAAGATCGCCATGGGCTCGGCCACGACGGTCCCGCCGGCGTCCCTGACCCGGCCGGCCAGGGCAGCGGCGTCGTCGGTGGCGACGTAGGTGTTCCACATCGAGGCGGGGCCGCCGTCGCGGGCGGGGCCGATCCCGGCGACCTTGCTGCCCTCGTGGACGAACATCCCGTAGCCGCCGGCCGCCGGGTCGTCCACCATGTCGGCCCGCCAGCCGAACAGGTCCCCGTAGAACCGGACCGAGCCGGGGACGTCGGTGCTGGCCAGGTCCACCCAGCACGGGACTCCTGGGTCGTACTCACTGCGTCGCGACATGCAACCTCCTCAGACGTGGAGCTCATCGCCGCGCTTCCCCCCGTTCTCACGCCTTCGCGGGGAACGGTCCGGTCAAGAGCCGTCCATTTCCGGGCAGGGGGCCCGCCCCCCGTTCGCCGGGCGCGTACCTGGGGGCCGGACCGCCCGGCGCAGTCCCTAAACTCGTGCCATGGATTCCCCAGCCGTCGAGATCGTCGACCTGGTCAAACGCTACGGCGGCAGGACCGCCCTCGACGGCCTCACCCTGCGGGCCGGCCGCGGCGCGGTCACCGCCGTCCTCGGGCCCAACGGCGCGGGCAAGACGTCCACGGTCGAGATCTGCGAGGGGTTCCGCAAGGCCGACTCCGGCACGGTGCGGGTGCTCGGCCTGTCGCCCACGCTGCCCGAGCTGCGCCCGCGCGTCGGGGTGATGCTCCAGGCCGGCGGGGTGCCGCCGGCGATGCGCTGCGCCGAGTGGCTGCACCTGGTCTCGCGCTTCTACGCCCGTCCCCACGACCCCGGCGCGCTGCTGACCCGGCTCGGGCTGGCCGAGCACGCGCGCACCGCCTACCGGCGGCTTTCGGGCGGGCAGCAGCAGCGGCTCTCGCTGGCCGCGGCCGTGATCGGCAGGCCGGAGCTGGTCTTCCTCGACGAGCCGACCGCCGGTCTCGACCCGCAGGCCCGGCACGCCTGCTGGGAGCTGGTCGGCGAGCTGCGCACCGCCGGGGTGTCGGTGGTGCTGACCACCCACCACATGGAGGAGGCCGAGCGGCTGGCCGACCACGTTGTGATCATCGACAGGGGGCGGGTGGTGGCCGAGGGCAGCCCGGCCTCGCTGACCGGGGCCGAGCGGCAGCTCAGGTTCAGGGCCAGGCCGGGGCTCACGCTGGAGGAGCTGCTCAACGCGCTCCCGGCGGGCAGCGCGGCCAAGGAGTCGCCCGCCGGCCACTACATCATCGAGGGCCAGGTCGGGCCCGAGCTGCTGGCCACGGTCACGGCCTGGTGCGCGGCCGAGGGCGTCACGGCCGACGACCTGCGCATCGAGCGCCGCACCCTCGAAGACGTCTTCCTCGAACTGACCGGCAGGGAGCTGCGATGACGCCCGCGCTCGACCTCTCGCCCGCTCCGGGCGCCGCGCCCTTCCCGCGCATGGTGCTCGCGCAGGCCGGCTCCGAGGTCCGCACGATGCTCCGCAACGGCGAGCAGCTCCTGCTCACGCTGATCATCCCGGTGCTGCTGCTGGTCGGTTTCTCGCTGGCGCCGCTGGTCGACGTCGGCGGCGGCCGGCGGGTCGACTTCCTGGTCCCCGGCGTGCTGGCGCTGGCCGTCATGTCCACCGCCTTCACCGGGCAGGCCATCGGCACCGGCTTCGAGCGCCGCTACGGCGTGCTGAAGCGGCTGGGCGCGACCCCGCTGTCCAGGGCCGGCCTCATGCTGGCCAAGACGGGCGCGGTGGTGGCCGTGGAGGTCATCCAGGCCGCGGTGATCGTGGCCGTCGGGCTGGCGCTGGGCTGGCGGCCCCACGGGTCGTTCCTGGCCGCCGCGGTGCTGGTCGTGCTGGGCACGGCGGCCTTCAGCGGCCTCGGGCTGCTCATGGCGGGCACGCTGCGGGCCGAGGCGACGCTGGCCGCGGCCAACCTGGTCTACCTGGTGCTGCTGGGGGCGGGCGGGGTGGTGTTCCCGCTGTCGAAGTTCCCCGAGGGCGCGCGGCCGGTCCTGGAGCTGCTGCCGATCTCGGCGCTGACCGGCGGCCTGCGCGCGGTGCTCGCCCAGGGGGCGGCGCTGCCGCTGGGGCCCGTGCTCGTCCTGGCCGGCTGGGCCGTGCTGACCCTGGCCCTGGTCTCGCGCCTGTTCCGCTGGGAGTGAGGGGCGCGCCACCCCCCTGTGCGGAGATGTCGTACGAGGTCAGTACTCTCTGACGACTGTCCCAGCTTCCTCCGAGGTGTTCCGTGACCGACTTCGCCCTCGACGATCCCTTCGATCGCCGGCAGGCGCTGCCCCGGCCCGGGCGCCTGCTGCGCCAGGCCGCGGACTCGATCCCGCCCTCGTCGCTCGTCCTGCTGTCCATCGTCTCGGTGCAGCTCGGCGCCGCGTTCGCCAAGGAGCTGTTCTCCGTCCTGCCGCCGAGCGCCGTGGTGTTCCTGCGCATCGCCGCCGGCGGTCTGATCATGGCGGCGGTGGCCAGGCCGAAGCTCAAGGGGCTGGCGTGGCGCGACTGGGCGGTCGGGGTCGGCTTCGGCCTGACGCTCGCCCTGATGAACCTGTCCTACTACGAGGCCCTGTCGCGGCTGCCGATGGGCGTCGCGGTGGCGATCGAGTTCCTCGGCCCGCTGGGCGTGGCCGTGGCCGCCTCCCGGCGCAGGCTCGACCTGGCCTGGATCGGCCTGGCGGGCCTCGGCGTGGCGCTGCTGGCGCCCTGGGGGCAGCAGGCGTCGGCGAGCTGGTGGATCGGCATCGGGTTCGCCCTGGTGGCGGGCGCGTGCTGGGCGGGCTACATCCTGCTGTCGGCCGCGGCCGGAGGGCGGTTCCCCGGCACCACCGGGCTGTCGTTCGCGATGATCGTCTCTGCGCTGGTGATCGCGCCGGTGGGCGTCACGACCGGCGGCGCCGACCTGTTGCAGCCGTCCCTGCTGCTGATCGGGCTGGGCGTGGGGCTGCTGTCGTCGGTGATCCCGTACTCGCTGGAGCTCCACGCGCTGCGGCGCATGCCCAAGCACGTGTTCGGCATTCTCATGAGCCTCGAACCGGCGGTGGCGGCGATGGCGGGTGTGCTGGTGCTGGGCGAGGTCCTGCACGTGCAGCAGTGGGCGGCGATCGTGTGCGTCGTGGCCGCGAGCCTGGGCTCCACCCGGATGAACGGGCGATAGGGTGCCGCCGCGCGCCCGCGGGGATGGGGTTCTCTCGGGCGCGCGGCGGAGGGCTCGGCTTCAGGTGGGCGGGTCGCCGAGCCCGGGGAAGGCCAGCGGAGCGGGCTTCCGCGTGACCGGGCTTGTGCAGCTTCACGTAGATCAGTTCGTGAAAGCTTTCACAAACACATTACCCCAAAACGGACAAACCTTCTAAATTCGGACGGCAAAGAATCGCGGCCGGGTCAGTGCTCGGCCCAGATGCCCCGGACGTGGCCGATGTGCTCGCCCATGAGGTGGCCGACCGCCGCGCCGTCGCCGCTCTTGAGCGCGTCGAGCAGGGCCAGGTGCTCCCGGGCGGAGTCGGTCAGCGAGCCGCGCTCGGCGAGCTGGGACAGGCCGTAGAGCCGGGCCCGGTTGCGCAGGTCGCGCACCACGCCCACCAGGTGGACGTTGCCGGACAGGGCCAGCAGCTCCAGGTGGAAGCGCAGGTCGGCGTCGATGTAGGCGAGCAGGTCGCCCCGGTCGGCGGCCGAGACGATCTCCTGGGCGACCGGGCGCAGCCGTTCGAACTCCTCGGCACGGGCGCTGTCGGCCAACCGCGAGACGGTGGGCACCTCGATCAGCTCGCGGATCTGGGTCAGCTCGTCGAGGTCGCGGTCGGACAGCTCGGTCACCCGGAAGCCCTTGTTGCGCACGGCCTCGACCAGGCCCTCCTTCGCCAGGTCGAGCATCGCCTCGCGGACCGGCGTGGCCGAGACGCCGAACTGCGCGGCGAGCACGGGCGCGGAGTAGACCACCCCTGGCCGCATCTCACCGGTGATCAGCGCGGCCCGCAGCGCATGCGCGACCTGCTCGCGCAGGCTCTGCCGCTCCCCCACCATGGGCAGGTCGAGCCGGTCCTCGGCAGTCATCCGCCTTCCCTCCTACTTCCACGCCTCGTACGCGGCCGCGGCCACCACCAGGTCCTCCCACGCCATGCCGGTGCTCTTGAACACCCGCGGGCCGGGACCGGCCACCACCCCTCCGGCGATCAGCTCGGCGAGGTTTCCGGCGAGATGACCAGAGGTGATCGTACCGTGGCGGATCGGGATGATCACGTCGCCGGCCTCCTCCAGGGCGGCCGACCTGGCCTCGACGACCACGGTGGCGCGGGCGACGAGGTCGCCGTCGAGTTCCCGGACGCCGGGCTCGTGCGACCCGACCGCGACCACGGTGACGCCGTCGCGGGCGAGCTTACCGGGGAACAGCGGCTCGGCGGCGGTGGTGCAGCAGGCGACGAGGTCGGCGGCCCGGACCGCGTCCGCCGCCGCCGGGGCGTCCGCGCCATGGGCCTGCGCGGTCAGGCCCAGGTCGCGGCAGCGGCCGGCCAGGGCGGCGGCGCGGGCGGGGTCGCGGCCGACGACCGTGACGTGCTCGACGGGACGTACCTCGCGCAGGGCCAGGACGTGGCCGTACGCCTGCGGCCCGCTGCCGAACACCACCAGGCGGCGGGCGTTCGGCTCGGCCAGGTGCGCGACGGCCAGCGCGGAGACGGCGGGCGTGCGCAGGGACGTGAGCGCGATGCCGTCCAGGGCGGCCAGCGGGGCCAGGGTGTCGCCGTCCAGCAGCAGGTACGTGCCCTGGACGCGGGGCAGCCCGCGTCCGGGGTTGGCGGGCGTGACGGTGACGGCCTTGACCCCGGCGTAGCGCCCGGCGGCCGCGGGCATGAGCAGGAGCTGCCCGGCCGGCAGGTCCACGACGGGCCGCCGGGGCGTCAGCTCGGGGTCGAGCCCGGCGCGCAGGGCCTGTTCGAGCACGGCCACCGCGCGCCCGACCGGCACCAGACGCTCCAGGGTCTCCCCGTCGATGTAGGGCAGGTCGCTCATCGCAGCGTGAACCCCGTTCCGATCGGGTCGGCGGGATCGAGCTCGAAGACGTGCCTGCCGGTGCGGTAGGCCATGCCCTCGATCTCCGGCACGATGCCCTCGGGCGTCACCCCGGCCACGCGCGCCCGGAAGACGGACCCGACGATGCTCTCGTGGACCAGCGTGCCGCGCAGGCCCTCCTCGTGCAGCAGCGCCATCCTGGCGGCGGTGCCCGAGCCGCACGGCGACCGGTCCACCTCGCCGTCGGCGAAGACGGTGACGTTGCGCTGGCGGACGCTCCCGGCGGCGTCCGGCGGCTCGTCGCCCGGCAGGTCCTCGTGGAAGATCACGCCGTAGACGCCGGAGAGCCGGTCGTCGCGCGGGTGGCGGGTGGCGGGGTGGCCGGCCAGGGCGGTCTTGAGGCGGCGGGCGTGCTCGACGAGGGCGGTCAGATGGCGCGGCTCGACGGACAACCCCAGCGACCTCGCCGAAACAGACGCATAAATCGCCCCGCCATATGAAATGTCAACCTTGCTCCCGGCGGCCTCCACGTCCCGCGCGATCACGTACGACGGGACGCTCACGAACGTCACCCCCTCCACCCGTCCGCCCGAGCACCGCACCCGGGCCCTGACCCGCCCCGACGGCACGTCCACCACCACGTCGGTCTCCCCGTCGGGATCGGCCTCGACCAGCCCCTCGTGCACCGCGTACGCCCCGAGCGCGATCGTGCCGTGCCCGCAGGCGGTGGAGAAGCCGTCCTTGTGCCAGAACAGCACGCCCAGATGCGCCCCGGCGTCGTCGGGCGGGACCAGGAAGCAGCCGTACATGTCGGCGTGCCCGCGCGGCTCGTGGCACAGCAGCCGCCGGACGTGGTCGGCGTGGCCGGGGGCGTTCTCCCGCCGGGTGAGCACGTCCGCGCCGGGGATCTCGGGCACGCCCGCGGTGACGATCCGGAACGGCTCGCCGCCCGTGTGGTAGTCGACAGTAGTGATCACCTTGTGAACCCCTCCGGGCCGGGTCGAGGAAGCCGCCAGGAGTAACATGTCACATTGTCAGGCTGTGGAGAAGCCCCTGACGGGACCGTCCCACCTGGCCCGTACCATCGTTGACGTGAAGGAATCCACCGGCCGCCCCAACGTCCTCGTCCGCGCCCTGCGCTCGTTCTGGGCGCCGACCACGCGCTCGATGCGCGGCTGGGCGCTGGCCTCCGTGGTGGCCAACGCGGGCATCGCGGTGACCGGCGCGGGGGTGCGGGTGACCGGTTCCGGGCTCGGCTGCCCGACCTGGCCGAGGTGCACTCCCGACAGCTTCGTGCCGATCGCCCATCCCGAGATGTCGATGCTCACGATGCTCATCGAGTTCGGCAACCGGCTGCTGACGTTCCTGGTGCTCGCGGTGGGCGCGGCGTGCGTGCTCGCGGCGCTGCGCCTGGCCCCCCGCCGGCGGGCGCTGGTGCGCCTGGCGCTGCTGCAACCGGCGGGCGTGCTGGCCCAGGCCCTGTGGGGCGGGCTGGTGGTCAGGAGCGCGCTCAGCCCGTTCACGGTCGGCATGCACTTCCTGATCTCCATGGCCCTGATCGCCGCCTGCTGGATGCTCTACGCCCGCGCCGGCGAGGGCGACGGCCCGGCCGCCGGGGTCGCCCACCGCGACATCCGGCTGCTCGGCTACGCGCTGCTCGCGGCCACGGCCGTGCTGCTGGTGGCGGGCGTGGTGGTCAGCGGCACGGGCCCGCACTCGGGCGACGTCATCGCCTCCCGGTTCGGCTTCGACATCGAGACCGTGGCCCGGCTGCACGCCGACATCGTCTACGTCGTCGTCGGCCTGACCTTCGCGCTGCTGTTCGCGCTGCGCGTGACCGGCGCGCCGCGACCGGCCAGGCGGGCCGCGCTCGGGCTGTTCGCGGTCGAGCTGGCCCAGGGCGTGATCGGCTACACCCAGTACTTCCTGGCCGTGCCGGCCGCACTGGTGCTGCTGCACGTGCTCGGCGCCTCGCTGGTGTGGATCGCCGCGTTGCGGGTGGTCACCGCGCTGCGCACCCGAGGCCCGCTGGAGGCCCCGGCCGCCGCCGCTCCTGCGGAAGCGCCCGCCACGGTCTGACCCCTTGTGCGAGGGTATGGGGTGTGCTGCGATTTCCTAGGCTCTCGCGCAGGCTGCTGCGCCGCGCGTACCAGGGGCTGGTGCTGGTCAGCGTGCTCGCCCTGGCGCCCATGACGTGGGCCTGGCTCGACAGCTCGCCCCACCGCGTGGTGGCCGACACGGGCGGCTGGCTGGGCCGGGTGCCGTCCACGCAGGCCGCGCTGGTGCTCGGCGCGGGCCTGTGGGGCGCGCAGCCCACGCCCATGCTGGCCCGGCGGCTCGACGTCGCCGCCGAGCTCTACCGGGCGGGCAAGGTGCGCGCGCTGCTGCTGTCGGGCGACAACAGCCGCAAGGACTACGACGAGCCCACCGCCATGCGCGACTACCTGGTACGCAGGGGCGTGCCGGCGGGCGTGATCGTGCTCGACTACGCCGGATTCGACACCTGGGACTCCTGCGTACGGGCCCGCCGGGTGTTCGGCGCCGAACGCGTCACCGTCGTCACCCAGGTCTTCCACCTGCCGAGGGCCGTGGCGCTGTGCCGGACGGCCGGGCTGGAGACGTTCGGCGTGGGCGACGACTCCACCCGCCAGTGGGCGGCCACCACGTACGTCTACGCCACCCGCGAGCTGCTGGCCACCGGCAAGGCCGTCGTCGACGCGCTGCTGCTGCACTCCGACCCGGTCTACCCCGGGCCGCGCGAGGTCTCGCTGACCGAGATCTTGGCTCAGCGCGGCGGCGGCGCGCCGGGCGCGTAGCCGGGCGGCGGGGTGCCCCTGGACATGCGGCGGGCGTGCACGGGCGGCACCGGGAAGTCGGCGCGGGCGGTGCTCATGCACTCCAGCAGGGCGCGCTGCTCCTCGTGGAAGGCCTGCTCGTCGACCATGTGGCGGGCCGCCCGCTCGTGCAGCAGGCCCAGCTCGGTGGCGGCGAGCTGGTAGTCGCGCATCGCGCGCACGCCCTTCTTGCCGCCGTAGGCCCTGGCCCACTGCCTGGCCTGGCGGCGCCTGGCGAACGTGGACAACATGTAGATGTCGGCCGCCCCGACCAGCTTGGTCGGCTCGTACGGCGGCAGGTAGGTCTGGATGAGCGCGACGATGCGCCGCCGGTCCCTGAACACCACGCCGATCAGCACGACGAGCACCACCAGCAGCGCCAGGTAGGCCACCACGAGCCCGGGGAAGCCGCCGTAGGAGGCCAGGCCGTTCCACAGGCCGTGCAGGATCATCGCCCCCGACCAGCCGGCCAGCACCAGGAAGACCCGCTCGGGCCCTTCGCGCTGGGCCGCGTACGCGACGGCCACCCCGATCATCGAGCTGAACAGCGGATGGGCGAACGGCGACAGGACGCCGCGCAGCACCACGGTGACGGCCAGGCTGCTGACGCCGTTGCCGTTGAGCGCCGACAGGTAGTAGCTGACGTTCTCGCTCATGGCGAAGCCGAGGCCGACCATGCTGGCGTAGATGATGCCGTCGGTGGGGCCGTCGAGCTCGGCCCTGCGGAACTTGAGCAGGCCGAGCAGTACCAGGCCCTTCATCGTCTCCTCGACCACCGGCGCGCCGAAGGTGGCGGCCAGGTTGCGGGCGCTGGTCGGCGAGAGCTTGGCGGTGTCGATGAAGTAGTGGAGGTTGAGCGAGTTGATCGCGCCGGCGACCAGCACGGCGATGCCCGCGCCCCAGGCGAAGGCGAAGATCAGGTTGCTGCGCGGCTCGGGCTCCATGCGGTCGAGCGCCAGCACGGCGGCCAGCAGCAGCGGCACCGGCGCCAGGGCGAGCACGAGCGCGATGAAGAACTGCACCGGCTCGCCGTTGATCACGTCGAAGGAGAACGAGACCAGGGCGCAGATGCCGGTGAGGACCAGCCCGGTGATCAACGCGAATGACGGGCGGTCCTTCAACACCCAGCGTGGATCACGGGTCGCCATACCGTGACTTTAACGGATCGAAGGGCCGGTGCCCGTGTGGGCCGCCCGCGCGGGACAGCCACTCCTCACCCTGCGGACACGCGCTCCGGCGGCGTCGCGGACGGCGGGCACGGGATCAGGCCAGCAGCGGGTCGATCGCGACGGCGAGGAAGAGCAGCGCGAGGTAGGCGTTGGACCAGTGGAAGAACCGCATCGGGCGCAGGTCGACGCCGCTCCTGCCGGCGTTGAGCCGGGCCAGCAGGCGGTGGACCTCCCACAGGCAGACCACGCCGAGCACCGCCGCGACGACCGGGTAGAACAGCGTGGTGCCGGCCACCGGCCACAACGCCAGCGAGCACAGCACGGTCGCCCAGGTGTAGGCCACGGACTCCAGGATCACCCGCCGCTCGGTGGCCACCACCGGCAGCATCGGCACCTTCGCCGCCGCGTAGTCCTCCTTGTAGCGCATGGCGAGGGTCCAGGTGTGGGGCGGCGTCCAGAAGAACACCACGCCGAACAGCACCAGGGGCGCCCAGTCGAGCCGCTCGGTGATGCCCGCCCAGCCGATCATGACCGGCATGCAGCCCGCGATGCCGCCCCACACGATGTTCTGGGCGGTGCGCCGCTTCAGGATCATCGAGTAGACGATCACGTAGAACAGGATCGCGCCGGTGGACAGCACCGCTGCCAGCCAATTGGTGGTGACCCACAGGCCAACAGTGGACAAAATCCCCAGAACGATCCCGAACACCAGCGCGCCGCGCGGCGACACCTGGTGCCTGGCCAGCGGCCGGCGGCGGGTACGCCGCATCTTCTGGTCGATGTCGCGGTCGACGTAGCAGTTGAGCGCGTTGGCGCTGCCCGCCGACAGGGTGCCGAACACCATGACGGCGACCGACCTCCACAGCGGCGGCAGGCCGCCGGCCGCGAGGAACATCACCGGCAGGGTCGTGATCAGCAGCAGCTCGATGATCCGCGGCTTGGTGAGCGCGACGTAGGCCTTCACGACCATGCCGAACGTGCGCGGCGCCCCGGACTCGGTCGAGGGGGCCGTGGCCTGCCTGTTGGTCAGCACCGTCAAGGCGCTTCCAGCCTGTGCGGAGTCAACGCGTAACCTCTGATTGGAGCGGATCGATGAGTGGCGCCGTGACGCCTCTGCGAACAAACAAACTGTAGTCGCAGGGCCGGACGGTCCGGCCAATGGGGGGCTTGAGCCATTCGTGGACACGCGAGGGTGGAATGGGAATCGATCGCCAGCTCCACTCGGTTAGGGTCCCGTGTGGGCGGGATAGCCAACAGGTACTGCCAAATGACAACTAGATTCCGGAGATCGAGCACTTGAGCACCGAACTCGTGCCAGCCCTTGAGTGGACCGACCTCGACAAGAAGGCCGTCGACGTCGTCCGGGCCCTGGCGATGGACGCAGTGGAGAAGGCGGGCTCGGGTCACCCCGGCACCGCCATGAGCCTGGCCCCCGCCGCATACCTGCTGTTCCAGCGCGTGATGCGCCACGACCCGAGCGACCCCAACTGGGCGGGCCGCGACCGGTTCGTGCTGTCGTGCGGCCACACCAGCCTGACGCTCTACATCCAGCTCTACCTGTCCGGCTACGGCCTCACGCTCGACGACCTGCGCCGCCTGCGCCAGTGGGACAGCCTGACGCCGGGTCACCCCGAGCACGGCCACACCGCCGGCGTCGAGACCACCACCGGCCCGCTCGGCCAGGGTCTGGGCAACGCGGTCGGCATGGCGATGGCGGCCCGCCGCGAGCGTGGCCTGTTCGACCCCGACGCCGAGCGCGGCGCCTCGCCGTTCGACCACCACATCTGGTGCTTCGTCAGCGACGGCGACATCGAGGAGGGCATCAGCCACGAGGCCAGCGCCCTGGCCGGCCACCAGAAGCTGGGCAACCTCGTCGTCGTGTACGACGACAACCACATCTCCATCGAGGACGACACCCTCATCGCCAAGTCCGAGGACGTCGTCAAGCGCTACGAGGCCTACGGCTGGCACACCGAGAGCGTCGACTGGACCGCCGGCGGCGAGTACGAGGAGGACGTCCAGGCGCTCTACGAGGCGCTGGAGGCGGCCAAGGCCGAGACCGACCGGCCCTCGTTCATCCGGCTGCGCACGATCATCGGCTGGCCGGCGCCGAACAAGAAGAACACCGGCAAGATCCATGGCGCGGCCCTGGGCGAGGCGGAGATCGCCGCGACCAAGGAGATCCTGGGCATGGACCCGGCCAAGAGCTTCGACGTCTCGGCCGAGGTGCTCCAGCACGCCCGCGAGGTGGTCGCCCGCGGCCGCGCCGACCGCGCCGAGTGGGACAAGGGATACGCGGAATGGCGCCTGGCCAACCCCGAGCGGGCCAAGGAGTTCGACCGCATCTCCCACCGCGAGCTGCCCGCCGGCTGGGCCACGGCCCTGCCCGAGTTCGAGACCGGCTCCTCGATGGCCACCCGCAAGGCCAGCGGCGAGGTGCTGGGCGCGCTGGCGCCGGTGCTGCCCGAGCTGTGGGGCGGCTCGGCCGACCTGGCCGAGTCGAACCTGACCACGATGAAGGGCGAGCCGTCCTTCATCCCCGAGGAGTACCAGACCAAGGACTTCCCCGGTAACCGCTACGGCCGCACGCTGCACTTCGGCATCCGCGAGCACGCCATGGGCGCGATCCTCAACGGCATCGCCCTGCACGGCGGCACCCGCCCGTACGGCGGCACGTTCCTGGTCTTCTCCGACTACATGCGGCCCTCGGTGCGCCTGGCGGCGCTGATGAAGCTGCCGGTCACCTACGTGTGGACGCACGACTCCATCGGCCTCGGCGAGGACGGCCCCACCCACCAGCCGATCGAGCACCTGTGGGCGCTGCGCGCGATCCCCGGCCTCGACGTCGTCCGCCCGGCCGACGCCAACGAGACCGCGTACGCGTGGAAGACGATCCTGGAGCACACCGACCGTCCCGCCGCCCTGGCTCTGACCAGGCAGAACGTGCCGGTCTACGAGGGCACCAACGCCGACGGCGTGGCCCGCGGCGGCTACGTGCTGCGCGAGGCCTCCGACGGCCAGCCGCACGTGATCCTGATCGCCACCGGCAGCGAGGTCGAGGTGGCCGTCCAGGGCCGCGAGCTGCTGGAGGCCCAGGGCATCTCCACACGCGTGGTGTCGATGCCGTGTGTCGAGTGGTTCAACGGGCAGGACTCCGCTTACCGGCAGACCGTCCTGCCGAGCGCCATCAGGGCTCGGGTCGCGGTCGAGGCCGGCGTCGCGCTCGGCTGGCACCAGTTCGTCGGCGAGTGCGGCGAAGTGGTCAGCCTGGAGCACTTCGGCGCCTCGGCGCCGTACAGGACGCTGTACGAGCAGTTCGGGCTCACGGCCGAGCGGGTGGCGGCGGCGGCCAAGGCGAGCCTCGCCAAGCTGGGTCAGGACAAGGGCGAGACGACGGGAAACTGAGAAGAAGATGAGCGACAACCTCAACAAGCTGTCCGGCCAGGGCGTCTCCGTCTGGCTCGACGACATCAGCCGCGAACGGCTGCGTACGGGCAACCTTGAGCAGCTGATCCGGGACAAGAACGTCGTCGGGGTCACCTCCAACCCGACGATCTTCGCCGGCGCGCTCAGCAAGGGCGACGCCTACAACGCCCAGCTCCACGACCTGGCCGTACGCGGCGTCACCGTGGAGGAGGCCGTACGCGCGATCACCACGTACGACATCCGCTGGGCCGCCGACGTGCTGCGCCCGGTCTACGACGCCACCGACGGCGTAGACGGCCGCGTCTCGCTGGAGGTCGACCCACGTCTGGCCCGCGAGAGCGAGAAGACCGTGGCCGAGGCCAGGGCGCTGTGGTGGATGGTCGACCGGCCCAACCTGTTCATCAAGATCCCGGCCACCCTTGAGGGCCTGCCCGCGATCACGCAGGCGCTCTCGGAGGGCATCAGCGTCAACGTCACGCTGATCTTCTCCCTGGAGCGCTACCGCGCGGTCATGGACGCCTGGCTGGCCGGTCTGGAGGCCGCGCAGGCCAAGGGCCTCGACCTGGCCGCGATCGAGTCGGTGGCCTCGTTCTTCGTCAGCCGCGTCGACACCGAGATCGACAAGCGGCTCGACCAGCTCGGCAAGCCGGAGCTGAAGGGCAAGGCGGGCATCGCCAACGCGCGCCTGGCCTATGCCGCCTACGAGGAGGTCGTCAGCTCCGAGCGCTGGCAGCGCCTGCGCGCCGCGGGCGCCCGTCCGCAGCGCCCGCTGTGGGCCTCGACCGGGGTGAAGAACCCCGAGTACTCCGACACCATGTACGTCGACCAGCTCGTCGCCCCCGGCACCGTCAACACGATGCCGGAGAAGACCCTCGACGCCACCGCCGACCACGCCCAGGTCACCGGCGACACCGTGCGCCCCTTCTACGAGCAGGCCTGGAACACCATGGCCGCGCTCAAGGACGCCGGTATCGACTACGACGACGTGGTGCGCGTGCTGGAGGAGGAGGGCGTCGAGAAGTTCGAGGCGTCCTGGAACGAGCTGCTCGAAAGCGTCACCAAGAATCTGGTGCCATGATCGAGGTGTCCTACCGCGAGGAGGGGGTGGCCGCGGCCGCCTCCTCCGTCGCGGGGCGCCTCGTCGCCGACGGCGTGCCCGCGCGGCTGGCCGGCGGCGACCCCACGCTGTGGGGCGAGGACGCCGAGGCGGTGGCGGCGGTCCGGCTCGGCTGGCTGACGCTGCCGCGCACCTCCCGCGAGCTCCTTCCCGAGCTGGGCAAGCTCGTGGAGCGGGCGCGGGCCGAGGGCCTGACGAACGTGGTGCTGGTCGGGATGGGCGGCTCGTCGCTGGCTCCCGAGGTGATCTGCCAGACCGCCGACGTGCCGCTGACCGTGCTCGACACGACCGACCCCGCGCAGGTCAGGCGGGCCCTGGACGACCTGCTGGAGTCCACGGTCGTGGTGGTGGCCAGCAAGAGCGGCTCGACCGTCGAGACCGACTGCCACCTGCGCATCTACGAACAGATCTTCACCGAGGCGGGCATCGCGCCCGCCGACCGGATCGTGGTCGTCACCGACCACGGCTCGCCGCTGGAGCAGCGGGCGATCGACGGCGGCTACCACCTGGTCCTGGCCGTTCCCGACGTGGGCGGCCGCTACTCGGCGCTGTCGGCGTTCGGGCTGGTGCCCAGCGCGCTGGCCGGGGCCGACGTCGAACGGCTGCTGGACGATGCCGAGGAGGTGCTGCCGCTGCTGTCGCAGGACGTCGGCAACCCCGGGCTCGACCTGGGCGCGGCGCTCGGCGGCGCGGCGCTGGCCGGGCGCGACAAGCTCGTCCTGGAGGACCAGCTCTCCGGCATCAACGGGCTGCCCGACTGGATCGAGCAGCTCGTCGCCGAGTCCACCGGCAAGCAGGGCAGGGGCATCCTGCCCATCGTCAACGCCGACCCCAACCACACCCACGACGAGCTGATCGTCGCGATCGAGTCCGACGACGGCGCCGTACGCGTCGACGGGCCGCTCGGCGGCCAGTTCCTGGTCTGGGAGTACGCGACCGCCGTGGCCGGGCTGCTGCTGGAGATCGACCCGTTCGACCAGCCGAACGTGGCCGAGTCCAAGGAGAACACCGCGGCCCTGCTGGCCCTGCCCGACCTGCCGCTCGGCGCGCCCACGCTGGTCGACGGGCCCGTCGAGGTCTACGGCGCGGTCCGGTCGCACGACCTGCCCGGCGTGCTGGCCGAGCTGCTGAAGGCCATCCCGCACGACGGCTACCTGACCGTGATGGCCTATCTCGACCGGCTGGCCGCCTTCGACGCGCCCGTGCCCGAGGGGGCCGACTTCGAGCAGATGACCGACGCGTGGATGATGGCCGACGCCGCCACGCTGCGCGCCCTGCTCGCCATCCGCACCAACCGGCCGGTGACGTTCGGATGGGGACCGCGTTTCCTGCACTCCACCGGCCAGTACCACAAGGGCGGGCCGCAGAACGGCGTGTTCCTGCAGATCACCGGGGCGGTGACCGACGACGTCGCGGTCCCGGGACAGCCGTACACGCTGGGACGGCTCCAGCTCGCGCAGGCGCTGGGCGACCTGGCCTCGCTGGAGACCCGCGGACGGCCCGCCGTACGCCTGCATTTGACGGACCGCGCGACGGGTGTCGCGCATTTGCTCGCAGCCGCACAGGAGGTTTGAGATGACTGATCAGGCATCTCCTGAGGAAGAGGTCGTCGCGGTGGCGGCGGCCGTGGCGAACACCGCCACGACATTGGAGGTCGCGGAGGCCAACCCATTGCGCGACCCACGGGACAAGCGGCTGCCGCGGGTGGCGGGGCCGTGCGTGCTGGTGCTGTTCGGCGTGACGGGCGACCTGGCCAAGCGCAAACTGTTGCCGGCCATTTACGACCTGGGCAACCGCGGCCTGCTGCCGCCCGGTTTCTCGCTGGTCGGTTTCGCCAGGCGCGATTGGAAGGACCAGGACTTCGCCCAGTTGACGCACGACGCCGTCAAGGCGCACGCGCGTACGCCGTTCCGCGAGGAGGTCTGGAAGCAGATCCTCGAAGGCATCCATTTCGTGCCGGGCGAGTTCTCCGACGACGGAGCCTTCGACGCGCTGGCGATGGCGTTGGCGGAGATCGACCAGACCCGTGGCACGGGCGGCAACTACGCTTTCTACCTGTCGGTGCCGCCCAAGTTCTTCCCCGTGGTGGTCGAGCAGCTCAAGCGCACCGGGCTGTCCGACGCGCCCGAGGGGTCGTGGCGGCGGGTGGTCATCGAGAAGCCGTTCGGCCACGACCTGAAGTCGGCCCACGAGCTGAACGAGATCACCAACTCGGCGTTCCCGGAGAGCTCGATCTTCCGGATCGACCACTACCTGGGCAAGGAGACGGTCCAGAACATCCTGGCGCTGCGCTTCGCCAACAACCTGTACGAGCCCATCTGGAACCGCAGCTTCGTCGACCACGTGCAGATCACCATGGCCGAGGACATCGGCATCGGCGGGCGCGCGGGCTACTACGACGGCATCGGCGCGGCCCGCGACGTGATCCAGAACCACCTGCTCCAGCTCCTCGCGCTGGTCGCCATGGAGGACCCGACCTCCTTCGACGCCTCGGCGCTGCGCCGGGAGAAGGAGAAGGTGCTCAAGGCCGTGCGGCTGCCGTCCAACCTGGGGCTCAACACGGCCCGCGGCCAGTACGCGGCCGGGTGGCAGGGCGGCGAGAAGGTCGTCGGCTACCTCCAGGAGGAGGGCATCCCCGCCGAGTCGATCACCGAGACGTACGCGGCGATCAAGCTGGAGATCGCCAACCGGCGGTGGGCCGGGGTGCCGTTCTACCTGCGTACCGGCAAGCGGCTGGGCCGCCGGGTCACCGAGGTGGCCGTGGTGTTCCAGCGGGCGCCGCACCTTCCCTTCAGCAAGACCGACACCGAGATCCTGGGCCAGAACGCCCTGGTCGTCCGCGTGCAGCCGGACGAGGGCATCACCGTGCGGTTCGGGTCGAAGGTCCCGGGCACCGCCATGGAGGTGCGCGACGTGTCGATGGACTTCGCCTACGGCGAGTCGTTCCTGGAGTCCTCGCCCGAGGCGTACGAGCGGCTGCTGCTCGACGTCATGATCGGCGACCCGCCGCTCTTCCCGCACCAGCGCGAGGTCGAGCTGTCCTGGACGATCCTCGACCCGATCGAGGACTTCTGGGCCACGCAGGGACAGCCCGAGGGGTACGAGTCGGGCTCGTGGGGCCCGGAGTCGGCCGACGCGATGATGGCGCGCGACGGCCGCGTGTGGAGGAGACTCTAGTGACGACTTTCATGCTGTCGGACACGACGGCCGGCAAGATCTCGGCGCAGCTCATGCTGCTGCGCCACCAGATGGGCGCGCCCGCCATCGGCATGGTGCTGACCCTCGTGGTGGTCTCCGAGGAGCGCCACCAGTACGACGCGCTGCGCGCCGCCACCGAGGCGGCCCGCGAGCACCCCTCGCGCATCATCGTGGTGATCAAGCGCGAGGAGGCCGAGCCCAACCGGCTCGACGCCGAGCTGCGCATCGGCGAGAACACCCCCGGCGAGGTCGTGGTGCTGCGCCTGTACGGCGAGCTGACCCAGCACGCCGACTCCGTGGTCAGCCCGCTGCTGCTGCCCGACACGCCCGTGGTGGCCTGGTGGCCGGGCGCGGCGCCCGACGTCCCGTCCAAGGACTCGATCGGCGCCCTGGCCCAGCGGCGCATCACCGACGCCAAGGGCTTCGAGAACGGCGGCGTCAAGTCGCTGGTGACCCGGGCCAAGGGTTACGCCCCCGGCGACACCGACCTGTCGTGGGCCCGGCTGACGCCGTGGCGCAGCCTGCTGGCCGCCGCGTTCGACCAGCCGGTGGGCAAGGTGCGCAAGGGCGTGGTGGAGGGCAGCCCCGGCCACCCGAGCGCGTCGCTGCTGGCGGCGTGGCTGTCGGAGCGGCTGGGCGCGCCGGTCAAGGTGGCCGAGTCGGCCGGTCCCGGCCTGACCGCCGTGCGGCTGCAGGTGAGCGAAGGCGAGCTGACGGTCGTGCGCTCCGACGCGCGGCTGGCCACGTTGTCGCGTCCCGGTCAGCCCGACCGGAACGTGGCCCTGGCCAGGCGGCACACCTCCGAGCTGATGGCCGAGGAACTGCGGCGGCTGGACAGCGACGAGGTCTACGAGGCCGCCGTCAAGCGTTTCGCCCGTTCGTACAAGGGTTGACCCCCCCTTCACTCCAGAAAGAAGTGTCGTGAGCGTTCCCAACGTTGTCGTGCACCGCGACGCCGACGTCCTGGCCAAGGCCGTGGCGGCGCGCATCATCACGCGCCTGGTCGACGTGCAGTCGGCCAGGGGGTCGGCCTCGATCGTGCTGACCGGCGGCACGGTCGGCATCGCCACGCTGGCCGCCATCGCCGCCACGCCCGCCCGCGACGCCGTCGACTGGCGGCGCCTGGACGTCTGGTGGGGCGACGAACGTTTCGTGCCCACCGGTGACAAGGAACGCAACGAGACCGGCGCCCGCCAGGCGCTGCTCGACCACGTGGACCTGGACCCCGACCGGGTCCACGTCATGCGCGGCCCCGACTCGGGCCTGACGGCCGAGGAGTCGGCCGACGCGTACGCCGCCGAGCTGCGCGCCGCGGCCCGCCCCGAGGACCACGGCCCGGTGCCGGCCTTCGACGTCATGCTCCTCGGCATGGGCCCCGACGCGCACGTGGCCTCGCTGTTCCCCGGCATGCCCGCCCTGTACGACACCCGCCCGGTCGTCTCCGTGCACGGCTCCCCCAAGCCGCCCCCCACCCGCATCTCCCTGACCCTGCCCGCCATCCAGGCGGCGCGCGAGGTGTGGGTGGTGGCGGCCGGCGAGGAGAAGTCGGGCGCGGTACGCCTGGCGCTGTCGGACTCGGGCCCCGTCCAGGTGCCGGCCGCCGCCGCCCGCGGCCGAGCCGGCACCCTGTTCCTCCTGGACCGCGCGGCCGCCGGCAAGATCCCCCCAGAGCTGGGCCGCCTGGCCTCCCCCTGAGGTCAGAGGGGGTCGGGAGCGGGGGTACAGGCGAACGTCCCGCCGTACCTCCGCTGCGCGACCGGCGGCTCCGGCGGCGGTCAGGCGGTCGTGGTGAGGGTGTCGATCTCCTTGAGGAGAGTCTGCTTGCGGTCGGCGGCCAGGTAGGAGGCGTTGACGGCGTTGCGGGCGAGTTGTGCAAGTTCGGGGGCGCCCAGGCCGAGCACGTGGGCGGCGGCCCGGTACTCCCCGGCCAGGGTGGTGCCGAACATGGGCGGGTCGTCGCTGTTGAGGGTGACGTACAGGCCCTCCTCCAGCATCCGGGGCAGCGGGTGGGCGGCGAGGTCGGGCACCTGGCCGGTGCAGACGTTGGAGGTGGGGCAGACGTCCAGGGGGAGCTGGGTCTCGCGCAGGTGGGCGACCAGGCGGGGGTCGGACAGGCAGTTGATGCCGTGGCCGATGCGCTCGGCGCCGTAACCCTCGATGACCTCCCACATCGTCTCGGGGCCGCTCATCTCGCCGCCGTGCGGAACGCTGTGCAGGCCGGCGGCGCGTGCGGCGGAGAAGGCGTCGCGGTAGGCGTCGCGGTACTTGGGACGCTCCTGTTCGATGCCTCCGATGCCGAAACCTACCAATGCGGCGGGAGGTTCGCTCAGGGCGTGCTCGACGGTGACCCGGGCGGACTCCTCGCCGTACTCGCCGGGGATGTCGAAGATGTAGGCCATCTCCACGCCGTGCTCGGTCAGGGAACGCCGGGCGGCCAGGTCGAGGGCCTCGGTCACCTCGCGCATGGGCATCCCGACCACGTGGTGGGCGTACGGGGTGACCTGCAGCTCGGCGTACCGGCCGCCCTGGGAGGCGAGGTCCTTGGCCAGGCCGAGGACGAGGGTGGCGACGTCCTCGGGCTCGCGGACGAGGCTGTTGACGGCCTGGTACACGCGGGCGAAGTGAGGGAAGTCGAGGAAGGTGTAGAAGCGGCGCAGCTCCTCCTCGGTGGTCGGGACCTCGCTTCCGGGGTGGCGACGGGACAGCTCCAGCACGGTGGCTACCGAGGCCGAGCCGACCAGATGTACGTGCAGTTCCACCTTGGGAAGCGCGTCGATGAAGGCGTCGATGGTCATGGCGACGACCATAAGCCTGAGATTTCGCCCTAAAACAGGGAAAGGGGTGAAATTTCACGTGAAGATGTTAGATTTCGGCTCCGGGGTAGGCTCGTGGCCCGTGAGGGACCCTGAGGCCTACGACCGCGGCTTCGCGCGGCTCAGCTCGCACACCGTCGAACCGCTGCTCGCCGCCCTGACCCGCGGTCCGGGACAGCACCCGGGACAGCACCCGGGACAGCGTCCGGGGCGGCGTCCGGGGCGGCGTCGAGAGCGGGTGCTCGACGTCGGGTGCGGCACCGGCGTGGTCACGGCCGCCGCGCTCGCGACCGGCGCCGCGGTCACCGCCGTGGACGCCGACCCCGCCATGCTGGAGCTGGTCGCCCGCCGCCACCCCGGCGCCACGGTCCGCCGGGCCACCCTGCCCGTCCTGCCGTTCGAGGACGCCTCCTTCGACGCCGTGGCGGGCAACTTCGTCATCAACCACGTCGCCGACACCCCGGCGACGCTCGCGGAGCTGCACCGCGTGCTGCGTCCCGGCGGCGCCGTCGCGCTGACCTGGTGGAAGTCCGACGAGATGACGGCCACGAACGTCTTCGCCGAGGCCCTGGCGGCGGCAGGGGTCCCGTACGAACCCCCGGCCCGCCCCTTCGCCGCCGTGGACCGGCCCGAGCGGTTCGCCGGGCTGCTGGAGGCGGCGGGCTTCACGGGGGTGGGCGTGCGGACCCTGCGCTGGCGGCATCGGGTGGACGTCGCCGCCTGGTGGACCGGCGTCGTCGAGGCGGGCGGCCCGCGCTTCGAGACGATCGCCCGGCAGCCGCCGGAGACCGCCGCCCGCGTCAGGGCCTGCTACGACCGCCTGGCCGCCCCGTACGCCGCCACGGGCTTCCCCGTCTGCGCCCACCTGGCCCACGGCCTGCGCTGACAGGCCAGGACTGGCGGCATGTGGGCGCGCAGCGTCCGGGCCGGCTCCCGGTTGCACACCTAGCACGTCCGTCAGCGGTGGGTGAGCTCCTCGAACCGTACGCCCGTGAGCTGCGTAGACACCTCGCACAGCCGCCGGGCGAGGTCCTCCGACCTGGCCCTCGCCGAGGGCGTGAGCAGCTTCAGCCGCGGGCCGACGAACTCCCGCCGGTGATGTGGCGGCTTACAGGGAGGGGACGGCACCCGACTGCAGGAACACGCCCAGGAGGGGCTGTAGGGGCCCCAGCTTGAAGATGTGGGTCGCGGTGGTGCCCGGGTGGGCGGCCACGCTGGTCAGGCTCGCACCGGCCAGGTCGGCGCGCCGCTGGAGACCGTCACCACACGGACACCCGGGGCGGCCAGGAGCAGTGGCAGGAGCAGCCCGGTGAGCGCGAAGTGGCCGAGGCGGTTGGTGGCGAACTGCAGCTCCCAGCCCTCCTCGGTCAGGCGGCGGGGGGCATCGCGATGCCGGCGTTGTCGACCAGCAGGTCCAGCTTGTCCATCGTGCCGCCGACGGCGGGCCGGCTCGCGGGCGGTGGGCAGGCCGAGGCCGCTGTTGGCGCCGGTCACGACGGCCGTTCTGCCGGTGAGGTCCGGGATGTCGGCGGGCGTCCAGGGGTCATCGCCCCTCCTTCCGGCGTACGGAATTCGTCCACCTCAGCCCAGCCGCTGCCGCGCGTGGCGTTCCTCGCGGCGGGTGACCTGGAGCCGTTGCCGGACCTCCTCCAGCCTCTTGCGGGCCTTGGCGAGCTTGCGTTCCAGTCGGGCGACCTTCTCGGCGCGTTCGTCGTACTCGCGGGTGACCGACTCCAGCGTCTCGGCCCACTCCCGGTGGGCCGCCTCGGCCTCCTCCCGCTCTCGCGCCTTACTGGCTTCCCGCGCTTCCCTGGCCTCGGCCTCCGCGCGGGCCTTCTCCTCGGCCGCCGCGTCCTTCCCAGACGGTCCGCGCCTCCGCGACGGCTCGGATCGGGGCGCGGTGACGGGGGCGGGGGCGGGGGCGAAGCCGCTGTAGCTGAGCGGCCTGGCCAGGCGGCCGGCCCGTACCTGGTCGGCGGCGCCGGCGTCCACGACGGCGGCGTCCAGCGTCTGGTCCACCTCCGTGGCGGCCGCCGCCGACAGGCCGCCCGCCTGCCTGGCCAGCCTCGCCACCTTGGCGGTGACCTCGCCGCGCCGCTGGGTCAGCTCGGCCAGCGCGTCGGCGTCCTGCGCCTGCCAGGCCGCGCGCAGCCGCTCCCCCACGCCGAGCAGGTCGGCCAGCTCACCGGGGTGCTCCCGGGCCAGCCGGTTGACCACCCAGGCCGAGACGGTGGGCTTGCGCAGCTTCGCGATGTCGCGGGAGAGCCGTACGTCGCCCGCCGCCTTGGCCGCACTCGCCTCGGCCGCGCGGGCGGCGGTGAACTCCGCCGGCGGGACTGTGTAGAGGCGGCCGGCCACCTCGTCAAGATCCACACAGGACAAATACCCCACACGCCGCGGTTTGTAGCGCATAGTGGAGGCAGCCCCAGTCGAACGGAGGCCCCCGGTGTTCGAGCGCTTCACCGACCGCGCGCGCAGGGTCGTCGTCCTCGCCCAGGAGGAGGCGCGGCAGATGAGCCACAACTACATCGGCACCGAGCACATCCTGCTGGGCCTCATCCGCGAGGGCGAGGGGCTGGCCGCGCTGGTGCTCGACGGCTGCGGTGTGGAGCTGGAGGGCGTACGGACCTTCGTGGAGCGCGAGGTGGGCCGCGGCGCCAGCTCGCCGAGCGGGCACATCCCCTTCACCCCGCGCGCCAAGAAGGTGCTGGAGCTGTCCCTGCGCGAGGCCCTGCAACTGCGCCACAACTACATCGGCACCGAGCACATCCTGCTCGGGCTGATCAGGGAGGGCGAGGGGCTGGCAGTCCAGGCGCTGGTGGAGGCCGGCGCCGACCTGGCCGACGTACGCCAGCGCCTGCTCGACCGCGTGGGCCGCGGCACCAGGGAACGCCCGACGGAGGTGTACTTCGGCGGCGGCTCGGTGCTCGGCGAACGGCTCACCCGCATCGAGGAGAGCCTGGAACGCATCGAACGCCACCTCGGCATCGGACCAGCCGCCGGACCCGCCGAGAAGGACGAGCCCCGCGAGGAGGGCCTAGGCTGAGGCCCGCACGCCGACCGGCAGCCGCGCCTCCACGACCCCCGGATCCTCGGTCTGGCCGAGCGCGGCGCCCAGGGTGGTCAGCAGGCCGCGCATACGCGCGTTGTCGGCCAGCAGGGTGGCTCTGACCTCGGCGTACCCCAGGTCACGAGCCTGCCGCACCAGCATCCCGGCCAGCACCGTACCCAGGCCGCGCCCCTGCCAGCGGTCCTCCACCAGGAAGGCCATCTCGGCGATGCCGGGGTCGGGGGTGAACATGAGGTTCGCCATGGCCACGACCTGGCCGTCGTGCCCGGCGACCAGCGAGAAGCCCCTGTCGCGGTCGCAGAGCCGGTCGAACGTGCGCGGCGGCAGCGCGGGCATCGAGGTGAAGTAGCGGAACCTGCGGGCCTCGGGCGAGCACCTGTCGTGCAGGTCGCGCACGGCCTCGCGGTAGATCGAGGTGAGCGGGCGCACGGTGACCTCGGCGCCGTCGGCCAGTTTCACCGCGCGTTCGGCGGGGGTCCGGCCGGGCGCGGGCTGGGCGAGGCGGGCGAAGGAGGCCGCCCGCGCGGCCTCGGTCAGCGTGAACGGCAGCCCGGCGCGGCGCAGCCGTACCGCGCGCCGCTGGGCCACGGGCACGACGAGCAGGGTCGGGTCGGGCAGATCGTTCACCGGTTCACCGTAGACCCAGCGGGCGTCGTCCGCGCGCAGCAGCTCGGCCAGCAGCTCGGGGAGCCGCCAGGGCGTGGAACGCAGCCGGGAGGCCAGCAGCAGCGCCCTGGTCGGCTCGTCGGTCAGCTCGTGGGCGGTGGCCGGCACCACCTGGACGCGCCGGCCGCCGGCGGCCTCCAGCGCCTCGCGCACGGCCTCGGGACCGGCCGGGATGTCGGCGACGAACTCGTCGACTGTGCCGTCGGCGTCGGACTGGACGCTCAGGCCGAGGATGTTGCCGCCCCTGGCGGCCAGGGCCGAGGCCAGCGAGGCCAGCCGTCCGGGTCGCTCGTCCACCGTGGTCCGGATGCGCAAGAATCCCATATGGGAGAGCATGCCCGGCATGTGTTACATGCCCGCTAACGACGGGTTTCATGACGAATTTCGTCGTGAGATGCGCCACCTGATCCCGATATAGCAGGATATGGGGCCATGAATGCGCGAGTTCCCTTGTCGTCCGGATTCGTCAACGGTGACGTCTCCTTCTGGTACCGCTCGTCCGGGGTGCCGGAGCCCGGTCCGCGGCTCGACGGCGACCTGGACGCCGACGTGGCGATCGTCGGGGCGGGCTACACCGGGCTGTGGACCGCGTACTACCTCAAGAAGGCCCGCCCCTCGCTCCGGGTGGTGCTGCTGGAGCAGGAGTTCGCCGGGTTCGGCGCCTCGGGGCGCAACGGCGGCTGGCTGACCGGCGACCTGGCCGGCTCCCACGAACGGTACGGCTCGGACGCCCGCCGCCTCCAGCGCGAGATGTACGCCTCCATCGACGAGGTCATCGCGGTCTGCCGGAACGAGTCGATCGACTGCGACATCGTCAAGGGCGGCGTGGTCAACGTGGCCCGCACCCCCGCCCAGGCCGACCGGCTGCGCGACTCGGTGGCCTCGGCCCGCGCCTGGGGCATCGAGGAGGCCGACCTGCGCCTGGCCGACCCGTCGGAGCACGTACGGGTGTCGGGGGCCCTGGCGGCCTCCTGGAGCCCCCACTGTGCCCGCATCCAGCCCGCCAAGCTGGCCCAGGGGCTGGCCAGGGCCGTACGCGACCTCGGCGTCCCCGTCTACGAGCGCACCCCGGTCACCGAGATCGCCCCGGGGAGGGCGGTGACCCCGTACGGGACGGTCAGGGCGACGTACGTCATCCGCGCCACCGAGGGCTTCACCGCCCGCCTGAACGGCCTGCGCCGCCAGTGGCTGCCCATGAACAGCTCCATGATCGTCACCGAGCCCCTCCCCGCCTCCTTCTGGGACGAGGTCGGCTGGCGGGGCGCCGAGCTGCTCGGCGACCTCGCGCACTACTACATGTACGCCCAGCGCACCGCCGACGACCGCATCGCCTTCGGCGGCAGGGGCCGTCCCTACCTGTACGGCTCCCGCATCGACGCCCGCGGCCGCACCCACGAGTGGACGGTCGAGGCCCTGTGGCGGCTCCTGGTCGACTTCTTCCCCCAGGCCCGCTCCTCCTCGGTCGCGCACGCCTGGTCGGGTGTGCTGGGGGTGCCGCGCGACTGGTGCTCGACCGTGCACGTGGACCCCGCGACCGGCCTGGGCTGGGCCGGCGGGTACACCGGACACGGCGTGACCACGACGAACCTGGCCGGGCGCACGCTGCGTGATCTGATACTCGGGGAGGAGACGCGGCTGACGTCGCTGCCCTGGGTGGGGCGCAAGGTGCGCTCCTGGGAGCCCGAACCGCTGCGCTGGATGGGCGTGCACGCGATGTACCGCCTGTACCGGGTGGCCGACCACCGTGAGCGTTCCATGGCCAGGACCTCGGCCCTGGCCCGCTTCGCCGATCTGATCACCGGCCACTGACGCCGTCCTGAGAAAGGGAGAACCTCCATGAACATCCTCTTCCGCGGTGGAGCCGCCTTCATCGGCGGCGCCGTGCGGCGCGACGCCGTACTGGTGCGGGACGGGGTGATCGCCGCCGTCGGCCCGGAGGGCGAGCTGTCCCGCGACGCCCCCGGCCACGACACGGTCGACCTGGACGGCGGCCTGCTGACGCCGGGCTTCACCGACGCGCACATCCACCCAGTACAGGCCGGACTCGAACGAGCAAAGTGCGACTTGTCAGAGATCTTCGGCCTAGACGCCTACATCTCCAAGATTTCCGACTACACCACGAAAAATCCCGAAAAAGAGTGGATCGACGGCGGAGGCTGGGACATGTCAGCCTTCCCCAACGGTCTCCCCCACCGCTCCCAGCTCGACTTCCTCGACCGGCCGGCCTACCTGATCCAGCGTGACCACCATGCCGCCTGGGTCAACTCCCGCGCCCTCGACCTGGCCGGCATCACCCGGGACACCCCCGACCCCGCCGACGGCCGCATCGAGCGCGACGCCGACGGCACCCCGTCCGGCGTGCTGCACGAGGGCGCGATGGACCTCGTCGGCCTGCTCACCCCGCGCCCCACCGCCGAGGACCAGGCGCGGGCGCTCACCGAGGCCGAGCAGCACCTGTTCTCGCTGGGCATCACCGGCTGGCAGGACGCCATCGTCGGCTCGTACGCCGGCTCGGACGACCAGCTTCCCACCTACCTCGACGCCGCCCGCGCGGGACGGCTGCGCGCCCGCGTGGTGGGCGCGCTGTGGTGGGACAGGACGCGCGGCGAGGACCAGATCGAGGACCTGGTGCGCCGGCGGGCCGCCGCCGAGGGGCTGGACCGGTTCGCCGCCACCTCGATCAAGATCATGCAGGACGGCATCACGGAGAACTTCACCGCCGCGACGCTGGAGCCGTACTGCCGGTGCGGCGGCACGGGCCTGTCGTACGTCGACCCGGGCAAGCTCAAGCAGTACGTCGCCGAGCTGGACCGGCTCGGCTTCCAGGTGCACTTCCACGCCATCGGCGAACGCGCCGTGCGCGAGGCCCTGGACAGCTTCGAGGGCACCGACCCGGCCAACCGCCACCACATCGCCCACCTGCAGATCATCGAGCCCTCGGACGTGCCACGCTTCGCCGCGCTGGGCGTGACGGCCAACCTGCAACCCCTGTGGGCCACCCACCACGCCCAGATGGACGAGCTGACGCTGCCGTTCCTGGGCGAGCCGCGCTCGTCGTGGCAGTACCCGTTCAGGGATCTGCAGGCGCACGGCACCCGGTTCTGCGCGGGCAGCGACTGGCCGGTCTCCGAGCCCGATCCGATCCAGGGCATGCACGTGGCGGTGAACCGTACCGAACCAGGCGGATCGGTGCACGCGGGCTACCCGACGGCGCAGACGCCGTTCCTGCCGGGCCAGCGCCTCGACCTGGCCACGGTGATGAGCGCGTACACCGAGGGGTCGGCCTGGATCAACCGCTCGCCGGCGGGTGTGATCGCGCCCGGCCGACCGGCCGACCTGGTGGTGCTCGACCGCGACCCCTTCGACCTGCCCCCGGCCGACATCTGGACGACGCGGGTGCGCATGACGTTCGTCGACGGCGTGGCGGTGCACGGGCGATGACGCGCGAAGGGCCCCGGTGACCAGCACCAGGGCCCTTCCGCCGGCTCGCCTACCAGGGGGACTTGTTGTTGCGCAGGCGCTCCAGTGCCTCCTCGAGGATCGCCTTGCCGTCCTTGTCGCTCCGGCGCTCCTTCACGTAGGCCAGGTGCGTCTTGTACGGCTCGTTCTTGGGCGGGGCAGGCGGGGCCTCCTCGTCCTGTCCGGCTGGGAGGCCGCAACGTGGGCAATCCCACATCTCGGGGACCGCCGCGTCGCTGGCGAAACTGGGGCGCGTCTCGTGCATGTTGGCGCACCAGAACGAGACCCGCACTCTCGGAGCTGCCTCGCCGCGTTCGGCCTCCCCCATAGGGCCGGCGCCGACTCGGCTGCCACGGATCGCGTTGCCACTACCCACGGATGAACTCCTCGCTAGATCGCCCCGCGTCGTGACACGGGGGGAGAATCACTGTCACGCGTTAACCAGTTGTTGTCTCAGGGCCGCATGAGCAGGCCGAGAGCGATGATGCAGACGAACCAGACGGTGCCCGTGATGACGGTCAGCCGGTCGAGGTTGCGCTCCACCACCGAGGAACCACCGAAGTTCGACGAGAAACCGCCGCCGAACATGTCAGACAGGCCGCCACCCTTGCCCTTGTGGAGCAGGACGAGCAGGATCATGAGACCGCTCGCCAGGATGAGGGCGATGGAGATTCCGATTTCCACGGTATGCCTGTTCCTTCAGTGCTCTGTTACGCGTGACGATTCAAACTTGCCTCTTGAGGGTACGGCCTGCTGTCAAGTCGCACCCTCAGAACGACTCAGTTAGCCAGGCAATTCGGAGAATCGGCAGATCTTGGCGAACTCCCCTGCGTCGATGCTGGCACCGCCCACGAGCGCGCCGTCGACATCGGGTTGAGCCATGATCCCCACGATATTGCCGGACTTGACCGAGCCACCGTAAAGGATACGGACCGCGGAGGCCACTTCGGGGTCGTAGAGCTCTGCGAGTCTCACCCGCAACGCTCCGCAGACCTCCTGGGCGTCCTCCGGGGTGGCCACCTCGCCCGTGCCGATCGCCCACACGGGCTCGTAGGCCACCACTATCGATTTTGCCTGCTCGGCGCTGATTTTGCGCAGGGCGCCGTCGAGTTGGCCGAGACTGTGCGCGATGTGGCCGCCCTCTTGGCGTACGGCCAGCCCCTCGCCCACGCACAGGATGGGCGTGAGCGAGTGCCGGTAGGCCGCCTGCACCTTGGCGTTGACGAGATCGTCGTCCTCGCCGTGGTACTGGCGCCGCTCGGAGTGGCCGATGACCACGTACGTGCAGCCGAGCTTGGCCAGCATGACGCCCGACACCTCGCCGGTGTAGGCGCCGCCGTCGTACTGGGACAGGTCCTGGGCGCCGTAGACGATGCGCAGCTTGTCGCCGTCGACCAGCGTCTGGACGCTGCGCAGGTCGGTGAAGGGCGGCAGGACGGCCACCTCGGCCTTGTCGAAGTCCTTGTCGCTGAGCGCGAAGGCCAGCTTCTGGACCAGGGCGATGGCCTCAAGGTGATTGAGGTTCATCTTCCAGTTGCCGGCGATGAGCGGCTTGCGCTGCTGGGCCACCTCAGTCCTCCAGAGCCGCGAGTCCGGGAAGGGTCTTGCCCTCAAGGTATTCCAGGCTGGCCCCGCCGCCGGTGGAGATGTGCGAGAAGCCGTCCTCGGGCAGGCCCAGCCTGCGCACGGCCGCCGCGGAGTCGCCGCCGCCGACCACCGTGAAGGCGTCGGAGCCGATCAGGGCCTCGGCCACCGCCCTGGTGCCGCCGGAGAACGCGTCGAACTCGAACACGCCCATCGGCCCGTTCCAGAACACGGTCTTGGCGTCGGCCAGCTTGCTCGCGAACAGCTCGCGCGTCTTCGGCCCGATGTCGAGCCCCTCGCGGTCGGCCGGGATCGCCGTGGCCTCGACCACCTCGTGCTCGGCGTCGGCCGCGAACGTGACGGCCGCCAGCACGTCGACCGGCAGCACGAGGTCGACGCCCCGCCTGCCGGCCTCGTCGAGGAAGCCGCGCACCTGGTCGAGCTGGTCCTCCTGGAGCAGCGACCGGCCCACCTCGTAGCCCTGGGCCTTGAGGAAGGTGTAGGCCATGCCGCCGCCGATCAGCAGCCGGTCGACCTTGGTCAGCAGGTTGGCGATGACGCCCAGCTTGTCGGAGACCTTCGCCCCGCCCAGGACGACCACATAGGGACGCTCGGTGTCCTCGGTCAGCCTGCGCAGCACCTCGACCTCGGCCACGACCAGCCCGCCGGCCGCGTGCGGCAGCAGCTTGGGCACGTCGTAGACGCTGGCGTGCTTGCGGTGCACCGCGCCGAACCCGTCGCCGACGTAGAGCTCGGCGAGCCCGGCCAGCTTCTCGGCGAACGCGCCGCGGGCGGCGTCGTCCTTGGACTCCTCGCCGGGCTCGTAGCGCAGGTTCTCCAGCAGGGCGACCTGGCCCTCCTGGAGGGCGTCGACCGTCTGCCGCGCGCTGTCGCCGACCACGTCGGCGGCGAAGGCGACGTCCTGGCCGAGCAGCTCGCCCAGGCGGGCGGCCACCGGCTTGAGCGAGTACTTGGGATTGACCTGCCCCTTGGGCCTGCCCAGGTGGGCGCAGACGACGACCTTGGCGCCGCGCCCGGCCAGCTCCCGGATCGTCGGCAGCGACGCCCGGATGCGGCCGTCGTCGGTGATCGTCTCCCCGTCGAGCGGGACGTTGAGGTCGGCGCGCACGAGCACGCGCCGCCCCTTGACGTCGAGATCGTCGAGCGTGCGCATGCTCATGCTCCTGTCCCCGCAGTGGCCTCGACCATGCTCACAGGCCGCGGCCGACCAGCTCGATCAGGTCGGCGAGGCGGTTGGAGTAGCCCCACTCGTTGTCGTACCAGCCGACGACCTTGACCTGGTTGCCGATGACCTTGGTGAGGCCGGCGTCGAAGATGCAGGAGTGGGGGTCGGTGACGATGTCGGAGGAGACGATCTCGTCCTCGGTGTAGCTGAGGATGCCCTTGAGCGGGCCCTCGGCGGCGGCCTTGATCGCGGCGTTGACCTCCTCGACGGTGACCTCGCGGCTGACGTCGACGGTGAGGTCGGTGGCCGAGCCGGTGGGGATCGGCACGCGCATGGCGAAGCCGTCGAGCTTGCCCTTGAGCTCGGGCAGCACCAGGCCGATGGCCTTGGCGGCGCCGGTGGAGGTGGGCACCACGTTGAGGGCGGCGGCGCGGGCGCGGCGCAGGTCCTTGTGCGGGCCGTCCTGCAGGTTCTGGTCCTGCGTGTAGGCGTGGATGGTGGTCATCAGACCCTTCTCGATGGTGAAGGTGTCGTGGATGACCTTGGCCATCGGGGCCAGGCAGTTGGTGGTGCAGGACGCGTTGGAGATGATCGTGTGGCTGGCCGGGTCGTAGGAGCCCTCGTTGACGCCCATCACGATGGTGACGTCTTCGTTCTTGGCCGGCGCGGAGATGATGACCTTCTTGGCGCCGTTGTCGGCGTGCACCCTCGCCTTGGAGGCGTCGGTGAACAGGCCGGTCGACTCCACCACGACGTCGACGCCGAGGTCGCCCCACGGCAGCTTGGCCGGGTCGCGCTCCGCGAACGCCTTGATCGCCTTGCCGTCGACGGTGATCTCGTCGCTGGAGGCCTTCACCTCGTACGGCAGGCGGCCCAGGATGCTGTCGTACTTCAGCAGGTGGGCGAGCGTCGCGTTGTCAGTCAGGTCGTTGACCGCGACGATCTCGATGTCCTTGCCGCTGGCGGCGACCGCGCGCCAGAAGTTGCGACCGATGCGGCCGAAGCCGTTGACGCCTACGCGGATGCTCACGGAAACCGATCTCCTCGAACAGATGGCGGTTGAATCTCAACCACGAACACTATCGGACCCAAATTGGTTTAGACCACTGCAGGTACCGCCCTGCGTATCCCCGTTCAGGCGGCGTAATTTGCGAGCTTCGAGTAAAGTGCCCGACTCGTCGGAGTAAATTCGTGCATTCTCTGGGGGCTGAGATGTCACATGAGCGGTCCGGCCTGCTTCCTGGACTGATCGCGGGGCTGGTCGCCGCGCTCGTCTGCGCGGCGGCACTGGGGTTCGCGGTGCTCTTCCAGGACCGGCTGCCCAGGGCCGTGGCCACGCTGGGCAACGGCCACGCCTTGTCGGTGACGCTGTCACTCCTGATCGCGCTGCTGGTCGCCCTGGCCGTGGGCGCGGCCCGCCCGCGCAACCGGGCGCTGCCGGTGGTGGCCGCCCTGTACGCGGCGGCGGCGGTCGCCGGAGGGCAGATCTCGGGCGCGTCCATCATGATCGGCGCCGCGCGGCGCACGCCCGCGTCCGGCACGTCCTCCTCCCCCCAGCTCGGCGACGTCACGGCGGCCAACGCCGGCGAGGGACTGCCCCACGCCCTGGCGGTCTACCGCGAGCCGCTCGGGCAGACGTGGCAGATGTGGCTGTACATCGCGGTGGCCGCCGTGGCCGCGCTCCTGCTGGTCACGCTGCGCGTCTTCCGCGTACGCCGCGCCGACCGGGCCGCCCTGGCCCAGCAGGCGGCCGAGGCGGCCGACGAGCCCGGACAGGAGTACCGGGCGCCGTTCGAGCCGGCCCAGTCGCCCGCCCAGCAGGCCGCGCCCGCGGACCTGTTCACGCCGCGCAAGCCCGCCAAGGACTGAACGGCCCTCGCCGGGCCGGCGCACCTCCACGGAGGCGGCCCACAGGGCGCTCCGTCACGGCGAGCGGCCCGTGAGCCCTCACGACCGGCCATGACGGGCGGCCACGGACGTCGGCGCGTGCGGGCCACCGAGTAGGCCACCGTGCGGAGCCGTACGGGATGGGGGTCTCCCGGACGACGCCGCACGCGCCCGCACGGCGACGAACCCGCTACGGCGCCAGCATGTCGACGGTGAGATTGGCCTCGGTGTTGGGGATGCCCAGGTCGGAGGCGCGCTTGTCGGCCATCGCCAGCAACCGCCTGATGCGCCCGGCGATGGCGTCCTTCGTCAGCGGCGGGTCGGCGATCTGCCCGAGCTCCTCCAGCGACGCCTGCTTGTGCTCCACCCGCAGCCTCCCGGCCACCACCAGATGGTCGGGCGCCTCCTCGCCGAGGATCTCCAGCGCCCGCTGCACCCGCGCGCCCGCCGCGACGGCCGCCCGCGCCGAGCGCCGCAGGTTGGCGTCGTCGAAGTTGGCCAGCCTGTTGGCGGTCGCGCGCACCTCGCGGCGCATCCGGCGCTCCTCCCAGGCCAGCACGCTGTCGTGCGCGCCCAGCCGGGTGAGCAGCGCGCTGATCGCGTCGCCGTCGCGGACCACGACGCGGTCGACGCCGCGCACCTCCCGGGCCTTGGCGTGGATCTTCAGCCGCCGGGCCGAGCCCACCAGCGCCAGCGCCGCCTCCGGCCCCGGGCAGGTGACCTCCAGGGACATCGAACGCCCCGGCTCGGTCAGCGAGCCGTGCGCCAGGAAGGCGCCCCGCCAGGCCGCCTCGGCGTCGCAGGCCGCGCCCGCCACGACCTGCCGGGGCAGGCCGCGCACCGGACGGCCGTGGTTGTCGATCAGGCCCGTCTGCCGGGCCAGCGCCTCACCGTCGCGGTAGACGCGCACCACGTAGCGCGAGCCCTTGCGCAGCCCGGCCGGCGCGAGCACCAGCACCTCGGCCTTGTGACCGAACACCTCTCCGATGTCCTTGATCAGCCGCCGCGCGGTGGCGTTGGTGTCGAGCTCGGCCTCGATCACGATGCGGCCGCCCACCAGGTGCAGGCCGCTGGCGAACCGCAGCAGCGTCGAAACCTCCGCCTTGCGGCAGCACGGTTTCAGCACCGGCAGGCGGCTCAGTTCGTCCTTCACCACACCTGTCATCGCCATAAGCGTTAGTCCTTCCCCCATTCAGACCGGCTCTCGCCAGTCTCTCGCACCTTCGCGCCACGCCGACCAGGATCAACGCTTCTGGAGGAAAATCTCGTCCAGGACGGAGGCAAGACGTCGTGGGTCATGCCGGGGCGAGCCGTCGGCCGCGGCCACGTCGGCCAGGACGAGGCGGGCGCCGAGCGCCGCCGCGGCCTTGTCGAGGGCGTCGAGGTCGTCGACCACGCCGGTGTCGGCGAGCACGATGTCGAAGGCCAGGTCGGGGGCGTGCTGGCGGAGCACTTCCAGGTGCTGCTGGGGGGAGAAGTCGTCGGTCTCGCCCGGCTGGGGGGCCAGGTTGAGCGTGACGAGCCGTTTGGCCCTGCTCTCGTGCAGCGCGCGGGCCAGCTCGGGGACCTTCAGGTGCGGCAGCACGCTGGTGAACCACGAACCCGGCCCGAACACCAGCCAGTCGGCCTCGTGCACCGCGGCGACCGCCTCCGGACGCGCGGGCGGGTCTTCGGGCACCAGGGAGATGGCCTGCACCCGGCCCGGCGTGAGCGCGCAGGCGACCTGGCCGCGCACGGTCGAGGTAACGCCGTCGAGCTCGACCTCGGCCACGATGTCGAGGGGCACCGAGGCCATCGGCAGCACCCTGCCGTGCGCGCCGAGCAGCCGCCCGACCCAGTCGAGGCCGGCCACCGGGTCGCCGAGCAGCTCCCACAGCGCCACGATCAGCAGGTTGCCGACCGCGTGCCCGTGAAGCTCGCCCTCGCTGCGGAACCGGTGCTGGACGACCTCGCTCCAGGTGATGCCCCACTCGTCGTCGCCGCACAGCGCGGCCAGCGCCATGCGCAGGTCGCCGGGCGGCAGCACGCCGAGCTCGCGGCGCAGCCGTCCGCTGGAGCCGCCGTCGTCGGCCACGGTCACCACCGCGGTCAGGCGGTCGGTCACGACCCGTAAGGCCGACAGCGAGGCGTACAGCCCGTGGCCGCCGCCCAGGGCCACCACGCGGGGGCCGTTCAGCGGATGGGGCAGGGACGTCTCCATACGTTCATGGGTCACTCCCGGCCCACATCCCGGTGGCTGACCTGGACCTCCATGCCGCGGTCACGCAGACGCGCGGCGACCTGCTCGGCCATGGCCACGCTGCGGTGCTTGCCGCCCGTGCAGCCCACGGCCAGGGTCGCGTAGCTCTTGCCCTCGCGGGCGTAGCCGGTGGCCACGACCTGCAGGACCTCCTCGTAGGCGTCGAGGAACTCCTTGGCACCCGGCTGGCCGAGCACGTAGTCGCTGACCGGCGCGTCAAGGCCGTTCATCGGCCGCAGCTCGGGCACCCAGTGCGGGTTGGGCAGGAACCGGCAGTCGACGACGAGGTCGGCGTCGACCGGCAGCCCGTACTTGAACCCGAAGGAGACGACGTTGAGCCGCAGCCCCGGACGGTCCTCCCCGCCGAAGTAGGCGACGATCTTGTTGCGCAGGTCGTGCACGTTGTGGGACGAGGTGTCGATCACCAGGTCGGCGTTGGCCCGCACCTCGCGCAGGATGCCGCGCTCGCGGGTGATGCCGTCGACCAGACGGCCCTCCCCCTGCAGCGGATGGGGCCTGCGGACGTTCTCGAACCTGCGCACCAGCTCCTCGTCGCTGGCCTCGAGGAAGACGACCCGCACGCGTACGCCGCGGCCCTCCAGTTCCTCGATGGCCGCGTTGAGGTCGGTGGTGAAGGCCAGGCTGCGCACGTCGACGACCGCGGCCACCTTGTCGGCGGCCAGCTTGACCTTGCCCGCCTCCTCCGCCATCGCGAACAGCAGCCCCGGCGGCAGGTTGTCGATGACGAACCAGCCCAGGTCTTCCAGCGCCTTGGCGGCCGTGCTGCGCCCCGCCCCGGACATGCCGGTGACGATGACGAACGCCGGCTCGGTGCTCATGGCCTCACTCCGTTCGCCGACACCCTGCGCTCCCTCGCGGGTGTTCACGATGTATCTCCCTTCAGCGTCGACACGATGACCTCCGCGAGGGCCGGCCCGATGCCGGGAACCTCGCAGATCTCGGCCGCGCTGGCCTCGCGTAGCTTCTTGACGGAGCCGAAGTGCTTGAGCAACGCCTGCCTGCGCGCCGGCCCGAGGCCGGGCACGCCGTCGAGCGCGCTCTCCTTCACTGACTTGGACCTCTTGGAACGATGGTAGGTGATGGCGAACCTGTGTGCTTCGTCGCGCACGCGTTGCAGCAGGTAGAGACCCTCACTTGAACGAGGCATGATCACTGGCTGGTCGTCGCCGGGCAGCCACACCTCCTCCAGCCGCTTGGCCAGGCCGCACACCGCGACGTCGTCGATGCCGAGCTCGTCGAGCGCCCGCTGCGCGGCGGCCGCCTGGGGGCCGGCGCCGTCGACGACGACCAGGTTGGGCGGATAGGCGAACTTGCGCGGTCTGCCCGTCTCGGGGTCGATGGGACCGTGGCCGTCGTCGTCCTCCGCGGCCAGCTCGCCCGTGGCCGAACGCTCCTCCAGGTAGCGCCGGAACCGCCGCATGATCACCTCGTAGATCGAGGCGACGTCGCCCTCCTTGGTCCTGACCGCGAAGCGCCGGTACTCGCTCTTGCGCGCCAGGCCGTCCTCGAAGACCACCATGGACGCCACGACGTTCTCGCCCTGGAGATGGGAGACGTCGTAGCACTCGACGCGCAGCGGCGCCTGGTCGAGGTCGAGCGCGTCGGCGATCTCCTGCAGCGCCTTGCTGCGCGTGGTCAGGTCGCCCGCCCGGCGGATCTTGTGCTGGGCCAGCGACTCCTTGGCGTTGCGCTCGACGGTCTCCATGAGCGCCTTCTTGTCGCCGCGCTGCGGGACGCGCACCTCGACCCGGGCCCGGCGCTGCTCGGTCAGCAGCTCGGCGACCGCCTCGGCGTCGGGCGGCAGCGCGGGCACGAGCACCTCGCGCGGCATCGACTCGGGGCCGGCCTCGCCGTACATCTGCAGCAGGAACTGCTCGACCAGCTCGCCGGGCGAGGACTCCTCGACCTTGTCGACCACCCAGCCCCGCTGCCCGCGAATGCGGCCCCCGCGCACGTAGAACACCTGAACGGCGGCCTCCAGCGGATCCTCGGCCAGCGCGATGACGTCGGCGTCGGTGGCCTCGCCGAGCACCACGGCCTGCTTCTCCAGCGCGCGCTGCAACGCCTGGATGTCGTCACGCAGCCGGGCCGCCCGCTCGTACTCCTGCTCACCGGCGGCCTCACGCATGTCCTTCTCAAGGCGCCTGATGAAGCGGGTGGTGTTGCCCGCCATGAAGTCGCAGAAGTCTTCGGCCAGCTCGCGGTGCTCCTGCGGGGTCACCCGCCCCACGCACGGCGCCGAGCACTTGTCGATGTAGCCCAGCAGGCAGGGACGCCCGATCTGCCCGGCCCGCTTGAACACCCCCGCGCTGCACGTGCGCACCGGGAAGACGCGCAACAGCAGGTCGACGGTCTCGCGGATGGCCCAGGCGTGCGAGTAGGGGCCGAAATATCGCGTGCCCTTGCGCTTGGCCCCCCGCATGACCTGGACGCGTGGGAAGTCCTCCCCCAGCGTCACGGCGAGGTAGGGGTAGGACTTGTCGTCGCGGTACTTGACGTTGAAGCGCGGGTCGAACTCCTTGATCCAGGAGTATTCGAGCTGCAGCGCCTCGACCTCGGTGCCGACGACGGTCCAGTCGACGTCGGCGGCCGTGGTGAGCATCGACTGGGTGCGCGGATGCAGCGCGGAGAAGTCGGTGAAGTAGGAGTTGAGCCGCTGCCGCAGGCTCTTGGCCTTGCCGACGTAGATCACCCGGCCGTGCGCGTCCCTGAACCGGTAGACCCCCGGCGACTCGGGGATCGAACCTGGTCTGGGCCGGAAACTCAAGGGGCTGCCCGCTGCTCTCGCCACGGTCAAAGACTAGTAGGCGCCACCGACAAGGTGACCCGCCGAGCCTTCGGACGGCTCGACAGGGCTCACCTTCTCCTCTGACCAGGCTCCTTTGATCAGGCTCCTTTGATCAGGCTCCTCTGACCAGACTCCTCTGACCAGACTCCTCTGACCAGACTCCTCTGACCAGACTCCTCTGACCAGACTCCTCTGACCAGGCTCCTCTGACCAGGCTCCTCTGATCAGGCCAGGGTGATCTGGTCGCCCTCGACCTTGATCTGCTGCGCGGCCAGCGGCTTGTCGGCCGGTCCGTCGGTGACCGAGCCGTCGGCGATGTTGAACTTGCTGCCGTGGCACGGGCACACGATCGCGCCGTCCGCGACGCCCCCCACGGGGCAGCCCTTGTGCGTGCAGATCGCGCTGAACGCCTTGAACTCGCCCGCCGTCGGCTGCGTCACCACGATCTTCTGGTCCTTGAAGACCGTGCCGCCGCCGACGGGGATGTCGGCGGTCTTGGCCAGCGCGCCGCCGGCCTGCGGGGCGCCTGACTGTGTGGTGCCCGGCTGCGTGGCGCCCGGCTGTGCGGCGCTCGACTGGCCGCCCGCGTCGGGGGCGGTGGCCGCCGGCGTCTCGGCGTTCCCGCCACAGGCGCTGATCGCCAGCGCCAGCCCGCCCGCGCCCACTCCCGCTATCACTGCCCGTCGGCTGCGAAGGTCATTTCCCATGTGTCCCACCCAATCGGAGACAGGTGAGAAATTCATGAGACGCGGATTAGGCGAGTCTGATCTTGTCGCCGTCCACGGAGATCTTCTTCTCGGCGAGCGGCGCGCCGGCGGGGCCGTCGGCCACGGAACCGTCCTCGATCTTGAACTTGCTGCCGTGGCAGGGGCAGTTGATGGTCCCGTTCGAGACGCTGGCGACCGTGCAGCCCGCATGGGTGCAGACCGCCGTGAACGCCTTGAACTCCCCTTCGGTCGGCTGCGTCACCACGACCTTCTGGTCCTTGAAGACCGTGCCACCGCCGACCTGGATGTCGCCGGTGTCGGCCAGCGCCTTGGGCTTCTTCTTCGCCTTCTTCTTGGGCTCGGCGGACGACGGCTCCTCCGTGGCCGGCGCCTCGTTCGCCGCCGCCGTCGGCGAACCGTAGCTCGCGCACGCCGTCAGAACCGCCGCGAGCCCGGCGCCTCCGGCACCGAGCATGACCTTCCGGCGCGTCGTTTCTGTCATGGTGCGTCCTCCCAGGTCTCGGTCTCACTTGCAGGTACGGCCAGCGCCCCGGCACCGGTTCAGCCTGCACGAGCCCAATCCCGAAAACCACGCACAATTACCCAGAACGATCCGTCCTCAGACGACGACGATGCCGTCGCCCTCCACCTTGACCTGGTAGACGGTCAGCGGCGCGGTCGCGGGCCCTTTGGTGGCCTTTCCGCTGTCGGCGGCGAACTCGCTGCCGTGGCACGCGCACGTGATGACGTTGTCCTTCGGCGTGCCGACCGTGCATCCCTTGTGCGTGCACACCGCGCTGAACGCCTTGTAGACGCCCTTCGCGGGCTGCGTGATCACGATTCGCCACTCCTCGACGAGCGTGCCGCCGCCGACGGGCACGTCCGCCGTCTTGGCGAGCACCTTGCCCTTGATCGCCGACACCGGCTGCGCCTTGGCGTCGCCCGCGCCGCACCCCGCCAGCGCCAGCCCGCACGCGGCCACCCCCGCCACGCCGAGCATCTCGCGCCGGCCGATTCCGCCGCGATTTTCGGGCATGGCTTCGCCCCGATCCGTAACCGTCATGAATTAGCCGACCCTTCGCGTCTCCGCCGACCCCCAGCAGGTCAAGCCGTTACCCGTGCTTCAACTTTATTGGCCCCACCCCTCGGTCCGACCATCGGGTGACCTCTGCGGCACACCGTCGCGGCAAGGCAGGGCCAAGGTGCCGTCAGTGGGCGGTGCGCCCGCGGTCAGCGCCGCGCACGAGCCTGTGCGCATGACTCTCACCGACACTCCCGCACCCACGACGTCCGGGCCGCGCTGGTGGCGCCGTCCGTGGGTGGTTCCGCTCGCGGTGGTGGCGATCGCGTTCGTCGCCTTCTCGCTGCCGCCCTACCTGTCGCTGGACCCGAGCCGGTCGCGGGTGCCCGCCCCCGACTTCTTCCCGCTGCACTTCGTGGTGCTCTCCCTGCACGTGATCTTCGGCTCGATCGCGATGATCTCGTGCTGTCTGCAGGTCTGGCCGTGGTTCCGGGCCCGCCACCCGCGCGCCCACCGCATGATCGGCCGCGTGTACGTCTTCGGCGGCTGCCTGCCCGGCGGCGTGCTGGGTCTGGTGGTCAGCCTCGCCACGCCCTTCGGCCCGGTGACCAGGGCCAGCGGGGTGGTGCTGGCCCTGGTGTGGCTGGGCTGCACCCTGGCCGGCTGGCGGATGGCCAGGCAGCGCAGGTTCGTCGATCACCGCAGGTGGATGATCCGCAGCTTCGCCCTGACGATGTCGATCATCACCAACCGCCTGTGGGGCGCGGTGTTCGTCATCTCGCTGTCACCGCAGCTCGACACCACTTTCCACGGCGACCAGGAGCTGCTGGCCGGCACGGTGGGCGCGGTGAGCGCCTGGCTGGGCTGGGTGCTGCCGCTGCTGTTCGCCGAGTGGTGGCTGGAGCGCGGCGACGCCGCCAAGCGCCGCCGCCGCACCCCCGCCACCGCCTGACCGACAACAGGCGCCGTCACCCCCGAACCACCGCCTGACCGACAGCAGGCGCCGTCGCCCCCGAACCATCACCTGACCGACGGCAACCGCCGTCACGCCCGAGCCGCCACCGTCCGACTCAAGGCGCAACGTCGCCACACCTGGGCCGCCGCCTGCCTCAGAGTGAGAGGATCTTCCGCAGGAAGCGCCCGGTGTGGCTCTCGTTGACCAGCGCCACCTCCTCCGGCGTGCCCGTGGCCACCAGCGTGCCGCCACGGGACCCGCCTTCGGGGCCCATGTCGATGATCCAGTCGGCGGTCTTGATGACGTCGAGGTTGTGCTCGATGACGATCACCGTGTTCCCGCCGTCGACCAGCCGCCCGAGCACGCCGAGCAGCCTGCGGATGTCCTCGAAGTGCAGGCCGGTGGTGGGCTCGTCGAGCACGTAGATCGTCCGCCCGGTCTGGCGGCGCTGCAGCTCGGAGGCGAGCTTGACGCGCTGCGCCTCACCACCGGACAGCGTGGTCGCCGGCTGCCCGAGCCGTACGTAGCCCAGGCCGACGTCGTTGAGCGTCTGCAGGTGCCGCTTGATGGCCGGAATCGCGTCGAAGAAGCCCAGCGCCTCCTCGATCGGCATGTCCAGCACCTCGGCGATCGTCTTGCCCTTGTAGTGGACCTCCAGCGTCTCCCGGTTGTACCGGGCGCCGTGGCAGACCTCACAGGGGACGTAGACGTCCGGCAGGAAGTTCATCTCGATCTTGATCGTGCCGTCGCCCGCGCACGCCTCGCAGCGTCCGCCCTTGACGTTGAAGCTGAAGCGCCCCGGCTGGTAGCCGCGCACCTTGGCCTCGGCGGTCTGGGCGAACAGCTTGCGCACGTGGTCGAAGACCCCGGTGTACGTGGCCGGGTTGGAGCGCGGCGTACGGCCGATCGGCGACTGGTCGACGTGCACGACCTTGTCCACCTGGTCCATGCCGTTGATGCGCGAGTGCCGCCCCGGCACCGTGCGGGCGCCGTTGAGCTCCTTGGCCAGCGCGTTGTAGAGGATGTCGTTGACCAGCGTCGACTTGCCCGACCCGGACACCCCGGTCACCGCCGTGAACATGCCCAGCGGGAACTCGATGTCGACGCCCTTGAGGTTGTGCTCGCGGGCGCCCTTGACCGTGATCTGCCGCTTCTTGTCGCGCTTGCGGCGCTTGGCCGGGATCGCGATGCTCCTGCGGCCCGACAGGTACTGGCCGGTCATGGACTCCTCGCTGGCGAGGAGCTCCTGGACGGTGCCGGAGACCACGACCTGGCCACCGTGCTCGCCGGCGCCCGGCCCGATGTCGACCACCCAGTCGGCGGCGGCGATGGTGTCCTCGTCGTGCTCGACGACGATCAGCGTGTTGCCCATGTCGCGCAGCCTGATCAGCGTGTCGAGCAGGCGCATGTTGTCGCGCTGGTGCAGGCCGATGGACGGCTCGTCCAGCACGTAGAGGACCCCGACCAGCCCGGAGCCGATCTGCGTGGCCAGCCGGATGCGCTGCGCCTCGCCACCGGCGAGGGTGGCCGCGGCGCGGTCCATGGTGAGGTAGTCGAGGCCGACGTCGAGCAGGAAGCCCATGCGGGCGTTGATCTCCTTGACCACCCGCTCGGCGATGTGCATGTCGCGGTCGGACAGCTTCAGCTCCGCCAGGAACTTGGCGCACTCGCCGATCGACATGGCCGCGACGTCGGCGATCGACCTGTCGTCGACCGTGACGGCGAGGGTGACCGGCTTGAGCCTGGCGCCCTTGCAGGCCGGGCACGGGATCTCGCGCATGTAGCCCTCGAAGCGCTCGCGCGTGGCGTCGCTCTCGGCCTCGGCGTGCCGGCGCTGCACCCAGGGGATGACGCCGTCGAAGGTGGTGTAGTAGGAGCGCTGGCGGCCGTAGCGGTTGCTGTACCGGACGTGCACCTGCTCGTCGTGGCCGTACAGCAGCGACTTCTGGGCCTTCTTGGGCAGCCGCTCCCACGGCGTGTCGAGGGTGAACCCGACGGTGTGGCCGAGCGCCTCGATCAGCCTGACGAAGTATTCGCTGGTGTGGCCGCCCGACCAGGGGTGCAGCGCGCCGTCGCCGAGCGTGCGCTCGGGGTCGGGCACCACCAGGTCGGGGTCGACCTCCATCTTGGTGCCGAGGCCGGTGCACTCGGGGCAGGCGCCGAAGGGCGAGTTGAAGGAGAACGAGCGCGGCTCCAGCTCCTCGAACGACAGGTCGTCGTAGGGGCAGTAGAGGTGCTCGGAGTAGAAGCGCTCGCGGCCCGGGTCGTCCTCCGGCAGGTCGACGAACTCCAGCGTGATCGTGCCGCCGGACAGCTGCAGCGCGGTCTCGACGGAGTCGGTGAGCCGGCGGCGCGAGGACTCCTTGACCGACAGGCGGTCGACGATGACCTCGATGTCGTGCTTCTCGTACTTCTTCAGCGTCGGCGGCTCCTCCAGCCGCACGACCGTGCCGTCGACCCTGGCCCGCGCGAAGCCCTTGGTCTGCAGCTCGCGGAACAGCTCGGCGTACTCGCCCTTGCGGCCGCGGATGACGGGGGCGAGCACCTGGAAGCGGGTGCCCTCCTCCAGGTCCATGACGCGGTCGACGATCTGCTGCGGCTGCTGCCGGGCGATCGGACGGCCGCAGGTCGGGCAGTGCGGCTTGCCGATGCGCGCCCACAGCAGACGCAGGTAGTCGTAGACCTCGGTGATGGTGCCGACGGTCGAGCGGGGGTTCTTGCTGGTGGCCTTCTGGTCGATGGACACCGCGGGAGACAGGCCCTCGATGAAGTCGACGTCGGGCTTGTCCATCTGGCCGAGGAACTGGCGGGCGTAGGCCGACAAGGATTCGACGTAGCGGCGCTGCCCCTCAGCGAAGATCGTGTCGAAGGCCAGGCTCGACTTGCCGGAGCCGGAGAGGCCGGTGAAGACGATCAGCGAGTCTCGCGGCAGGTCCAGCGAGACGTCCTTGAGGTTGTGTTCTCGTGCACCACGCACGATCAGGCGGTCTGCCACGGCGATCCCGGAGGTCGAAAGGCGGATAGGTCCACGGGGGATGGTAGACGGGGGCACCGACATTTTCGGCGAGCCGATCCCCGGCCCCCGAAAATCCGTCCTTCACAGGTTACGGCCATCTCCCGCGTCGGCAGCAGCCCTTTGCAAGTCAACCACTTGACCTGCTGCTTTATGCCCGACCGCGACACCTGCCCGCTAGATGGGGAAATATCTGGACATGACCGTTCTACCCGCGGTGCAGGCCGAACTGGCCTCCGCGACCGACCGGCTGCTGGCCACGGCCGCGTCCCTGTCCGACGCCGACGTGACGGCCCCGTCCCTGCTGCCCGGCTGGACCAGAGGGCACGTGCTCGCCCACCTGACCGGCAACGCGGGCTCCCACCTCAACCTCCTGACCTGGGCGCGGACGGGTGTCGAGACCCCGCAGTACCCGTCCGTGGAGGCCAGGGCCGCCGAGATCGAGGCCGCCGCCGCCCGGCCGGCCGCCCGGCACCTGGCCGACCTGGCGGACAGCGCCGCCCGCCTGGCCGCCGCGATCCGCGACCTGCCCGCCGAGGCGTGGCGGACGCCCGTCCATGGCATGCGACCGCCGTCACATCCTGCCTGGTACATCCTGGTACGCCGCCTTCGCGAGGTGGGCATGCACCACGTTGACCTCGACGCGGGGTACGGCCCGCACGACTGGCCGCGGACGTTCGTCCATCGCGAACTGCACGACCTCCGCCACTCCTGGCCGTACGGCAGCAGCACGGTGAGCGAGGTCGTCCTGACCGGCAAGCCGGGGCAAAGGTGGCAGAACCTCGGTCAGGGCCCCGCCGTCCAGGGCGCGCCGGTCGACATGCTGGCCTGGTTGACAGGGAGGTCGGACGGCGAGGGCGTTACCCTGGTGCCCGCGGGACAGCCGTCGACGCCCGGTGACGGTGGCGCGCTCCTTCCCGAGCCGCCGCCGTGGCTGACGATGCCGGCCCCCGCTGATCTGCCCGCGACGCCCCCGAAGGACTATCCATGACCTACACCGGCGACGTCCAGGTCGGCGGCCCCGCCGACGTGCGCGAGCTGCCCGCCCTGACCATCTCCAAGCTGGCGGTCGGCCCCCACGACAACAACGCCTACCTGCTGCGTTCCACCGAGACCGGCGAGGAGCTGCTGATCGACGCCGCGGCCGACGCCGACCGGCTGCTGGCGCTCGTCGGCGACCAGCCGCTCGGCGCGGTCGTCACCACCCACCAGCACGGCGACCACTGGCAGGCCCTCGAACAGGTGTCCCGGGTCACCGGCGCCGAGGTGATCGCCCATCCGCTCGACGCGCCCGCGCTGCCCGTCCCGGCCGGCCGCACGGTCGAGCACGGCGACACGATCTCCCTCGGCCCGGTCAGCCTGGAGGTCATCCACCTGCGCGGCCACACCCCGGGTTCGATCGCCCTGCTCTACGACGGCGGCCCCGACGGCCATCACCTGTTCACCGGCGACTCCCTGTTCCCCGGCGGGGTGGGCAACACCGGCAAGGACCCGGAGCGGTTCGAGCGCCTCTTCACCGACGTGTCCGAGCGGCTCTTCGACCGCCTGCCCGACGACACGTGGGTCTACCCGGGCCACGGCCGGGACACGACGCTCGGCGCCGAACGTCCCTCGCTGGCCGAGTGGAAGGCCAGGGGCTGGTAGCTCACCGTCCCGCGGCCAGCACGCGCACGATGCGGCTGGCCGCCAGGGCCGGATCGTCGGCCAGGCCGACGAGCTCACCCCACGACCAGCGGTAGAACCAGCCCTCGGGCAGCGGCACGCAGTCGATCGTCTCGGCCAGCAGCGCGGTGTCGGGATCGCTGATCCTCAGCGCGGGCGGATAGGCCCGCAAGGTGGCGGTCAGCCCGCGCTGCTCCAGCTCCGTGGCCAGCTTGCCGAGATAGTACGTCCGCGTGTGCTCGCGTGGCGTAGCCGACATGGATCCATCAAAGCCGAAGATGGATGAAAAATCCCCTAGTTGCCGATTCGCTCGGCTTCCTTGCGCAGCTCCCGCTTGTAGAACAACATGCGCAGCGGGATGGCCGCGACGAGCGCGATCTGCATGGTCGCGCCGATCTTGATGGGCAGGTCGCCGCCTTCCGGCCAGGCCACCCAGACCGTGAGGAACGCCACGTTCACCATGATCCAACCGAGGACGACCGCCGCCAGCTGCCCCTTGGGCTTGGGGTACTCGATGCGGCTGACCATCAACCAGGCCACGCCGAGCACCGCGAACAGCGCCCAGATGCTGGGCTGGAACAGCAGCACGATCGAGATCACGGTCATCGCGCCCATCGGGATGGGCAGGCCCATGAAGTCGCCGCTCTTGGTCTTGACGCACGCGAAGCGCGCCAGGCGTACGACACCGGCGACCAGCACGGCCGCCGCGGCGGTGACCACCGCGATGAACGGCACCGAAGGCGGCGCGCCGACACCCCAGATCACGACCATGAACGCGGGCGCGAACCCGAAGCTGATCACGTCGGCCAGGTTGTCCAGCTCGGCGCCCATCGCCGAGGCGCGGAAGCGGCGCGCGACGAGCCCGTCGAACAGGTCGCAGGTCGCGCCGATGAGCAGCAGGACGATGGCGGTGGCGAAGTAGCTCGGCGTCGGCGTGAACTTGCCGTCGGCGACCGTGAGCTGCTGGATCGCCGAATAGGCCAGGACGCAGACCGCGAGGAACCCGCAGACCGCGTTGCCCAGCGAGAGCGAGTCCGCGGCGGACAGGCGGAACGCCTTGCCCACAGGACCGCGGGGCTCTTCCTCGCCCGCCTGCCAGCTGCCGGCGTCAGCCGTGGTCAATTCTGGTCACCCCCGCAACCGTCTTCTCACCCACGGAGACCGCGGGCGAGATGCCTTCGGGAAGGTAGATGTCGACCCGCGAGCCGAACCGGATGAGACCGATTCGCTCGGTCTGCGCCACCTTGGCCCCAGCGCTCAGGTACGGCACGATCCGGCGCGCCACGGCGCCCGCGATCTGCACCATCTCGATGTCGCCCAGCGCGGTCTCGAAATGCCACACCACGCGTTCGTTCTGGTCACTGTCCTTGTTGAACGCCGGCAGGAACCCACCTGCCACATGCTGCACGGACGTGACATTTCCCGCAAGAGGGGCACGATTGACGTGCACGTTCAGGGGGCTCATGAAGATCGCGACGCGGGTGCGGCCGTCCGGCCAGGGGTCGATGCTCTGCACCACGCCGTCGGCGGGCGACAGGATGCGCCCCTCGCCTGGAGTGCGCTCGGGGTCGCGGAAGAACCAGAGCATGCCACCGGTGAGCGCACCCAGCGGGGCCGCAGCCAGGGCCCAGCGCCGGTCTCGGCGCGTCAGCAGCGCGGTGGCGGCCGCCGCGGCCGCCGTCGGGAGGAGCCACGGGGAGACCCCGCGCGCGAGCCGGACGCGGCTCGACTTAGCAGAATCGTCTGACACGTACAACCTTTGATGGTGACTGGACTAGGCGCTTTGCCATGCTGTTACGGAACTCGCAACTATTACACGGCGCAACTACACAAGCAAAGCGCCTCGATAGCCGTTCCGCTAGACCTGCTCCGGGTGCGTCTGCTCGCCTTCGCCGCTCATCATGCGGGCCTTGATCAGGCTCGCAACCGTGGTGATCGCCATGGTGGAGCCGATGACCGTGAGCGACACCCAGATGGGAATTTCGGGTGCCCAGGAGACGCCGCTGGCATGCAACGCCTCCATTATCAGCTTAACCCCGATGAACCCGAGGATGAACGCCAAACCATAGCTGATGTAGACGAGTCGCTGCAGCAACCCGCCCAGCAGGAAGTAAAGCTGACGCAGCCCCATCAGGGCAAACGCGTTGGCCGTGAAGACGACGTAGGGGTCCTTGGTGAGCCCGAAGATGGCCGGAATCGAGTCGAGGGCGAACAGCAGGTCGGTGGTTCCGATGGCGATCATCACGATGAGCATGGGGGTCACCATGCGGCGTCCGTCGATCTTGACGGTGACCTTGGAACCGACGTACCCCTCGGTGGTCGGGAACGCCCGGCGCACCCACCTGAGCAGGATGTTCTCGTTGAACTCCTCTTCCTCGCCCTTGAGGTGCTGCCGGATCAGATTGACGGCGGTGTAGACGAGGAAGGCGCCGAAGACGTAGAAGAGCCAGCTGAACCGTTCGAGCGCGGCAGCCCCGAGCGCGATGAAGATGCCCCGCATGACCAGCGCGAGCACGATGCCGACCAGGAGCACCTTGTGCTGGTAGGGCCGCGGCACCGCGAACCGGCTCATGATGATGAAGAAGATGAACAGGTTGTCGACGCTCAAGCTGTATTCAGTGATGTAACCGGCGAAGAACTCCCCCGCCTTGTCGGCCCCGAACGTGGCCCACAACCCCACACCGAACAACGCGGCCAGGGCGACATAGAAGGTGACCCAATATCCGGCCTGCCGCATGGAGAACTCGCGGGCCTCACCGCGGTCGACGATCCACAGGTCAAAGGCGAGGACGACGAGCAGACCGCCGATGACGGCGATCCAGGCCCACACAGGTACGGTCACGGTTCAAACCCTCCGGCATGCATGACTCATTGCCGGAGGTCTCTCCCGCCCGCGAACAACGCGGACCGGCAGCCCCGGGGGCCCCGTGGAGCGGGGCTGCACCGTGATGACGAGGCTGTCGCGAAGGGATACTCCCCTCCCTAACCCACGCAGTATACGCCGACACTTTGCTCCCATCATCCATACGATCTTGCCGCCCCGTACACCCCGAGTACGCTTTCCACGGCATCGTCACCATCCGGCAACTCCCGTCCCCGCAGCGTCGCCGCCTCCGACAGCGTCCGCGCGACCCCCGGCTCGTCCAGGACCTTCCGCAACGCGCTCCGCAGCCCTTCGGCGTCCCCGTACGGCACGAGCATCCCGGCGTCGCCCACCAGCCACGGGATCCCGCCCACGCCTGACGCGATCACCGGCTTGCCCGCCATCAGGGCCTCGCTGAGGCTGAGCGGCAGCCCTTCCCAGCGGCTGCAGTTGACCACGACGGAGGCGGCCGCGAGCAGGTCGGGGATGTCGTCCCGGTCTCCCAGCAGCAGCACGGGCAGGCTCCGCCCCCTGATCCGGTCCTGGAGCTCCTCCCGCAGCGGCCCCTCACCCGCCACGGCGAACAGGGGCATCGGGCCCTCCCACGGCCCCGCCGCCACGTCGAGCAGGGTGTCGAGTCCTTTCTGCTGGGCGAGCCGGGCGATCGTGAGCACCAGGGGACGGTCGCCCGCCCCCAGTTCGTCCCGAACCTCCTCCGGCGTACGCCGGGCCGGGCGGAGCGGGGGCGCGGGCACCACCGCCTCCCCCACCTTCCGGGCTCCCAGGGCGGTCATCCGCTCCGCCAGGTCCGGCGAGACGACCAGCACCCGATCGGCCCGCCGCGCCACGATCCGCTCCAGCACCCCGTAGACGAATCCCACGAAACCGCCGGCGGTCAGCGCGTTGTGCAACGTGACCACCACCCCCGGCCCCTTCCCTCCCGACGAGCCCCCTGCCGGCGTTGAGCCCCTGGCCTCCTGCGATCCGATCCCCTGACGCCCTGTCTCTTGGTACTCGGCCCCCGCGCGCTTCGACGTCCGCGGCCTGATCGCCCGCAGCGCCAGGCTCGCCAGCGCCCCCGCACGGAGGCCATGAGCGTGGACGACGTCGGCATCCCGCGTCAGCCGCCGAATCGCGAGCACCGCGCGCAGATCGTTCAGCGGATGCGGCCGATCGGACACGGGCACCTCGGCGAACGTGGCTCCCGCCTCCCGGAAGGAGAACGCCTCCTCGACACTCCCCGGCCCCACCACCGCCGCCTGATGCCCGCGCCGCACCAGCCCTTCGACGAGCATCCGTACATGCCGCCCGGTACCACCGGACGTGGTGCCCATCACAAAAGCCACCCGCAAGACCCCTCCAAGATCCTCACCGGAACCCGCGACCACACCTCAAAGCCGAAACCGTAAAGGCCGGGTCACTCCATACGACCACTCACCTCAAGGCCCCCATCGCGGAAGATCAGGAACCGCAGGAGACCATGAACCGCCCCCACAGAGCAGCGGACCTGCCGTAGAGGATCAGCCGCCCCGCCTGAACAGCCCGGCCACCGCCCTGGCGTCCGACCGGTCCACCGCAACCACGACAACAACCCCCACCACCACGGCCACCACCGCCGCCAGCACCACAGCACCCACGTTCGGCCAGATGCCGGAGACGCCGAGCCGCCCCACCACCCACGCGCCCGCCAGGTACCCCAGCACGCCACCACCAACCGCCGCCCCTGCGGCCCTGGGAAGCCCCGCTGCGGCCCCGCTCCCCCGCGCCCGAACCACGGACGCGAGCAGCAGCACCCCACCGGCGGTCATGCCGAGGCTCATCCCCAGCGCCATGCCGCCGATCTTCCACTCGGCGGGCAGCACCAGCACCAGCACGGTCTGCGCGACGATGACGACCAGCCACCCGGCCACAGTCCCCGTGGCCGCCGCCCGCCCGAGCCCGGCCGCGTAGAGCACCCGGCTCAGGTGGGCGATGAGCCCGTAGCCGACGATGCCCGGCGCGAACAGCGCGATCGCCAGGGCGAGCTGAGGCGGCGGCACCTCGCTCCTGCCTCCCAGGAACACCACCGCGCCGGGCCCCGACGCGGCGGCCAGCACGCCGGCGGCCAGCCCCGTGACCAGCACCACGGCCCGCGTCGTACGCGCCGCCAGCGCCGAGAACGCGACCGCGTCACCCGCCTGCGCCGACAACCGGGGGAACGCGCTGGTGGCGATGGGCACGGCCAGCACCGCGTACGGCACCAGGTAGATCGCCCACGCGTAGTTGTAGACGGTGAGGGCTCCGTTGCCGATCGCCTTGTTCGACAGCAGCACCACGACGATCATGGCGGCCTGCTGGGCGAGCAGCGCCGCGATCCCGGCCAGGGCGAGCCTGCGCACCTGCCCGGCCACGCCGTCGGGGAAGCGTAAGGTGGGCCGCCACCGCAGCCCCAGCCGCGACACGGGCCCGAGCACGGTCAGCACGAGCGAGAGCACACCCAGGCTGGTGCCCACCGACAGGGCCAGCTCGGCGGGCCCAGGCAGCTGAGCCGGGTCGGCCGTCCCCCCACTGAGCGGTACGAACAGCAGGTACGCCACGATGACCACGATGCTGGACACCAGCGGCGCGACCGCGGGCCCGGCGAAGCGACTGTGCGACTGCAGCACGCCGTAGAGGACCACGGCCACGCCGTACAGAGGGATCTGGGGGGCGAAGACGACCAGCATCCGCGTGGCGAGGGCGACGAGATGGGCCGTGTCACACCCGCGGACGGCCTCGCCGAGGAATAGGCCGATGACCGGCCGGGCGAACAGCGCGGTGAGCGCCCCCAGCGGCACCAGGACCACGACGACCCACGTCAGCAGCGCCGAACTGATGTGCCCGGTGCGCTCGCGCGAGGCGGCGGACCCGGCCAGCACCGGCACCACCATGCCCGCCAGCGCGCCCCCGACGACGACCTCGAAGACGATGTTGGGGATCTGGTTGGCCGTCATGTAGGCGGTGGACAGGCAGTTGGTGCCGACGGTCTGGGCGAAGGCGTATTGCTTGACGAAGCCGGCGATCCGCGCCAGCACGGTGATCGCCCCGATGAGCAGGGCGCCACCCGCCACACCCCGCGCCGTCACGCTCCGCACCCGGCCTCCCCCGCCCAGTATCCGGTCACGCGGACATCCTGGCAGGTGCCACCGACAATCGCGCGCGGAGGGTCACACGGGGTCGACGGGACGCCGCCCGAGCATGTCGATCCGGTTGAGCACCGGGTTCGCGGCGATGACCTTGGTGAAGCTGACCTTCTCCGAGGCCGCGGTGAGCGCGGCGACCGTGCCCAGGAGGACGAGCCTGCCCGGCCTGCCAAGCTTGGTGACCGCGGCCAGCCCGAGCAGGGCGCCGAGCGAGTTGGCGCCCGCGTCGCCGAGCATCGCGCGCTCGCCGAGGTCGTCGGGCAGCAGCGCGGCGGCGGCCCCCAGCGGCACGGCGGCCAGGGCCGCGGCGGCGGGCGACGACCGCAGCAGCGAGACCGCCAGCAGCGGCCCGCCGGCCAGCAGCCCGACTTTGATCGCCCGCCCGGGACGAAGGTCGAACAGATTGGCCAGGTTGGCCGCGCCCGCGATGGCGGCACCGTTGACCAGCGTGTCCACGGGCCCGTCGGAGACGAGGGCGGCGGCGCCGAGCCCGGTGGCCCCGATGCCGAGGATCTTGACTGCGCCGCTGGTGACCTCGCCACGGGTCAGGGCCGTCAGGTGGCCCTTGAAGCCCTTGGAGGACGTGGTGCCGTAGAGGTCGTCGTAGGCCCCTAGGGCGCCGGTGCCGACGCCCGCCAGCACCGCGGCCAGCCGGGTACGCGGCGTCAGGCCAGGCGTGAGCGCGGCCGCCACGCCGGAACCGGCGACGAACGCGGGCCCCTCCAGCAGGGTGATGGGCTCGCCGCGGTGGTTCTTGCGCGTCCAGCGCCCCCCCAGGTCGGCCGGACGGTTCCGGGTGAAGGCGGAGTAGGCGGCACGGGCGGCGGCGGCGCCGATCGCGGCGCCGGCCAGCGCGTAGAGCAGGCCACGGGCCATGTCAGCTCCCTGACTGGGTCGGTGAAGGCGTGGTGGTCGGCAACGCGGGCTGGGTGGCCGAGGCCCCCTTGCCGATGCCGTACTGGCCGGCGCGCCCGTTCAGTTGCTCCCGGAGAGCGTAGACGACCACGACCCGGCCCGCGGGCATATCGACGGTATCGACGGTGGACACGCGCTTGGAGACGTCGCCGTCGTCGCGAAGGGCGCTGACGGCGCCCCCGGTGACAGCCGCGTTGGCGGCGCTGCCGGCCAGCACCGCGCCCTTGCCCGCCGCGTCGAGCCGGTCGGCGACCGAGACGAGCGCGCCGAGCTGGGTCTCGGCCTGCTCCCCCTCGTACGCCTTCTCCGGCGCGAACATCACCGCGAGCATGGCCCGCTTGGCAGGGTCGCCGTCGACGCTGACCAGCCCGCCGGCCTCGAACCCGCTGAGGACGGCGGCGGTCGCGGCGTTGGGCGTGCCCGCCTGGGCCTGGTCGGTGGTGAGCAGCGTGGAGGCGAGCAGCGCGCCCGCCTTGTCCCAGACGGTCGCCGTGGACGGGAAGACCATGTCGACCGGCTTGAGCTGGTTGACCAGGCCGTCGAGCACGCCGCTGCGATCGGGGTCGAAGAACTTCTCGGTCAGCGTGACGCGTCCGCTCACCTCCGCGCCCGCCTCCTCCAGCACCTGCTGCTCGGCCTCGCGGAACGCGGTGCTCGAACCCGGCGTCTCGACCAGCAGCACGTGCTGGCCGGTCAGCTCGCCGGCCACCAGCTTCGGCGTGACGCTGGCGACGAAGGCGCCGTTGCCCGCCTCGCGGCCCTGGAGCTGGTCGATCTGCACGCGCAACTCGTCCTTCGTCTTGGTGAGCTGCGCGCTGATCTCCTGCGCGGACTTGACCGCGGGCTCCTGCAGCAGCGTGGTGCCCAGGACGATCCCGACGGCCAGCGCCAGGAAGATCGCGACGATGGAGACGACGTGGTAGCGAAAATCGATCACGAGAAGAGTCCGACCAGCCAGAAGATGAATGCGTTCCAGACGTCTTGCAGGCCGTTCAGCCAGGTCTGGCCGAGCGGTGACAGGAAGAGGGCGACCCCCATGGTGATCAGCGCGGTGATCACGAGCAGCAGGAGCTGCGGGGTGGTGATGCGGCTACGGTAGAGCCTGCTCACGCCCTTGGCGTCGATGAGCTTGCTGCCGATGATCAGCCGGGTCAGGAAGGTGCTGGCCATGCCGGAGCGCCCCTTGTCGAGGAACTCCTCCAGGGTGCCGTGGGTGCCGACCGCGACGATCAGCTCGGCGCCCTTGTCGTCGGCCAGGAGCATCGCGATGTCCTCGCTGGTGCCGGTGGCCGGGAAGATGACCGCCTCGCGGCCGAGCTGGTGCACCCGCTCCAGGCCGGGCGCGCGGCCGTCGCGGTAGGCGTGCACGACGAGCTCTGCGCCGCAGGTCAGCGCCTTGGTGGAGACGGAGTCGAAGTCGCCGACGATCACGTCGGGGAGGTAGCCGGCCTCCAGCAGCGCGTCGGCGCCGCCGTCGACGCCGACGAGGACGGGCCGGTATTCCCTGATGTAAGGGCGAAGGGTGGCGATGTCTTCCTTGTAGTGATAACCGCGCACCACGATGAGGACATGTCTGCCCTCCATCGGGGTGCGGATCTCAGGCACGCCGACTCCGTCGATGAGAAGCTTGCCCTCACCGCGAACGTACTCCATCGTGTTGACGGCGAAAGCCTCGATCTGCACGGCGAGCCCGGCGCGTGCCTCGGCCATGGCGGCCTCGACGGCCTCGGTCGTCTGCTCGTCGCCCTTGCCCACGACGTCGTCGTCGAGGTAGATGACACCCTCGTGGACACGGACGACGTCGCCGTCCTTGACGCGCTCGAACAGCTCGGGGTTGGCGTTGTCGACGAACGGCACACTCGCGTCGAGCAGGATCTGCGGGCCCAGGTTGGGATAGCGGCCGCTGATGCCCGCGGCGACGTTGACCACAGCCGCCGCGCCGCATGCGACGAGCGCCTCCGCGCTGACCCGGTCAACGTCGACATGGTCGATAATCGCTATTTCCCCGGGCTGGAGGCGTTTGGTGAGCCTCTTGGTTCGCCGGTCGATTCTCGCCACTGCCGTCACACCGGGAAGGTCACCGACCTTCCTGCCACGGAGGCCCGGCATCTTGCTCCCCGGAACCTTCATCATGACCATCCTGCCAGAGGGAAACAGCGCGGAGGCCAAGCACTACGCGGCGTGTCCACTATGTCACACAGAATCACCTGTCGGCCGCTGCGAGTCCCAGCAGCTCCTCCGCGTGCGCCCGGCCCAGCTCGGAGTCCTCCAGACCGGCCAGCATGCGGGACAGCTCGCGTACGCGCCCCTCGTGGTTGAGCGTGACGACGCCGCTGCGCACGACACTGCCGTCGCTCGCCTTCTCGACGACCAGATGCTGGTCGGCGAAGGCCGCCACCTGCGGGAGGTGAGTGACGACTATCACCTGCGCGGTGCGGGCGAGCCGGGCCAGCCGACGCCCGATCTCGACCGCGGCCTTGCCACCGACCCCCGCGTCGACCTCGTCGAACACGAACGTCGGCACCGGGTCGGCACCGGCGAACACGACCTCGATGGCGAGCATGACGCGGCTCAGCTCGCCGCCGGAGGCGCCCTTGTTGAGCGGCAGCGGCGGCGCGGCCGGATGCGCGGCCATCCGCAGCTCCACCTCGTCGACGCCCTCCGGGCCGAACTCGGCGCTCTGGGTGAGCTGCACCACGACCCGGGCGTGCGGCATGGCCAGCGCGGTCAGCTCGTCGGTCACGGCCTGGCCGAAGCGCTCCGCGGCGGCCTCGCGCACCTTGGTGAGCTCGGCGGCCAGGGTGGTGAGCCTGGTGGTGAGCTCCTCGTGCTCGCGGGTGAGCTCCTCGATGCGCTCGTCGTCGCCTTCGAGTTCGCCCAGGCGGGCGGCCGCCTGCTGGGCCCAGGCCAGCACCCCGGCGCTGTCCTCGGCGTACTTCCTGATCAGGCTGCCCAGCACGGACCTGCGCTCCTGGACGGAGGCCAGGCGGGCCGGGTCGGCCTCGATGGACTCGGCGTAGGCGGCCAGGTCGGTGGCGACGTCGGAGATCAGGTATCCGGCCTCGGCGAGCCGGTCGGCCACGCCGGCGAGCTGGGGGTCGAAGTCGCGCACGGCCTCGACGGCCGCGCGGGCCTCCCCGAGCAGCGAGATCACGTCGCGGGCGCCGCCGGCGGCCTCCATCGGATCGCCGAGCAACGCGGTGTGGGACGTGGTCGCGGCGCTGCGCAGCGCGTCGGCGTGCGAGAGGCGCTCCTCCTCCTCGCGCAGGTGGACGTCCTCGCCCGGCTTGGGGTCGACCTTCTCGATCTCCTCCAGGCCGAACCGCAGCAGGTCGGCCTCCTGGGCGCGCTCCCTGGCCTTGGTGGTCAGCTCGTCGAGCAGCGCCCCCACCTGCTTGTGCCGCTTGTACGCCTGCGAGTACGCCCGCAACGGCTTGACCAGCTCGTTCCCGGCGTAACGGTCGAGCGCGGCGCGCTGCCTGGCGGCCTGCAACAGCCGCTGCTGGTCCATCTGCCCGTGCACGGCCACCAGGTCGTCGGCCAGGTAGGTCAGCGTGCCGACGGGCACCGTGCGCCCGCCGAGCCAGGCCCTGGAGCGGCCCTCGGCCGAGACGGCGCGCGAGATGATCAGCTCGCCGTCCTCGACCTCGCCACCGAGGTCTTCGACCTGCTGGGCGACCCGGCCGCCGGGCTCGACGACGAGCGTGCCCTCCACGGTCGCCTTGTCGGCCCCCGGACGGATGCGCGAGGGGTCGGCCCGGCCGCCGAACAGCAGCCCGAGCCCCGTGACGACCATCGTCTTGCCCGCGCCGGTCTCGCCGGTGACCACGTTGAAGCCCGGCGAGAGCTCAAGTACGGCCTCGTCGATGACGCCGAGCCCCTGGATGCGGACCTCCTCGACCCTTGGTCGCACTGCCCACTCCCGTCACTGCCGTGCCTGATGGCCGGTTGGTTGTGTCCGGACACCTGTTGCCCATGGGATCCTACGCGTTCTCCCCTCCATTCATTCAGGGTCGCACTCTCCCGCGCCATCCCTGAACCGGTAGTTCGAACTTGGCGACCAGCCTGTCGGTGAAGGGGGCGCCGGTGTTCTCCACGCCGTGCAGGCGGGCCAGGCGGACCGGCTCGGCCCCCCTGCGAACCTCCACACGCGAGCCCGAGGGCAGCTCGAAACGCCGCCGTCCGTCGCACCACAGAACGCCGCCGGGAGTGTCCGGCAGGATCTCCACGGCCATCGTCGATCGGGGCGAGACCACCAGCGGCCGGGCGAACAGCGCGTGGGCGCTGATGGGCACCAGGAGCAGCGCCTCCACCTCCGGCCAGACCACCGGCCCGCCGGCCGAGAACGCGTACGCCGTCGAACCGGTAGGAGTGGCACAGATCACGCCGTCGCAGCCCCAGCGGGACAGCGGCCGCCCGTCGATCTCGGCGACCACCTCCAGCATGCGTTCCTGCTTCTCCACGGTGACCTCGTTGAGCGCCCACGTGTCGGCGATCACCCGGCCGTTCTGCCTGGCCAGGACGTCGATCGTCATGCGCTCCTCGACGTCGTAGCGCCCGGCCACCACGCTGTCGACCGCCGAGGCCAGGTCGGCCACCTCCGCCTCGGCCAGGAACCCGACGTGCCCGAGGTTGACGCCGAGCAGGGGCGTGCCGGCGGGCTTGGCCAGCTCGGCCGAGCGCAGCAGCGAGCCGTCGCCGCCGAGCACGATCATGACCTCGGCGTCCTTGGCCGAGCCCGGATCGTCACTGGGGACGACCTCAACCCCGCCGCAGCCGATGTCGACGGCCTCGGTGTCCAGGACGCGTACGTTGATGCCCGCCTGGACCAGCCGGTCGATGACCAGGCGGGCGCTCTCGACGGCGGCCCCCCGCCCGGTGTGGACGGCGACGAGCACGGTGCGGTTCATTGCGGCCCTTCTGCGACGGCACGCTGGATCTCGGCATCGAGCTCGGCGACGGGGGGCTCACCCTCTCCTTTGCCTAGCCAGAGCAGATATTCGACATTTCCGGACGGACCGGGCAGCGGGCTCGCGGTCACGCCCCGCACGCTCAGCCCCAGCTCCCGCGCCTTGGCCGCGGCGTCACGCACCGACCGGGCCCGCAGCTCGGGGTCGCGCACCACGCCGCCCGCCCCCACGAGCTCCTTGCCCACCTCGAACTGCGGCTTGACCAGCATGACGAAGTCGGCCCGCGGCGCGGCGACCTGCGCCAGCGCGGGCAGCACGAGCCGCAGCGAGATGAACGACAGGTCGCCCACGACCAGCGTGGGCGCCTCGCCGACCATGTCGGGGGTCAGATCGCGAACGTTGACCCGTTCCATCACGGTCACCCGTTCGTCGGTGCGCAGCGACCAGGCGAGCTGGCCGTAGCCGACATCGACGGCGAGCACGTGAGCCGCGCCGTGACGCAACAGCACGTCGGTGAAGCCTCCCGTGGAGGCCCCCGCGTCGAGGCACCTGCGCCCCTCCACCGACAGGCTCTTGAACGCCTCCAGCGCCCCGAGAAGTTTGTGCGCTCCGCGCGAAACGTAGTCGGGCCCGTCGGCCGACTCGGCGACGACGATGGCCGAGGCCGTGTCGACCTGGGTCGCGGGCTTGCTCGCCTGCTGCCCGCCCACGCTGACCCGCCCGGCCTCGATGAGCTGGGCGGCCTGCTCACGCGACCTGGCCAGACCTCGGCGCACCAGCTCGCTGTCGAGGCGAATCCTCCGGCTCACCGCTCGCCCAGCGCTTCGTCGCCCGCACCCGCGAGAGTGGACTCCAGCCCGGCGAACGCCTCCTCGAACACCGCCACGTGCTCGTTGACCGGCAGCTCGCCCACACGACCGAGACCGGCCACGATGGCATCGACCCGCTCGTCTCCGGTTTCCTCCGGCAGCTCACCCATGACTCGACCGTAACGCCTCGGGCGAGCGCCCGGGACCTTGGCAGGCGTGTCACGCGTTGAAGCTCATACGGGGGTGCTAGTGATGTGGAACGCTACCGACCGCAAAGGGAAAGAAAGGATGCTCAACATGGCAAGCGTCGAGGAGTGCCGGGCGGCACTGGCCAGGCTCGTCGCCCAGTTCGACGAGATCGGCGCGGAGGATCGTGCCAAACACGTGGTCGAGCGGACGGTCAGCGCCCGGGTGTCCGACCTCGGTGTGATCTTCTACGGGCGGCTGCACCACGGGGGGCTCGACCCGTTCACCGAGGAAACGCCGGCCGGGGGCAAACCGGCCGATGTGAAGATCACCATTGCGAGTGACGACCTGATCGCGCTGGTCGACGGCGAACTGGACCTGGCCCGCGCCCTGCTAGGGGGGCGGGTGAAGATCGACGCGAGTTTCGGCGACCTGCTACGCCTGCGCAAGCTGATCTGACCGGTTCCGTTGTTCAACGCATTCGTTAACTGTTAGGCGACAGGCGAACAGCATCCCTACCCCTCGGCCCCCGATCGGCGAGCCGCCCTCCGGCGGCCACGTCGCCCCCGGCGACCCGCCCTGACGATCGCTCCCCACTCGCTCCTCCATGATCAGCACGCCGTACGTGTTCGCGTCCGGCGTGCTGCGGGCCATGGGAGAGTACGCCACCGATTCGGTCACTTGATGCAAGGTCGCCGATCGACAAGGAAGGCCAGGTCTGGGGAGGCCCTCACCCGACGCGCTTCAGGACCTCCTTGACCGCGTCCTCGCCGACCCGGCCTTCCCCGGCCGCCGCCCAGGCCGCGTCGCAGGCCGCGCGCAGCCCGTCGATCCGGCTGCCGTCTCCTTCGAGGCGCAGCACCCCGTCCCGCCACTCAGCCTGCCATCCTCCGCAGGCCCCCTCCCGCACCTCGGGATAGGGCTGGACCAGCGCACCGAGGTCCTCGGCCAGGTAGGTGGGCCGGTGCCGGGGCTCAGCGGTCAGCACGTCGAGCGGGGCGGCCACCCCGGTGAGCACCAGCAGGCTCTCCACGCCCGCGTTGGAGGCTCCTTCGATGTCGGTGTCCAGCCGGTCCCCCACGACCAGCGGCCGCCGGGCGCCCGTACGGATCATCGACTCCCGGTGCAACGGCGGATCCGGCTTACCGGCATAGACCGGCTCGACCCCGGTGGCAGCGGCGATGACCCGGACCATGGCTCCGTTCCCGGGCAGTTCACCCCGCCCGGTCGGCATGGTGCTGTCACCGTTGGAGGCCACGAACAACGCCCCCTGCCGTACGGCCAGCGCCCCCTCCGACAGCAAGGCATAGGACAGACCCGGAGCGATCCCCTGAACCACCGCGGCAGGCGACTCGGCCGCGACGGACACCGGCCTGAGCCCGTGGTCACGTACGGCCACCCGCAGCCCCGACCCGCCCACGACCAGCACCGCGGCGCCCGGAGCCACCCGCTCGGCGACCACTCGCGCGGCCGCCTGCGCCGAGGTCACGACATCGGCCGCCGTGGCCGGGACGCCGAGTTCCCGCAGGTGGGCGGCGATGGCGGCCGGCGTGCGGGAGGCGTTGTTGGTCACGTAGGCGAGCCGCACACCCTTGCCCTGAGCCGCCTCCAGCGCCTCACTTGCCCCGGGCACGGCGTGCGGTCCCAGGTAGACCACACCGTCGAGGTCGAGCAGCAAGGTGTCATAGCCGTCAATCAGCACAGCGCCTCTTCCCGTTTGACTCTCACGCCGCGTGAGACTTTAGCGTCGCCTTCGTACCCCGCCACAGGAAGCCCTGACGGGAAACCCGTTCTGGAAGGACGACCATGCCCCGCACGCTCAACCTGACGACCGACGAACGCACCGAACTCTTCGGTGACTTCGCCCACGACGAACACTCGGCGGAGGCCGAGGAACGCTGGGGCGACACGCGTGCCTGGGCCGAATCCGCGCGCCGCACCTCGTCCTACACGAAGGAGGAATGGCAGCGGTACAAAGCCGAGGCATCCGCCCTCTCGGCCCGCCTCGCCGATGCGATGAACGCCGACATCCCCGCCGACAGCGACCTTGCGATGGACCTGGCCGAAGAACACCGCGCCCACATCTCCCGCTGGTTCTACGACTGCACGTACGACCACCACCGCGGCCTCGCCGACCTGTACGCCTCCAACCCCCGCTTCACGGCCACCTTCGACCGCACCTCCCCCGGCCTCGCCACCTACCTCCGCACCGCAATCCTCGCCAACACCACCCGCCAGGGCTGAGCTGGCCCCTTTGAGCAGTCGGCCATGTGGAGAGTCACGTCACAGGCGACGCATGACGGCCCGGACAGTCCTTCCTGAGGCGCCGGACAGCATCGTCGCAGTAGCCAGGAACATCAGTCGCCGTCGGCGGCCGGAGTCCACGCAGACGTGGGGGCGGCACATTCGACCGCACAGAGCCCTCGTCAGGCCCGAGGTGCGGCAGGCACCGCCCGCCCAGCAACGTTCCCCGCCTGACAGCGCACATCTGAGGTGGCACCGATCGGGCCCGAAAAGATCCACCCGAGCAATGACACTGCACGACGGCGGGCCCCTGTCCGCGCCCTACACCCCTACATCTCCCGGCGAGCCCTCAACGTCGCGCGCACACTCTTCAAAGCCGATACGTAATGCCGCTCGTCCGGCCGCATGGCCACCGCGATGGCGAGCGGCTCCTGAGCCCCTTCCAGGTCCCCCGTACGCCACAACGACAACCCCAGCCCGAAATACGCATAATCCTCAGCCGGATTCGCATCCACGATCTGCCGGAAGCTGGCCGCGGCCTCCGCATACTGGCGGGAGTTGAACTGCGCCCGAGCCAATGCCTCAAGGATGCTCCGCGACTGTGGCTCAGCCGCAGCCGCCCGCTCCAGCAATGCCGCGGCAGCCGCGGGACTCCCCTCCTTCAGCAACTTCACACCACGCTGATACCAGTCGTAGACACCGCCCCCAGGAACGCCGCCCAAGGACTCATCGTGACCATTTCCGCCCTGAACCATGCGTGAGGACTCCTTCATCGCCGGACGACGAACCTCGCTCCCGCTCCGCCGCGATAGGGGCGCGACAGCAAACGATTGGGGCAACTCCTGGTAGGCGCAAGCTTTTATGGGAGCATGCCCGGTATGGGGACTCCTGAACTGCCGGTGCCGGACGGACTGGTGCTACGGCCCTTCCGAGGCGTACGTTTCGATGTCGAAGATCCCGCCAAGGTGACCTCCCCACCGTACGACCTGATCAGCGACGCGGACGTCGAAGCTCTCCTTGCCTCTCACCCGAACAACGTCGTCCGCCTCATCCTTCCCTGCAACCCCGAAGCGACACCCTCCGCCGAAGGCAGCCCTCCTCGCGGCCCGGCCGGCCCCCCGTCCAGGCTTCACCACCGGACCGAGGTGCCGCTCGAAGCCCGTTACGCCGAGGCCAGGGACACCCTGAGGGCCTGGCTGGACGCCGGCGTCCTGGTGGCCGACGACACCCCCGCCCTGTACGTGTACGAGCAGAGCGGCCCGCACATCCTCCAGCGCGGCCTGATCGGCGACGTCGGCCTCATCGACCCGGCCGAGCGCGTCATCCTCCCCCATGAAGACGTCATGCCCGGACCGATCGCCGACCGCCTGGCCCTCATGAGCACCACCGAGGCCAACCTCGAACCCATCTTCCTGCTCTACAACGGCGACCACGGCAGGGCCACCCGTCTGGTGGACGAGGTGGCCACCAAGCGACCGCCCCTCGTCACGGCCGGAACCGAGGACGGCCTCACCCACCGGCTGTGGGCGATCACCGACCAGGACGAGATCGCCGCGATCAACGCCGACCTGCGCAACCGTCAGGCCCTGATCGCCGACGGCCACCACCGGTACGCGACGTACCGCGTCCTGCAGCGCCAGGAACACGCCGCCCGCCAAGCCCTGCGGGACGGAACTCACCAGGCCACGCCCAACGCCGTGCCACAAGGAACCCTTCCGCACACCCCCCAGGACGCGCTTCCCCAGAGCTCGCGGGACATCTCCCTCAGCGCTCCCCCAAGCATTCCCACCGCGACGGACCACCCGGCAAGCCCCACTCCCAGCCCGGTCACCTCGATCCGTCACGAGTTGACCGACCACCTCGCCCATCCCTCGGACGCCCCGGCCTCCGCCCCGGCCGAGCCCTGGCGGGCGCTGGGCCCCTGGGACTTCGGGCTGGCCCTGATCGTCGACTCCACCGCCTACCCACCCGATCTCAAGGCCATCCACCGGGTCATCCCCGGCCTGCCCTTGACCGAGGCCGCCGCCAGGGCGAGGGGCGCCTGGCAGGTGCACGACCACGACGACCTGCGGCAGGGCCTGGAGGCATTGGAGAACGCTCCCGAGCCCGCCTTCCTGCTCGCCGGAGAAAGCGGCACCCACCTGCTCACCGACCCCGACCCGGTGCAGCTCAACCTGGCGATGCACGACCAGCACTCGGAGCGCTGGAACTCGCTCAACACCTCCATCCTCACCGAGTTCATCCTGCCCAAGGTGTGGGGCATGGAGGACGACGACCAGGCCGTTCGCATCGTCCACCACGACACCGAGGCGGCGCTGCGGCTCGCGATCCAGACGGGCGGCACAGCCGTCATCCTCAAACCGCTCATGGTTCACGACGTGCTGGCGGTGGCCGCGGGCGGCGAACGAGTCCCCCGCAAGTCCACCTCCTTCGGCCCGAAACCACGCACCGGCCTGGTGCTACGCACGTTCGCCATCGACTGACCCCGCACGCCCTCACCTGCTCGCCTCACCCCGTGCCGTCGACCCTCCACGCCCGCGACGGAACCCGGCCCCGGACCGGGCATCAGATCTGGCCACCCGCCCCGGCCAGCTGAGCCACCTTCCGAGGCCCCCGGCTCGGAGCCATCTCCTCGGACGGCTCAGGAACCGGCTCCTCGACCGGCCTGGCGGCGCTCACCTCCACCTCGTACCGCCAGACCTTGGCGGCGGACGGACCGAAGACCCGGCAGCGGAAGGCGCCCGTCACCTCGACGAAGTCCCTCGGTTTGAGGCCCCGCACGGTCTCCGCCACCTCGGGATCGAACGTGACACAAGGGATGCTGTCCGTGAGCGCCGGGCCGCGCCTGTGCCTGCGCCGGCGGCGTACGATGACCCGCCACTTCGTGGCCATGTCGCCGCTCGGCATCGCGTATTCCTCGACCGCCGCGGACAACCGCCCCGCGAGCACGACCTCGTTCCGATCCATTGACGTCCTCCCGTTTGTGTTCCGGCGGAGATCACTCTCTACGATGAAGGGAAGCCCGGATCGATACGAACGTCGTTCTGGGGATAACGGATGTACGCGCGGGAGTTCCTGTGGACAACATCACCGCACTAGGCGGCGACGTCTATGAGATCGACACCAAGATGGCCGGATACTCGGGCATCACCGCCGGCTATCTGATCCTGGGGGACCGGCCGTGCCTGGTGGAGACGGGCACCTCGACCTCGTCCCCCGTGGTGCGCGACGCGCTCGCCTCGCTCGGCGTCGGCCCGGACGACCTGGCCACGGTGGTCGTGACCCACATCCACCTGGATCACGCGGGCGGCGTGGGGGACATCGCGAAGTTCTTCCCGTCCGCCCAGGTGGTGGTGCATGAGAAGGGCGCGCGCCATCTGGCCGATCCGTCGCGTCTGATGGCCAGTGCCCGGATGGTCTGGGGCGACCAGCTCGACACCCTCTTCGGCGAACTGTCCCCCACCGAAGCCGAACGTATCGTCGCCCTGGGCGACACCGGCGCCATCGACCTGGGCAACGGCCGCACGCTGAGCAGCCACTACTCCCCCGGCCACGCCAAACACCACGTCGGCCTGATCGACTCCGCCACCGGCGACCTGTACGTCGGGGACGCCGCGGGCGTGTACCTGCCCCAGACCGGCGACCTGCGCCCCGCCACGCCGCCACCGGACTTCGACCTTCAGACGGCCCTCGACTCGATCGCCCTGTTCCAGGCGCTCGGTCCGCAACGGTTGTTGTTCAGCCACTACGGCCCGGTCGGCGCCGTCCAGGAGACGCTTGAGCGATCCGCCGAAGAGCTCCGCGTCTGGGTGGATCTCACCCGCCAGGCGCATTCGGAGGGCCTGGATCTCGATCACGCGGTCGCCATGGTCCGCGACCGCACCAAGGAGCGCTACACCGCCCTGCAGTCGGACGACGTGACAGCCGAGCAGTTCGAACTGCTGAGCGGCGCCCCGTCGAACGTCGCGGGCATCCTCCACTGGCTCAACCGCGTCGAACGATGACGAGCCCACACCTCGCCTGAGACAAAAGCTCCGCCGTACCCCAGACGATCAGGGCACGGCGGAGCAGCAACACTTACTCGTCGTTCTTCTTCGGCCGGTCCTGAGCGGATTCGCCCGTCTCGACCTCCAGCACGTCACCGAAGTCCGGCTCGATGAACGCGGGCGTGATCCCCGGCGTCTCGGCCTCGGCCGGCTTCTCCTCAGCCGGCTTCTCCTCAGCCGGCTTCTCCTCAGCCGGCTTGGCCTCCTCAGCGGTGTCCGTCGGCTTGCCGACCTCGGGCTCTGCCGCCTCGGGACTCACAGCGACCTCCGGCTCAGGCGCCTCAGGGGTCTCGGTGGCCTCCGGCTCCAGGAGGTCGTCCGCCTCGGCCAGGGCCTCGGTGTCCTCTTCCTCCTCCTCGGCCAGCTTGCCCTCGTCGGCGACACCGGCGTCGTCGAAGTCGTCCTCGGAGTCGTCCTCGGAGTCGAGGTCTTCCTCGAAGTCCTCCTCGACGTCCTCGATGACGGCTCCGGTCAGCTCGGCGTACCGCTCGGCCGCGTCCGTCTCGCCGTCCTCGTCGAAGGCCATCGCCCGCGCGAACCAGTCGGTGGCCGCCTCCTGGTGCCCGGCGTCGGCCAGGGCGTCGGCGTAGGCGAACGCGAGGCGCGCCGACCACGGCTTGGGCTGCGGGTCGCGCAGCTCGGGCAGACGCTGGAGGGTGATCACGGCCGCGTCCTGCTGGCCCAGGTCACGCCTGGCGCCGGACTCGACGATGGTCAGCTCGATGCGTCCGGCCCGGTCGAGGCGCTCCGCCTCCGGCGAACGTACGAGATCGATGGCCCGCTCCGGACGGCCCAGACCGCGCTCGCAGTCGGCCATGACCGGCAGGTACGCATCCGACCCCGTCATCCTCCTGGCCGCACGCAGGTCGCTGAGCGCCTCGGAGAAGTGTCCGGCCCGGTAGGCGACGATGCCCGCAGCCTCACGTACGACACCGATGCGAGCCGCGAACCGGCGCGCCACCTTGGTGTGTTCATGCGCCTTGTCGGGATCGTCCTCCTCCAGGGCGCGCTCAGCGGCCACTAGGTGCCTGCCGACCAGGTCGGAGAGGTCGCCGGGCAGGGAACGCAGCTCCTCGCGTACTTCCTTGTCCAGCTCCTCCGCGGTGATGTCGGGCGCCACCTCGGGCAGCCTCTCGCGCTGCGGGGCGTCGGAGTCGCGCTCCTCCCTGCCGTACCTGGCACGAGTGCCACCGCCCGGACGCTCCCCGCGGTCGTCCCGCGAGAACGGGCGCGACTCGCGGTAGCCGCCCTCGCGACGAGGCCCGTAGGAGTCGTCGCGACGCGGGCCACGGTCAAAGCCCTCGCGACGCGGCCCCTGCTCGAAGCCCTCACGACGCGGGCCACGGTCGAAACCTTCGCGGCGCGGACCACGGTCACCGTAACCGCCACCCTCACGCCGAGGACCACGGTCCTGGAAGGGACGACGCTCGTCACCCTCACGACGCGGCCCCCGGTCGAAGCCCTCCCTGCGAGGACCACGGTCATCGCCCTCACGACGCGGGCCACGGTCAAAGCCCTCGCGGCGCGGGCCCTGCTCGAAGCCCTCACGGCGCGGACCACGGTCAAAGCCTTCGCGGCGCGGACCACGGTCACCGTAACCGCCGCCCTCGCGACGAGGCCCACGGTCCTGGAAGGGACGACGCTCGTCACCCTCACGACGCGGCCCCCGGTCGAAGCCCTCCCTGCGAGGACCACGGTCATCGCCCTCACGACGG